>NZ_JBIAJR010000003.1:0-890559 GCF_042872025.1 Streptomyces sp. NPDC005494
TGGTGAGTTGCCCGGCGCTCGCCACGTACCGCGGGGTCACGGCGGGGGCTTGGGCGGCCCAAATGCCGCCCGGGGGCTCACCAAACCCCCTAAACACCCCACCCGCCGGCGGCGGCGCCCTCGGGCGCCGCGGCCGACTGTTTGCGGCCGTATCGTGGAGTACGGCTTCGACCTTTTCCTCCGTACCCAGAAAGGCGCCGAGCGATGGTGCAGATCAAGACCCCCGAGCAGATCGCGAAGATGCGTGAGGCGGGCCTCGTGGTCGCAGCCATTCACGCTGCCACGCGCGAGGCGGCCGTCCCCGGGGCGACGACGAAGGACCTGGACGAGGTCGCACGCAAGGTGATCGCCGATCACGGCGCGAAGTCGAACTTCCTGGGGTACGGCGGTTTCCCCGCCACGATCTGCACCTCGGTCAACGACGTCGTCGTGCACGGCATCCCGGACGAGAAGACCGTCCTCAAGGACGGCGACATCATCTCGATCGACGCCGGCGCGATCGTGGACGGCTGGCACGGCGACGCGGCGTACACCGCGTTCGTGGGCACCGGTCACGCTCCGGAGGTCGTCGAGCTCTCCCGGGTGACCGAGGAGTCCATGTGGGCCGGGATCGCCGCGATGAAGGTGAACAACCGGCTCGTCGACATCTCCAAGGCCATCGAGTCCTACATCCGCCGCCAGCCCCGCCCGGCCACCGGCAAGTACGGGATCATCGAGGACTACGGCGGCCACGGCATCGGCACCGAGATGCACATGGACCCGCACCTGCTGAACTACGTCTCCCGCAAGCGGGGCAAGGGCATCAAGCTGGTCCCCGGGGTCTGCCTGGCCATCGAGCCGATGGTCTCGCTCGGGACGCCGCAGACGAAGGTGCTGGCCGACGAGTGGACGGTCCTCACGACCGACGGCACCTGGTCCTCGCACTGGGAGCACTCCATCGCGCTGACCGAGCAGGGCCCGCTCGTCCTGACCGCCCCCGACTGCGGCCGGGCGAAGCTCGCCCAGTACGGGATCGAGGCGGCACCGGACCCGCTGGGCTGAGCCGGCACGACTCGCTGGGCTGAGCCGGCACGACCCGCTGGGCCGAGCCCGGCACGACGACTGCCCGCCCGATCCGTGTCTAAGGATCAGGGGAAGTGGGCAAACTTGACGGATTCGTCTTTTGGAGTCCGCTGACGTAGACTGACTCGTCGGCTCTCGTGCATCCCTGTGTCCACATGCGGTGACGTGAGTCGATCAAGGTAGCCGATTCGAAGGGCGAAGCGTGGCCAAGAAGCAAGGTGCCATCGAAATTGAGGGCACCGTGATCGAGTCCCTCCCGAACGCCATGTTCAAGGTGGAACTTCAGAACGGTCACAAGGTCCTCGCGCACATCAGCGGCAAGATGCGGATGCACTACATCCGTATCCTCCCGGATGACCGGGTCGTCGTGGAGCTGTCTCCGTACGACCTGACGCGTGGCCGGATCGTCTACCGCTACAAGTAGATCTTGCCGCCATCCCGCTTCGGCGTGGTGTGGGCACTGACCCGGAGAACCTGACATCCCATGAAGGTCAAGCCGAGCGTCAAGAAGATCTGCGACAAGTGCAAGGTGATCCGCCGTCACGGCCGGGTCATGGTCATCTGCGACAACCTGCGCCACAAGCAGCGCCAGGGCTGACGCACGACCACCTGCATCTCGCAGCTCTTCGCGCGACGCACGTAAACGTACATACGCAGAGCCCGTCCACGCTTCGGCTGACGACACCTCCGGCGGGGGCCGGGGACCCGGGCGTACCACCTCTTCCCCTGTGGACGAGGTCGGCGTTCGGGAGTGGCACTGTGGAAGACCCCCGAAATAACAACTGGAGCCATTGAATGGCACGCGTTTCAGGTGTTGACATCCCGCGCGAAAAGCGCGTGGAGGTTGCCCTCACCTACGTCTTCGGCATCGGGCGTACCCGGTCCAAGGAGATCCTCGCCGCCGCCGGCGTGAACCCGAACACCCGCGTTCGTGACCTGGCCGAAGAGGACCTGGTCAAGATCCGCGAGTACGTGGACGCCAACCTCCGCACCGAGGGTGACCTTCGCCGCGAGATCCAGGCCGACATCCGCCGCAAGGTCGAGATCGGCTGCTACCAGGGCATCCGCCACCGTCGTGGCCTGCCCGTCCACGGTCAGCGCACCAGCACGAACGCGCGTACCCGCAAGGGCCCGCGTCGCGCCATCGCCGGTAAGAAGAAGCCGGGCAAGAAGTAGTCCTCAGCGGACGCACTGCGCGTCTCCGGGGCACCCGGGGGTTCGCAGCAACCAGCGGTCTTCGCTGTAGGACCGATCACCTCCCCTCTCCATCTGGAGTCAAGACATGCCCCCCAAGGGTCGTCAGGGCGCAGCCAAGAAGGTGCGTCGCAAGGAAAAGAAGAACGTCGCTCACGGGCACGCCCACATCAAGAGCACGTTCAACAACACCATCGTCTCGATCACGGACCCCTCGGGCAACGTGATCTCCTGGGCCTCCGCCGGCCACGTCGGCTTCAAGGGCTCGCGCAAGTCCACCCCCTTCGCCGCGCAGATGGCCGCCGAGTCGGCCGCCCGCCGCGCGCAGGAGCACGGCATGCGCAAGGTCGACGTCTTCGTGAAGGGTCCCGGCTCCGGCCGCGAGACCGCGATCCGCTCCCTCCAGGCCACGGGCCTCGAGGTCGGTTCGATCCAGGACGTCACCCCGACGCCGCACAACGGCTGCCGTCCGCCGAAGCGTCGCCGCGTCTGATCCGCTCCGGCCGGTGACGGCCGTGCGTCAGTAGCGTGGGTCCGGGCGGCATGCCCCCTTTCGGGGCGTGCCGCCCGTACCCTTGTTTCATCTGTCGGGCATCAAATAGTGGGTGCCCACGACTGAAGGATTCGCACCATGCTTATCGCTCAGCGTCCGTCGCTGACCGAAGAGGTCGTCGACGAGTTCCGCTCCCGGTTCGTGATCGAGCCGCTGGAGCCGGGCTTCGGTTACACCCTCGGCAACTCCCTGCGTCGCACGCTCCTCTCCTCGATCCCCGGTGCCGCTGTCACCAGCATCCGGATCGACGGTGTCCTGCACGAGTTCACCACCGTGCCGGGCGTCAAGGAGGACGTGACCGACCTCATCCTCAACATCAAGCAGCTGGTCGTCTCCTCGGAGCACGACGAGCCGGTCGTGATGTACCTGCGCAAGCAGGGTCCCGGCCTGGTCACCGCTGCTGACATCGCCCCGCCGGCCGGTGTCGAGGTCCACAACCCGGACCTGGTCCTGGCCACGCTGAACGGCAAGGGCAAGCTGGAGATGGAGCTGACCGTCGAGCGCGGTCGCGGCTACGTCTCCGCCGTCCAGAACAAGCAGGTGGGCCAGGAGATCGGCCGTATCCCGGTCGACTCCATCTACTCGCCGGTGCTCAAGGTCACGTACAAGGTCGAGGCGACCCGTGTCGAGCAGCGCACCGACTTCGACAAGCTGATCGTCGACGTCGAGACCAAGCAGGCCATGCGTCCCCGTGACGCCATGGCGTCGGCCGGTAAGACCCTGGTCGAGCTGTTCGGTCTGGCGCGCGAGCTCAACATCGACGCCGAGGGCATCGACATGGGCCCGTCCCCGACGGACGCCGCGCTCGCCGCCGATCTGGCTCTGCCGATCGAGGAGCTCGAGCTCACGGTCCGTTCGTACAACTGCCTCAAGCGCGAGGGCATCCACTCGGTGGGCGAGCTCGTGGCCCGCTCCGAGGCGGACCTGCTCGACATCCGCAACTTCGGTGCGAAGTCGATCGACGAGGTCAAGGCGAAGCTGGCCGGTATGGGCCTGGCGCTCAAGGACTCGCCTCCCGGCTTCGACCCGACCGCCGCCGCTGACGCCTTCGGCGCCGACGACGACGCGGACGCCGGTTTCGTGGAGACCGAGCAGTACTGAGCCGCCTCCCGGCCGGGGGTGCCTGACGTCCAGGTGCCCCCGCCGGTCACGTAAGGACTTCCGCGGGGCGTCCGCCTCGCGGGAACTGACACCGGTACCTGATACGGCCGGTGCAGCACACAAGGAGAAACACCATGCCTCAGCCCGCCAAGGGTGCCCGTCTGGGCGGCAGCGCTGCGCACGAGAAGCTTCTTCTCATCAACCTCGCGAAGTCGCTGTTCGAGCACGGCCGCATCACCACGACCGAGGCCAAGGCCCGCCGCCTGCGTCCGGTCGCCGAGCGTTTCATCACCAAGGCGAAGAAGGGCGACATCCACAACCGTCGCCTGGTGCTGCAGTCGATCACGGACAAGAGCATCGTGCACACGCTCTTCACCGAGATCGCCCCGCGGTACGAGAACCGCCCCGGTGGTTACACCCGCATCACCAAGATCGGCAACCGTCGTGGCGACAACGCCCCGATGGCCGTCATCGAGCTGGTCGAGGCGCTGACCGTGGCCCAGCAGGCCACCGGTGAGGCCGAGGCCGCGACGAAGCGCGCCGTCAAGGAAGACGCCCTCAAGAAGGACGAGGCTCCGGCCGAGACCGTCGAGGACGCCAAGCCGGCCGACGCCGCCGCTGAGGAGTCCAAGGACGCCTGAGCGTTCTAGACCCAGGTACGGGCCCGCATCACCCTTCGGGGCGGTGCGGGCCCGTTCGGTTTCGAGAGGATCTTCGGGTGAGTGACGAGGCAGAGCCCGGCTTCGTACGGGTACGACTGGACCTTTCCTACGACGGGAAGGACTTCTCCGGCTGGGCGAAGCAGACCAGCAGGCGCACCGTGCAGGGCGAGATCGAGGACGCGCTGCGCACCGTGACGCGGTCGTCGGTGACGTACGACCTGACGGTCGCCGGGCGTACCGACGCGGGCGTGCACGCCCGTGGACAGGTGGCGCACGTCGATCTGCCGGTGGAGGTGTGGGCCGAGCACGAGGAGAAGCTGCTGCGGCGGATGGCGGGACGTCTGCCGCTGGACGTACGGATCTGGCGGGCGGCGGAGGCCCCGGCGGGGTTCAACGCGCGCTTCTCCGCGCTGTGGCGCCGCTACGCGTACCGGGTGGGCGACCGTCCCGGCGGGGTGGACCCGCTGCTGCGGGGCCATGTGCTGTGGCACGACCGGCCGCTGGACCTGGACGCGATGAACGAGGCCGCCGCGCTGATGGTCGGCGAGCACGACTTCGCCGCGTACTGCAAGAAGCGTGAGGGCGCGACGACCATCCGGACGCTCCAGAAGCTGCACTGGGTGCGGGACGCGGAGTCGGAGGTGCTCACGGCGACCGTCCAGGCCGACGCCTTCTGCCACAACATGGTGCGGGCCCTGATCGGGGCGGCCCTGTTCGTGGGGGACGGGCGCCGCCCGGCGGGCTGGCCGGCCGAGGTGCTGGCGGCGAAGGTGCGGGACCCAGGCGTCCACGTGGTGCGTCCGCACGGGCTGACGCTGGAGGAAGTGGCCTACCCGGCCGACGCGTTGCTGGCCTCCCGCGCCCAGGAGGCCCGGAACGTCAGGACGCTCCCCGGGGCGGGCTGCTGCTGACCGGGCGGCGGCGCAGGGCGCGGATCAGCTTGCCCGCGAAGTACAGGGCCACGGCGGTGGAGACGGTGGAGCGGAACCACCCGATGTCGGGTGTCCACCAGGCGTAGACCGCCGCCGCGGTGAACAGCAGCAGGGCCGCGGTGCGCAGCAGCCACCAGCGGGCCGGGTGCGGTTCGTCCGGGGGCGGGGTCTCCGGGTGGACGCCGTCCTTCGTGGTCATCGTGTCCCGCATGCCCGCGAGGAATCCGCGTCGGGCGAGTACCCGGGCGCCCGGGAGCGCGGCGAGGATCTCCTGCTCGCCGCCGTAGCCGTCGGGCAGCGGCGGGAGGCCCAGGGCGGCGACGAGCTCGCTCTGGTGGCGTGCGGGGTCGCCGGTGGCCCGCAGGAGGTGAGCCAGGGGCCGGGCGTCGGTGAGCCCGTACACCCGGGCGAGCGCGGTCGCCGTGGCGGTGGCCTCGGTGTGGTCGGTGGCGGGGGCGGCGGTCTCCCAGGTGTGGTCCGCCACCTTCCTGCCCCGGTGGACGAGGGTGAAGCTGCTGCGCTCCGGGGTGCGGTGCAGGATCAGGGCGGGCCAGTCCTCGGCCGTGGTGAAGTTGTCGGCCGCCGAGGTGAGCGGGTCCTCGGGGAGCAGGGCCGCGCGCTTGCCGCGCACGGGGTCCGGGACGATCTCGACGTACGTGTGCCGGCTGCCCGCCGGGGCCGTCCGCAGACTGTGCCCGCAGATCAGGGCGGCCTGGGCCACCTCGGTCGGGCCGGTGGAGGCGATGGCGACCGACCGGGGTGCCAGTTCGCGTTCCCAGTCGGGTGCGCCGGCGGCCGGAGCCGCGGGGGAGGCGCGGAAGAACGGGATCCGCATCGCCAGCTCGACGCGGGTGTCGGAGCGGGCCTCCAGGAACTCCGCGCGCGGCTCGCCGAAGTAGGTCCAGGGGAACGTCGTGGCGTGCACACCGATGCCGCGGAACGCGGTGAGGGCCTCCTCGTAGCGGTTCATGGACCACAGGACGAGGGCCAGGTGGTTGCGGAAGCCCGCGGCCTCCCGGTCCCCCGGGGCGTAGCTGTCGGACAGCGCCTGCGCGCGGGTCACCGCCGCCTCGGCGCGCGAGGTGTACGGGTCGGAGCCGGGTGTCTCCTCGTCGGCGATCAGGTACTCCACGACGGCCTGGAGCGGCAGTGCGTGGAGCCGGGAGCCGGGTGGTGCCTGGTCGGCGGCCCGCTCGGCGAAGGCGAACATCTCCTCGTGCGAGCCGTACCACTTGGCGCAGAGGTACTGGAGCGCCTGCACGTGGCAGCCCTCGTGGTGCGGATCGCGGGCGTTCGCCTCGGCCAGGTAGGTGTCGAAGACCTCGCGCGGCGCCTGGATGCCCCGCGCCTGGGTCAGCGCGATGCGCCACGGGACCGGATCGTGGGGGTTGAGCTCGGCGGCGGCCGAGATCACCGGCACCGAGTCCCGCAGCACCGCGTGGAACGCCCGGAACTGGTCGGCCTCGACGTGCTTGGCCCGGGCTCCCGTGCGGATCTGCCAGGCCTGGTTGACGTACTGGTCGGCCTTGACCAGGACGGCGTCGGGGTCCTCCGGGGACTCCTCGAGCCAGCTGTCCAGCCAGCCGGGGTGGTGCAGCGAGGCCCGTGCGAGGCGGGAGACGCAGGTGTCCCGGCGCTCCCACTGGGTGTGCCTGCGGGTGGCCGCGAGCAGCTCGGCGGCCGGGGCGTGGTCACCCGCCGCGGCGGCGGCGAGTGCCGCCCGCAGCGTGGAGTCGGGGGCGTCGAGGACCACGGCGTCGTCCGGCGGGAGGTCGGCGCCTATCGCGTCGCTGTGGCGCAGGACGCGCGGGATGGTGAAGAGGGCGGTCAGACGCACGGCGGCGGGTCCTCGGTCGAGGGGAGGGAGAGGGCTGGTGCGTGAGAGGAGGGACGTGCCGCGGATCAGGTGGCGGGAGCGCCCGCGGCGGCCGAGGCCTGTACCTCGCCGCGGTGGCGGATCTGCCGGAACGTGAAGTCGGTCAGGTCGTTGCCGACCGCGTAGACGTTCTTGTCCGCCGTGGTGACGTTCTTCCCGCTGGTGAAGCCGCCGACCGTGAAATAGGCGTAGCGCCCGTAGGAGTTGGCGGTGCGACGGCAGACCGATCCGCCGCGGCAGTAGGTGGGTACACCGGACCCGCTGAGGGAGGCGATGCCGCCGGAGGCCTGCTGGGCGGCCTTCCTGGCCTCGGCCTCGGTGCCGAAGACGGCGACCCCGACGGTGACCGCGACGCCGTCCTTGCTGTACGTGGCGCGGATGACCTGGTCGCAGCCGTTGCCGGTGAGGACCGATCCGAGGGCGCCCTGCGTGGTCGTGGCGCAGTTCGCCGTCCGTGCGGTGGCGCCCTTGAGGTAGACGCGGTCGCCCATGGTCAGCTTCTTGCCGGGGAAGAAGGCGTCGACGGTGACCGGGGCCTTGTCCTTCTTCTCGTCGGCTATGTAGTCCTTCGGGTCCGGCGGGGGCGGCGGCGCCACCGAGGAGAAGGACGGCTGGGGCGCGGAGCTCTCCGAGGGCAGGTCGGCGGGGGAGGGCAGGTCACCGGCGTTCCTGTCCGACCCCGAGGTGCCGCCGCCGTTGGTCGTGATGACGGCTGTGGCGACGATCGCGGCGACGGCGGCGGTGGCCAGGGCGCCTGTGCCGATCAGCAGCCACTTCTTACGCCTGTTGCGTGCCGCGGACGCCTCGGCCAGCGCCGCCCAGTCCGGAGTCCGGCTCTCTCCCGGCCCCCAGGAGGGCCCCCCTTGCCCAAAGCTCATGCGGCGAATCCTAGAGCCTCGGGAAACCGGTTGGGCCAGGGGTTCGCGGGCCGTGACAATGCTGTCATGGGACATCTTGAAGCGGGCCACCTGGAGTACTACCTGCCGGACGGGCGGGTGCTGCTCAACGACGCGTCGTTCCGGGTGGCGGACGGCGCGGTCGTCGCCCTCGTCGGGGCGAACGGAGCGGGGAAGACCACGCTGCTGAAGCTGCTGTCCGGGGAGCTCCAGCCGCACGGCGGCTCGGTCTCGGTGAGCGGCGGGCTCGGGGTGATGGGCCAGTTCGTCGGCTCCGTACGGGACGAGCGCACGGTGCGTGACCTGCTGGTCTCCGTGGCCCAGCCGCGCATCCGGGAGGCGGCCCGGGCCGTCGACGCGGCCGAGGAGCGCATCCTCACCGTCGACGACGAGGCGGCGCAGATGGCGTACGCGCAGGCGCTGAGCGACTGGGCGGAGGTGCGGGGTTACGAGGCCGAGACGGTGTGGGACATGTGCACCACGGCCGCGCTCGGTGTCCCGTACGAGAAGGCGCAGTGGCGTGAGGTGCGCACCCTGAGCGGGGGCGAGCAGAAGCGGCTGGTCCTGGAGGCGCTGCTCCGGGGCCCGGACGAGGTGCTGCTCCTGGACGAGCCGGACAACTACCTGGACGTCCCCGGCAAGCGGTGGCTGGAGGAGAAGCTCAAGGAGACCCGCAAGACGGTGCTCTTCGTCTCCCACGACCGGGAGCTGCTCTCGCGGGCCGCCGAGAAGATCGTGAGCGTGGAGCCCAGCCCGGCCGGTTCGGACGTCTGGGTGCACGGCGGGGGGTTCGGGACGTACCACCAGGCCCGCAAGGAGCGCTTCGCGCGCTTCGAGGAGCTCCTGCGGCGGTGGGAGGAGGAGCACGCCCGGCTGAAGGCGCTGGTCCTGCGGATGCGGCAGCAGGCGGCGAACAGCCCGGACATGGCGAACCGCTACCACGCGATGCAGACCCGCTTCAAGAAGTTCGAGGACGCGGGCCCGCCGCCCGAGCCGCCCCGCGAGCAGGAGATCAGGATGCGGCTGCGCGGTGGGCGGACCGGGGTGCGTGCCGTGACCTGCACCGGCCTGGAACTGACCGGGTTGATGAAACCGTTCGACCTGGAGATCTACTACGGCGAGCGGGTCGCGGTGCTCGGCTCCAACGGGTCGGGAAAGTCACACTTCCTGCGGCTGCTGGCGGGGGAGCCGGTGGCGCACACCGGTCAGTGGAAGCTCGGCGCGCGGGTCGTCCCCGGGCACTTCGCCCAGACGCACGCCCACCCGGAACTCCTGGGCCGGACGCTCGTGGAGATCCTGTGGCAGGAGCACTCCAAGGACCGCGGCGGCGCGATGTCGGTGCTGCGGCGCTACGAGCTGGAGCGCCAGGGCGACCAGGCCTTCGAGAGGCTCTCCGGCGGGCAGCAGGCGCGGTTCCAGATCCTGCTCCTGGAGCTGGCCGGCACGACAGCCCTGCTGCTGGACGAGCCCACGGACAACCTGGACCTGGAGTCGGCCGAGGCGCTCCAGGACGGGCTGGAGGTGTACGACGGGACGGTCATGGCCGTCACCCACGACCGCTGGTTCGCGAAGTCCTTCGACCGGTACCTGGTCTTCGGCTCGGACGGGGTGGTCCGGGAGTCCACGGAGCCGGTCTGGGACGAGCGCAGGGTCGAGCGGGCGCGGTAGGCCGGAGCGTTTTGACCCGTCCCGGGCGGGGCGGGTACTGTCGGGGGTTGTTATACGTATCGGCTTCGTCGTTCTCACGCGAGAAGCCCTTACGCAGGTTCTCTGGAGCAGTTACCAGTGGCTCGCATACGGGCAGTGTCCCCGGCAGTGTGAGCCCCAGCTGCATGATCGCTTCAGGGGTGCCATCTTTCTGGACCTCATCCACTGAAGAAGCGAAGGCTACGAAGTGCGTACGTACAGCCCCAAGCCCGGCGATGTCACTCGCCAGTGGCACATCATCGACGCTGAGGACATCGTCCTCGGCCGTCTGGCCACCACGGCCGCGAACCTCCTCCGAGGCAAGCACAAGGCGATCTACGCCCCCCACATGGACATGGGCGACTTCGTCATCATCATCAACGCCGAGAAGGTCCACCTCTCCGGCAACAAGAAGACCCAGAAGATGGCGTACCGCCACTCGGGCTTCCCGGGCGGTCTCCGTTCGGTGCGTTACGACGAGCTCCTCGCGAAGAACCCCGAGAAGGCCATCGAGAAGGCCATCAAGGGCATGATCCCCAAGAACACCCTGGGTCGTCAGATGATCTCGAAGCTCAAGGTCTACGCGGGCGACCAGCACCCGCACGCTGCGCAGCAGCCGGTCCCGTTCGAGATCACCCAGGTCGCGCAGTAGTTCCGGCCTCCCCCCTAAGACGTCAAAGAAAGATCTGAGGAGAATCGTGGCCGAGACCACTGCAGAGACGCCCGTCGAGGGCACCGAGGGCGAAGAGACCTTCGCCGAGGTGACCACCTTCGAGTCGGAGGTCCCCGTCGAGGGTGAGTACACCTCCGAGTCGCTCGCCGGCCGCTTCGGCGACCCGCAGCCCGCCGCCGGCCTTGGCCGTCGCAAGAACGCCATCGCCCGCGTCCGGATCGTTCCGGGCACCGGCAAGTGGAAGATCAACGGTCGCACCCTTGAGGACTACTTCCCCAACAAGGTGCACCAGCAGGAAGTCAACGAGCCCTTCAAGGTGCTCGAGCTCGACGGCCGTTACGACGTCATCGCCCGCATCTCGGGTGGCGGCGTCTCCGGTCAGGCCGGTGCCCTGCGCCTCGGCGTGGCCCGCGCGCTGAACGAGGCCGACGTGGACAACAACCGCGCCACGCTGAAGAAGGCCGGCTTCCTCTCCCGCGACGACCGTGCGGTCGAGCGCAAGAAGGCCGGTCTCAAGAAGGCCCGTAAGGCCCCGCAGTACAGCAAGCGCTAAATCGCCTGCTCGTTTGCATTACACGTTCGCCCCGGCGGCACACCCCGTGCTGCTGGGGCGTTCGTTTATCAGCCCCTCCGGGCGTATAACGGCTTAAGACGTTTGCATGCTTATAGGGCTGACGGCATCGCCGCGCCTCTTTGCTGCGCCTTGCCTTGCTTTGCCCTGTTTTGATTACTTTGGTTTTGCGGTTTCGGAGCACTTTCGGAGGACACCAGTGGGACGACTCTTCGGCACGGACGGCGTGCGTGGTGTTGCCAACGCGGACCTGACAGCTGAGCTCGCGCTCGGGCTCTCGGTCGCGGCGGCGCACGTACTCGCCGAGGCGGGCACCTTCGAGGGGCACCGGCCGACCGCCGTGGTGGGCCGCGACCCCCGCGCCTCCGGAGAGTTCCTGGAGGCCGCCGTCGTGGCCGGTCTGGCCAGCGCCGGGGTGGACGTCCTGCGCGTCGGCGTGCTGCCGACCCCGGCCGTGGCGTACCTCACCGGGGCGCTCGGTGCCGACATCGGTGTCATGCTCTCGGCCAGCCACAACGCCATGCCGGACAACGGCATCAAGTTCTTCGCCCGCGGCGGCCACAAGCTCGCCGACGAGCTGGAGGACCGCATCGAGACGGTCTACGAGCAGCACCGCACCGGCGAGCCCTGGGCCCGCCCCACCGGCGCCGGAGTGGGCCGGGTCACGGACTACGCCGAGGGCTTCGACCGCTACGTCGCGCACCTCATCGGCGTCCTCCCGAACCGGCTCGACGGTCTCAAGGTCGTCCTCGACGAGGCCCACGGTGCCGCCGCCCGTGTCTCGCCCGAGGCTTTCGCCCGGGCGGGGGCGGAGGTCGTCACCATCGGTGCCGAGCCGGACGGCCTCAACATCAACGACGGCTGTGGCTCGACCCACATGGACCTGCTGCGGGCGGCCGTCGTGGAGCACGGCGCCGACCTCGGCATCGCGCACGACGGTGACGCGGACCGCTGCCTGGCGGTGGACGCGAGCGGCGAGGAGGTCGACGGGGACCAGATCCTGGCCGTGCTCGCCCTCGCCATGCGCGAGGCCGGCCAGCTGCGCAAGAACACCGTCGTCGGCACGGTCATGTCGAACCTCGGCTTCAAGACGGCGATGGAGCGGGAGGGCATCCAGCTCGTCCAGACCGCCGTGGGCGACCGCTACGTCCTGGAGTCGATGAAGGCCGAGGGCTTCGCGCTGGGCGGCGAGCAGTCCGGCCACGTCATCGTCCTGGACCACGCCACCACGGGTGACGGCACGCTCACCGGGCTGATGCTCGCGGCGCGCGTCGCCGCGACCGGCCGGACGCTCGCCGACCTCGCCGGCGTGATGCAGCGCCTCCCGCAGGTCCTCGTCAACGTGCCGGACGTCGACAAGTCCCGCGTGGACACCTCGCCCGAGCTGGCCGCCGCGGTGGCCGAGGCGGAGCGCGAGCTGGGAGCCACCGGACGCGTGCTGCTGCGCAAGTCGGGCACCGAGCCGCTCGTACGGGTCATGGTCGAGGCCGCGGACATCGAGCAGGCGCGCGCGGTGGCCGGTCAGCTGGCCGACGTCGTGAAGTCCGCCCTCGGCTGACGCACCCCTCAGCGCACGGAAGGACCCGGCCGGACGGCCGGGTCCTTCCGGCGTTGTGCAGCCCACAGCGCCCTCTGCACCAGCAGCGTGCAGGTGCCCGCCAGCACGATGCCGCCCAGGTTGGCCAGCAGCTGCGCCGAGGACCCCCACGTCTGCTGGAGGTCCTGGTAGCTGAACGCGACCGCCGCGTTGGCGGCGGCCGGCACCGTGGTCACCGAGATCGCCACGCCGATCAGCGCCCCGGACTTCGCCGAGGTCAGCGAGAGCGTCCCCGCGATGCCCGCCAGGACCGCCACCACGAAGGACATCCAGTCCGGGTGCCAGATGAAGCCGGTGTTGGGCCTTTCGGCCGTGACCATGTCCGCGTCGAAGAGCCCCAACGCGTCCATCAGCCAGGAGAATCCGGCTGTCAGCACCATCGCCACGGCGAAGCCGCCGATCAGGGCCCACAGCGACCGTGCCACCAGCCGTGGCGCCCGCTGCACGAGCGCCGTCGAGATCCCGGCCAGCGGGCCGAACTCCGGGCCCACCGCCATCGCGCCCACGATCAGCACCGCGTTGTCCAGCATCACCCCGCAGGCCGCGAGCATCGTCGCGAGGGCCAGGAAGGCCACGTAGGTGGCGCTGAACGTCGACTCCTCGTGGGTCACCTCGCTCAGCTCTTCCCAGAGCACCGCGTCGGCGCCCTCTCCCGGCGCGGCCTTCTCCGCCTCTGCCGCGTGCTCGGAGAGGGTGAGGTCTATGTTCTCCACGGTGATCGAGCCGACGCTGTCGATGCCCAAGTCCCTCAGGGCGCCGATCAGTTCATCGCCCGCTTCCCGTGCCACATCGCACATGACCACGTCGCCGGCGGGGCTCCGCGCGGCACCCGCGAGCACCGCGACATGGGTGGTGCCGACGGTCCGCTCGATCAGCCCGAGCACCTCGTCGGTGCGGTCGGCGGGCACGATGAGGCGCAGATGCAGCACGGTGCACCCTTTCCGGAGTCAGAGCTTGCGCAGCGACAGACGCTGGACCTTGTGGTCCGGCCCCTTGCGCAGGACCAGGGTGGCACGGCCGCGCGTCGGCGCCACGTTCTCCAGCAGATTGGGCTTGTTGATGGTCCGCCACATCGTGCGCGCGTAGTCCAGGGCCTCCTCCTCGGAGACCTGGGTGTACTTGCGGAAGTACGAGAACGGGTTCTGGAACGCGGTCTCGCGCAGCCGGCGGAAGCGGTGCAGGTACCACTTCTCGATGTCCTCGGCGCGCGCGTCGACGTACACGCTGAAGTCGAAGTAGTCGGCGAGACCGACCCGGGTCCGGCCGTCCTTGCCGGGCAGCGCGGGCTGGAGCACGTTCAGCCCTTCGACGATCAGGATGTCCGGGCGGCGCACGGTGAGCCGCTCGCCGGGCACGATGTCGTAGATCAGGTGCGAGTAGACGGGCGCCGTCACCTCGTCCTTGCCCGCCTTGATGTCGGCGACGAAGCGGGTCAGCGCCCGCCGGTCGTACGACTCGGGAAAGCCCTTGCGCGACATCAGTCCGCGCGATTCGAGCTCCTTCATCGGCAGCAGGAACCCGTCGGTCGTGACCAGCTCCACCCGGGGGTGCTCCGGCCAGCGCGCCAGCAGCGCCTGAAGGATGCGGGCGGTGGTGGACTTGCCGACGGCGACGCTGCCCGCGACCCCTATGACGAACGGGGTGCCCCGCTGCTCCCCGTGCCCGTTGCCGGCGTCGCCCAGGAAGGTGTTCAGGGCGCCGCGCAGGCCCGAGGTGGCCTGGACGTAGAGGTTGAGCAGCCGGGACAGCGGCAGATAGACGTCCCGCACCTCGTCGAGGTCGATGACGTCGCCCAGCCCTCGCAGCTTCTCGACCTCCTCGGCACTCAGCGGCAGCGGGGTCTTGTCACGCAGAGCGCTCCACTCGGCCCGGGTCAGGTCGACGTAGGGCGTCGGCGCGTGCTCGGTGCGGCGCGGGCTCCGTGCGGGCGAAGTGATCACGTACTCATTGTCGCGGGAGTTCGGACGGAGTGGGGGGTGGGGTCGGTCACGTGGCCGACGCCGAAGGCCCGGTCGAGGGGCCCGGCGCTTGCGCTGGTAGCCTGCCGCCCCGCCGTCCGGACATGATCGTCCCGGGCGGCGTCTCCCGTATCCGTACGTACGCAGCATCGAGGTGCGCATGAAAACTGGCAGAACCGGCGCCGTCGCCGCATTCGCGGGGGCGGCCGTCGCTCTCTCCACCCTCACGGCTCCCGCCGCGCAGGCCGCCGGCACGGGAATCACGGTTTCCGAGGTCGTCGTCAACGGGGGGAAGTCCGTCATCGTGGGCACCTCGGACGTGAAGGAGCCGTCCCTCACCTTCCGGGTCACCCTTCCCGTCGGCTACAGCACGGCCGACTGGTCCGCGTGGTCCGCGCGCCCGTTCCTCTACCACGGCACCACCGTGGCCAAGGGGCTCGACAGCGGCGGGCTCCGCACCGGCATCTACACCTGCTACCCGACGACTCCCCGGATCGCGGACTGCGAGGGCAGCCTGTACATCGACCCGCGCTACGACCTCGACTCGAACAATGACGCCACCACCTGGAACATCGGCGTCCTGACGCAGCTCTGGAAGCCCAGCGGCGGGCTCGAGGCGGAGCAGGCCGTCACCGCCTCCGGCGGCGTGAAGGTCAAGCGCTGGGCGAAGGCCACGGTCAACGCCTCGCCCGAGCCGGTGACCAAGGGCGGGACGATCACCGTGACCGGCAGCCTCAAGCGGGCCGACTGGGTGAAGCACACGTACACCGGTTACGCGGGGAAGACGGTCAGCCTGCAGTTCCGCAAGGCCGGCAGCTCCGTCTACTCCACGGTCAAGACCGCCACGACGTCCAGCACGGGCGCCCTGAAGACCACCGTCAAGGCGTCCGCCGACGGCTACTGGCGCTGGACCTTCGGCGGCTCGTCCACCTCGGGGACGGCCACCGCGGCCGGTGACTTCGTCGACGTGCGCTGAACCACCCCTGCCGACGGCGCCCCGCGCGCGGTCGGCAGGGCGTCGGCACCGCGCCGCACGGGGCCCTTCGAAAGGCCCTCGCGCGGCACCGCGCCGCCCGGGGGCCGTTCGAAGGCCCTACGCGCCGCCGAGCTCCGCCTGGAGCGCGCGGGCCACGCCGTCCGCCTGCCCGGCCGTCACCCGCCGGCCCTCCGGAGGCCGCAGCAGCCCGAAGACGCCCGGTCCCCGGTACTGCGGCGGCAGATCGCCGTCGCGGGGCACGATGTGGAAGTGCACATGGGCAAAGCCCTCGGCCTCGGCGAACTGGACGACGTACGTCTTGTCGCAGCCCGTCACCGCACGCAGCGCCCTGGAGAGCCTGACCTGCCAGGTCCCCAGGCCGGCCGCCTCCTCGTCCGTGAGGTCGTGCACGGCGGTCAGGTGGCGCCGGGGCAGCAGCACCAGCCAGCCCGGCAGGGAGGTCCCGGTCGCGTGGGCCACCCGCCAGAGCCGGTCGTGGGCGACGCGCTCGCGCGGCGGAAGCGTGTCGAACTCCGCTTCCATGGCGCACGTGTAGCACTCGGAAGTCGTCATGGACCGAGAGCGTAGAACCGTCCGGCCGGGAACACGCCGGTCTCCGCGAAGGCGGTCCGGCCGGCGCACGGCGCCTCCGGCGGTCCGGCCGGGACACCTTTGGCGCAACAGCGGACACCCCGGCGACACCCCGGCCGGGGGAACCGGCCTTATGGTGGCGATATGTGCGGAATCGTGGGTTACGTCGGGACGCAGTCGGCGCAGGATGTCGTGGTCGCGGGGCTGAAGCGGCTGGAGTACAGGGGGTACGACTCCGCGGGGGTCGCCGTCCTCGCGGACGGCGGGCTGGCCGCGGCGAAGAAGGCCGGGAAGCTCGTCAATCTGGAGAAGGAACTCAAGGACCGGCCTCTCCCGGCCGGGAACACCGGTATCGGGCACACCCGTTGGGCCACGCACGGCGGGCCCACCGATGCCAACGCCCACCCGCACCTCGACAACGCGGGCCGGGTCGCCGTCGTGCACAACGGGATCATCGAGAACTTCGCCGCCCTGCGCGAGGAACTGGCCGGGCGGGGACATGACCTCGCCTCGGAGACCGACACCGAGGTGGTCGCCCATCTGCTGGCCGAGGCCTACTCGTCGGGCGGTGACCTGGCGGAGGCCATGCGGCAGGTGTGCCGGCGGCTTGAGGGTGCCTTCACCCTGGTGGCCGTGCACGCGGACGAACCCGACGCCGTGGTCGGTGCCAGGCGGAACTCGCCGCTCGTGGTCGGCGTCGGCGAGGGGGAGGTGTTCCTCGCCTCCGACGTCGCCGCGTTCATCGCGCACACCCGGTCCGCGATCGAGCTGGGCCAGGACCAGGTCGTCGAGCTGCGCCGGGACGGGGTGACGGTCACCGGGTTCGACGGCCGCCCCGCCGACGTGCGCGAGTACCACGTCGACTGGGACGCGTCGGCCGCCGAGAAGGGCGGTTACGCCTCCTTCATGCTCAAGGAGATCGCCGACCAGCCCAAGGCCGTCGCGGACACCCTCCTCGGCCGGATCGACGGCTCCGGCGCGCTCCACCTCGACGAGGTGCGCATCGCGCCGAGCGTGCTGCGGGAGGTGGACAAGGTCGTCGTCGTCGCCTGCGGGACCGCCTTCCACGCCGGGATGATCGCCAAGTACGCCATCGAGCACTGGACCAGGCTGCCCTGCGAGACGGAGCTGGCCAGCGAGTTCCGCTACCGGGACCCGATCCTGGACCAGCGCACCCTCGTCGTCGCCATCTCGCAGTCCGGCGAGACCATGGACACCCTGATGGCGGTCCGGCACGCCCGCGAGCAGGGCGCGAAGGTCCTCGCCATCTGCAACACGAACGGCTCGACGATCCCGAGGGAGTCCGACGCCGTCCTCTACACGCACGCCGGACCGGAGGTCGCCGTCGCGTCCACCAAGGCCTTCCTGACGCAACTGGTCGCCTGCTACCTCGTCGCGCTGTACCTCGGCCAGGTGCGCGGCACCAAGTGGGGCGACGAGATCCGCACCGTCGTCCGCCAGCTCTCCGAGATGTCCGGCGCCGTCGACCGGGTGCTGGCCACCATGGAGCCCGTACGCGAGCTGGCCCGCTCGCTCGCCTCCCACGGCACCGTGCTCTTCGTGGGCCGGCACGTGGGCTACCCGGTCGCCCTGGAAGGCGCGTTGAAGCTCAAGGAGCTCGCCTACATGCACGCCGAGGGCTTCGCCGCCGGAGAGCTCAAGCACGGGCCGATCGCGCTCATCGACGAAGGGCTGCCGGTCGTCGTCATCGTGCCCTCGCCACGCGGCCGTTCGGTGCTGCACGACAAGATCGTGTCCAACATCCAGGAGATCAGGGCCCGCGGCGCCCGCACCGTCGTCATCGCGGAGGAGGGCGACGAGGAGGTCGTGCCGTACGCCGACCACCTCATCCGGATCCCTGCTACGCCTACGCTTCTCCAGCCACTGGTCGCCACGGTTCCGTTGCAGGTGTTCGCCTGCGAGCTGGCGACCGCCCGGGGCAACGAGGTGGACCAGCCGCGCAATCTGGCGAAGTCCGTGACGGTCGAATGAGTGAGTGATGGCGTGATCATTGGGGTCGGGATCGATGTGGCGGAGATCGAACGCTTCGGCGCGGCGCTGGGGCGGACGCCCCAGCTCGCCGAGCGGCTCTTCCTGGAGCGGGAGTTGCTGCTCCCCGGCGGGGAACGGCGGGGCATCGCCTCGCTGGCGGCCCGCTTCGCCGCCAAGGAGGCGCTGGCCAAGGCGCTCGGAGCGCCGGGCGGACTGCTCTGGACGGACGCCGAGGTCTGCGTCGAGGACAGCGGGCGGCCGCGCCTGGAGGTCCGCGGCACCGTCGCGGCACGGGCGGCCGAGCTCGGCGTACGCAGCTGGCACGTGTCGCTCAGTCACGATGCGGGGGTGGCGTCGGCCGTCGTGATCGCGGAGGGTTGAGCGTATGCGACATGCCTACAGCGTCGAGACCGTACGGGCCGCCGAACAGGCGCTGATGGCACGGCTGCCGGAGGGGGCGCTGATGCGGCGCGCCGCCGCCGGACTGGCCGTGGCCTGCGGTGACCTCCTCCGGCGCAACGGACGGGTGTACGGATCGCGGGTGCTGCTGCTGGCCGGCAGCGGGGACAACGGCGGGGACACGCTGTACGCCGGTGCCCGGCTGGCCCGGCGCGGGGCCGGGGTGCGCGCCCTGCTGACCTCGCCGGGCAAGGCGCACAAGGCCGGGCTGGCCGCCCTGCTCGCGGCCGGTGGACAGCTCCTGGACGGCCCGGACCTCGGCGCGTTCGGCCCCGTCGACCTCGTCGTCGACGGCATCACGGGGATCGGGGGCCGCGGCGGTCTGCGCCCGGAAGCGGCGGAGCTGGTGCGCGTGGTCACCGCGGGCCGTGCGCCTGTGCTCGCCGTGGATCTGCCCAGCGGGGTGGAGGCGGACACCGGGCAGGTGCTGGGAACGGCCGTCCGCGCGGACGCGACGGTCACCTTCGGCGCGTACAAGCCGGGGCTGCTCGTCGACCCGGCCGCCGAGCACGCGGGCGCGCTGCTGCTCGTCGACATCGGCCTGGCCGGCGAACTGCCCGCCCGGCCCGACCTGGAGGCCCTCCAGTACGCCGACGTGGCCGCCCTGCTGCCCGTGCCCGGCGCGGAGAGCGACAAGTACCGCCGCGGTGTCGTCGGGGTGGCGGCCGGCTCGGAGCGCTATCCCGGGGCCGCCGTCCTGGCCGTCGCGGGGGCGCTGCGCGGTGGCGCGGGAGCCGTGCGCTACTCCGGGCCCGGCGCCGACGCCGTGATCGCCCGCTTCCCGGAGACCCTGGTGCACCCGGGGCCCCCGTCGCGGGCCGGCCGGGTGCAGGCCTGGGTAGCCGGACCCGGACTCGGCGACTCCTCGGCGTCCGAGTCGGCGGTGGCCGATGTGCTGGCCGCCGACGTGCCGGTGCTGGTCGACGCCGACGGGCTGCGGCTGATGGACGCCGCCACCGTCCGCGCGCGCACCGCCCCCACCGTGCTCACCCCGCACGCCGGTGAGGCCGCCGCGCTGCTCGGAGTGGGACGCGAGGAGGTCGAGGCCGGGCGGCTCGCCGCCGTACGGGAGCTGGCCGCGCGCTACCGCGCCACGGTGCTGCTCAAGGGCTCCACCACCCTGGTCGCGGGCGACGGGGACGCCCCCGTGAGGGTCAACCCGACCGGCACGTCCTGGCTGGCCACGGCGGGCAGCGGCGACGTGCTCTCAGGGCTGACCGGATCGCTGCTGGCGGCGGGTCTCGCCCCGCGTGACGCCGCGTCCGTGGGCGCCTATCTGCACGGGCTCGCGGCACGCCGGGCCTCGGACGGCGCGCCGGTCGCCGCCCAGGACGTCGCGGACGCGATCCCGGCCGCGTGGCGGGACGTGCGGGCCTGATCCAGGCTGGAAGCACGGGACGGAGGTGACCGGTGTGGGCAGCGGCAGCGACATCCGGGTGCGCAGGGTGTACGACCCGCCGGAGGAGGACGACGGCACCCGGGTGCTCGTCGACCGGCTCTGGCCGCGCGGTGTCTCCAAGGAGCACGCGGCGGTCGACGTGTGGGCCAAGGACGTGACCCCGTCGAAGGAGCTCCGCACCTGGTACCACGAGGACCGGTCCGCCGGCCGGTACGACGACTTCGTGGACCGCTACCGCACCGAGCTGGGCGACCCCGCGCACACCGAGGCCGTCGAGGCGCTGCTCGCCCTGGTGCGCGAGGGCGGTCCGGTCACCCTCGTCACGGCGGTGAAGGACGTCCCGGCCAGCCACGTCCCGGTCCTCGTCGACCACCTGGAGCACGCCCTCGGCCACCGGTGACCGCCTCACCGGGCACAGGAGGTCGAGGGCACAGGCGTACGGCTCTGAGAGACTGGGCGCGATGAACGAGACAGCGACCCTGAGAGCCCGTGCCGAGATCGACCTCGCCGCACTGCGCGCCAACGTGCGCACGCTGCGCGCGCGGGCGTCCGGCGCACAGCTCATGGCCGTGGTGAAGTCCGACGCGTACGGACACGGGGCGGTGCCCTGCGCCAGAGCCGCACTGGAGGCCGGCGCGACCTGGCTGGGAACCGCCACCCCGCAGGAGGCGCTCGCCCTGCGGGCGGCGGGGCTCGGCGGCCGGGTGATGTGCTGGCTGTGGACGCCCGGCGGCCCCTGGCGCGAGGCCGTCGAGGCGGACATCGATGTCTCGGTGAGCGGGATGTGGGCCCTGGACGAGGTCGTCGCCGCGGCCACCGGTGCGGGAGTCCCGGCCCGGGTCCAGCTCAAGGCCGACACGGGACTCGGACGCAACGGCTGCCAGCCGGCCGACTGGCCGGAGCTCGTCTCGGCCGCCCGGGCGGCCGAGGAGGCGGGCACTCTGAGGATCACCGGCCTCTGGTCCCACTTCGCCTGCGCCGACGAGCCGGGACACCCGTCGATCGCCGCCCAGCTGGACGTGTTCCGCGACATGGTGGCGTACGCCGAGAAGGAGGGCGTCCGGCCCGAGGTGCGGCACATCGCCAACTCCCCGGCGACGCTCACCGTGCCCGAGTCGCACTTCGACCTCGTACGCACCGGGATCGCCATGTACGGCATCTCGCCCAGCCCGGAGCTGGGCACCCCGGCCGACTTCGGGCTGCGTCCCGTCATGACGCTCGCGGCCTCCGTCGCGCTCGTCAAGCAGGTGCCCCAGGGCCACGGCATCAGCTACGGGCACCACTACACGACCACCGCCGAGACGACCCTCGCCCTGGTGCCGGTGGGCTACGCGGACGGCATCCCGCGCCACGCCTCGGGCCGAGGTCCCGTGCTGGTCGGCGGCGCCGTCCGCACGATCGCGGGGCGCGTCGCGATGGACCAGTTCGTGGTCGACCTCGACGGCGCCTCCCTCGCGGCGGGCGCCGAGGCGGTGCTGTTCGGTCCGGGCGACCGGGGCGAACCGAGCGCGGAGGACTGGGCGGTGGCGGCGGACACCATCGCGTACGAGATCGTCACACGCATCGGCGGACGCGTCCCGCGCGTCTACACCGACGCGGAACCCGGGCGCGGCTGACGACCGGACCGGGCCCCGCCGGACCGGGGCCCGGCGGGGGCGACGGCGACAACCTACGACGACGAAGGAGCACGGCACGGTGAGCGAGACCAGCGCGGAGGACGTGGTGGCGACGGCGGCCGTCGCGGCGGCCGGCTGGCGCCGGGCGGGCATCGCCGGGGCGGCGATAGGGGTCATCGCGGCGGGCGCCGCGGCCGGCGTCGCCGTGGAGCGGCTCACGGTCGGCCGTGGCATGCGCAAGAAGGCCCGCCTCGCACTGGACGCCTCCGGGCCGTACGGCTCCCTGCGCGGACTGCCGGGCCGGGCGATCGCCGACGACGGCACCGAGCTGTACTACGAGGTCGACGAGGTCGAGCCGGACGGCGGCACGAGTCCCGCGGGCGCGGGGGTGGCCGTCCCCGCGGGCTCCGGATCGCGCAGGCGCAGGCTCTTCGGCCGCAAGGACCCCGCGCCCGTCACCGTCGTGTTCAGCCACGGCTACTGCCTCGGCCAGGACTCCTGGCACTTCCAGCGGGCGGCGCTGCGCGGCCTGGTCCGCACGGTCCACTGGGACCAGCGCAGCCACGGCCGCTCCGAGCGCGGCCGGGCACAGGCCCAGGGCGTGCCGCTCGGGATCGACCAGCTCGGCCGTGACCTGGAGGCGGTCATCGCGGCGGCGGCCCCCGAGGGCCCGCTGGTGCTGGTCGGGCACTCGATGGGCGGCATGACGATGATGGCGCTCGCCGACCTCTTCCCGGAGCTGATCCGGGACCGGGTGGCCGCGGTGGCGTTCGTGGGTACGTCGAGCGGCAAGCTCGGCGAGGTGAACTTCGGGCTGCCGGTGGCGGGCGTGAACGCGGTGCGCCGGGTGCTGCCCGGTGTGCTGAAGGCGCTCGGATCGCAGACGGAGCTCGTGGAGCGGGGCCGGAGGGCGACGGCGGACCTGTTCGCGGGGCTGATCAAGCGGTACTCGTTCGGGTCGCGGGACGTGGACCCGGCGGTCGCGCGGTTCGCCGAGCGGCTCATCGAATCGACCCCGATCGACGTGGTCGCCGAGTTCTATCCGGCGTTCACGGAGCACGACAAGAGCGCCGCGCTGCCCGCGTTCCGGGACCTGCCGGTGCTGATCCTGGCCGGCGACAAGGACCTGGTGACCCCGAGCTCGCACAGCGAGGCCATCGCGGACGTGCTCCCGGACGCGGAGCTTGTCATCGTGCCGGACGCCGGTCACCTGGTGATGCTGGAGCACCCGGAGACGGTCACGGACCGGCTCGCCGATCTGCTCGTACGGATCGGAGCCGTTCCGGCCGAGGCTCGCTGATCTGCTCGTACGGATCGGAGCCGTTCCGGCCGGGGCGCGCCGATCCTCTAACGTTGGTCGGCATGGAAGCAGCGCACAACGGCCCGGTGACCGGCACCGCCGCACCGGGCATCGTCACCGTGGACGTGGCCGTCGAGTCCCCCGAACAGATGAAGGAGCTCGGGCGCCGGATCTCCGGTGTGCTGGCCCCGGGCGACCTGGTGATGCTCACCGGCGAGCTCGGCGCGGGCAAGACCACGCTGACCCGCGGTCTCGGTGAGGGACTCGGGGTCCGCGGTGCCGTGACGTCGCCGACCTTCGTGATCGCCCGGGTCCACCCGTCGCTGGGCGAGGGGCCCGCCCTGGTCCACGTCGACGCGTACCGCCTGGGCGGCGGACTCGACGAGATGGAGGACCTGGATCTCGACGTCTCGCTCCCTGACTCGGTGATCGTCGTGGAATGGGGCGACGGCAAGGTCGAGGAGCTCTCGGACGACCGGTTGCAGGTGGTGATCGACCGCGCCGTCGGGGACACCGACGACGAGCGCCGCACGGTGACGCTGGTGGGGATCGGGGCCCGCTGGGCCGGGCTGCGCGAGGAGCTGGCCGCACGCTGAGAGCCCGCCCGCCGGTCCCGGGCCGACGACGGCTCCTCCGGACGTCCCGGCGCTTTCCGACAGCTCGTCGGTAAAATGTTGCGCAGGGGAGGCCCGTCGTGGTCACATGGGTGGAGGGATTGGTTAGGTCTACCTAACCACGTCCCTCGACGAAGCCCGAGGAGGCAGCATGCCGGCACCCGAGCGTGAAGTGCAGCCGCAGTCGTCGCAGGTGGAGCCGCCACCGGTGTCCGCCGTGTCGATGAAGGACCTGCTCGCCTCCTGTGCGGCGGCGACGGCGGTCTCCACGCCGCCGCGCGACGATCAGGCGGACGAGGACGGCGACGAGCCGGTGGCCCGGCCCGCGGCGGGGCGCGACGCCGCCTAGCGGAGCGGCCGGCGCGGGACGGTGCGCGGGTACGTGAACCGTGTGGCGAAGCGCGTCACGGGACGACGACGACCTTGACGCCGACCGTCGCGAAGGTCCACAGCGCGTTGCCGTCGGCCCGCTTCATGCGCACCCCGCCGGTCTTCATCGTGGGGTCGGGGCTGCGCATCGAGCCGTCCTGCGCGGCGCTGAAGCCCACGGACACGTCGTCGACGTTCGCGAAGCGCACCACGTGCTCGATCAGGACCCCGTCCGAGCCCTTGATGGTGCCGGAGCGCGAGGTCACCTGGTAGACCCCGGGCAGAGGGCTCACGGCGCTCGGCATGACGGAGAACGTCCGGAGCGCCTTCTCCTTGTCGTCCACGATCCATACCCGCCGGTCCTTCAGCGAGTACACGACACGGGCACCCGTGTCGGAGTCCGCGGGCACCGCGAGAGGATCCTTCGCGGGCTTCGGCTTCTCGGAGGGCAGGGCGGCCGAGCGTGACGCCTCGGCGGAGGGGACGGCGACCGAGTCGGGCGCGTTCGCGGATGCCTGGTAGGCGAGGAAACAGACCGCGGCCACCGCCGCGGCAGTGAGCCCGGCCACGATTCCCGAGCTGCCCCTTGCCACCGTGAGCTCCCCTTTCGGATGCCGTCCGTCGCATGTCGTACAAGCATTTACGTCGTACACGCGTGTACCCGGGCGACGGTACCAGCAGCGGGAGGGCGGGCCGGGACGCTGCACAGGCTGCGATGGCCCAGTCGGCGGAGCCGTAGGCTGTTCGTGTGCTGCTGCTCGCCATGGATACCGCCACCCCCGCCGTCACCGTCGCCCTCCACGACGGCACCTCCGTCGTCGCCGAGACCGGTCAGGTCGACGCCCGCAGGCACGGGGAGCTGCTGCTGCCCGCCGTCGACCGGGTCCTCGCGGAGGCGGGCGTGAAACTCGACGCCGTGACCGACGTCGCCGTCGGGGTCGGCCCCGGCCCGTACACGGGGCTGCGCGTCGGCCTCGTCACCGCGGCGACCTTCGGGTCCGCCCTCTCCGTACCGGTGCACGGGCTGTGCACGCTCGACGCGCTCGCGTACGCCGCGGGCCGGGACGGCCTCGAAGGCCCCTTCGCCGTCGCGACCGACGCACGCCGCAAGGAGGTCTACTGGGCGCGCTACGAGGACTTCCGCACCCGGGAGGGCGAACCCTCCGTCGACCGGCCCGCCGACATCGCGGAACAGCTCGCCGGACTGCCCGTCGTCGGTGCCGGCGCCCTGCTCTACCCCGCCGCCTTCCCCGACCCCCGGGGCCCCGAGCACGTCCACGCCGGTGCGCTCGCCTCCCTCGCGGCCGAACGGCTGGCCACGGGGGCGCAGCTGCTGCCCCCGACGCCGCTCTACCTGCGCAGGCCGGACGCCCAGGTGCCGAAGAACTACAAGGTGGTCACCCCCAAGTGACCACCGCGACCGCTGTGCTGCGTGAGATGCGCTGGTGGGACATCGAGCCCGTACTGGAGCTGGAACACGAGCTGTTCCCGGACGACGCCTGGTCGGCCGGCATGTTCTGGTCCGAGCTCGCCCGCGCCCGCGGGCCGCGTGCCACCCACCGCTACGTCGTCGCGGAGGACCCCGCCGACGGCAGAGTCGTCGGTTACGCGGGCCTCGCCTCGGCGGGCGACCTCGCCGACGTCCAGACGATCGCGGTCAGCCGCGACCACTGGGGCGGCGGCCTCGGCTCCGAGCTCCTGACCGACCTGCTCCGGTACGCCACCGCCTTCGAGTGCGGCGCGGTGCTCCTGGAGGTCCGGGTCGACAACACCCGCGCGCAGAAGCTCTACGAACGCTTCGGCTTCGAGCCCATCGGTTTCCGCCGGGGCTACTACCAGCCGGGGAACATCGACGCACTCGTCATGCGCCTGACCGTACAAGGAACAGAGACAGACTGATGGCTGACGAACCCCTCGTACTCGGTATCGAGACCTCCTGCGACGAGACGGGCGTCGGCATCGTGCGCGGGACGACACTCCTCGCCGACGCGGTGGCGTCGAGCGTCGACACCCACGCCCGGTTCGGCGGTGTCGTCCCCGAGATCGCCTCCCGCGCCCACCTGGAGTCGATGGTCCCCACCATCGAGCGCGCCCTCGAGACCGCCGGCATCAGCGCCCGTGACCTCGACGGCATCGCCGTCACGGCCGGCCCCGGGCTCGCCGGGGCGCTCCTGGTCGGCGTATCGGCCGCCAAGGCGTACGCGTACGCCCTGGGCAAGCCGCTGTACGGGGTGAACCACCTGGCCTCGCACATCTGCGTCGACCAGCTGGAGCACGGACCGCTGCCGGAGCCGACGATGGCCCTGCTGGTCAGCGGCGGGCACTCCTCCCTGCTGCTGGCCCCGGACATCACCAACGACGTACGGCCGCTCGGCGCCACCATCGACGACGCGGCCGGAGAGGCCTTCGACAAGATCGCCCGGGTGCTGGACCTCGGCTTCCCCGGCGGCCCGGTCATCGACCGGCTGGCCAGGGAGGGCGACCCGAAGGCGATCGCCTTCCCGCGCGGCCTCAGCGGCTCGCGGGACCCCGCGTACGACTTCTCGTTCTCCGGGCTCAAGACCTCCGTGGCCCGCTGGATCGAGGCGAAGCGCGCGGCCGGCGAGGAGGTGCCCGTCCGGGACGTGGCCGCTTCCTTCCAGGAGGCCGTGGTCGACGTCCTCACCCGCAAGGCCGTCCGCGCCTGCAAGGACGAGGGCGTCGACCACCTCATGATCGGCGGCGGCGTCGCGGCCAACTCGCGGCTGCGCGCGCTCGCGGAGGAGCGGTGCGAGAAGGCGGGTGTCCGGCTGCGGGTCCCCAGGCCGGGCCTGTGCACCGACAACGGCGCGATGGTCGCCGCCCTGGGCGCGGAGATGGTGGCGCGCAACCGCCCGCACTCCGATCTGGACCTCTCCGCCGACTCCTCGCTCCCGGTCACGGAGACCCACGTCCCGGGTGCGCACAGCCACGACCACGACCACGTGCACGAGATCAGCAAGGACAACCTCTACTCATGACCGTCGCCCTGATGTGGGAGGCCCGCGCCACCGAGGGCCGGGGCGCGGAACTGCTGGAGTGGGCCAGGGCCCGGGCGGCCGAACTCGCCCGGGAGCCCCTGCGCAGCGAACTGCTGTGCGCCCCGCAGGACCGGGTGCTCGTGCTGACCTGGTGGGACGCGGCGTACGACGAGGAACTGCCGGAACTGCCGGAGCCGGATGCGGCGATGGTCACGCGCGCCGTGCACCGGTGGCGTTTCGAGTCGCTCGGTCCGGCGAACGGCTGATCCGGGACCGGGGGCAGGGCGGCGCGGAAGCACGGCAGAAAGAAATTCAGAAAATCTTTCCGGACGTGTCGATCCGGGCGTCTACCGTTCGACGCATGGGTGAGAGGCGGGGAACAGCCCCCGCCTCCGGAGTCGAGGAGACACCATGCCGCGCTACCTGACGATGGTCCGGGTCGACGAGAACAACGCCCCGGCCGAGGGACCCAGCCAGGGACTGATGGAGCGTATGGGGGCGCTCATCGAGGAGATGACCAAGGCCGGTGTCCTGCTGGACACCGCGGGTCTCACCCCCACCTCCCAGGGCACCAGGGTCACCTGGTCGAACGGCGAGTTCACCGTCACCGACGGGCCGTTCACCGAGACCAAGGAAGTCGTCGGCGGTTACGCCCTCATCCAGGCCAAGGACAAGGCCGAGATCCTGGAGTGGACCAAGCGCTTCCTCGCGGTCCACGAGTCGTACTGGACGGTGACCTCCGAGATCCGTGAGATCGCGGAGAACTGACAGCCCGACAGCAGGACAGCGTCCGGGGCGGGCGGTGGATCTTGCCGCGCCCGCCCCCGGCTGCTCTCATGGGTGCCCGTGACAGCAACGAACAGCGCCGTCGAGGCCGTGTACCGCATCGAGTCGGCCAGGATCATCGCCGGCACGGCACGCATCGTGCGGGACGTGGCCATCGCTGAGGAGATCGCCCAGGACGCCCTGGTCGCGGCCCTGGAGCAGTGGCCGGAGACCGGTGTCCCCGAGCGGCCCGGCGCCTGGCTCATGACCACGGCCAAGCGGCGCGCGATCGACCTCGTACGCCGCAAGGAGACGTACGCCCGCAAGCTGGCGGAGGTCGGCCGGAGCCTGGAGGACGTGCCTGCTCCGGAGCCCGCCGACCCGGACGCCATCGACGACGACGTGCTCCGGCTGATCTTCACGTCCTGCCATCCGGTGCTCTCCACCGAGGCCCGCGTCGCTCTCACCCTGCGGCTGATCGGCGGCCTGAGCACGGACGAGATCGCCCGGGCCTTCCTGGCGGCCGAATCCACCGTCGCCCAGCGCATCGTCCGCGCCAAACGCGCCCTCGGGCGGGCGAACGTGCCCTTCGAGGTGCCGCGGGGCACCGACCGGGACGGCCGCCTCGGATCGGTGCTGGAGGTCGTCTACCTCGTGTTCAACGAGGGGTACGCGGCGACCGCCGGGGACGACTGGCTGCGCCCCGCGCTGTGCGAGGACGCGCTGCGGCTGGCCCGGTTGCTGGCGGGGCTGATGGACCGGGAACCGGAGGTCCACGGGCTGGCGGCCCTCCTGGAGCTCCAGGCCTCCCGCATCCGCGCGCGGACCGGGCCGGACGGCACGCCGCTCCTCCTGGAGGAGCAGAACCGCGCCCGGTGGGACCAGCTGCTGATCAGGCGCGGTTTCGCGGCTCTGGAACGGGCGTACGCGCCAGGTGCGGCCCCGGGCCCGTACACGCTGCAGGCCGCGATCGCCGCCTGCCACGCCCGCGCCGTGCGGTACGAGGCCACGGACTGGCGGACCGTCGCCACGCTGTACGGCCACCTGGCGAAGGCCGCTCCGTCACCGGTGGTCGAGCTGAACCGTGCGGTCGCCGTCTCCATGGCCGAGGGCCCGGCCGCGGGGCTGGCCCTGACGGACGCCCTGGCGCGGGAGCCCGCGATGGCCGGCTACCACCTGCTGCCGAGCGTGCGGGGCGATCTGCTGGAGCGCCTGGGGCGTGACGGGGAGGCGCGGGAGGCCTTCGTACGCGCGGCGGAGCTGACGCGCAACGCACGGGAGCGGGAGTTGCTGCTCACCCGTGCGCACCGTGTGTCCCGATGAGTTCCGGGGCCGGGGGCGGTCTACCTTTCACAGCGTCCTGAGACGCACCGGACCGCGTGGAGGAGAGACACCATGCAGAAGATCAAGCCCTGTCTGTGGTTCGACGACCAGGCGGAGGACGCGGCTGCCTTCTACGTCTCCGTCTTCGGCGGCGACTCCCGCATCGAAGGCGTCATGCGTAACACCGGCGCGGCGCCGGGGGAGGCCGGCTCGGTCCTGACCGTGGACTTCGTCCTCGCCGGCCAGGAGTACACGGGGCTCAACGGCGGTCCCCACTTCACCTTCTCCGAGGCCATCTCCCTCACCGTCGACTGCGAGTCGCAGGAAGAGGTGGACCACTTCTGGACGGCGCTCACCGAGGGCGGCGAGGAGAGCCGGTGCGGATGGCTGAAGGACAGGTACGGCCTGTCCTGGCAGATCGTCCCGAGGGTGCTTCCCGAACTGCTCGCCGGACCCGACCGGGCCAGGGCCGAGCGGGCGATGAAGGCGATGATGGGGATGGGGAAGCTGGACGTGCAGGCCCTGCTGGACGCCTGAACCGCATGCCCCACGCGCGTGCGGAGGCGAGTGAACGGGCGCACCCTGGAAGCAGGAAAATCCCGGGAGGTGACCGTCATGATGGAGACAGCGGTCGGATGGCACGTCGAGCTGGAATTCGAGGAGGACACCCACCGCACCCGCGCGGCGGCTCTCGTACGGCTCAGTGACGGGACCGAGGTGCGGGCCCATGGATACGCCAGCCGGCACCCGTCCGACGCGGAGCAGCCACGGGTGGGCGAGGAGATCGCCGGAGCCCGCGCGCTGAACGAACTGGCGATGAAGCTGCTGACGAAGGCGCACGACGAGATCGACGAGGCGTCCGGCCGTACGTCGTATCCACTGACGTGAGGCGCCCGGGCCCGGCCGGTGCGGGAGCTCGGTTAATGTCTGGGTCATGCCACCCCGAGCACCGCTCCCGCCGCCGCCTCCGCCGGTGGCGATACGCACCTGGCCCGACCGCGACGCGCTGCTGAGGGACCGGGCGCTGATCCTCGGCGAGCTGGTGAAGATGTACGTCGGCCCCTCGCGTCTGGGCCTGACGCTGATGTGGGCGGGGGTCGCCGCACTGGGCTGGTCCCTGGCCGGGGCGGCGTTCCTCATGTTCGAGGACGCGTCCGACGCGCTCGGCACGGTGCCGGGAGTGCTCTGCCTGGCGGTGGGCGCCTGCGTCCTGATCCCCGTGGCCGGTCTGATGGCCGTCGGCGTCTCCAGGGACCTGCGTGTGCACCGGCTCCTCGTCGAGTGGGGCCGGCTGGACCGCGACGCCGGCAGGGATCTCCTGCTGCGCAGGCCGGGGGCGAGCCTCGCCTGGCTGCTGGTGTCGTTCACGCTCTGCGCCGCGGGGCTGTTCGGCTGCCTCGTGGTCCCGGCGACCGCGAGGGCGGGCGAGGAGACGTACGGACTGGTGGCCTGGCTGGTGGGGCTCGGCTTCATCGCCTGGCTCACCGGACTGACCGGGCTGGTCAAGGCGTTCGCCCACCGCCGCTGGGTGCTGCGGGTGCTCGTCGGCCGCCCGGCCGGCGAACCTCTGGTCAGGCTCGACGGCTGATCAGGGGCGGCCGGCCGGCTGTCCGATCAGCATCGTCGGCGCCCCGGCCACCCGGGTCAGGAAGACGGTGGCCGCGTGCGGCCCCTGGAGCTTCATCTTGCGGCGCAGCTCCTCGGGTTCCACGGCGGAGCCGCGCTTCTTGACGGTCAGGACCCCGACCTGGCGCTCCCTCAGCAACGCCTTCAGCTTCTTCATGTTGAAGGGCAGCTGATCGGTGATCTCGTACGCGGTCGTCGCCTCGGAGTCGTACGCCGTGTCGCTCGTGACGTAGGCGATCGTCTCGTCGATGAGCCTGCCCTCGCACCGCTCCACCACGGCGGCCACCAGATGGGCGCGGATCACGGCGCCGTCGGGCTCGTACAGATACCGCCCCACGGGACCGACCGGCGGGGCGGGGAGAGGGCCCTCGGAGACGAGGGTGGCGCGCGACGGGAGCAGCGTCGCCCGGAAGGCGCCGGGCGTGAAGCCCTCGCCGAACCAGAGCACGGCCTCCTTCACGTCGCCGCCGTCCGAGATCCACTCCGCCTCGGCCTGCGGTTCGATGGCCTCGTGGGGGACGCCGGGTGCGATCTTCAGCGCGGCACGGGGGGCCTTGAGCGCGGCTCCGGTCGCCCAGGAGAGCGGCGGTGAGTAGGCCTCCGGGTCGAAGATCCTGCCGCGCCCGCCCCGTCGCGCCGGGTCGACGAAGACCGCGTCGTACGGGGAGGTGTCGATCTCCGTGACGTCGGCGCACCGCACCTCGACGAGCTCCTGGAGGCCGAGCGCCTCGGCGTTGGCGCGGGCGACCTCGGCCGTGAGCGGGTCGCGGTCCACGGCCAGCACCGGGATGCCCGCCCTGGCCAGCGCGATCGCGTCGCCACCGATGCCGCAGCAGAGATCGGCGACGCTCCGTACCCCCTGCTCGGCGAACCGGCCGGCGCGGTAGGCCGCGACCGAGGTCCGGGTCGCCTGTTCCACGCCGTCAGGGGTGAAGAACATGCGGTACGCGTCCGCCGCCCCGAACTTCGCCACCGCACGCTGCCGCAGCCGCGCCTGGCCGAGTGCCGCCGACACGAGGGCCGCGGGGTGGGTGCGGCGCAGCCGGGTAGCGGTGGCCAGCTCCCGGGCGGGGTCGTGGTCGCGGAGTTCGTCGAGGAGGGCCGCGCCCTCGGGGGTGCGGAGGGCCGCGAAGGCGTCGAGCGGGTCGGCCTGGCCGGCGGGGGGAAGGGCGTTCACGCGTCCATTGTGAGCCAGCCGGGGGACGCGCCGTCTCTCGCGGAGGTGTCGCGGGAGGGGGTCCCGGCGCCGGTGGCAGGATGCGGCGCCATGCAGCTAGTACGACAAAACGAAAATTCACTGCCGAAGCGGTGCAGAACGGCCTGCACGGTCCTGGCGGCCCTGCTGGTGGCCGCCGCCGCGTCCGGGTGTGCCGACGGGGGGCGGGGGCGGGCGGCGGACCCGGGGAAGCGGGCTTCCCCGGCCGCCGGCCGGCCGGGTGCGGCGGCCGGGCCGGAAGCCGCGGCTGCCGAGGCGCGGGCCGAGCGGCTGAAGCGTCAGCAGGCCGCCCGTGCCGCCGCCGCGAAGAAGTGGGGCCTGGCGAAGGTGCCGCTGGCCGCCCCGGAGCCTCCGGCCGAGAAGCCCCGCATCACCACGCGTGAGGGATTCGAGGTGGAGGGAGGGGAGGCGCTGCCGCCGGTCTTCACCACCGTGCCCACCAAGGAGCGGATCGTCTTCCTGACGATGGACGACGGGGCGGAGAAGGACCCGGAACTGCTGCGGATGATGACGGAGCTGAAGATCCCGTACAGCGCCTTCCTCAGCGACTACGTGGTGAGCGAGAACTACGGCTACTTCAAGGACATGCAGGCCCGGGGTGTCACCCTCAGCAACCACACCCTCAACCACCGCTATCTCCCGGGGCTTTCGGCGGAGGAGCAGCGCCGGGAGATCTGCGGCGAGCAGGACAAGATCGAGAAGTACTTCGGGAAGCGACCCACCCTCTTCCGTCCGCCGTACGGCAACTACAACGGCGACACCCTCCGCGTCGCCAAGTCCTGCGGCATCAAGGCCGTGCCCCTGTGGGCCGCCGAGGCGTTCCCCGACCACATGGAGTGGCGTGAGTGGGACCGGGACCTGCACCCCGGCGACATCGTCCTCACGCACTTCCGCGGGCGCGAGGACTGGGGCGGGTCCATGACCGACATGATCCGCAACGTCATGAAGACGATCACGGACAAGGGGTACGCCGTGGCCCGGCTGGAGGACTACGTCTGAGTGCGCCGCGAGCCCGGCTGCCGGTACGCGGGGCGGCGAGGGCGAGCCCGGCTGCCGGTACGCGGGGCGTCCCGTTGCCGGGTCTCCTTGCCGGTACGTACGGCATCCGTCGCCGGGTCCGCCTGCTGGTGCGTACGGCGTCCGCCGCCCGGTTCCCCTGCCGGTACGTACGGCGTCCGCCGCCCGGTTCCCCTGCCGGTACGTACGGCGTCCGCCGCCGGAACACCGCGGCTCTCTCCCGCGTTGTCCCGGGCGTGCGCCGGTCGCGAGACGCCACGCGCGGGTGGTGAATTGGCACTCCGCTTGACCGAGTGCTAATCGCCGCCATAGTCTCAGTGCTGGCACTCCCCGATGGAGAGTGCCAGCACAACTGCGCGACACGGCAGGTCCGGCACCCGCGACGACGGATCGACCTGGTCGCCACCCACAGACTGTTAAACCCCGTGAGATCTCCGAAGGGGGAGACCGGATCGTGTCGACCACCAGCTCCAAGGTTGCGATCAAGCCGCTCGAGGACCGCATTGTGGTCCAGCCGCTCGACGCCGAGCAGACCACGGCTTCCGGCCTGGTCATTCCGGACACCGCCAAGGAGAAGCCCCAGGAGGGCGTCGTCCTGGCCGTGGGCCCGGGCCGCTTCGAGAACGGCGAGCGCCTTCCGCTCGACGTCAAGACCGGCGATGTCGTTCTGTACAGCAAGTACGGCGGCACCGAGGTGAAGTACAACGGCGAGGAGTACCTCGTCCTCTCGGCTCGCGACGTTCTCGCGATCGTCGAGAAGTAATTCACCCACGTTTGCTTCTGTTCTGCGCCCCTGGCCCCCTGCGAGACAACTAGCCGGGCGGCGAGGGGCGCAGTTCGTTTGAGAGGACAGCTCAGCCCATGGCGAAGATTCTGAAGTTCGACGAGGACGCCCGTCGCGCCCTTGAGCGCGGCGTCAACAAGCTTGCCGACACGGTGAAGGTGACGATCGGTCCGAAGGGCCGCAACGTCGTCATCGACAAGAAGTTCGGTGCCCCCACCATCACCAACGACGGTGTCACCATCGCGCGCGAGGTCGAGCTCGACGACCCGTACGAGAACCTCGGTGCCCAGCTGGTGAAGGAGGTGGCGACCAAGACCAACGACGTAGCGGGTGACGGCACCACCACCGCCACCGTGCTCGCCCAGGCCCTCGTCCGCGAAGGCCTCCGGAACGTTGCCGCGGGCGCCTCCCCGGCCTCCCTGAAGAAGGGCATCGACGCCGCCGTCAAGGCCGTGTCCGAGGACCTCCTCGCGACCGCGCGCCCGATCGACGACAAGGCCGACATCGCCGCCGTGGCCGCGCTCTCCGCGCAGGACCCGCAGGTCGGCGAGCTCATCGCGGACGCGATGGACAAGGTCGGCAAGGACGGCGTCATCACCGTCGAGGAGTCCAACACCTTCGGTCTGGACCTCGAGTTCACCGAGGGCATGGCCTTCGACAAGGGCTACCTCTCCCCGTACATGGTGACCGACCAGGAGCGTATGGAGGCCGTCCTCGACGACCCGTACATCCTGATCCACCAGGGCAAGATCGGCTCCATCCAGGAGCTGCTCCCGCTGCTGGAGAAGGTCATCCAGGCGGGTGGCTCCAAGCCGCTGCTGATCATCGCCGAGGACGTCGAGGGCGAGGCGCTCTCCACCCTCGTCGTCAACAAGATCCGTGGCACCTTCAACGCCGTCGCGGTGAAGGCCCCGGGCTTCGGTGACCGCCGCAAGGCCATGCTCGGCGACATCGCCACCCTCACCGGTGCGACCGTCATCGCCGAGGAGGTCGGCCTCAAGCTCGACCAGGCCGGTCTGGACGTGCTCGGCACGGCTCGCCGTGTCACCGTCTCCAAGGACGACACGACCATCGTCGACGGCGGCGGCGACTCCGCCGACGTCAAGGGCCGCGTCAACCAGATCAAGGCCGAGATCGAGTCCACGGACTCCGACTGGGACCGTGAGAAGCTCCAGGAGCGCCTCGCGAAGCTGGCCGGCGGCGTGTGCGTCATCCGCGTCGGCGCCGCCACCGAGGTGGAGCTCAAGGAGAAGAAGCACCGTCTGGAGGACGCCATCTCCGCGACCCGCGCCGCGGTCGAGGAGGGCATCGTCTCCGGTGGTGGCTCCGCTCTGGTCCACGCCGTCAAGGTCCTCGAGGGCAACCTCGGCAAGACCGGCGACGAGGCCACGGGTGTCGCGGTCGTGCGCCGCGCCGCCGTCGAGCCGCTGCGCTGGATCGCGGAGAACGCGGGCCTCGAGGGCTACGTCATCACCTCGAAGGTCTCCGAGCTCGACAAGGGTCAGGGCTTCAACGCCGCGACCGGCGAGTACGGCGACCTGGTGAAGGCCGGCGTCATCGACCCGGTCAAGGTCACCCGCTCCGCCCTGGAGAACGCCGCGTCCATCGCGTCGCTGCTGCTCACGACCGAGACCCTGGTCGTCGAGAAGCCGGCCGAGGAAGAGGCCGACGCCGGTCACGGCGGCCACGGCCACTCCCACTAGTACCGCCCCGTACGAACACCGAGGCCCGGTACCCCCGTCGCGGGGGTACCGGGCCTCGCTGTCTCACGCGGAGCCGGGCCTTCTGCCGGGCCGCCAGGGCTACTTGGGACCGTACGTCCGGCCCGCGCGGGAGGTGACCCCGCCGAGAAGGCTGCGGGGCGTCAGCTTCACGAGCCCCATCAGCGCCTTGTAACGCGGGTCCGGGATGGACACCGTCCTGCCCCGGGCCAGGTCCGCCAGTGCCTCGGTCACCAGCTTGTCCGCGTCGAGCCACATCCAGTCCGGGATGTTGCCGGTCCCCATCCCGGCCCGCTGATGGAACTCGGTCCGCACGAAGCCGGGGCACAGTGCCATGAGCCGCACCCCGGAACCCGCGAGGTCCTTCGCCGCGCCCTGGGTGAACTGCACGACCCACGACTTCGAGGCGCCGTACGTCCCACGGGGCAGGAAGGCCGCGACGGACGCCACGTTGACCACCCCGCCCCGGCCGCGCTCCCGCATCGGACCCGCCGCGGCCGAGGTCAGCCGCAGCACCGCCTCGCAGTGGACCTTGAGCATCGTCAGTTCGTCGGCCAGCGAGACGTCGAGATAACGCCCTTTGTTGCCGAAGCCGGCGTTGTTGACCAGCAGGTCGACCGGGCTCACACGGTCCGCCAGCCGTGCTTCGACCGCCTCGATCCCGGCGTCCGTGGACAGGTCGGCGGTCAGCACCTCGGCCTCGATGCCGTGTCCGTCGTGCAGCTCCGTGGCATGGGCCCGCAGCCGCTCCGTGTCGCGGGCCACCAGCACCAGATTGTGCCCGTCACTCGCGAGCCGCCGTGCGAAGGCGGCCCCGATCCCCGCCGTCGCGCCCGTAATCAGTGCAGTCGTCATACGCGGCACGTTAGTGCCCCGCGTGCACGGCGGCCGACCCGCCTCGTCCCGTGACCGCGGGCGCGATCCGGCGGCCTTGCATCCGGGGGTCGTTGTGGGTGTGCGTCGCCGGGCGGCCCGGAACCGCCCAGCCGCCCGCCGTTGGGACGGCCGCGGCCCCCGCTGCCCCGGCAGCCGGCGCTGAAGACGGCTGCCGGCCCCTGCTGCCCCGCGCGAAGACGGCCGTGGCCCCCGTTGCTCCGCGCGAAGACGGCTGCCGGTCCCCGCTGCCCCGGCAGCCCGGGCGGAAGGGCTCGTTCAGGAGGGTGTCGGGGTCCCGTGCTTCGCCACGTACTCCCGGGCGGCCCGCAGGGTCTCCGTGTGCAGCGCTTCCCCGGCGGCCAGCAGGCGGGGCAGCAGTTCCCGTTCCGTCGTCGTCGCCCGGAACTCCATGGCGGCCGTGATGTCGTGGTCGGGCAGGTGCACCAGCTCGACCGGATCGCCTGCACGGATCGTCCCCGGCTCGATGACCCGCAGATACGCGCCCGTCGCACCCTCACGCGTGAAGCGCCTCACCCAGCCGCGCTCGCCGAGATGGTCCGCGAAGGTCCGGCACGGAATGCGGCCCGACGTCACCTCCAGGAGCAACTCGCCGCCGACCCGCCACCGCTCGCCGATCCGCGCCTGGCTCACCGTGACGCCGAGGGTCGTCAGATTCTCGCCGAAGGCACCGTTGGGCAGGGGCCTGCCGAGCTCCTTCTCCCAGGCGTCGAGCTCCTCGCGGGCGTAGGCGTACACCGCCTGGTCCGAGCCTCCGTGGTGCCGGAGGTCGCACACCGAGTCCCCGGCCAGGCCGCTGCCGCCCGTGCCCTTGGGCCCCGGGTCGGTCACCCGCACGAGGCCGTCGGCCGGGTGTTTACCGATTCCGGTGAGCCCGCCGGGCCCGTCCGTGTGGGCGGAGGGAGCGGGACGGCCGACGTTCACGGTGAGGACCTTCATGAGGACACAGGGTAGCCCGCCGACCCCCAAAGACTCTCGGGATTAATCGACCGGAGCTACAAGATGCGCTTATGGTTGGAGGGTGATCGAAGCTCGTCATCTCCGTGTCCTGCGCGCCGTGGCCACCACTGGTTCGTTCTCCGCCGCCGCGCGTGAGCTGGGCTGCACCCAGCCCGCCGTCAGCCAGCAGATGAAGGCCCTGGAGAGCTCCGCGGGTACGCCGCTGCTGATCCGGACCGGCCGCGAGATGCGGCTCACCCAGGCGGGCGAGGCCCTGGTACGGCACGCGTCCGGCATCCTCGCCGGCCTCACCGCCGCCGAGGAGGAGGTCGCGGCGATCGCGGGGCTGAGGGCCGGCCGGGTCCGGCTCGTCTCGTTCCCGAGCGGGAGCTCCGCGCTGGTCCCGGGAGCGCTCGCGGCCCTGCGTGCCGCACATCCCGGCACCCAGGTCTCGCTCGTCGAGGCGGAACCGCCCCGCTCGGTCGAGATGCTGCGCGACGGCGACTGCGACATCGCGCTGGCGTTCCGCTACGGGCCGGTCGGCGGCGAGTGGGACGACCTGGTCGTACGACCGCTGCTCGTGGACCGGCTGATCGGCCTCGTCCCGGAGGGGCACCGGCTGGCCGGGACGGACGCGGTGGGCATCGCGGAGCTGGCCGACGAACCGTGGATCGCCGGCTGCCCTCGGTGCAGGCGGCAACTCGTCGAGGTCTGCGAGGCTTCCGGATTCACCCCCCGGATCGACTTCGCCACGGATGACTACCCGGCGGTGATCGGACTCGTCGGTGCGGGTCTGGGCGTGGCCGTGCTGCCGGAGCTGGCCATCGAGTCCGTACGCCCCAAGGGGGCACGCACCGTGACGGTGGAGCCGGCCGTGGAACGGGAGATCGTCGCGCTCACCCTGCCCGACCTCGCGCGGGTGCCGGCGGTGGCGGCCACGCTGGACCAGCTGTCGCTGGCGGCCTCGCGCTGACCAAAACGCCCCGCCGGCCCGGCCCACCCGTCCGGCGGCGGGCATGCACCGGTTCGGGGGAAACGTTTCTTCAGTCGGTTCCTCGCGCGGAGGGTCAGGTGTTGTCGGCCTCGCGGGCCGGCCCTGAGTGGGCGGAGATCAGTCGGTTCCGGGCCCGGCCCATGAGCTCCTCACGCTCGTCCTCGGTCAGGCCGCCCCACACGCCGTAGGGCTCCCGTACCGCGAGCGCGTGCGCGGCGCACTCGGCGCGCACCGGGCAGCGCATGCAGACCTCCTTCGCCGAGGTCTCACGGGCACTCCGGGCTGCTCCGCGTTCTCCTTCGGGGTGGAAGAACAGCGAACTGTCGACCCCGCGGCAGGCGGCCAGCAGCTGCCAGTCCCACAGATCCGCGTTGGGTCCGGGAAGGCGGGAGAAATCTGCCATTGCGTGTCCCCTCGAAACCTTGCTGAGTCGGAAACGGCGTCCTCGACCGTCGTTGCTCGTCGGCGACCTGAGTCCCGACCGTACATCTACGGTGTTAGTAGATGTAAATATGACTGATTGCGAATCTAGCCTCAGACGCCAGCAAAAGGGAAGAAAACCCGCTAAATGGGGCAGGTCGTTGAGAGGGAGAGTGGTTGACGGGTGAATGACCCCGTGTCCTTCTCCTCCGTGTGCACCCCCTCACTTAGAGTGCCGAACCGGGTGCTTCGGCCCGTAACTCTTTCGAGTGACCGTCGTTGATGAGGGCGAGGCGGTTGACGGAGATCGAGCTCGGGCAGATGTCCGAGGGGGTCAACCGCACAGGTGACGACTTGAATCAGCCTGGAGGCTCAAGGTGACGCGCATCAGCTGCGGAGGACGGTCATGACATCCGTCCTCGTCTGCGACGACTCCCCGCTTGCCCGAGAAGCGCTCCGCCGCGCGGTTGCGACCGTGCCCGGTGTCGAGCGGGTGACGACGGCGGCCAACGGCGAGGAAGTCCTCCGCCGCTGGGGGGCCGATCGTTCGGATTTGATTCTGATGGACGTACGCATGCCCGGTCTGGGGGGTGTGGAGACGGTCCGGCGGCTGCTCTCGGCGGACCCCGGGGCCAGGATCATCATGCTGACCGTCGCCGAGGACCTGGACGGTGTCGCGCTCGCGGTCGCCGCCGGGGCCCGTGGCTATCTGCACAAGGACGCCTCGCGTGCCGAACTGCGCGCGACCGTCACCCAGGCGCTGGCCGACCCGACGTGGCGGCTCGCCCCGCGCCGGCTGCGGTCCGCGGAGATGGGTGCGGCGCCGACGCTCACCGCGCGTGAGATCCAGGTGCTCGAAGGGATGAGCCACGGCCGTTCCAACGCGGAGATCGGGCGCGAGCTCTTCCTCTCCGAGGACACGGTGAAGACGCACGCGAGGCGACTCTTCAAGAAGCTCGGGGCCTCGGACCGTGCGCACGCCGTCGCGCTCGGATTCCGCTGGGGCCTGGTCCGCTGATGCCGCGGCGCGGCGCGTAGCGACGCGATCCCGTCCGCACAGCGGCGGACGGGACGACGGTGGCGGCGGACCTGCGGCCGGGCCCTCCCCATCGGTGCTGTGCGACGCTTCCCGGCCGATGCCGCATCCTTGAGGTGTGGAGTTCCTCCGGGAACATTCGGTCGAGCGGAAGGGGAGGGCGCAGGACATGACATCCGGCGCACCCGCTCAGAACTCTGGAGCACTCGCCCACGACGCCGCGGACGCGGCCCCGGCCGGCGAGGCGTCGGCCGGCAACGTCGAGGCGACGACTGCCGGCCGCCTCGACGGAGCGCCTGCCGGGCGCGCCGGCGGCGCGGATGCCGTCAGGTCCCCAGGCGCACCAGGAGACCGGCCCGCGGAACCGGACGTCCGGTCCGGTGACCCTGTGCCGCAACCCGGAGACCCCGCGGTCCGGGCCGGAGAGCCTGGGGCGCAACCCGGGGAGCCGGCGGTCCGGCCCGGAGACGCGGCCGTGCGAGAGCCCGGCGCACCCGCTGATAACGCTTCGGTGCACAACTCCGGACGCGATGCCTCGGATCGGACGGCGTCAAGGCACCATGGTCCGATGCGCGAGGACGGGACGACGGTGATCGGTGCTCTGGTGCACCGTGCCGTCGACGGCGACGCACAGGCCACCCATGACCTGCTGGCGCATGTGCACCCTCTCGCCCTGCGGTACTGCAGGTCGCGGCTGAACCGTCTTCCCGGTGATGCCCGTCACTTCGTGGAGGACCTCGCTCAGGAGGTCTGCGTCGCGGTCCTGATGGCGCTCCCGCGCTACAAGGACACCGGCAGGCCCTTCGAGGCCTTCGTCTTCGCCATCGCGGGCCACAAGGTCGCCGACCTCCAGCGCGCCGCGATGCGGCACCCCGGATCGACCGCCGTGCCCTCCGACGAGATGCCGGAGCGGCCCGACGATTCGCTCGGCCCGGAGGAACGCGCGCTGCTCAGCAGCGATGCGGCCTGGGCCAAGAAGCTTCTCGCCAATCTTCCGGAGAACCAGCGGGAGCTGCTGGTCCTCCGGGTCGCGGTCGGTCTGACCGCGGAGGAGACCGGGCAGATGCTCGGCATGTCCCCCGGCGCGGTCCGGGTCGCCCAGCACCGTGCCCTGAGCAGGCTGAGAGCCCTCGCGGGCCAGTAGGGGAGCCGACGGCACGGCCCCGGGCTTCTGTAGAAAGGCACAGAACCGCCGGGTGATCTTGCTCGTGGAATGAGACGCCCCGCGAGGCCGTTAGCATGGACATCCGCACCGATCAAGGCCATTTGGGGAAGGTGTCATGACTGCAAACGTCGACGGAGTGCCCGAGAAATTCGCGACGCTCGGGCTGACATACGACGACGTGCTGCTGCTGCCCGGCGCGTCCGAGGTTCTGCCGAACGCGGTCGACACCTCGACTCTCATCTCGCGCAACGTACGGGTGAACATCCCCCTGCTGTCGGCCGCCATGGACAAGGTGACCGAGGCCCGGATGGCCATCGCCATGGCCCGTCAGGGCGGCGTCGGCGTGCTGCACCGCAACCTCTCGATCGAAGACCAGGTCAACCAGGTCGACCTGGTCAAGCGGTCCGAGTCCGGGATGGTCACCGACCCCATCACCGTGCACCCCGACGCGACGCTCGGCGAGGCGGACGCGCTCTGCGCGAAGTTCCGCATCAGCGGCGTCCCGGTCACCGACCCGGCGGGGAAGCTCCTCGGCATCGTGACCAACCGTGACATGGCCTTCGAGTCGGACCGGTCGCGCCAGGTGCGCGAGGTCATGACGCCGATGCCGCTCGTCACCGGCAAGGTCGGGATCTCCGGCGTGGAGGCCATGGAGCTGCTGCGCCGCCACAAGATCGAGAAGCTCCCGCTGGTCGACGAGACCGGGGTCCTCAAGGGCCTCATCACCGTCAAGGACTTCAAGAAGGCCGAGCAGTACCCGAACGCCGCCAAGGACGCCGAAGGCCGCCTGCTGGTCGGCGCGGCCGTCGGCGCCAGCCCCGAGGCGCTGGACCGCGCCCAGGCGCTCGCGTCCGCCGGTGTCGACTTCCTGATCGTCGACACCTCGCACGGCCACAACAGCAACGCCCTCGACTGGATGGCGAAGATCAAGTCGAGCGTCGGCGTCGACGTCATCGGCGGCAACGTCGCCACGCGTGACGGCGCCCAGGCCCTCGTCGACGCCGGTGTCGACGGCGTGAAGGTCGGCGTCGGCCCCGGCTCGATCTGCACCACCCGTGTGGTCGCCGGTATCGGCGTCCCGCAGGTCACCGCGATCTACGAGGCCGCGCTCGCCGCGCGTGCCGCGGGCGTCCCGGTCATCGGTGACGGCGGCCTCCAGTACTCCGGCGACATCGGCAAGGCGCTGGCCGCCGGCGCGGACAGCGTGATGCTGGGCAGCCTCCTCGCGGGCTGTGAGGAGTCCCCGGGCGAGCTGATGTTCATCAACGGCAAGCAGTTCAAGTCGTACCGCGGCATGGGCTCGCTCGGCGCGATGCAGTCCCGTGGCCAGGGCCGGTCGTACTCCAAGGACCGCTACTTCCAGGCCGAGGTGTCCTCGGACGACAAGCTCGTCCCCGAGGGCATCGAGGGCCAGGTGCCCTACCGCGGCCCGCTGGCCAACGTCCTCCACCAGCTGGTCGGCGGTCTCCGCCAGACCATGGGCTACGTCGGCGCCGCCTCCGTCGACGAGATGGAGAGCAAGGGCCGCTTCGTCCGGATCACCTCGGCGGGTCTCAAGGAGAGCCACCCGCACGACATCCAGATGACGGTGGAAGCGCCGAACTACAGCAGGAAGTAAGGCATCAGCCCAGGTGAGGGGCGGACCGGGGTTCCCGGGACCGCCCCTCACGTGTGCGTCGGGGATACTGGACAGCGCAGACGTAGAGGAAAGGCCACATCATCGTGACTGAGATCGAGATCGGGCGCGGCAAGCGCGGTCGGCGGGCATACGCGTTCGACGACATCGCTGTCGTACCGAGCCGGCGCACCCGTGACCCGAAGGAGGTCTCGATCGCCTGGCAGATCGACGCCTACCGTTTCGAGCTGCCCTTCCTGGCCGCTCCCATGGACTCGGTGGTCTCCCCGCAGACCGCCATCCGCATCGGTGAGCTGGGCGGCCTCGGCGTCCTCAACCTCGAGGGCCTGTGGACCCGGCACGAGGACCCGCAGGCGCTGCTCGACGAGATCGCCGAGATGCCCGTCGAGACGGCCACCCCGCGGCTCCAGGAGATCTACTCCGCCCCCATCCAGGAGGAGCTGATCGGCCGGCGCATCAAGGAGGTGCGCGACTCCGGTGTCGTCACCGCCGCCGCGCTCTCGCCGCAGCGCACCGCCCAGTTCTCCAAGGCCGTCGTCGACGCGGGCGTGGACATCTTCGTCATCCGCGGTACGACGGTCTCCGCCGAGCACGTCTCGGGCGCGGCCGAGCCGCTGAACCTGAAGCAGTTCATCTACGAACTGGACGTCCCGGTCATCGTCGGCGGCTGCGCCACGTACACCGCCGCCCTGCACCTGATGCGTACCGGTGCGGCCGGTGTCCTCGTCGGCTTCGGCGGCGGCGCGGCGCACACCACGCGCAACGTCTTCGGCATCCAGGTCCCGATGGCGACCGCGGTCGCCGACGTGGCCGGCGCCCGCCGTGACTACATGGACGAGTCCGGCGGCCGGTACGTGCACGTCATCGCCGACGGCGGCGTGGGCTGGTCCGGCGACCTGCCCAAGGCCATCGCCTGCGGCGCGGACGCCGTGATGATGGGTTCCCCGCTGGCCCGCGCCACCGACTCGCCCGGCCGTGGCCGGCACTGGGGCATGGAGGCCGTCCACGAGGACGTGCCGCGCGGCAAGCTGGTCGACCTGGGCTCCGTCGGTACGACGGAGGAGGTCCTCACCGGGCCCTCGCACAACCCTGACGGCTCGATGAACATCTTCGGCGCGCTGCGCCGGGCGATGGCCACCACGGGCTACAGCGACCTCAAGGAGTTCCAGCGCGTCGAGGTGACGGTGGCGGACTCGCAGCACCGCCGCTGATCTCCCGCACGTCACACGCACGACGGCCCGGACCACCACGGTGGTCCGGGCCGTCGTGCGTGTGACGTGGTGTCAGCCGGCCTTGCGGGCGCCACCGAAGGCGGCGACGGGGCCGAGAAGCAGGAAGAGGTACGTCATGAAGTCGGCCTCCTGCTTCCAGACGTCGACGATGTCGCCGAAGTGCTCGAAGAAGACCTCGGAGAAGCCGACGCCCAGGCCGTCCGCGAGGATCATCGACATGCCGATGAGCTGGCCGAAGAAGACGGCGATGAGGGAGAAGACGGCGGCGGCGCCGAGGACGGCCGGGTTGGCGCCGCCGACCTTGCTCGCCGCGAAGCCGACCAGGAAGCCCACACCGATGGCCGCGTAGCCGATCTCGCGCTCGATGGAACCCGCGAGGACGCCGTAGAGGATTGCGGCGACGATCGCGGCGCCGAAGGCGACCAGCACGCCGACCCCGGCACCGCCGAGGGCCCGCGGGGCCGACGGGGCCGGCGGGAAGCCGCCGCCGAACTGGCCGGGCTGCTGGCCCTGCTGACCGGCGAACGGGTTGCCCGTCGGCGCACCGGGCTGCTGCTGGCCCGCGTAGGGGTTGCCGGGCGTGGGCTGCTGCCCCGCGTACGGGTTGCCGTCGGCCGGCTGGCCGCCGTAGGGCTGCTGCGGCGGGTTCGGCGGCTGTACGGGCTGGCTCATGGTGGTGATCCCCCTGGGACGGTGCGCACGGGCGTGCGAGGCACGGGTGTGCGAGAAGTGACGCCGCAGGCTAGCAGCCCACGCCGACACAGCCCACCGGGAATCCCGGCGGTCACCGTGCGGGGCGTGCTACAGCCGGTGGGCGGCGCCGGCCGGGGTGGCGCCCCGGGTGTCCAGGAGCAGCTGGGCCTTCACCGCGAGGCCCTGGAGGTCGTACGTGCGGTGGTGCTGCAGAAGCACCGTCAGGTCCGCCCCGGCGGCGGCCTCGTAGAGGGAGTCCGCACGCGGTACGGGCAGATCGCGTACGCGCCAGTCCAGGACGTGCGGGTCGTGGTAACCGATCTGGGCGCCCATGTCCATGAGCCGGCTCGCGATCTCCCGGGCCGGGGAGGCCTCCTGGTCGGCCAGGTCAGGCTTGTACGTGACGCCGAGCAGCAGGACCCGGGCCCCCCGCACGGACTTGCCGTGCTCGTTGAGCAGGGTCGCGCAGCGCTGGATCACATACCCGGGCATCCGGTCGTTGATCTCCTTGGCCAGCGAGACCATGCGCAGGGGGTGGCCGGGCGTACGGCTGTTGTACGGGAAGTAGCCGGGGTCCACGGGGACACCGTGGCCGCCGACACCGGGCCCGGGGCGGAAGGGCTGGAAGCCGAAGGGCTTGGTCTCGGCGCACCTGATGACGTCCCAGAGGTCCACCCCCAGGTCGTGGCAGAGCACCGCCATCTCGTTCACCAGCGCGATGTTGACGTGCCGGAAGTTGGTTTCGAGGACCTTCGTCATCTCGGCCTCACGCGGTCCCCGGGCCCGGACGACCTTGTCGGTGAGCCGCCCGTAGAAGGCAGCGGCCGATTCGGTGCACGCGGGGGTGAGACCGCCGATGACCTTGGGGGTGTGGGCGTAGACGTGGGTGCGGTTGCCCGGATCGAGGCGGCCGGGGGAGTGGGCGAGGTGGAAGTCGCGTCCGGCGCGCAGCCCGGACCCCTCCTCCAGCAGGGGGCGTACGACGTTCTCGGTGGTGCCGGGCGGTACGGCCGACTCCACCAGGACGGTGGTGTGCGGCCGGAGCCGGACGGCGAGCGCCCTGGCCGCGTCGGTCACGGCGCCGAGGTCGAGGGTGCGGTCCGGGCCGAGGGGGGTGGGGGCGCAGATCGCGGCGGTGCGGACCCGGCCCAGCTCCGCCGGATCGGCGGTGGGCCGGAAGCCCCCCGAGACCATGCGGCGGATGTCGGAGGCGCTGAGAGTTCCCTCGACCGGCGTACGGCCCGCGGAGAGTTCGGCGAAGGGGCGTGGATCGGTGTCGTAGCCGACGGTCTGGATTCCCGCGCCGACGGCTGCTTGGGCGAGGGGCAGGCCGAGGTGACCGAGTCCGATGACAGCAAGGTCTGCCGGCATGTGGGCCGTCCTTCCCTAAGACCAAGAATGCAGAAAGCGCAACCGCTGGGGACAGCGCAATGTCAGACTAGGCGTAAATATGACCTATATGTCGCATTCTTGGACTCTTGTGGGGCGGGTGTTGTCCACAGGCAGTGGCTGAAGTCGTCGAGCGCGGACAGAATCGAGTGGTGGGCACGGGCGCCCGGCCCTCCGGGCCGGTCCTCGCTCCCGTGCCGAACCACCCACCCCGATGCACCGGGATGACCGGGAGGCAGCAGTGAGGACAGCGACACTGGGACCCGCGGAGCGCACCGAGGCGCTTGCCGCGATGGCCGAGCGCGAACTGGACGTGCTGGTAGTGGGAGCGGGCGTGGTCGGCGCCGGGACCGCGCTGGACGCGGCCACCAGAGGACTCTCGACCGGACTGGTCGAGGCGCGCGACTGGGCGTCGGGGACGTCGAGCAGGTCCAGCAAGCTGATCCACGGCGGGCTGCGGTATCTGGAGATGCTGGACTTCGCGCTCGTGCGGGAGGCGCTGAAGGAGCGCGGACTGCTGCTGGAGCGGCTGGCGCCCCATCTCGTCAAGCCCGTTCCCTTCCTCTACCCCCTGCAGCACAAGGGCTGGGAGCGGCTCTACGCGGGTTCCGGCGTCGCGCTGTACGACGCGATGTCGGTGTCCTCCGGTCACGGCCGGGGCCTGCCCGTCCACCGGCACCTCTCGCGCCGGCGCGCCCTGCGGGTCGCCCCCGCCCTCAAGAAGGACGCCCTGGTGGGCGCCCTCCAGTACTACGACGCGCAGATGGACGACGCGCGCTATGTGGCGACCCTCGTCCGCACGGCCGCGGGCTACGGCGCGCAGGTGGCGAACCGGGCGCGGGTGACGGGCTTCCTGCGGGAGGGCGAGCGGGTCGTCGGCGCCCGGGTGCAGGACGTCGAGGGCGGCGGGGAGTACGAGGTCAGGGCCAAGCAGGTGGTCAACGCGACCGGGGTGTGGACGGACGACACCCAGGCGCTGATCGGCGAGCGCGGGCAGTTCCACGTCAGGGCGTCGAAGGGCATCCATCTCGTCGTGCCCAAGGACCGCATCCACTCCTCGACCGGGCTCATCCTGCGCACCGAGAAGTCGGTCCTCTTCGTGATCCCGTGGGGGCGGCACTGGATCATCGGCACGACCGACACCGACTGGGATCTCGACAAGGCCCACCCGGCCGCGTCCAGCGCCGACATCGACTACCTGCTCGAGCATGTGAACTCGGTGCTGAACACCCCCCTGGGCAGGGACGACGTCGAGGGCGTGTACGCCGGCCTGCGTCCGCTGCTGGCCGGGGAGTCGGACGCCACCAGCAAGCTCTCGCGCGAGCACACGGTGGCCCACCCGGCGCCCGGGCTCGTCGTCGTGGCGGGCGGCAAGTACACGACGTACCGCGTGATGGCGAAGGACGCCGTGGACGAGGCGGTGCACGCGCTCGACCAGCGGGTGGCCGACTGCGTCACGGAGGACGTCCCGCTGCTGGGCGCCGAGGGCTACCGCGCCCTCTGGAACGCGCGCGCCAGGATCGCCGCCAGGACGGGGCTGCACGTGGTGCGCGTGGAGCATCTGCTCAACCGGTACGGCTCGATGACGGAGGAACTCCTGGACCTCGTCCGCAACGACTCCACGCTGGGCGAGCCGCTCGCCGGCGCCGAGGACTACCTGCGGGCGGAGGTCGTCTACGCCGCCTCGCACGAGGGCGCCCGGCACCTCGACGACGTCCTGACGCGGCGAACCCGGATCTCCATCGAGACCTTCGACCGCGGCACGAGGTGCGCCCGCGAGTGCGCGGACCTGATGGCTCCGGTGCTCGGCTGGGACACGGACCAGGTCGAGCGGGAGGTGGAGCACTACCGCAAGCGGGTGGAGGCGGAGCGGGAGTCGCAACGCCAGCCGGACGACCTCACGGCCGACGCGGCACGTCTGGGCGCGCCCGACATCGTGCCGATCTAGGGTCTTCCGTCCGGACCAGGGCCTTTGCGTCGGGACCAAGCCCTTGCGTCCGGACCGGGGCTCTTGCGTCCGGGCCGGGCCGGGCTCCTGGGCCGGTCCGGACGCACGGCTCCGGGTGGGGTGCGCGGCCGGGCCGCCGCGCGGACCTTCCGCAGGAGCCCGCACGGGCACGGGGGTTGAGCCGTCCCGCCCATGGCGGCACGGGTCGGGGCGGGCGGCTTCCCGCCGTTGCCGGAGGCCCGCCACACGCCGGGGTGGCGACCGCCGGGGCGCGGCCCCTCGACGGCGAGCGGGGGGAGGCGCGACGATGTGAGGCGTGAGGTGTGGTTCGCTGGGGGCAGGCGCGCGGTTCCCGGGCGAGCGGGGCCGATGCGGGCGAGGCGGCGTGAAGAGCCCTGGATGTCCGCATGGCGGGGGGTTCCTCCCCCCGGTCGCGCAAGGGCCGCCCCGGACCCGGCACCATGACCGGTCCCGGGGTGAGGGACAATGAACGCTCTGCCAGGGCGGGTTGATCGCAGAGGGGACGCATGTCGGAGGCGGAGCAGGCGCAGGAGCCCCAACGGGACAAGGACGGACGTCTCCTCGCGGGGCGGTACCGCCTTGGGGAGGTGCTCGGCCGGGGCGGCATGGGCACGGTCTGGCGTGCTGTCGACGAGACGTTGGGGCGCACGGTCGCTGTCAAGGAACTGCGGTTCCCGTCCTCCATCGACGAGGACGAGAAGCGGCGTCTGATCACGCGAACCCTCCGCGAGGCGAAGGCCATCGCGAGGATCCGCAACACCAGCGCGGTGACGGTCTACGACGTGGTCGACGAGGACGACCGGCCGTGGATCGTCATGGAACTCATCGAGGGCAAGTCCCTCGCCGAGGTGATCCGCGAGGACGGGACGCTGACGCCGAGACGGGCGGCGGAGGTCGGCCTCGCCATCCTCGACGTGCTGCGCTCGGCGCACCGCGAGGGCATTCTGCACCGGGACGTGAAGCCGTCCAACGTGCTGATCTCCGAGGACGGCCGGGTCGTCCTGACCGACTTCGGGATCGCCCAGGTCGAGGGCGACCCCTCCGTCACCTCGACCGGCATGCTCGTCGGCGCCCCCTCCTACATCTCGCCCGAGCGCGCACGCGGACACAAGCCCGGTCCTCCCGCCGACCTGTGGTCGCTGGGCGGGCTGCTGTACGCGAGCGTCGAGGGCCGCCCTCCGTACGACAAGGGTTCGGCCATCGCCACGCTGACGGCGGTGATGACGGAGCCGGTCGAACCTCCGGTCCACGCGGGGCCGCTGGAGGAGGTCATCTACGGCCTGCTGGCCAGGGACCCCGACCAGCGTCTGGACGACGCCGGGGCGCGCGTCCTGCTCAAGGCCGTGATCAACGCCCCCGAACCGCCCCTCACTCCCCCTGCCGACTCCACCCAGGTCATGGCGCTGCCCACGATCGGCGACGCCACGAGCGGCAAGGGTGCGAAGGCCGCCAAGACCGGCAGGGGTGACTCCGGGAGCGGCGGGAAGGCGGCTGCCGCGGCCGCCGCCGGCGCCGCACACGGATCAGGCACCGCGACACCGGCCGTGGGAAGCCCTGCGGCCGAGACCCCGGCTTCCGGCGCGACCACCGCAGCGGCCTCCGCGTCCGGCGGGATCGGCGCGGCCGACAGCGCTCGCGAGCGGCTGCGCGGCGCCCTGCGCTCCGTACGCAACGCGAAGGCTCCTGCGGCCGCCGCGTCCGTTCCGCACACGCCCTCGCGCGCTCCGGCAACCCCCGCCGCCATGGCGTCGGCCTCCGGCCCTGCCGGAAGCCCCGCCAGGACCACCGCGTCGATCACCGACGTCGTGCCGCGCCGCACGCTGGCGGTGATCGCCGGTGTCGTCGTGCTGGCCGTCCTCGGTACGGTCCTCGCGCTCACCCTCGGCGACGACGGTGAGAGCGACAAGGGCGGGTCCAAGGGCGACACCACGACGTCGGCGGGCGCTGCGGCGGGCGGAGACGGCGCCGCCACCGGTGGCGGGTCGGGCAAGGACGAGACCAGCGGGACGGAGAAGGGCGGCGAGGACGGTCAGGGGGAGGAGAAGGGCGAGGCGTCCGCCGAGCCCTCGGCCTCGCAGGAGACCGGCGAACCCGGCCCCGACGCGCTGCCCTCCGGATACCGGACCGTCGGCAACAAGCAGTTCCACTTCTCCGTGGCGATGCCGGGCTCCTTCAAGTTCGACGCCATAGCGGGACAGAACTCCGGCGCGATCTACAACGCCGACGGAGGCTTTCCCCGCATCCAGATCGACTACAACGGCTCCCCGAAGGACGATGCTGCCGCCGCCTGGGCGGGCGCGGTCGCGGCGACCAGGAGTCTCAGCAACGGCTACAAGCACATCGGCATAAAGAAGGTCGAGTACAACGGCTACCCGACCGTCGCGGACTGGGAGTTCACCCGCAACCAGCAGGGCATGCGGGTGCGGGTCCTCAACCGGGGCTTCAAGGCCGACGCCACTCACGGCTACTCCATCATGATCAGCTGCAAGGCGTCCGAGTGGAACGGCGAGGAGTGCCGGACGCTCCGCGAGACGGCGTTCGCTACCTTCGAGCCCACCGACTGACCTGCCAGGAGGCCGAACAGGCGGCCGGGTTGTGGTGACCCGGCCGCGCAGCCGCGACTTGCCACGTATTGTGAGAGGGCGAGGACCGTACGCAGCCGGAATGGTGAGTCAATCGCACAGTAAGTGACCGCAATTGACAAACTCATGCGGTCTTCTTGGCCGGGGGACAGCGCGCTCTGGGGAGGCGTCGTGGACGACTACGCGGGTCGGGTACTTGCCGACCGCTACCGCCTTCCGTTGCCTCCGTCCGATGCGTACGAACTGGCCGAGACCCGGGCGTTCGACACATACAGCGGACAGGAAGTCCTGGTCCGCCAGGTGCCGTTGCCGGAGGTCGTGGACGCCGAGGTGCTGGACGCCGACGGGATGGCGTCGTCCGCCAGGCGCGCCCCGGGACGTACGGTGCGACGGTCGACCGATCCCGCGGTCCGGCGGGCCATCGAGGCGGCGCAGGCCGCGGCGCAGGTGCCCGACCATCCGCGCCTGGACCAGGTCTTCGACGTGTTCGCCGAGGCCGGATCACTCTGGATAGTGAGCGAGCTGGTCGCCGCCCGGCCGCTCGCCGCGCTGCTCGCGGAGCGGCCGCTCAACCCCTACCGGGCAGCGGAGATCGGCTCCGACGTGCTCACGGCCCTGCGGGTGCTGCACGCGCACGGCTGGACGCACCGCAACATCACCGTCCGCACGGTGCTGGTCTGCGACGACGGCCGCGTCGTACTGACCGGGCTGGCGGCCGGGGCGGCCGAGGAAGCCCTGTGCGGATACGTTCCCGTGCCGCAGCCGGACGGGGAAGAGGCCTACGGGCCCCCCGCCGTGGAGACGGGCCCCACCGGGCCGTACGAACCTGCCGAGGGCGGGACCGGGCCGGAAGCCCTCTCCCCGCCGCACACCTTCCGAGCCCCCGGCGCCCTCCCGGCCCCGGACGGGCCCCCGCACACGCCCCCCGCGCTCCCGGCCCCGGACGGGCTCCCGCACACGCCCCCCGCGCTCCCGGGCCAGGACACCCCGCACATCGCCGGGCCGGGCGCCCAGGACACCCCGTACATCGCCGGGCCACCCGCCCAGGACACCCCGCACGCCGCTGAGCCGCCCGCCCAGGGCGCCTCGCACGGGTCTGACGCCCTGCCCGCTCCCAGAGCGGCGGGCGACGGGCTGCCCGCCCCCGCGTCCCGCGCCGAGGCCGAGCCCGCCCAGCCCCCGGCCCCTCCCGGGGCGGGGAGCGCGGCGCAGTTGCGCGCCGCGCGCGCCGGTGCCATCGCCGCCTACCGTGAGGGCGCCCGTGCGGCGGCCCGTGCGGGGGAGCAGAGGCGCGCCGGTTCGAACCCGGCCGACCACGAACGTGACGCGGCCGAGGCCGAGCGCGAGGAGCCGGCGGCTCCCCCCGCGGCAGGCCCCCCGCAGCTGACGGGCGGCACCTGGGGCAGGGCCGAGGACGACGCCTACGCCTACCCGTACGACGACGAGGACGACGAGGACGACGACGAGGACCCGGGCGGCCCGCCGCCCCCCGGCCGTCGCGTCCACCTCGCGGGCACCTGGGGCGACGGCCCCGGCGCCGGCCGGCCCGTGCCGGCCGGGGGCAGCTCCGCAGGACCGGGACGCTCCGGTGAGGACGCGCTGCGCGCCGACGCCCAGCGCCTCGGCGGCGGAGCCGTGGAGCGCCGGGACCGGCTGCCGCAGCCGGCGGCCGCCGGGCGGCCCGCGGGCGGATGGGACGAGGTCGTGGCGGGCAGGGGCGACACACCCGCCTATCGCGGCCCCGCGACGCCCCTCGCCGCCGAACGCGCCAGGCAGGCCCGTATCGCCGTCGTCGGCGCCGTCACCGAGCGGTGGGCGCCCGAGCAGGCGGGCCCGGTCCACGACAACTGGCAGCTGGCCCCGCCCATCGGCCCCTCGACCGACCTGTGGGCGCTCGGCGCGCTGCTCTACCGTGCCGTGCAGGGTCACGCCCCGTACCCGGAGGAGAACGCGGCCGAGCTCGTCCAGATGGTGTGCGGCGAGCCGCCCGCCTTCGCGGAGGAGTGCGGCCCGCTGCGCCCCGTCGTGGAGTCGCTGCTGCGCCAGGACCCCACGGAGCGCCCCGACTTCGAGGAGCTGCGCGGCTGGTTGCGCTCCCTCGTGCGTTCGGCCCCCGAGCCCGAGGCGGGCGCCGACATCGTCACGATGCCGCCCGCCGACGCCACCCGCCTGCCGATCGTCCGCCGCCGTGGCGAGCTGGTGCGCAGGCGCCGGGGCCGGGGTGCGGCGCACGGCCGGCACCGGCAGGGCAGATCCCAGCGCCACGAGAAGCAGTACGAGAACCGGCAGGCGCACGAGAAGCCGCCGCGCACGCCTCGCGAACCCAAGGGGCCCAAGGTGCTGCGGCAGCCGCCGCCCGGCCGCCGGGCGCCCAGGCGTCTCGGACGGCTGCTGCTGGTGCTGATCCTCCTGCTCATGGCCGCGGCCGTGGCCTACGCCGTGCTGTTCATGCCCAAGGCGGATTCCGGATCAGGGGCGGGAGCCTCGCCCGCGGACTCCGTCGCGCCCGCCGACCCGGATTCCGGCAGCCCGTCCGCGGGGGCGACGCCGTCGTCCGGCGCCTCGGCGTCCTCCGGCTCGTCGGGCTCCGAGAAGCCGCAGACCAGCCGCTCCGCCGTCGCTCTCGCAGACGGTTACGAACTCCGCAAGGACGCCGAGGGCTTCGAGATCGGTGTACCGAAGGACTGGCAGCGCAGCCCGGCTGACGCGGACCGTCAGATCCGTTACGGCGCGGACGGGTTCAGCGTCCTGGTCGTCCCCGGCCGGGACACCGTCAAGACCCACGGCAGCGACCCGCTGGACTACCAGCGGACCGGCGAGCCCGAGCTGAAGCCCTTCCGTGAGTCCAGCTGGGCCACCTCGACGGGGCTGCGCCGTGTCGACGTCGGCAAACAGGCCATGGCGGAGGGGCAGTTCACCTGGCAGGAGAGCAGCGGCCGTCAGGTGTACGTCCGCAACCTGGTCATGATCGTGGACGGCAGGTACCACATCGTGCAGGTCATCGGCCCGGAGAACGAGCGGGACAAGGTCTCCGACATCTACGAGCAGGCCATCTCCTCGTACCGCGTGGGCTCCTGACGGGTCGGCAGCCGGAAGCGACAAGCATCACAGTGCGGTCTCGTGGGCGATGCGAGGTTACGTCGCGCCGCCCCCCGTCCGTACCCTGTCGTCCCGAGGAACGGGGCGAGGACACACGTGGAACACGCGCAGGGAACGGACGCGGGGATCGTACTGGCCGGGCGGTACCGGCTGGGTGACGTCCTGGGCCGGGGCGGCATGGGCAAGGTGTGGCGCGCCCATGACGAGGTGCTCCATCGGACCGTGGCGGTGAAGGAGCTGACCGCCGGGCTGTACGCCGCCGAGGCGGACCGGGCCGTGCTGCACGCCCGCACGCAGAAGGAGGCGCGCGCGGCGGCGCGCATCACCCACCCGGGGGTCGTGACCGTCCACGACGTCATCGACCACGACCACCGCCCCTGGATCGTCATGCAGTACGTCGACGGGCCCTCGCTCGCCGACGCGGCGAAGGAGTCCGGCGAGGTCGAGCCGCGCGAGGCCGCCAGGATCGGGCTGCACGTGCTGAGCGCCCTGCGTGCCGCCCACGGTGCCGGTGTCCTGCACAGGGACGTGAAGCCGGCCAACGTCCTGCTCGCCCGTGACGGACAGGTGCTGCTGACCGACTTCGGGATCGCCGCGATCGAGGGTGACTCCACCATCACCAGGACGGGCGAGCTGGTGGGTTCCATCGACTACCTGGCGCCCGAGCGGGTGCGCGGGGGCGACCCGGGACCCGCGTCCGACCTCTGGTCGCTGGGCGCCACCCTCTACACGGCGGTCGAGGGCACCTCACCCTTCCGCCGCAGCTCGCCCATCTCGACGATGCAGGCCGTCGTCACCGAGGAGCCGCCCCCTCCGCTGCGCGGTGGCGCGCTGGCACCCGTGATCACCGCGCTGCTGCGCAAGGACCCCGCGGACCGGCCGACGGCCGAGGAGACCGAGCGGATGCTCCTGGACGCGATGGAGGGACGCAGACCCCGGGCCGCGCAGGCGCACGTACCGACGCAGCGGGTGTCCGAGGAGGAACTGCGCGCCTTCTCCGTCCCGGACGGCTCGACGGCCCAGCTCTCCCAGCCCCTGCCCCCGCCGCCCGCGCCCCCGTACACCTCCGCGCCCGCCAGGCGGAGCGGCGGGGGACGCCGGCGCGTCGTGGTGCTGGTGCTCGTGCTGGCCGCGCTGCTGGGCGGGGCGGCCGGCCTGGCCGCGATGAAGTTCGGGGTCGACGGCGCGGGCACCGCCGGCGGCTCGGGGGAGCGCGGCACCGCCGGTCCGGCTCCCACACCCTCTTCCTCCGTGCGCTCCGCCGACCCGGCGGCGGAGGAGGTCACGCCGGACGAGATACCCGACGGCTGGAAGCGGGTCGCTGATCCCGAGGGCTTCAGCCTCCTCGTCCCCGAGGGCTGGGAGCGGCGGACGGACAGCGGTCAGATCGACTACACACCGGACGGCGGCGCCCACCGCATCCGGATCAGCCTCGATCCGCAGCCCGACTTCGACGACTCCCTCGCCCACATGCGGAGCATCGAGAAGGATCTGGCCGCACGGCTTCCGGGGTACGAACGTCTGACGCTGGAGTCGAACGTCTTCCGCGACCGCCCCGGCTCCCGCTGGGAGTTCACCTGGGTCGAGTCCAAGGACCATCCGGGCCCCCGGCACGGAATCGACCAGATGTACTTCGCCGAGAGGGGCGGTCCCGAGTACGCGCTCTACATGACCGGCCCCGACGAGGACCGGGAGGAGACGCGGAAGCTCTTCGAGACGATGCTGCGCAGCTGGCAGCCGCCGGAGAGCGCGGGCTGAGCGGCGCCGGGCCGCCTCCGGACCGCAGCGGGGGCGGGAGCGGTCGAAGATTCACGATTCCTGACGTCCGCCGCCCGGACCCATGGCGCATCGCTCCTGATCAGCGGTTATGCCGCCAGTGATCACTGGCTCGGTATCCATGGGCGGGAGGACTCTCGGGCGGGCTCTGTGAAAACCTGTTACCCACGGGTACCCAAAGTGGGCGGGTGGACATACTCTCGCCCTCATGACGGACTCGCAGGCCTCCACGACCACCTCCGCCGCCCGCGTCGGCACCAACCCGGTGGCCGCCGCCCCCGCAGGGGCGCGCACCGCCGCCGACGTGGTCACGCCCGAGGTGATCGCCCAGCTGACCCGTGACGTCGTCGGCTCCGGCCGCACGGCCAACCACAGCCCCTTCACCGGGGAGAAGCTGGCCGACCTGCCCGAGTCCACCCCCGAGGACGTCGAGACCGCCTTCGACCGCGCCCGCGCGGCCCAGCCCGCCTGGGCCGCGACCCCCGTCCGGGCCAGGGCCGCGGTGCTGCTCCGCTTCCACGACCTCGTCCTGCAGCGCCAGTCCGAGGTCCTCGACCTCATCCAGCTGGAGACGGGCAAGGCCAGGCTGCACGCCCACGAGGAGGTGCAGGCCGTCGCCGTCGCCGCCCGGCACTACGGGCGCAAGGCCGTCTCGTATCTGAAGCCGAGGCGGCACACCGGTGTCGTGCCGACCCTCACCAAGGTCACCGAACTGCGCCAGCCGCGCGGGGTCATCGGCCAGATCGCCCCCTGGAACTACCCGCTCGAACTCTCCGTCGGCGACGCGCTGCCCGCCTTCGTCTCCGGCAACGCCGTCGTGATGAAGCCGGACACGGAGACCGCGCTGACCGCGCTGTGGGCCCGCGACCTGCTCATCGAGGCCGGACTGCCCGCCGGGGTGTTCCAGGTCGTCCTGGGCGAGGGCCCCGTCGTCGGCCCCGCGGTCGTCAGCCGCGCCGACTACGTCTCCTTCACCGGCTCCACCCGCACCGGCCGCGAGGTCGCGCAGGGCGCGGCCGCCCGGCTCGTCGGCGTCTCCCTCGAACTCGGCGGCAAGAACGCCATGCTCGTCCTGGAGGACGCCGACGTGGAGAAGGCCGCCGCGGGCGCGGTCCGCGCCTGCTTCTCCTCGGCCGGACAGCTCTGCATCTCCATCGAGCGGCTGTACGTCCACGCCTCGGTCGCCGACGACTTCGTGGCGCGCTTCGCCGCCCGTACGAAGGCGATGCGGCTCGGCAACTCCCTCGCCTACGGAGCCGACATGGGCTCCCTGGTGGGCGAGCGGCAGCTGGAGACCGTCAGCCGGCACGTGGCCGAGGCCGTCGAGAAGGGCGCCACGCTCGTCGCGGGCGGTGTCGCCCGCCCCGACATCGGCCCGCTCTTCTACGAGCCGACCATCCTCGACGGCGTCGAGGCACCCATGTCCGTGTGCAACGAGGAGACCTTCGGGCCCGTCGTCTCCATCTACCGCTTCAGCGACGACGACGAGGCCGTGGCCCTCGCCAACGCCACCCCGTACGGCCTCAACTCCAGTGTCTGGACGAAGAACGCCGGGCGCGGCCACCGCGTCGCCGCGCGGCTGCGCACCGGCACGGTCAACATCAACGAGGGGTACGCCCCCGCGTACGGCAGCGTCCAGTCGCCCATGGGCGGCATGAAGGACTCCGGCCTCGGCCGGCGGCACGGATCGGAGGGCATCCTGAAGTACACCGAGGCCCAGACGATCGCCCAGCAGCGGCTGATCCCCCTCGCTCCGGCCTTCGGGATGGACGACGAGAAGTACGCGGCCTTCATGAGCCGCAGCCTCAAGGCGATGAAGGCCTTCCGGCTGCGCTGAACACCACCTCAGCGCCCCCCCATCTGTCCTTTTCGTACCGAGGAGAGCCATGTCCCAGGACAGCCCTGCCCAGAACCAGGCCGGCCCGGCCGCTCCCGCGGCGGACGACGACGCCTACGACTACGACGTGCTCGTGGTGGGTTCGGGCTTCGGCGGAGCGGTCTCGGCCCTGCGGCTCAGTGAGAAGGGGTACCGGGTCGGCGTCCTGGAGGCGGGCCGCCGCTTCACGCGTGCGACGCTCCCCAAGAGCTCCTGGGACATCAAGAACTACCTGTGGGCCCCCGCCCTCGGTCTGTTCGGCATCCAGCGCGTGCATCTGCTGGGCAAGGTGATGGTACTGGCGGGCGCCGGCGTCGGCGGAGGCTCCCTGAACTACGCCAACACGCTGTACGTGCCGCCGGCGCCGTTCTTCGAGGACGGCCAGTGGGCCGGGATCACCGACTGGAAGACGGAGCTGGCGCCGTACTACGACCAGGCGAAGCGGATGCTGGGGGTACGGCTCAACCCGACCGTCACGCCGGCGGACAAGCACCTCAAGGCCGTCGCCGAGTCCATGGGCGTCGGCGACAGCTTCCACCTCGCCCCGGTCGGGGTGTTCTTCGGGGACGGCCGCGACGCCGACGGAACGGCACGGGCGAAGCCCGGAGGAGAGGTCGCCGACCCCTACTTCGGTGGCGCGGGCCCTTCCCGCAAGGCATGTGCCGAGTGCGGCGAGTGCATGACGGGCTGCCGCCACGGCGCGAAGAACACCCTGAACGAGAACTACCTGTACCTCGCGGAGAAGGCCGGCGCGGTCATCCACCCGATGACGTCCGTCGTCGCGGTCACCGAGGACGCGGACGGCGGCCACCGCGTGTCGACCGTCCCGACGAACCGCCGCAAGGCGGCCCCGACCGTGCTGCGGGCCCGGAAGGTGGTCGTCGCGGCGGGCACGTACGGCACCCAGACCCTGCTGCACACCATGAAGGACGAAGGGCTGCTGCCCCGGCTGTCGTCCCGGCTCGGCGAGCTCACCCGTACCAACTCCGAGGGCCTCGTGGGGGCGCAGACCAGCGACCGCCGCTACCGCAGGAAGCACGGCATCGCCAAGGCCGACTTCACCCAGGGCGTCGCCATCACCTCGTCGATCCACCCCGACGAGAACACCCACATCGAGCCGGTCCGCTACGGCAAGGGCTCCAACGCCATGGGCGCGCTGACCATCCTCCAGGTGCCCTACAGCACGCACCGGGTGCTGAGCTGGTTCGGCAACGTCGCCAGGCACCCGTGGCTCATGATGCGCTCGCTGTCGAACCGGCGGTGGTCGGAGCGGACCATCATCGGCCTCGTCATGCAGTCGCTGGACAACTCGCTGACCGCGTACCGCAAGCCCGCGGGCGTCGGCAAGGGACTGCTCACCGCCCGGCAGGGGCACGGCTCGCCCAATCCGACGCAGATCGCCGAGGCCACCCAGGGCGCGACGCTGCTCGCCGAGGAGATCAACGGGTTCGCCGGGTCGAACATCGGGGAGCTGATGGGCACCCCGCTCACCGCGCACTTCCTCGGCGGCTGTCCCATCGGAGCGGGCCCCGACAAGGGCGTCATCGATCCGTACCACCGGCTGTACGGGCACCCGGGCATCTCCGTGGTCGACGGCTCCGCGGTCTCCGCCAACCTCGGCGTCAACCCGTCGCTGACCATCACGGCGCAGGCCGAGCGAGCCATGTCGTTCTGGCCCAACAAGGGCGAGGAGGATCCCCGCCCCGCCCAGGACGCGGCCTACGAGCGCCTGTCCGCGGTCCCGCCCAAGGCGCCCGCCGTGCCCGAGGAGGCCTTCGGCGCCCTGAAGCTGCCGTTCCTGGCCGTCCCGGTCGTACCCCCGAAGCGGGCCGTCACCGAGGCCTGAGCGGGGCAGCGGGCGGAGCAGCCACCCGGCCGGGCGAGGGCCACGCGTGACGCGGCGGCGTGAGGGGGACCAGGGAGCGGGACAGCGCGAAGGGGCTGCACCCCCCTCCGAGAGCAGCCCCTTCACGTACCTGCCGGTGACGTGCTGCTCCCGTTACGGGGGTACGGACGAGCCGGTGGTGTTCGCCATGCATGACCTGCGAAGCGGGTAAACGGTTGTCCCCGGCTTCACGGAATCCTCATGTGGCCCTCGCCACACCTGGTGCACCGTCGCCGATGTCGCTGATCCGTGGTCCCGTGCCCACCGTGCGGAAGGAGCCGCGCGCGGAAGGGGCCGGGCCGGCCGTACGGAATGCGGCCCTGGAGAGAGAGTCACGGTACGGAGGCCGCCGTACCGGAGAGAAGTCCGAGGGCGGCCGGTCCCGGGCGTCCCCGGGGCCGGCCGCACATGGGTGACCGGGCTGCTGTCCCCTGCCGACCGGTCACACGCGCCGGAACGTGGTCCCACGGCGTACCAGCGGTACGCCACACGTCCCGGCGGAGCCACGCGTGGATTCCTACCGATGCTTCCGCCCCTGGCTGGCACGGACACAGGGACCAACGAAGCCTCCGGCGGCCCGGTCACGCGCCGTACGGGTGAGACCGGGCCCGAACGCGGGTGCGGCCGTACAGCCCTTCCAGGCGTCACACCCGGCCGCGTGACAGCTCCAGCAGCGTCATCGCGAGCGCCGTGCCCGGCTTGCCCAGCGCCTCGCTGTAGTGGCCGAGGACGTCCATCTCCCGGGAGAGGTTCACCCGGCGGCCCCCGGACGTGATCCTCGCCTCCTGGATGACCGCCGAGACGGCCATCCGTTCCTGGACGAGACCGATGATCCGGTCGTCCAGGGCGTCGATGCGCGCGCGGGCGTCCCCGATCAGGGACGCGGCCTCGTCGGTGTGCGCGCCCGTCAGCTCGGCGGCGGTCCTGGTGGGTGCGGTGCTGTTCATCCGATGTCTCCCGGGGGCTGTGGGCCCCGGAGCCACAGGCCCGGAACGCAGAACGCCCCGGACCTGTCGGTCCGGGGCGCCTGGAAAGTTGCTCGTCAGTTGCTCAAGCAGCACGACCATGGCAGCCGGCGGACCGGATGCCATAGGTAAAGACGAAGATCGTGTGCTGACGCATGGGGCCAGTATGGACCTCGTCCCGGGCCCGGGTCCACGCCGGGCCCGGATGGTGAGACGGCAGTCCGGCGGGGCGTCACTCCACGGCCGGTAGAATTGGGAGGACCGACCCCCTCTCCACCGCCGGAAGGCCGCCTCGTGCCAGCAGCACCCCCCGCCGCCGCCGACATCACCACCGACGTGGTCCTCGTCGTCGACTTCGGCGCCCAGTACGCCCAGCTCATCGCCCGCCGCGTCCGTGAGGCCCGGGTCTACAGCGAGATCGTCCCGTCCACGATGCCGGTGGCCGAGATGCTGGCCAAGAACCCCCGGGCGATCATCCTCTCCGGCGGTCCCTCGTCGGTGTACGCGGAGGGCGCGCCCAGCATCGACCGTTCGCTCTTCGAGGCCGGGGTCCCGGTCTTCGGCATGTGCTACGGCTTCCAGCTGATGGCCACCACTCTCGGCGGCACGGTCGACGACAACGGCGCACGCGAGTACGGCCGCACCCCGCTCACCGTCTCCCGGACCGGCTCCACCCTCTTCGAGGGCACCCCCGCCGAGCAGGCGGTCTGGATGTCGCACGGCGACGCCTGCTCCGCCGCCCCCGAGGGCTTCACCGTCACCGCGTCCACGGACGTCGTACCGGTCGCCGCCTTCGAGAACGACGAGAAGAAGCTGTACGGCGTCCAGTACCACCCTGAGGTCATGCACTCGACGCATGGCCAGCAGGTCCTGGAGCACTTCCTCTACCGGGGCGCGGGCATCGAGCCGACCTGGACGACGACCAACGTCGTCGAGGAGCAGATCGCCCTGATCCGCGAGCAGGTCGGCGACAAGCGCGCCATCTGCGGCCTCTCCGGCGGCGTGGACTCCGCGGTGGCCGCTGCCCTCGTGCAGAAGGCCATCGGCTCCCAGCTGACCTGTGTGTACGTCGACCACGGCCTGATGCGCAAGGGCGAGACCGAGCAGGTCGAGAAGGACTTCGTCGCCGCGACCGGCGCGAAGCTGAAGGTCGTCGACGCGGAGAAGCGCTTCCTCGACGCCTTGGCCGGTGTGTCCGACCCGGAGCAGAAGCGGAAGATCATCGGCCGCGAGTTCATCCGCGTCTTCGAGCAGGCCCAGCTGGAGATCCTCCAGGAGGACGGCCCCGAGGTCGCCTTCCTGGTCCAGGGCACCCTCTACCCGGACGTCGTCGAATCCGGTGGCGGCACCGGCACCGCCAACATCAAGTCCCACCACAACGTGGGCGGGCTCCCCGACGACATCGAGTTCGAGCTCGTCGAGCCGCTGCGCCAGCTGTTCAAGGACGAGGTCCGGATGGTCGGCCAGGAGCTCGGCCTGCCGGAGGAGATCGTCCAGCGCCAGCCGTTCCCCGGCCCGGGCCTCGGGATCCGTATCGTCGGCGACGTCACCAAGGAGCGGCTCGACCTGCTGCGCGAGGCCGACGCCATCGCCCGCGAGGAGCTGACCGCCGCCGGCCTGGACCGCGACATCTGGCAGTGCCCCGTGGTCCTGCTCGCGGACGTCCGCAGCGTCGGCGTGCAGGGTGACGGCCGCACCTACGGCCACCCGATCGTGCTGCGCCCGGTCTCCTCCGAGGACGCCATGACGGCCGACTGGTCGCGCCTGCCGTACGAGACGCTGGCGAAGATCTCGACCCGCATCACCAACGAGGTCGCCGACGTCAACCGTGTCGTGCTCGACGTGACGAGCAAGCCGCCGGGGACGATCGAGTGGGAGTGACCCCCGCCCCCTGAGGTCAATGCCGATGCCGTCGCTCATTCGTTTGGGCGGCGGCATCGTCGTATCCACTGGGTACGCTGACCGAGGAGACGAGACTCAGCCCCATGGGAGCAACCATGAGTGCCGCACCCGACGACGAAGCGACCGAGCACTACCACTATCCGGTGCCCCCGCCCCAGGGATGGGTGGCGGAGGATCTCGATCGGCTTCCGGACCTGCCGCGGCACACCGAGCTGATCGACGGGAGTCTCGTCTTCATGAGTCCGCAGACCAGGTTTCACATGCGGACCATGCGTCTGCTGGAGACCTGTCTTCTTGACCAGGCACCGGACGAACTCGATGTCTTCCGTGAGTTCAGCGTCAAGCTGGACGCTCGCAACCGGCCCGAACCGGACGTGCTCGTGGTTCCGCTGGACGCGGACACAGGCCCGAAGGAGACCTGTCTGCGGCCGGAAGACGTCCTTCTGGCTGTGGAGGTCGTGTCGGAGGAGTCCGCGGTCAGGGACAGGGACGCCAAGCCACGGAAATACGCAGCCGCCGGGGTCGTGCACTTCTGGCGGGTGGAGCAGGGCGCCGACGGTCTGCCCGTCGTCTATGTGTACGAGCTCGATCCGGCTCTCAAGGCGTACACGGCGACAGGGATCTACCACAACACCCTGAAGCTCGACGTGCCTTTTCCCCTCGACATCGATCTCACCGCGATCCACAGGCGACGCCCCCGCTAATTCGGTGGCAAGAGGTCCGGCCTCCGTGGAATGGTGCCCCACCATGTCCGACGACGAAGTCCGCGCGCTCATGTCCGCCCCCGGGAACGACCGCCTCACCTGGAACACCCCGCTGTCCGAGGAGCACGCAGCCCAGCTGATCACGGCCTGCGCCCCCGAACCCGGCGCCCGGATCGCCGACTTCGGGAGCGGCTGGGGCGAACTGCTCCTGCGGCTTGTCGAAGCGGCACCCCGATCCACCGGGGACGGCATCGAGACCGACCCGGAAGCCGTCGCGCGAGGACGGCGCCTGGCGGAGGAGCGAAGGCTCACCGGCCGGGTCCGCTTCCACGAGACCCCGGCCACCGGACACACGGAGGACGCCTACGACCTCGCCGTCTGCATCGGTTCCTCGCATGCCTGGCCCGGCGGAACCCCTGACGCGCTGAAGGCCCTGCGGGCAGCGGTGCGGCCCGGCGGCCGGGTGCTGTTCGGCGACGGCTTCTGGGAGCGTGAGCCCTCGCCGGCCGCGCTGGAGGGGCTGGGCGCGGAGCCCGGCGACTTCGGCACGCTCCTGGAGCTGATCCGGCAGGCGGAGGCCGCGGGGCTCAGGCCGCTCCAGGTGACCGTCGCCGACCAGCGCGAGTGGGACCTCTTCGAGTCGGCCGCCAACATCGGACGCGGCGAGCGCTGGGCGCTGGCCAATCCGGGGCACCGGCTGCACGCCGGGGTGACCGAGGCCGTGGACGCGCGCCGCAGCGGCTACTACGGCGGATACCGCGGGACGCTCGGCCTCGCCTACCTCGTGCTCAGCGCCTGAGGACAGCGGTCCCCGGCGCCTGGGAACGGCAGTCGTCACCGCCTGCGAAACGCACCGTCACCGCCCGGGAAGCCCGGTCGCCGGCGCCGGGGCGACGCGCTCGACGGCGCCTGGGAATCGCACATCTCCGCGACACCCGCCCCTGGCCCGCCCCGATGCGGGGCGGGCCCGCCCCGTACGGCACAATTCGCAGAATTAGGCGGCGAGTTGGTTCGATCAGGGTGGGAAAGGGCGGCGTTCCCCGTGGCGTTGGACGAGGCCAGTACGAAGAGTGCGCACGGCGGCAGCTGTACGTGCGGTGACTGCCCGCACGGAGCACGCGAAGGACACCGGCGCGCGGTGGCGGCCTTCCTCACCAGACGGGACGAACTCGCCGCGGGCCGAGGGCTGCCCGCCGGGGTCGCACAGTCCGCGTCGGCGTCCCGCCAGTGGGTGTCGGACGAGCTGACCGAGTCCGCCCGCGCGGTCGCCGAGCACAGCCGCGAGGCGGGTGACGCGTGGCTCCACACGCTCTGGGTGCGCACCCTGGTGATCGTCTGGGGCGGTGTCGCCCTGCTGGTCGTCGGTGAGGCCGTCACCGCGATCGGCGCCGGCTGGTCCACCGCCCGCACGGCGGGCCTGGTCGCCGGCCTCGTCACCGCCGGTCTCCTGACCGGCGCCGCCCGCGTCCACCGCGCCCGCGGTGGCCTCCTCGCCCCGCTGATCGGGGAGGACAACAGGCTCTCCACCTCGCGCACCGTCGCCGCCTCCTGGGTGCTGCTCGCCGTCTTCGCGGTGCTGGTCCTCGCGCTGCAACTGGCGGGCGCGTCCGCCCACGCCGACCGGGACGCCCTGATCGAGGGCCTGGACCTGGTCCGCTCCGCAGGCGTGCTGAGCGTGCTCGCGCTGGTGTGCGCCGTCGCCGTCCTCGTACGCCGGGTGGTGACCGTACGCGTCCTGGCCCAGCGGCTGCAGAAGCTGCGCGCCGACCGGCCCAGGGCGGCCGACCTGCTGACGGACGACTCGGGGCGCGGCAGCTTCACCGATGTGCAGTACGTGCTGGTCAGCGCGGTCGCCGTGCTGTTCGCCGCGGTCCGGCTGGCCCGCCGGCCCGAGCAGTTGCCCGATCTGCCGTGGGGCCTCGCGGTCCTGGTGGCCGTCTCCGCGGCGACGTACTTCGCCGGGAAGTACGCGGAGGGCGGCCGCCCGGTCATCCTGTCCGTCGTACGGGCCAGGGAGGCCGGGGACCTGGACGCGCCGATCCGTACCGGCGACGACATCGAGATTCGTGGTGCCGGATTCGTGCCGCCGGGGGCCGGCAGCCCCGACCGGCTCGCCCGGGTCGTCGTCAGGATCGGCAGGGTGCACGTCCACGTCCCCCTCATCCCCGTCAACGGAGGCTTCGCCAACCCGGCCGACACCGTGCTCACCGTGCCCGTGCCCGTCGAGGTCGAACCCGGCACCGTGGAGGTCCAGGTCGTCACCGCCGCGGGTGTCGAGACCAACTCCTGCCTCATCGACGTCACGGACTGAACCGCACACCTGGTGAGCGGCCCCGAACCGGCGTACGTATGGTCTTCGAAGGGCCGACGGAAGGCGGGGCAGTGATGCATGGGTACGGTGGCGGAAACTACGGACTGGAGGCGCCGAGAAGCCTCGGCGACCGGGCACGGCAGTACGCGCTCCTGCCCCTGCGCCTCTTCCTCGGCGTCACCTTCGTCTACGCGGGTCTCGACAAGCTGACCGACAGCGCGTTCCTGTCGGCGAGCGGAGCCGGCTCCATCGGCGAGATGATGAACGCCGTGCGCGACAGCTCGGCGATCCCGGGCCTCGTCGACCTCGCCCTGAAGAGCCCCGAAGGCTTCGGCTACGCCATCGCGATCGGGGAACTCCTCGTCGGACTCGGCACCCTGGCCGGTCTGTGGGCACGGCTCGCGGCCCTCGGCGGCGCCCTGATCTCGCTGAGCCTGTGGCTGACCGTGAGCTGGCAGACCGAGCCGTACTACTACGGCAACGACCTGATCTACCTCATGGCCTGGCTGCCGCTGCTGCTCGCGGGGGCGGCGGAGTTCTCCGCCGACGCCTTCCTCGCGTCCCGGCGCCGGCGCAGCCGGTAGCTCACCCACGTCGTCGTGGCGGCGAGCCACAGGCCGCCGGCGAACACCGGGACGAAGAACGTCCAGGGAGCGTCCCAGGCTCCCGCCGCATCGGCCGCGTAACCGCCGGCCAGGGCCAGCATGGCGAGGCCGGCGACCGCCCGGCCGGGGCGGAACTCATGACGAAGCACGGATGACCTCCAGCTGTCCGACGCCGACTTCCACGCTCAGTTCGAGCGTGCCGGCGGGCTCACTCCCCCGGGGCGGCGCGAGGGTGCGCCGGACGTGGCGGTCGGGGGCGATGCGCACGTCCGTGCGCGGGTCGGCGGGGAACCGGACGTCGCCCAGACCCACCTCGGCGTCCACCTTCACCGTCGCCCCCGCCGGTACGACGACCCGGGCCCGGCCTGCCCCGACCCCGACGCGCGTACGCAGGGTGCCGTCCTTCGGGACGGTGACCCGGGAGAGGTCGAGCTTCGCGTCCCCGGTGCCCAGCTCGTACTCCGGCTGGACGGTGGCGATCCCGGCCGGACGCCACTCCTCGCGGACCCAGTCGGTGCCGATGTCCTCCGGCACGACGGACGCGCCCGCCAGCAGACCCGCCGTGATCATGGCCAGCAGTACCGTGCCGAAGCCGGTCCTGCCGAGCACGGAGGCGATCAGCAGGCCGAGGCCGAAGACCGCGAGCGCCGAGGCGAAGCCGAACTGCAGACTGACCCCCAGTGCGTGGGTCTCCCAGCTCAGCCCCGTGCCCAGGCCGCCCGCCACCAGGGCGAGCAGGAAGACGAGACCACCGACCGAGCGGGGGCCGCGGGTCCCCGGCGCACGGTAGGGAGGACGGTAGGGGGCCTCCGCCGTCGCACCGCTCCTGCTGATCTCCGCGGCCTCCGCCGTGGCGTTCGCCGGGCCCCACAGATATCCCGTGCCCGCCGGACCCGTCGTGCCGTCCTTGACGATCGGGTCCCGCCACCAGGACGGGCCGCCCGGAGTGGGCGGCGCCTTCACCTCGGGCGGTGCCCCGTGGCCGGCGCCGTGCGGCGCGCCTCCCGGTACGTAGGCCGTGGTGCCCGGGGCGTCCTCGGGCGCCACCGTCCTGCGGTGCTGCGTCCAGACCGAGAAGCCGACGACGCTCAGCGACAGCATCGCGGCGAAGGCCAGCATCCCGCCGTTGTGCAGCATCGACAGCAACAGCCCGCAGCCCACCAGCGCCAGCAGCAGGGCGACCAGGGACGCGCCCTCGACCCGGCCCGACAGCAGCCGGCGTGCCTCGTTCTCCTCCTCGCCCTCCAGGGGGAGCAGCAGCCAGGCGAAGCCGTAGAAGATCAGGCCGATGCCGCCCGTCACCGCGAGGACACCGAGCACGATCCGGAAGATCACCGGGTCCACGTCGCAGTACCGGCCGAGGCCGCCGCAGACCCCGGCCACCACCTTCTGGCGCGGGCTGCGCCGCAGCCGCGGGGCCGGCTCGGGGGGCGGCGTGACGCCGGGAGAGGCGTCCTGGGGAACGGTCATGGGTCCATGGTGACGGCCCGTACGCCCTCGTGGGACCCGCGACGACCCTGGCCGTTCCCTGATATTGCGTCCCGCCTGCCCCTGGGGGCCCGCCGTACGGCGGCCGGGCCCTCAGGGTCGAGTCCGGGCAGACCCTGATGCCACGGCCCGCCGGAACGTGTGACGATCGGTCCATGCCAGCAGCCACGACCCGAGCCCCGAGCTCCCACGCCCCGGAGCCGGAGGAGCCCGCGCCGCGCAAGCTGTACCGCAGCGCCGACGGGCGGATGCTCGGCGGCGTCGCGCGCGGGCTCGCAGGACACCTGGGACTGCCCGTCGCATGGGTCCGGTTCGTCTTCCTGGGACTGTTCTTCGCGGACGGCCTCGGGGCGCTCCTCTACGCCGTGTTCTGGATCGTCGTCCCGCTCGGTGTGGGCGGGGTGGAGACACCGCGGTCCCTCTTCGAGACCGCACCGGACGGCCGGCGCAGACTCCGCAAGCCGGACAAGGGCCAGGTCTTCGCCCTGGTCGCGCTGCTCATCGGCGCCGTGATCTTCGTCGGCAACGTCGACATGGGCAGCAAGGCGGACCGTTACGTCTGGCCCGCCCTGCTGATCGGCGCGGGCTCCGTCCTCGTGTGGCGCCAGGCCGACAACGCGCGGCGCGCCCGCTGGATCGAGGTCGGCCGCCGCCGCAGGGTGCTGCACCTCGCCCGGGGCCTGGCCGGCGTCGCCCTGGTCGGCCTCGGTCTCGCCGCCTTCATGGTGGTGCGGGGTTCGGCGGCCCAGCTCGGCACCGCGCTGACCGCGGCCATAGCGGTGCTCACGGGCATCGCGCTGCTCGCCGGGCCCTATCTCATCCGGATGACCCAGGACCTCTCCGAGGAGCGCCTGATGCGCATCAGGGCGCAGGAGCGGGCCGAGGTCGCCGCGCACGTCCACGACTCGGTCCTGCACACGCTCACCCTGATCCAGCGCAACGCGGACGACAGCGGCGAGGTCCGCAGGCTCGCCCGGGCCCAGGAACGCGAACTGCGCAACTGGCTGTACAACCCGGAAGGCACCGGCAAGGAGGAGGCCGAGGAACCCACGAGCCTCGCCGAGGCCGTCAAGCGCGCCGCCGCCGAGGTCGAGGACAAGCACGGGGTGCCGCTGGAGGTCGTGGTCGTCGGCGACTGCCCCCTGGACGACAAGCTGGTGGCGCAGATGCAGGCCGCGCGCGAGGCGATGGTGAACGCCGCCAAGTACGGTGGCGAGGGCGGCGCCGTACAGGTCTTCGCGGAGGTCGAGGGCCGCACGGTCTTCGTCTCCGTGCGGGACCGGGGGCCGGGATTCGACCTGGACGCCGTACCGGGCGACAGGATGGGCGTACGAGAATCGATCATCGGCCGGATGCAGCGCAACGGCGGTACGGCGCGGCTGCGTTCGGTGCCCGGTGGGGGCACGGAGGTCGAGCTGGAGATGGAGAGGGCGAGCGAATGACCGAGAACACCGAAGCGGCCGGGGGGCCGGAGCGCCGGGTACGGGTCGTGCTCGTCGACGACCACCGGATGTTCCGCACCGGAGTCCAGGCCGAGATCGGCCGCACCGAGGAAACCGGGGTGGAGGTCGTCGGCGAGGCCGCCGACGTCGACCAGGCGGTCACCGTGATCACCGCGACCCGCCCCGAGGTCGTCCTCCTCGACGTCCACCTCCCGGGGGGTGGTGGTGTCGAGGTGCTGCGCCGCTGCGCGCCGATGATGGGCGCGGTCGAGAACCCGGTGCGCTTCCTGGCGCTGTCCGTCTCCGACGCCGCCGAGGACGTCATCGGTGTCATCCGCGGCGGCGCGCGCGGCTACGTCACCAAGACCATCACCGGCACCGACCTGGTCGACTCCGTCTTCCGGGTGCAGGACGGCGACGCGGTCTTCTCGCCGCGCCTGGCCGGATTCGTCCTGGACGCCTTCGCCTCCACGGACGCCCCGCCGGTCGACGAGGACCTGGACCGGCTGACGCAGCGGGAGCGCGAGGTGCTGCGCCTGATCGCCCGCGGATACGCGTACAAGGAGATCGCCAAGCAGCTGTTCATCTCGGTGAAGACGGTCGAGTCCCACGTCTCGGCCGTGCTGCGCAAGCTCCAGCTGTCCAACCGGCACGAGCTGACCCGCTGGGCGACGGCGCGACGGCTGGTCTGAGGCCGGCGAGCGGTCCGGGCGCCGTGCCCGGCGCGAGTGCGGCGGCGGGTGTCGGGGCCCGGCGGTCGCGGGGACGGACGCCGCGGGGAGGGACGCCGCCGGGACGGACGCCGCGGGGGCGGACGGCTTTCGCGGTCACACGGGATCGAGCGAGATGTTGAGCTTCTCGCCCGTCCTGCGGTAGCCGATCCCGGCGTAGACCCGCTCCACGTCGGGCCCGCCCGGCTCCAGCCAGACGGTGTGGAAGCCGCGGTCGAAGGCGGTGCGGGTCAGCCAGGCGGAGAGGGCCGCGCCGACGCCCCGGCGCCGGAAGGACCCGGCGACGGCCAGCCCGGCCAGTTCGCCGATGCCCTCGGCCGGGGGCGAGCAGCCGCCCGCGCCGGCGGGCAGGCCGTCGACGGTGGCGAGGGCACAGACGCCTCCGTCAGCCGTCGCCGCGCGCAGCCAGGCGATCTCGCCCTCGTCGGGGCCGCCCTCGCCGCCGAAGCCGGTGTGCTGGACGGCCGCTGCCGCGGCGAACTCGTCGGCGGTGACCGGTTCGGCGATCCGCAGCCCGTCCACCGGCTTCGGTGTGAGCAGTCCGGCGGCGGTGCAGGCCATGACGGGGGCGCGGCTCTCCTCCGTGAAACCGGCTGCCAGCAGGGCCGGTTCGACGGCGGGCGCCCAGGAGGGCAGGAACTCCAGGCGGGGCAGCCGGTCGTGCTCGCGGAACGCCTCGACCAGGTCGGCGACGTCCCGTGCGGTGGGTTCGGCGTCCCGGTCGGGGATGGCGTAGTTGGCGAACTTCAGCTCCCAGCCCGGGTTGTGGCGCACGGTGAACGGTCCGACCCGGTAGTGGTCCGGGGAGCGGAGGGCCAGCGTGCGCGCGTAGTTCTGGATGTCCTTGTCCATGCCTCTGTCCATGGGACGGGGAGCCTAGGCGACGCGGGTCGCTCCCGCGAAGGGCATTTCGCTGATCGGCGCGATCCGGACAGGGGCGCCCGGACGCGGGGCGTGGATCATCTGGCCGCCGCCGATGTAGAGCCCGACGTGAGTGACTCCGGAGTAGAAGAACACCAGGTCCCCGGGGGCCAGTTCGGAGCGGGAGACGCGTTGCCCGGCATTGATCTGTGTGTACGTCGTGCGCGGCAGCGAGACCCCCGCGGCCCGCCAGGCGGCCTGGGTGAGCCCGGAGCAGTCGTACGAGGACGGGCCCGTCGCCCCCCAGACGTACGGCTTGCCGAGCGCCCCGTAGGCGAAGTCCACGGCCTGTGCGGCGCGGGCGTTGGGCGCCGCCACGGAGCCGCGCGGGGTGCTCCGGTCGGCGCGGACGGCGCTGCCGCCGTGCCCGGCGTCGGCGGAGCGCTCGTAGTCGGCGCGCTGGGCGGCGGTGAGGGTGGCCAGCAGCTTCCGGGCGTCGGCCAGCTTGGTGCGGACCGCGTCCTTCTGCTTCTTCAGCTCGGCCCGGCGGGAGGCGAGGACCTCGAGCTCGTCCTCGGCGCGGGCGCGCAGCTGCGCGAGGTCGCCGATCTGGCGGCGTACGCCGTTGACCGCACCGGCCTGGCGGTCGCCCGCCCGGTCCTCGAAGGAGGCGCGTTCCAGGTACTCGTCCGGGTCGGAGGAGAGGGCGAGCCGCACGGCGGGGTCGATCCCGGCGCTGCGGTACTGCGCGGTGGCGTACGAGCCGAGGAGGTCACGCGCGGCGTTGAGGCGGTCCGTCCTGCGGGCCGCCTCGTCGCGCAGGGCGTCCAGGGACTTCTCCGAGCGGGCCGTGGTCTCCTTGGCGCCGTTGTACTTCTCGGTGGCGGCCTCGGCCTCGTGGTACAGCCGGTCGACCTTGGACTTCACCTGGGCCGGTGTGAGCTGGGGCTCGGCCTGGGCGGCACCCTCCAGGCCGGTCGCGGTGGCGGCCCCGGCCAGGGCGAGGGTCGCGGCGGTGCGGGCAGCAGACCCGGTGAACAGACTCTGCTTGGGCTTGCGGTGAGCGGCTTTACGATGCGCGGCCACGGGGGTGGTTGCGTCCTTCCGTTCGACTGCCCGCCGGGGGTTGCCGGCGGGCCCGCCGGGGGTCCGCCGGCGGGCCACCACAGGGGGGAGTGGCCCGCCGCCGGATCTCCTGGCGGGGTGACCGGGGTGCCGTCCGGTACGGGGCGGCGGTGCAGAGTCGGTCACCTGGGAGGGACGCTAAACCCGGGGCAGGGGGAAGAGGCGTAATGACAGCAATTGCCTGCATGTGCTGTTTCGCTTCCGCAGGATGACCGGAAAAAGCAAGCGGAGTCCGGCAATCCGCGCAGACCGGAGGTCAACTCATCAGGAAGTCGTACCTGGCCGAAGAGTGGTGATATGGCCGCCGTAGGCTGCGGGCATGGACGTACTCATCAATGTCTTCGTGGCCCTGCACATCATCGGTATCGCCTCCCTGCTGGGCGGCTTCCTGACCCAGATGAAGGCCATGGGGGCGGGCACGGCGCGCTTCGTGCCGGCCATGCTGCACGGTGCGCTCACCATGCTCGTGACCGGCGTCGCGCTGGTCGGGCTCAACCAGGCCGACGACCAGGCCGTGAACAACGTCAAGATCGGCGTCAAGCTGCTCGTCCTGATCGTGATCCTGGCGCTCGTCTACGTGAAGCGGGACGAGGAGAAGGTGGGCAAGGGGGCGTTCGCGGCCGTCGGCGGGCTGACCGTCGCCAACATCTTCATCGCCACGCTCTGGACCTGAGCGCGGACGGGCGGGCCCGGGTGCCGGGCCCGCCCGCCGCTGGTGCCCCCGAGTGTCACGCCGGGCGCACGCTGCCGTAGATCGGCATGTAGTAGATCGACTCCTCGCGGACGTTCGCGCCCGGCTTCGGCGCGTGGATCATCATCCCGTCGCCCTTGTAGATGCCGACGTGGCTGATGTCGTCGTAGAAGAACACCAGGTCACCCGGTTGCAGATCGGCTGTGGCGACCCGGGTGCCGACCTCCACCTGGTCCCAGGTGGTACGCGGCAGATCGACGCCCGCCGCCTTCCAGGCGGCCTGGGTGAGCCCGGAGCAGTCGTACGAGGACGGGCCCGTCGCCCCCCAGACGTACGGCTTGCCGATCTGCGCGGCGGCGAAGGCTAGGACCTTGTCGGCCTTGGAGGCGTAGCCGCTGTCGGAACCCGTGCCGCCGGACCCCGTGCCCGCCTCCTCCTTCGCGGCCTCCTCCGCGGCGGCCTGGTCGGCCTTCTCCTTCGCGGCGGCGGCCTGCCGCTTCGCCAGCTCCTCCGCCTTGCGCTCGGCCTCCGCCTCCTTCTTGCGCTCCAGCTCGGCGAGCCGGGCCTTCTCCTCGGCGGTCAGCTGCGACAGCAGCGAGCGCGCCTCGGCGAGCTTCTCCTGCACCTGCTGCTTGCTGGTGCGCAGCGTGGCCTGCGACTCGGTGAGCGTCTCCAGGCTCTTCGTCGCCTCGACGCGCTTCGCCGCCGCCTCCTTCTGCTGCGTGCGGAAGTCGGCGACCGCCTTCTGCTGCTGGCTGGTCATCCGCGCCATCAGCTGGTCCTGGTCGAAGTACGACTGCGGGTCGTCCGCGAGGAAGAAGGTCGCCGTCGGCGCGATCGAGCCGGTGCGGTACTGCGCGGCCGCGTAGTTGCCCAGCTCCCGGCGCGTCTCGTTGAGCTTGTCGGCCCGCTTGGCCGCGGCCTCCAGGAGGGCGTCCACCTCGGAGCGCTGCTGGGCGGACGCGTCCTTGGCCTTGTTGTACTTCTGCGTCGCGGTGCCGGCCTGCCGGTAGAGGGCGTCGACCTTCTTCTGGACTTCCTCGATGCTGGGCTTCGGCTCGGCAGGGGCGGCCGTCGCGCTCTGGGTGGAGAGCAGGGTGACGGAGGCGAGTGCCGCGGTCGTGAGACCGACGGCGGGGGTGGTGGTGCGCACCCGTGTGCGCGGCTTGCGATGCGAGGCCAAGGCCGGCATCTCCTTCCGTGGACCGCCTACCGGGTTAGCTGTCGGGTTCGGGCGGAACGGAAGGCTGCCCTACGGTCGGTGGAGACGGACCGATTCACCCCGGTGCTGCGTGTGGGTCCCCGGTTCCGGGCTCCCGCGGGGAAGTACGGATTCGGCGGGGGTGCCCGTGCGGCGCGGTTCGCCTGAGGGGATACGGGGCACCCGTCGGAGCACGCTAGCCAACCCGTGGTGTCCCTGTGAAGGTTGATGTTCGATATGCCCGATACATTTTCGTGACCTTTTCGCGGCGGCGGTCCGCGCGGCCGTGAGCGCTCCCGGAATCTCACACTCCGTGGGCGGCGTGTCTCGGTACGCGCACAGCTCCGCCCCTTGTCGCCGATGCGGCCCGGGCTGTCGGTGCGGCGGCCTAGACTCGTGAGGCGATGAGCAGCCTCTTTGACGACAGTTTCCTGACCGGCCTCCAGCGATCGGAGGACGGCCCCCCGCCGCCCCCGGAGGAGCACGCCCCCGAAGCGGTGCCCGAGGGCCTCTTCGAGGACGTCTTCGACGCGCCTCCGCCCCCGCGTGACGCGTACTACCGCGACGGCGCCCCGCGCCCCGTCATCGACTCCGCCGCGCTGCTCCACGGGCTGAACACCGAGCAGCGTGCCGCCGTCGTGCACGCGGGCTCGCCGCTGCTCATCGTCGCCGGGGCGGGCTCGGGCAAGACCAGGGTGCTGACCCACCGCATCGCCCACCTGCTGGCCGAGCGCGGGGTGCACCCGGGGCAGATCCTCGCGATCACCTTCACCAACAAGGCCGCGGGCGAGATGAAGGAGCGCGTCGAGCAGCTCGTGGGACCGCGCGCCAACGCCATGTGGGTCATGACCTTCCACAGCGCCTGTGTGCGGATCCTGCGCCGCGAGTCGAAGCTCCTCGGCTTCACCTCGTCGTTCTCGATCTACGACGCGGCGGACTCCAAGCGGCTGATGGCGCTCGTCTGCCGCGACCTGGACCTTGACCCGAAGCGCTACCCCCCGAAGTCGTTCACCGCGAAGGTCTCGAACCTCAAGAACGAGCTGATCGACGAGGAGACCTTCGCCGGCCAGGCCGCCGACGGCTTCGAGAAGACGCTGGCCCAGGCCTACGCCCTCTACCAGGCGCGGCTGCGCGAGGCCAACGCCCTCGACTTCGACGACATCATCATGACCACGGTGCATCTGCTCCAGGCCTTCCCCGACGTCGCCGAGCACTACCGCCGCCGCTTCCGGCACGTCCTGGTCGACGAGTACCAGGACACCAACCACGCGCAGTACACCCTCGTGCGCGAACTGGTGGGACCGTCCGGAGAGGCGGAGGCGCCCGGCGAGCTCTGCGTCGTCGGTGACGCGGACCAGTCGATCTACGCCTTCCGCGGCGCGACCATCCGCAACATCCTCCAGTTCGAGGAGGACTATCCGGACGCGACCACGATCATGCTGGAGCAGAACTACCGCTCCACGCAGACGATCCTCTCCGCGGCCAACGCCGTCATCGAGCGCAACGAGAGCCGGCGCCCCAAGAACCTGTGGACGAACGCGGGCGAGGGCACCCGGATCGCCGGATACGTCGCCGACACCGAGCACGACGAGGCGCAGTTCGTCGCCGACGAGATCGACCGGCTGACGGACGCCGGTGACGCGAAGGCGGGCGACGTCGCCGTCTTCTACCGCACGAACGCCCAGTCCCGTGTCTTCGAAGAGATCTTCATCCGCGTCGGCCTGCCCTACAAGGTCGTCGGCGGGGTGCGCTTCTACGAGCGCAAGGAGGTCAGGGACGTCCTGGCCTACCTCCGTGTCCTCGCCAACCCCGAGGACACCGTCCCGCTGCGCCGCATCCTCAACGTGCCCAAGCGTGGCATCGGCGACCGGGCCGAGGCGATGATCGACGCCCTGTCGATGCGCGAGAAGATCTCCTTCCCGCAGGCGCTGCGCCGTGTCGACGAGGCGTACGGCATGGCGGCCCGCTCGGCCAACGCCGTGAAGCGGTTCAACACGCTCATGGAGGAGCTTCGCACCATCGTGGAGTCCGGTGCGGGCCCCGCCGTCGTGCTGGAAGCGGTCATGGAGCGTACCGGCTACCTCGCCGAACTCCAGGCTTCCACCGACCCGCAGGACGAGACCCGTATCGAGAACCTCCAGGAACTCGCCGCCGTCGCCTTGGAGTTCGAGCAGGAGCGCGCCGAGGAGGAGGGCACGGGGACGCTCGCGGAGTTCCTGGAGAAGGTCGCGCTCGTCGCGGACTCCGACCAGATCCCCGACGAGGACGAGGACGGCTCCGGCGTCATCACACTGATGACCCTGCACACGGCCAAGGGTCTCGAATTCCCCGTGGTGTTCCTGACCGGCATGGAGGACGGGGTCTTCCCGCACATGCGGGCGCTGGGGCAGGTGAAGGAGCTCGAGGAGGAGCGCCGGCTCGCGTACGTGGGCATCACCCGCGCCCGCGAGCGGCTGTATCTGACGCGGGCGGCGATGCGCAGTGCGTGGGGTCAGCCCTCGTACAACCCGCCGTCGCGGTTCCTGGAGGAGATCCCGGACCAGCACCTGGAATGGAAGCGCAAGGGACCGATGGCCGCGCCGGCGGGGCCGACGTCGGGGATCACCTCGTCGCTGTCCTCGGCGCGCTCGAAGGCCGGCCCGTCGGGCTTCGCGACCCGGCGCACCACCGACAAGCCGGTGGTCACCCTGGTGGTCGGGGACCGCGTCACGCACGACCAGTTCGGTCTGGGCACGGTGACGGCGGTCGAGGGCTTCGGCGACCAGGCCAAGGCCACGGTCGACTTCGGCGACGAGCGGCCCAAGAAGCTGCTGCTGCGGTACGCGCCGGTCGAGAAGCTCTGACTCTGTACGGGGCGAGGCCGTGGCCGCGGGGCCACGGCAGGCTCCGGCTCAGTACGGGTTGAGACCGTGGCTTCGGAGCCACGGCATCGGGTCGATCGCCGCGCCGCCGCCGGGCCGTACCTCGAAGTGCAGGTGCGGTCCGGTGGAGTTGCCGGAGTCCCCCGAGTAGGCGATGACGTCACCGGCCTTGACCGAACCGGAACGGATCTTGGCGGCGCTGAGGTGGCAGTACCACGTCTCGGTGCCGTCGGGGGCGGTGACGATCACCATGTTTCCGTACGCGCTGTTCAGCTGCGTGCGCACGGTGCCGTCGGTCGCCGCCATCACGGGCGTGCCGTACCCCACGGGGAAGTCGATGCCCGTGTGCATGGACATCCAGTTCACCCCGGCCTGGCCGTAGGTGGCACTGAGGCCGTGCTGCTTCACGGGCAGCGCGAACTTGGGGCGCGCGGCCTCGCGGCGTGCGGCCTCCTCCTCGCGCTTCTTCTTCTCCGCGGCCTGGCGCTCCCTCAGGTCGATGCGCTCCTGGGTGCGGCTGGCACGGTCGGCGAAGTTCTCGGCGTCGGCGTTGAGTGCGGCGAGCTGGGTGTCCAGCTTGTTGTTGGCCACGGCGGGCTGGACCGTGTCGGCCGCGGCCATGGACGTGGTGTCGTCCTTCGTCTCCTCGCCGCCGACGCCGCTCACCGAGGCGGCGGCGATACCCGCGACGCTCATCACGCAGGCGGAGGGGACGGCCACAGTGAGAAGGGCGGAACGCTTCGCCGGGGTGCGGCGCCTGCCGCCCCGGCCGCCGCCGCGCGGGGCGGCCGAACGGCTCACCGGGCGTGCGGGGGAGGCGGCGGGCTCGTGGGAGTGGCCCGCGGTCACGTCGACGAGGTCGGGCAGCGGCTCGGGCTCACCGGTCCCGGAGGCCCCGTCGTAGGACTCCGTGTGCGCGGTCTCGTCGGTACCGAGCGAGTCGTGGGACTCCTGGGCGCCGGCCGGCTCGTGGGAGTCGTCGATGCCGAGGACGTCGTGGGAGCCGAGGGCGTCGTGGGAGCCGAGGGCGTCGTGTGCGCCGTGAAGGTCGTGGGAGGCGAACTCGGCCGTTCCGTACGGCTCGTAGGCGGCAGTCTGGTGTTCGTACGAGGGATACGACGTCTGTTCGGGGGCGTACGCGGCGTTCTCGGGCGTGGCGCCGGTGTTCCAGGCGGTCGCGTCGTAGGCACCGGTGTCGGCGGTTCCGTAGCCCGCGTATCCGCCGGTCTCGAAGGCGGGGGTGGTGAAGGTGCCGGTCGCGTAGGCCGTGGAGTCGAAGGTCGTGGTGGGGAAGGCCCCGGTGTCGCCCGTCGCCCACTGGTCGGCCTGACCGGTCTGGCCGGTCTGGTCCCAGCCGGTGGTGTTCCACTGGCCGGTGCCCTCCACGGTGGCTCCCGGCGCGGGGATCCCGGGCTCGGACGTCCAGGCCGCGGTGGTGTCGTAACCCTGCGGCGCCTGAGGGTGGGCCTGGGCGCCGTAGGCGTCGTACGAGGCCTGCTGATGGGCGCCGGTGTCCCACTGGGAGGTGTCGTGGGTGCCGTAGCCGCCGTCGTACGCCGTGGCGTAACCGGTGTCGTACGCCGGCTGATGGCTGGTGTCGTGCTGACCCGGCAGTGTTCCGAAGAGCGGGTCGGTGTCGAAGCTGCCGGTTGACTGGCTGTCGTATCCGGCATACCCGGCGTGGGGGTGCTGGTCGTTCACCAACTTCTCTCTCGCCTCGGCAGCAGGACCTGTTTCCGGGTTCCGATGGGGGGATCCCCGGGGTGAGCAGTGGCCGCGACTGTACCCGGCGGTAGGTGAGGACGACAATCTTCGAGGGCTTCCGACCCTCCAGGAAACGGGCAATCGGCCGCCTTTCGGCGGACCGGAGAGTCAGGCTTGGCCCTATGTTCGAAATGCGTTCTATTTGAACGGGGTTGCGGGGCCTCGGCGACGGGGGGATCAGGCGACGGAAGCCGTTCCCGGAGCGCTGACGGAGGCACCGTCGGACTCGAGTGCCTCACGGATCGCGGACGCGACCGCCGGGTGGACCGGGAGCGCGAGATGGCCGATGCCGGTGACGCGTACGTTCACGGCGTCGAGGTCGGGGTGGTCGACGCAGGCCGTCTCCACCGGAAGCATCACCCGGTCCAGCTCGCTCCAGAAGCTGACGAAACGCGTCCGGCAGCCCGGGGCGGGGCGGCGCAGTTCCTGGATCAGATCGGAGCCGCCGCGCATCTGGCGGACGATGGGGTGCGCGCCGGCCAGCCGGGCGACCGCCGTCCCGCCGTGCGGAGTGCCGAGGGTGACCAGGGTGCGCACACGGCGGTCACCGCCGAGCCGCTGCACGTAGTACCGGGCGATCAGACCGCCGAGACTGTGGCCGACGATGTCGATCTCGCGGTGCCCGGTGCGGGCGCAGATCTCCTCCACGTGCCGTTCGAGCAGCTCGGCGGCGATGCGGATGTCGCAGGTCAGGGGCGAGTAGTTCAGCGACTCCAGATGGCGCCAGCCGTGCCGGGCCAGGGAGCGGCGCAGCAGCACGAAGACGGAGCGGTTGTCGATGAAGCCGTGCAGCAGGACGACGGGTGGTCGGTCGCCGATGGTGGGGAGCGCCGTCGTATCGGCCGGACGGGTGATTTTCTCGGGGTCGCTGTCCGTTCCTGTCCCCGTTGCTGTCCCCGTGCGCGCTGCCGGCCCTGCTCCTGTTCCTTCTCCGGGCGCGGTCCCTGCCCTCGTTCCCGTGTCCGTCCCCGTGTTCGCAGCAGTGTCCGGGTCGGTGTCCGGCGCCTTCGTGGAGCCGGGCAGCGGCAGGGGCGGCCGGCGCTCGGGGGTGAGCCCCGACGGGTAGAGGAGCACGTGCCCGGCGAGGATCAGCAGATCCAGCGCGGTGGCTCTGACCAGCGCCGACGGAAGCCGGACTGGGCGCAGACAGGTGCTGCGCATCAGTAGGGGTAGGAAGGACAGGACCTTCATGGCCGACCTCCTGCACTGGCCTGCGGGGGAGGCGGCTCCTGTGCCCCGCACGCCCTCATGGGAGTCACTGCGGAGGCGGTCGGCGGCTCTGGTGCGGCCGGGGGCCGTACCACCGTGCCGTGCGGCTGACGGCGCGGTGGTACGGCGACCTCGTTGCGGCTCCCGTGGCGGCGGTCCCTGCCCGGCCCGTGGGCCGCTCGTTGCCGGGATCGACGCTTGGCGAACATGTCCCATGTGTGATTTCCCCCTCCCGGTCCACCGCGAAACGACGCTGTGCGGGATGCTGTGGATAACGTTCGTTCACATTGCCGGGCCTTCAGGCACGGGAGACGCATGTGGAGGCATTGATGGGTGTGACCGGTCCGATCCGTGTGGTGGTGGCGAAGCCGGGCCTCGACGGCCATGACCGCGGGGCCAAGGTGATCGCTCGGGCGCTGCGGGACGCGGGCATGGAGGTCATCTACACGGGGCTCCACCAGACCCCCGAACAGATCGTGGACACGGCGATCCAGGAGGACGCCGACGCCATCGGCCTCTCGATCCTCTCCGGTGCGCACAACACGCTCTTCGCCAAGGTCATCGAGCTGCTGAAGGAGCGCGACGCCGCGGACATCAAGGTGTTCGGCGGCGGCATCATCCCCGAGGCGGACATCGCTCCGCTGAAGGAGCAGGGCGTCGCGGAGATTTTCACCCCGGGTGCGACGACGGCCTCGATCGTCGACTGGGTGAACGCGCACGTCCGGCAGCCCGCGGAGGCCTGAGCCCGCTGGGCGGGCCTGGGAGGCCTCTGGATCTGCGGACTGCGGAGTCCGTTGAGCCACCCCGGGAGAGCGCGCTGGGCCTGCGGAGCCACGCCGGGCCCGGGCGTCGTTTGGGTCCGGGTGTCCGTTGGGCGCCGGAGTCCGGGCCTGCGGAGCCCTGCTGGGTCAGGGTGTCGTTGGGTCCGGGTGTCCGTTGGGCGCCGGAGTCCGCTGGGCGGCATCGGTGGAGCGCTGGCACGTGGGGGCGGGGCCGGTGCGCCCTGCCCTCGCCGGTATTGCGCCCTTGCCGGTTGGCTCTGCCTCGCCGATCGGCTCTGCCTCGGCGGTCGCGCCGCTCTGCCGGTGACCGGCCCCTCCGGTCAGCCAACCTCTCCGGTCAGCCGGCTCCTCCGGTCAGCCCCGGCCCCTTCGACGCTGGCCGTCCCGTCCTGCCCTTGCTGCCCCTCCCGCGACTCCTTCTCCTCCCGCGCGTCCTGCCCCTCCCGCGCGTCCTGCCCCTCCTGTCCTCCCTGCGCCAGTTCCGCGTCCATCGCGGCGCGTAGGCGCAGGGTGGAGACCAGGCGCTGGAACGCCTCCGACCAGTAGCCACCCGCCCCCGGTGAAGCGCCCTCCGGTTCGTCCGGGGTGGTGGTGAGCACCGCGAGCCGATCTGCTTCGGCCGGGTTCAGGCAGCGCTCGGCGAGGCCCATCACTCCGCTGAAGCTCCAGGGGTAGCTCCCCGCGTCCCGGGCGATGTCCAGCGCGTCGACCACCGACCGGCCGAGCGGCCCGTCCCAGGGCACGGCGCAGACGCCGAGCAACTGGAACGCCTCGGAGAGCCCGTGCGCCGCTATGAAGCCGGCGACCCAGAGGGCCCGCTCCTCGGGGGGCAGGGTGGAGAGGAGCTTGGACCGCTCGGCCAGGGACGCGGTTCCCGGGCCGTTCGCCGGGGGTGTGGAGGGAGCGCCGATCAGAGCGCGTGCCCAGTCGGGATCCCGTTGCCGCACCGCCGCCCGGCACCAGGCGGCATGCAGTTCGCCCGCCCAGCCGTCCGCCACCGGCAGTGACACGAGCTCCTGGGCCGTGCGCCCGTCGAACGTCTCGCGCCAGACCTCCAGCGGTGCGGCCTCCACCAACTGGCCCAGCCACCAGGAGCGTTCACCCCGCCCCGAGGGTGGTACGGGAACGACGCCGTCGCGCTGCATCGCCGCGTCGCACTCGTGCGGCGCCTCGACCGCGATCGAGACCGCGCCGTCCGTACGGTCGGGATTCACGCAGGAGACGGCACGGGCCGCCATCCGCCCGGCGAGCGCCGAATCCGGCAGAGCGGAGAGCAACTGGGCCGCCGTGGAGCGGACATTGCGGCTGCGGTCCGCCAGGGCCGCTTCGAGGAAGGCCTCGTCCGCCCCGGAGAGGCGTGCCCGCAGCGAGTCGAGGAACATCAGCCGGTCCTCGGCCCGTTCCGTGGCCCAGGTGCCGGCGAGCAGGGACCGGGCGGCCCCGGGATCCCGCTCCCGTACGGCGTCGAGTAGAGCGACCCGCTCCGCGAAGAGGCCTTCCTCCCAAAGCCTGCGCACCGCCTCCGGATCCTCCGTCCCGGGCCGCTGCGCAGCCCGGGAGGAGGCGCGCAGCGCGAATCGCCACTCCGGATTCAGCGCGGCCAGCCAGAGCCCGCGCGGCCCGGCGAACGCCAGCGCGAGCGGACGCAGGTCCGTACGCGCCCGGGCCGCGTCGAGCAGCGCGGGCAGCAGCTCAGCGGGTGGGCGGAAGCCCCGGGCCCCCGCGGTGGCCAGCCACTGCGGGATGAGCTCGGTGAGATCCGGAGCCGTTCCCCGCCGTCCGCCACCCGGCGGAGCCGAACGGTCGGCCAGCAACTGTGCGAGCCGCCGGCGCGCCGCCGCGGGGAGCGGGGGCCGTGGGTCGTCAGGTGCCGGCGCGGGGAGCTCGGCCCCCGCGGCCGGACGCAGCCCGGCGCGTCGACGCACCGTGTGCACCGCAGCCACGTCGAGCAGCGCCGCAGGTCCGGACGCACCGCCCCCGGCCGGCCGCGGAGGGCGCCGGTCGGTGCCGAGCAGTGCCGAAGTGACGAGCTCCTCCCACGGGTCCACAGGTGTGCCGTGCGTCGTGAGGGTGGAGCGAGTGGCGGGCATCGGGGTCCCCTCCGGTGGCAGGTGGCAGGTGGCAGGTGGCAGGTGGCAGGCGGCAGGCGAATCAGGAAAGGCGGCAGGCGGATCAGGGAACGGGGGCAGGCGGACCGGGAAAGGCGGCAGACGGACCAGGGAAAGGGGGCAGGCGGTCAGACGAGCGCCACGGGTCCGCCTGTGCCGACCCCGCCGGGAGACTCGGGGCTCCAGGCCGCGATCGGCTCGAAGCCCCGGTGCCCGCATTCACCGAAGACGGTCAGAGGGCCGCCGCCCGAGAGCGCCACGAGCTTCCACAGGCCGGGCCGGGACAGGGCCCGGGGGTTGACCGGCAGGGCGGAGCCGTCCTCGGGGGCGATCAGCTGCCAGCCCTCCCCGCACGGCGCGGGTATGACAGCGCCCAGCGTGGCCGGCCAGGCCTCCAGCCAGGGGTCGTCACGCAGAGCCCGCCCGTACGCCGCGAGGGCGTCGGCCGTCGTGACACCGGGGGGCGGCGCCGGCGTGACCACGGGGTCGGCGAACTGCTCGCCGAGCTCCGCCCGCAGCCGCCCGCCGCCCGGGTACGGAGTCAGCTCGGCGTCGATCACCGCACCCACCGGCAGCGTTCGCGCCGGGACGCGTCCCGGCGCGCCGTAGGACAGCACGAGCGCCGTACGCCTCGACTCCGCGCCGTACAGCCAGATGCGGCGGGTGACGATCCGGCCCTCCGGTGTGTCGTACTGCGCGAGGACCAGCCAGTGGTCGCGGACAGCAGGCTTCTCGGGGGAGGCCGTCAGCCCCACGCGCGCACGCACCGTCGCGGCCAGGGGGCCGGGCAGCCGGTCGAGGCCGAGCCAGGCCGAGTCCAGCATGTGCAGCAACGCGCACTCCTCGAGCAGCCGGGTCGGCCACCCAGGGCCGGAGGCCGGGATCGACCCCAACTCCCGTACACCAGCCGCCAGTCCGGGGGCCTGGGCGTCGACCATGCGGGCGGCCGTCTCCTCCCACAGTCCGTACCCGGGCCGGTCGGTGGCGGCGAGCCCGCCCCGCAGCAGATCGGTGAGCCGCTGCTCCAGCTCCTGCGCGCCGCCGGTGACACGAGCGGCTCTGCGGTCGGCCCGCCGGGCGGCCCCCGCCGCCCGGCCGGCGTCCGTGGACGCGGCTCGGCTGTCCGCCGGCCCCTGCTCGGTCCGGGCCCGCTCTCCCCCGTCGGATAGCTCCATGGAACAGACGGTAGAACCCGCCACTGACAACGGGCCTTGAGCAACGGCACCGACAACGGGCTCCGAGCGGCGACTTCGTCCGTTCCGGGATGACTTGACCGTCTCACCGCCGTGCGCTTTCCTGCGAGGAAGAGTGTTTGCGCATCAAACGGGGGAATTCTGATGAATCGCACCATGCGCACCATCCATCACAGGCGCCTCACCCGTGCCGCGGCGTCCGCGCTGGCCGTCTGCGGCCTCGTACTCGGTGCCGGCGCCTGCTCCGAATCCGTCGAGAAGTCGGCGGGCAACGGCGTGGACGAGTTCGTGGACGAGACCTACGAGGTGACCTACGAAGTCACGGGGACCGGCGCCGACGAGATCCAGTTCCACGGGGGCGGGGGCGACGCCATGGACCCGAAGATCGAGAAGGTCAGTTCGCCAGCGCTGCCGTGGAAGAAGACCGTCACCCTGCGCGGAATCATGCCGGCCGCGGTCATGCCGGTGGGATCGGCCGAGGGTGCGGCAGACATCACCTGCACGATCACGTACAAGGGCAAGGTGATCGAGGAGGTGAAGGGGGAGGAGCTCCTCACGAGCGGCGGCTGCGTCGCCATCTCGCCCATCACCGGCTGACGTTCCGGCCGACACCCTGTCAGCTCCGCATCGGCCCCGGCCCCACGGCCGGGGCCGATTGTCAGTGGCATGGTGCACGGTGGAAACCACATCGGGTCGACCGATCCGGAGGGGGATCCATGACCGTGTCCGTACCGACGTCCGTATCGACCGACGCAGCAGGCGAAGCCCTCAGGCCGCACGCAGAGCACGTCTTCGCCGACGAGCTCGAGGCGCTCGCCGCCGCCGACGACCGCCCCCGGCCCGCACGTTGGAAGCTCTCGCCCTGGGCCGTCTCCACTTATCTGCTCGGCGGGACACTCCCCGACGGCACCCTGATCACACCGAAGTACGTCGGCCCTCGCCGTCTCGTCGAGGTCGCCGTGGCCACACTCGCCACGGACCGCGCCCTCCTCCTGCTCGGCGTGCCGGGCACCGCCAAGACGTGGGTGTCCGAGCATCTCGCGGCAGCCGTCAGCGGAGACTCGACGCTGCTCGTCCAGGGCACCGCGGGCACTCCCGAGGAAGCCGTTCGCTACGGGTGGAACTACGCGGAGCTGCTGACCCACGGGCCCGGCCGCGGGGCCATGGTGCCGAGCCCGGTGATGCGGGCCATGGCCGAGGGCATGACCGTCCGCGTCGAGGAGCTCACCCGCATCCCCGCCGACGTGCAGGACGCGCTCATCACGGTCCTGTCGGAGAAGACGCTCCCCGTGCCGGAGCTGGGACAGGAGGTGCAGGCGGTTCGGGGGTTCAACCTCATCGCCACGGCGAACGACCGTGACCGCGGGGTCAACGAGCTCTCCAGCGCCCTGCGCCGCCGGTTCAACACCGTCGTGCTCCCGCTGCCCGCGACACCCGAGGACGAGGTGGACATCGTGTCCCGGCGCGTCGCCCAGATCGGGCGCACGCTCGACCTCCCGGCGGCTCCCGAGGGCACGGCCGAGATCCGGCGCGTCGTCACGGTCTTCCGCGAACTGCGGGACGGCGTCACCACGGACGGCCGCACGAAGCTCAAGTCCCCGTCGGGGACGCTGTCCACGGCGGAGGCCATCTCCGTCGTCACCGGCGGCCTCGCGCTCGCCACCCACTTCGGCGACGGAGTGCTGCGCCCCGGCGACGTGGCGGCCGGCATCCTCGGTGCCGTCGTCCGCGACCCCGCGACGGACCGCGTCATATGGCAGGAGTACGTGGAGACCGTCGTCCGGGAGCGGGACGGCTGGAAGGACTTCTACCGCGCCTGCCGCGAGGCGGCCGGATGACGGCCCGAGGCCCCGGGCACGGCGGACCACTGCTGCTCGGGGTACGGCATCACGGCCCGGGCTCCGCCCGCGCGGTCCACGCGGCGCTGGAAGCGGCCCGGCCCCGGGCGGTGCTCGTCGAAGGGCCGCCCGAAGGGGACGCGCTGTTGCGGCTCGCCGCGGACGACCGGATGAAGCCGCCGGTCGCTCTGCTCGCCCACGCCGTGGACGACCCGGGGCTCGCCTCGTTCTGGCCGATGGCCGACTTCTCGCCGGAATGGGTGGCGATCCGCTGGGCGCTGGCGCACGACACCCCGGTGCGTTTCGTGGACCTTCCGGCCGCCAACTCCCTGGCGATGGCGGAGTACGCGGCGAAGGAGCAGGGGCAGGCCGGACGGGCCGTCGATCCGATCGGGACACTCGCGGAGACCGCGGGTCACGACGACCCCGAGCGCTGGTGGGAGGACGTCGTCGAGCACCGGGCAGCGGACGGACGGGCGGCCGACCCGCTCGCCCCCTTCGCCGCGCTCGCCGACGCGATGACGGCGCTGCGCGAGGCGCACGGGGACGGGGGCCACCCGCAGGACGCCGTCCGGGAGGCCTGCATGCGCCTTCGGCTGCGTAGCGCCCGCAAGGAGTTCGGCGAGGACATCGCCGTCGTGTGCGGCGCGTGGCACGTCCCCGCCCTCGCCGCGAGGACCACCGTCGCCGCCGACCGGTCGCTCCTCAAGGGCATTCCCAAGGTGCGGACGGAACTGACCTGGGTGCCCTGGACGCATCGCAGGCTCGCCCGGCACAGCGGATACGGCGCGGGGATCGAATCGCCCGGCTGGTACGGGCATGTGTACGGAGCCCCGGACCGGCCGGTGGAGCGCTGGATGACGAAGGTCGCCGGGTTGCTGCGCGAGGAGGACAAGCCCGTCTCCTCCGCACACGTCATCGAGGCCGTCCGGCTCGCGGAGACACTGGCCGCCCTGCGAGACCGCCCGGCCGTCGGTCTGACCGAAGCCACCGACGCGGTCCGCGCCGTCATGTGCGAGGGGTCGGACGTGCCGCTCGATCTGGTGCGGGACCGGCTCGTGGTCGGCGAGGTCCTGGGCGAGGTCCCGGACAGTGCCCCCGCCGTCCCCCTCCAACGGGACCTGGACAGACAGCAGCGCACCCTGAGACTCAGACCCGAGGCACGGGAGCGCGAGCTGGACCTCGACCTGCGCGGGGAGACGGACGCCGCCCGGAGCGGACTCCTGCACCGGCTGAGGCTGCTCGGGGTGGACTGGGGTGTCCCCGTCGCGGGCCGCGGCAGCACGGGGACCTTCCGGGAGAGCTGGCGGCTGCGCTGGGAACCCGAGCTGTTCGTGCGCATCGCGGAAGCCGGGGTCTGGGGCACGACCGTGCTCGCCGCGGCGACCGCGAAGGCCGAATCGGACGCCGTCTCGGTGACGTCGCTCGCAGGCGTCACCGCGCTCGCCGAGCAATGCCTCCTGGCCGGGCTGTCCGAGGTCCTGCCCGTCGTGATGCGTGCGCTCGCCGACCGGGCCGCACTCGACGCCGACGTCGGCCACCTCGCCGACGCGCTGCCCGCCCTGACCCGCGCCCTGCGGTACGGGGACGTCCGGTCCACCGACGGCGCGGCGCTGGCGGAGGTCACGGCCGGCATCGCCGAGCGCGTCTGCGTCGGCCTGCCGTCCGCCTGCACCGGTCTCGACGCGGATGCCGCGGCCGAGATGCACGGCCGGCTGGACGGTGTGCACTCGGCGATCGGACTGCTCGCCGGCGCCGTACGGACCGAGGGGCCTGCCGCCCGCTGGGCAGTCACCCTGCGCAAGCTGTCTGCCAGGGACGCCGTCGCCGGGGTGATCCGGGGGCGTGCCACGCGACTGCTGCTGGACGACGGGCTGCTCACGGAGAGCGAAGCGGCACGGCTGATGGGGCAGGCCCTCTCGCCCGGTACCCCGTCGGCCGAGGCGGCGGCATGGATCGAGGGATTCGTCGGCGCGGAGACGGGCGGGGGCATGCTGCTCGTCCACGACGAGCGGCTCCTCGGACTCGTCGACGCCTGGCTGACGGGCCTGCCCGCCGGGGAGTTCACCGGCGTACTGCCCCTGCTGCGCCGCACGTTCTCGGCCTACGACCCGGGCGTGCGGCGTGCCCTGGGCGACCTCGTACGCCGGGGGCCCGAAGCGGGGCGCACCGGTGGGGACAGCGCCACCGCGCAGGGCTTCGGCGAAGGACTCGACGAGGAACGGGCCGACGCTGTGGTCCCCGTGCTCCGGCTGCTGCTCGGCTCCGGAGCACCTGCGGAGCGGGCGGAGAACGGATGACCACGGGCCGGGCGGAGGCCGGGGCGAAGTACCCCGACCGTGCGCCACGAGGAACGACGGAGAGGAGAAGGCGATGACCGCGGCTCAGGCCGAGGAGGAGCGGCTGCGGCGTTGGCGGCTGGTGCTGGGCGCGGACGGCGCCGGGCCCACGGGACCCGCGCTCGGCGGACGCGACGCGGAGATGGACGCGGCACTGACCTCGCTCTACGGCGACGGGAAGAAGCCGGTCGGCGCGAGAAGGCCGGGCGGCAGGGGGCCGGCCGAGCGTTCCGGGGGCCTCGGGGCGTCGGCCCCTTCCGTCGCCCGCTGGCTGGGCGACATCCGCAGCTACTTCCCGAGCCCCGTCGTCCAGGTCATGCAGCGTGACGCCATCGACCGCCTCGGGTTGTCCTCCCTGCTCCTGGAGCCGGAGATGCTGGAGGCGGTGGAGCCCGACGTCCACCTGGTCGGCACCCTGCTCTCGCTCGGCAAGGCCATGCCGGAGACCACGAGGGAGAGCGCCCGTGCCGTCGTGCGGAGGGTGGCCGAGGACCTGGAGCGCCGACTGGCCGCCCGCACCCGGGCGGCGCTCACCGGGGCGCTGGACCGCTCGGCGAGAGTGGGCCGGCCGCGCCACCGGGACATCGACTGGGACCGCACGATCCGGGCCAACCTCAAGAACTACGTACCGCTGCCCGGAGGCGCGGGCACGGTGATCCCCGAGCGCCTCGTCGGTCACGCCCGCTCCGACCGGTCCGTACGGAAGGACGTCATCCTCTGCGTGGACCAGTCGGGGTCCATGGCCGCCTCCGTCGTCCATGCCGCGGTGTTCGGCGCGGTGCTCGCCTCCATGCGCACCCTGGCGACCCGGCTCGTCGTGTTCGACACGGCGGTCGTGGATCTCACCGACCAGCTCGACGACCCGGTCGACGTCCTCTTCGGCACCCAGCTCGGCGGCGGCACGGACATCAACCGGGCGCTCGCCTACTGCCAGTCCAGGATCACCCGTCCGGCCGACACCGTCGTCGTGCTCATCAGTGACCTCCACGAGGGGGGCATCCGTGACGGCATGATCGAGCGGGCCGCCGCGATGCGGGCGTCCGGCGTGCAGTTCGTGACCCTGCTGGCACTGTCCGACGACGGCACTCCGTCGTACGACCGGGAGCATGCCGCCGCGCTCGGGGCGCTCGGCGCACCGGCCTTCGCCTGCACGCCCGACCTCTTCCCGGAGGTGATGGCCGCCGCGATCGAGAAGCGGCCCCTGCCGATACCGGACACCGGCGTCTGACCGTGACGCGGCCGGTCCCCGCCGCCGCCCGGGAGGACCTGTGCACCTCTCGGCATGGCCGGGGCCGGGTACGTCCGCGCATCTCGACGTGGACGGACAGGGCGCCTTCGCGCACGCCGGCGTGGCCGGGGCCTGGCCCTTCCGCGACGGCGTCGAAATCGGAGCCGGATCCTCCGGATCGCGGCCCCGAACCGCTTCGAACCCACGCCGTTTTGTCCTCGGCACCCCGGTCACCAGCGTGATCTGTGACCGTTATCACCGCCCAGGTGTGATCTGCAATTTAGGGTCCGGGCGAGCGTGGGGGATAACCTGCCGGATGGACATGCCGCGTACCCGGTCACCGTGTGCGCCTCCCTAGTGACTGCGCAGTCACGTTGCCCTCGCGGCACGCCCACGCAGAAAACGAACCGCGAGACCACTAAAAGGGACGGACGCGCGTGGACCTGTTCGAGTACCAGGCGAGGGACCTCTTCGCCAAGCACGGTGTACCGGTGCTGGCCGGTGAAGTCATCGACACGCCTGAGGCAGCCCGCGAGGCGACCGAGCGGCTGGGCGGCAAGTCCGTCGTCAAGGCGCAGGTGAAGGTCGGTGGCCGAGGCAAGGCCGGCGGCGTGAAGCTTGCGGCAGACCCGGACGAGGCGGTCGCTCGCGCGACCGACATCCTCGGCATGGACATCAAGGGCCACACGGTCCACAAGGTGATGATCGCCGAGCTGTCCCCGGAGATCGAGGCGGAGTACTACGTCTCGTACCTCCTCGACCGCACCAACCGCACCTTCCTCGCCATGGCGTCGGTGCAGGGCGGCATGGACATCGAGGAGGTCGCGGAGAAGACCCCCGAGGCCCTCGCGAAGGTCCCGGTCAACGCCGTCGACGGCGTCGACATCGAGAAGGCCCGCGAGATCGTGGCCCAGGCGAAGTTCCCGGCCGAGGTGGCCGAGGGTGTCGCCGAGGCCATGGTGACCCTGTGGGACACCTTCGTTGCCGAGGACGCGCTCCTCGTCGAGGTGAACCCGCTGGTGAAGACCAAGGACGGCCGCATCCTGGCGCTGGACGGAAAGGTGTCTCTCGACGAGAACGCCGACTTCCGTCAGCCCGGCCACGAGGCGCTCGAGGACAAGGCCGCGGCCAACCCGCTCGAGGCCGCCGCCAAGGCCAAGAACCTCAACTACGTCAAGCTCGAGGGCGAGGTCGGCATCATCGGTAACGGTGCCGGTCTGGTCATGTCGACCCTGGACGTCGTCGCGTACGCCGGTGAGAAGCACGGCAACGTGAAGCCCGCCAACTTCCTCGACATCGGTGGCGGCGCCTCCGCCGAGGTCATGGCGAACGGCCTGGAGATCATCCTCGGCGACTCGGACGTCAAGTCCGTCTTCGTCAACGTCTTCGGTGGCATCACCGCCTGCGACGAGGTCGCCAACGGAATCGTCCAGGCCCTGGAGCTCCTCAAGTCCAAGGGCGAGGACGTCACCAAGCCGCTGGTCGTGCGCCTCGACGGCAACAACGCGGAGCTGGGTCGCAAGATCCTCTCCGACGCCAACCACCCGCTCGTTCAGCGTGTGGACACCATGGACGGCGCGGCCGACAAGGCCGCCGAGCTCGCCGCGGCTGCGAAGTAAGGGACGAGGGACTCCAACACCATGGCTATCTTCCTCACCAAGGACAGCAAGGTCATCGTCCAGGGGATGACCGGCGCCACGGGCATGAAGCACACCAAGCTCATGCTGGCCGACGGCACCAACATCGTCGGTGGCGTGAACCCCCGCAAGGCGGGCACGTCCGTCGACTTCGACGGTACCGAGGTACCCGTATTCGGCTCCGTCAAGGAAGCGATGGAGAAGACGGGCGCCGACGTGTCGGTCCTCTTCGTGCCGCCGGCCTTCGCGAAGGCCGCCGTCGTCGAGGCGATCGACGCCGAGATCCCGCTGGCCGTCGTGATCACCGAGGGCATCGCCGTCCACGACTCGGCCGCCTTCTGGGCGTACGCCGGCTCGAAGGGCAACAAGACCCGGATCATCGGCCCGAACTGCCCCGGCCTGATCACCCCCGGCCAGTCCAACGCCGGCATCATCCCGGGCGACATCACCAAGCCCGGCCGCATCGGTCTCGTGTCCAAGTCCGGCACGCTGACCTACCAGATGATGTACGAGCTCCGTGACATCGGCTTCTCGTCCGCCGTCGGCATCGGTGGCGACCCGGTCATCGGCACGACGCACATCGACGCCCTCGCGGCGTTCGAGGCGGACCCGGAGACCGACCTCATCGTGATGATCGGCGAGATCGGTGGCGACGCCGAGGAGCGCGCCGCCGACTACATCGCGAAGAACGTCACCAAGCCGGTCGTCGGCTACGTCGCGGGCTTCACGGCCCCCGAGGGCAAGACCATGGGCCACGCCGGCGCCATCGTCTCCGGCTCCTCCGGCACCGCCGCGGCCAAGAAGGAGGCCCTCGAGGCCGCAGGCGTGAAGGTCGGCAAGACGCCGACCGAGACCGCCAAGCTGGCCCGCGAGATCCTCGGCGGCTGACAGCCCACCGCGTCACCGCCGCACGGCGGATACGGCCGCGGGCCCGCACCCCTCCGCGAAGGGGGGTGCGGGCCCGCGGCCGTTTCCGTACGCCGGGGACACGGCAGCGGGCGGACCGGTCGCGGGCGCCGTCAGGGGATCTTCGGAACCAGGCGCTCCGGTCCGTGCGCCAGCTTCTCCCGCAGCAGCTTCTGCAGCTTCAGGTCCTGCGGAGTCAGCTTCTCGGGACCGCCTCGCGGGGGTACGCCGCCCACGCGTTCGGGCGGGGCCAGCGGCTGTTCGTACTGCGTGGGGGCCGTCTGCAGCGTGAAAGCCGTGGTTCCGATGAGCAGCACGGCGAAGCCGGCCGCCGCACGGGTCCAGAGCCGGGCGATGCGCTCCCCGGCCGCGCGCACGGCCGGGGCGGGAGGCGGTGCGGGCACGTCCTCGGCGAGGGCGAGCTCACCGAGCCGCTCGTGCAGCACCTCGGACCGGCCGACGTTCCCCGCGGGCTCGGCCAGGGCGGGCAGCCGCTCGGTGACGGACGCCCGGGCGTTGAGCAGCCGGCTCGCGGCGGCAGGCGTGCTCGCCTCGGTCTCCGCGGCCGTCTCGGGCAGCCCGAGGCCCACGCCGTCGTGGAGCAGCAGCGTGTGGCGGTACGAGGCCGGGAGGCCGAGCAGCGTGTCCAGCAGCAGCCGCCGCTCCGGGTCCTCGGGCAGCGGGTCGAGCCGGCGGTGCGTACGGCGCAGCCGGTGCCAGGGCGACATCGCGTACTCGTACGCCGCGGCCCGCACCCAGCCCGCCGGATCCCTGTCCCTGGCCACCTCGGGCCAGCGCTGCCAGGCGATACGGAAGGCGTGCTCGACGGCCTCCCGGCACAGCTTCCGGCGGCCTGTCAGCAGGTAGGTCTGGCGGGTGAGGCCGGGAGCCGCGTAGTCGTACAGGGCGTCGAACGCCGCCTCGGCGGTGAGGCTCGCCGGGGCCTCCGGGACCGGCGCGGCGGCCTGGACCGCGGCGGCCGGGGCGGGAGCGTGCGCGTGCGGCAGACGGAGTGCCGGCAGGTCGGTCGGCGCCCCACCCGACGACGGTACGGCCGTTGGTGGCGCGACGACCCTTCGTGGCACCCCCGATGACGGTGCGTCCGGCGAGGTCGCGGCGCTCGACGGGGACGCTGAGCTCGGCGGGGCGCTCGGTGACGGTGCGTCCGGTGGCGGCGTGGGGCTCAGCGGGGACGCTGGGCTCGGTGGCGGTGCGGTCGGCGAGGGCGTGGGGCTCGGCGGGGCGCTCGGTGACGGAGCAGCCGGCGAGGGCGCGGGGCTCGGCGGGGCGCTCGGTGACGGTGCGTCCGGTTGTGGCGTGGCGCTCGACGGGGACGCTGGGCTCGGTGGCGGTGCGGTCGGCGAGGGCGTGGGGCTCGGCGGGGCGCTCGATGACGGTGCGTCCGGTTGTGGCGTGGGGCTCGGCGGGGCGCTCGGTGACGGTGCGTCCGGTGGCGGTGCGGGTGCAGGCGCCAGGTGCGACGGCGGTGTGTCCTGTGGCGGTGCGATTGTCGGTGGTGCGCCGGTTGACGGTGCGTCCGGTGACGGGGCGGCCGGGGCGGGGGCGGTGCCGGGCTCGGTCGGGGACATGGTGGTGCTCCCGGTGGCTTCGACGGAGGGGTGCGGCTCGGGGCGGGTCTCGGTGGCGCCGATCAGCCGGGCGTAGGCCGCGCGCCGGCGGCCCCGTGGGCTGGTGCGCCCGGCTTCCCGGGCGCGGACGGTGGCGGGCGTGGCGCCCACGGCTGCCGCGACCTGCTCCTCACTCAGTGCCCTGGCCTCACGGAGCCTGCGGCGCTCCTCGGCGGAAGGCGGCGGGGCGGCGGGCGCCGGACCGGCGGAACTCCCTGCCGCGCCCGGAGTCATGGCCGTTCTCCGTCCGTGGTGCCACTGCACTGGGTGAAAAAGTACATAAACGTATATTGGGCGACACAGCGGCCATTCGCCCGTTACACGGAATAGGCGCGTGTCGTTGGCAGCATGGCCGTGTGACCCAAGTGACCGAGCGCAGCACGATGTTGCCCGCCGGGCGGAGCAGGTCCGCCGTACTCGTCTCCGCGTTCGGACGCGGGGTGATCGCCGCAGGGCTCGGACTCGGCACGCTGGCCGTCCTGGTCATGGTGCTGTGGATCAGCTCCCCGTACCCCGACAGCGGGCCGGACGGCGCCTTCCACGTGGCGACCTCGCTCTGGCTGCTCGCCCACGGCGCCGAACTCGTCCGGGCGGACACGGTCGGCGGTCACCCCTCGCCCATGGGCGCCGTGCCGTTGCTGCTCTGTGTGCTGCCCGTGTGGCTCGTGCACCGGGCGGCCAGGGACTCGGCCGATGCCGCCGGCGAGGGTGACGGCGACGAGTATGCCGCTGCCACGGACGCGACGGCCGCCGACGCGGAGGCGGCCGGCAGGCACTCGGCCGTCGGGGCCTTCTGCGCGGTGAGCGCCGGGTATCTGCTGGTGGTGCTGGCCGCGGCGGAGTACGCGCGGAGCGGTGCACTGCCGCCGGCGCGGGCCTCGCTCGCCTTTCCCGTCGCCTTGGTGGTGACCGGCGCCGCGGCCGTGGGGGTGTGGACCGCGCGGGGACGGCCGTTGACTCCGCTGCTGGTCTGGGCGCCGCTGAGGGTGCAGGAGGCCGCCGCCCGCACCCGTTTCCGGGCCAAGGCCGGTGCGGCGGTCAGGTCCGCGTCCGCCGGTCTGCTGGTGCTGCTGGGCGGCGGAGCACTGCTGGTGGCGGTGGCGCTGATGTGGCACGCGGGGGCCGCGAGGGAGTCGTTCACGGGGCTCTCGGGCGACTGGGCGGGCCGGGTCTCCGTCCTCCTGCTCGCGGCCGCGCTCGTACCGAACGCCGCGATGTGGGGGGCCGCCTACGGCCTCGGCCCCGGATTCGCACTCGGTACGGCGTCCACGGCCACCCCGTTCGCATTCACCGGGCCCCCCGCGCTGCCGGAGTTCCCGCTTCTCGCGGCGGTGCCCTCCCACGGTCCGGGTACGGCGGTGAACTGGGCGGCAGCCGCGGTGCCCGCCGTGGCCGCCCTGGCCGTCGCCCGGTTCACCGCACGGGGGGCGGCGCCGGTGCGCGGGATGCGCGGAGAGGCGTGGAGCCAGGGTCATACGGCGCTGGTGGCGGGGCTGGCCGCCGTGGGGTGCGGGACCGGTGCCGCGGTGCTGGCCGCGGCGTCGGGCGGCCCGCTGGGCACCGGGGCGCTGGCGGAGTTCGGCCCGGTGTGGTGGCTGGTGGGTCCGGCCGCACTCGTGTGGACGGCAGTGGTCGGCGTGCCGGCGGCGCTGTTGCTGAGGGCGTGGCGGCTGCGGGAGCAGCGGTGGGGCTGGCGGTGGGACGCGGCGAAGGACGAGCCGGTGCGGGCGGAGCGGAAAGCGGAGCAGACGGATCGCAAGGATGAGCGGAAGACGGATCGCAAGGCTGAGCGCGGCGCGGCTGACGGGCTCGGGGGAGCGGACGAGGAGCCGGAGCTGTACGACTTCCTGTCCGCCGACCCGTGGCACGAGGATGGGGCGAGAGAGACGCGCTGGGCGGCGCTGAAGAAGAGCTCGGGTGGCCTGATGGCGGACTTCCCGACGGGCCCTGGTCCTGCCCCGGGGGTGACGGCGACCGTGGACGAGCCTGCGCCGACCCGGGCGAGGCCCGACGCGACGCCGGTGCCGGAGACCGCGACGCCGGCGCCGGACGCGGCACCTTCACGCGAGGCCGCATCCGTGCAGGAGGCCGCACCCGTACGCGAGGCCGCATCCGTGCAGGAGGCCGTACCCGTACGCGAGGCCGCATCCGCGAAGAAGTCCGTACCCGTACGCGAGGCCGCATCCGCGAAGAAGTCCGTACCCGTACGCGAGGCCGCATCCGTGAAGAAGGCCGCACCCGTACGCGAGGCCGCACCCGTGCAGAAGACGGCGCCCGTACGGGAGGCCGCGATGCCCGCCTCAGGGATTCCCCAGGCGGTACCGGAGAGGGCGGCGGAGTCCGGTGCGGCGGCCGGCTCCGGTGGCGCTGCCGAGCCCGGAGAGCGGGCCGGCCGGGGTCCGGATGCCCCTGGGCACCCCGATCCCGGCCGGGACGACGCTCCGCGCTGACCGCGCGGGGCGGCGGAGCTACTTCCGCACGCCGAAGAAGGGCTCCAGCGGGTCGGGCAGCTTGTCGTTGCAGGACAGCGCGCCGGTCTTGGTGAGCGCGTCGTTCACGCAGGTGTAGTAGTCGCGGTAGACCAGCTGGACCGTGTAGCCGGTGGCGACGATCGCCAGGGCGAGCAGCGCCGTCACGAGGCCGCTGACCGCCGCCGTGGTCTGCTGGCGGCCGGTGTTCTGCGTGGCTCTCTGGGCCGCCCCGGGCGGGGTGCCCTGCGGGGTGGACGCGGGCGCCCGGTCCTGGCCGCGCGCGTCACCCGCGGCGCCCGTCGCCGCCCCGGACCCCTGGGTCTTCCGCGGACCGCCGCGCAGTGCGCTGATCGACCAGTACACGGCGAGGGCACCGAGGAGCATCGCGATCTCGGGGAGGTCGAACAGGGCGAAGAAGAAGGCCCACATGCCACCCAGAACCGCATAGCGCGCACGCCGCTGGGCCGGGTCCGTCGGGTCCCAGCGGAGCCCGCCGGGGTTGCCCTCGGGGCCACCGCCCTGGCCGCTCTGTCCGCCGGTACCACCGGGACGGCCGCCGAAGCCGCCGCCCTGCCGGCCGGGCTGCCGGTCGCTCCACTGACTGCCCCAGGCCGGACGGTCGTCGCCGCCGTCGTTTCCGCCGTTGCCCTGGTCACCCGGAGCGTGGGAAGGATGACGGGGCTGCCACGGCTGGTCGGGCCGGTCCTCGGGGGGCGCGGCGAACGGATTGTCGTCGGAGGGCCTGGAAGAGGACCCCGGAGAAGTCCCTCCCGCCGAGGAGGACCCCGACCCCGAGGGAGATCCCGACCCCGAGGAGGAGCCCGAGGACCCCGAGCCCGAAGAGGACCCCGAGCCCGAAGAGGACCCCGAGCCTGAAGAGGATTCCGGCGAAGAGGACTGGCGTTCCCGCATCAGCATGGATGCCCGCTCGGGCAGCGGGTGGCCAAGGGCGGTGCGGAGGCGGTCCGGCATGTGGTGAACGTCTTCCCCATCTCGTCATTTCCGCCCGGGGGCGGTTCCCTGACCCCTGACGCTACCTCTCGGCCACGCCCCCGTCCCGTGGGGGCCGCCAGGAGTGCCGGTATCGTTGCTGACGGTCGGACCGTTCGTAGAGTTCCCCGTATCCCGGGGCAAGCCTCTTTCGTACGACCATACAAACGCACCTCCTGTACATCGCGTACCCGCTCCATCACGCGAGAAAGGGCCCTGCCGTGGCCTCCCCGCCCCCCTCCGCCGCTCCGGCCCGTGTGGTCGTGCTCGTCTCCGGTTCAGGCACGAACCTCCAAGCGCTGCTCGACGCGATCGGTGACGACCCCGAGGGCTACGGTGCCCGGATCGTCGCGGTCGGCGCGGACCGTTACGGCACCGTCGGCATCGAGCGCGCCGAGCGCGCCGGACTTCCCACCTTCGTGTGCAAGCTCGGCGAGTACACGAGCCGCGACGACTGGGACGCCGCCCTGACCGAGGCCGTGGCCGCACACCGCCCGGACCTCGTCGTGTCCGCGGGATTCATGAAGATCGTGGGCAAGGGCTTCCTCGCCGAGTTCGGTGGCCGGGTCGTCAACACCCACCCTGCCCTGCTCCCCAGCTTTCCCGGTGCTCACGGCGTCCGCGACGCGCTCGCGTACGGCGTGAAGGTCACCGGGTGCACCGTCCACTTCGTCGACGACGGCGTCGACACCGGTCCGATCATCGCGCAGGGCGTGGTCGAGGTGACCGAAGAGGAAACGGTGGAGGGCGAAGCCGCCCTCCACGAACGCATCAAGGAAGTCGAGCGCAAGCTGCTCGTCGAGGCCGTGGGGCGGCTCGCCCGTGACGGCTATCGCATTGAGGGACGAAAGGTTCATCTCGGTCATGTCGGTGAATAAGCCCATCCGCCGCGCCCTGGTCAGTGTCTACGACAAGACGGGGCTCGAAGACCTCGCCCGCGGTCTGCACGAGGCGGGTGTCGAGCTGGTCTCCACCGGCTCCACCGCCGGGAAGATCGCAGCCGCCGGCGTCCCGGTCACCAAGGTCGAGGAGCTCACCGGCTTCCCCGAGTGCCTCGACGGCCGCGTCAAGACGCTGCACCCCCGCGTGCACGCCGGCATCCTCGCCGACCTGCGCCTGGACGCCCACCGCGAGCAGCTCGCCGAGCTCGGCGTGGAGCCGTTCGACCTCGTGGTCGTCAACCTCTACCCGTTCAAGGCGACCGTCGCCTCCGGCGCCTCCGACGACGAGTGCGTCGAGCAGATCGACATCGGCGGCCCCTCGATGGTCCGCGCCGCCGCCAAGAACCACCCGTCCGTGGCGGTCGTGACCAGCCCGGAGCGCTACGCCGACGTCCTCGCCGCGGTCAAGGAGGGCGGGTTCGACCTGACCGCCCGCAAGCGGCTCGCCGCCGAGGCCTTCCAGCACACCGCCGCGTACGACGTCGCGGTCGCCTCCTGGTTCGCCGACGGCTACGCGGCCGCGGACGACTCGGGCTTCCCCGACTTCTCCGGTGCGACCTTCGCCCGCAAGAACGTCCTGCGCTACGGCGAGAACCCGCACCAGCCCGCCGCGCTCTACACCTCCGGCGAGGGCGGACTCGCCGAGGCCGAGCAGCTGCACGGCAAGGAGATGTCCTACAACAACTACACGGACACCGATGCCGCGCGCCGTGCCGCCTACGACCACGCCGAGCCGTGCGTCGCGATCATCAAGCACGCCAACCCGTGCGGCATCGCCATCGCCGACGACGTCGCGACGGCGCACCGCAACGCGCACGCCTGCGACCCGCTGTCCGCGTTCGGCGGCGTCATCGCCGTCAACCGTCCGGTGACCGTCGAGATGGCCGAGCAGGTCGCGGAGATCTTCACCGAGGTCATCGTCGCCCCGGCGTACGAGGACGGCGCGGTCGAGGTCCTCGCCCGCAAGAAGAACATCCGCGTCCTGCGCTGCCCCGACGCCCCGGCCTCCACGGTCGAGGTCAAGCCGATCGACGGCGGGGCGCTCCTCCAGGTCACCGACCGGCTCCAGGCCGACGGCGACGACCCGGCCAACTGGACCCTCGCCACCGGAGAGGCCCTCTCCGCCGAGGAGCTCAGGGAGCTCGCCTTCGCGTGGAAGGCGTGCCGCGCGGTCAAGTCCAACGCGATCCTGCTCGCCAAGGACGGCGCCTCGGTCGGCGTCGGCATGGGCCAGGTCAACCGCGTCGACTCCGCGAAGCTCGCGGTCGAGCGCGCGGGCGAGGAGCGGGCCCAGGGGTCCTACGCCGCGTCCGACGCCTTCTTCCCCTTCCCCGACGGTCTGGAGATCCTGACCGCCGCCGGCGTCAAGGCTGTCGCCCAGCCGGGCGGCTCGGTCCGTGACGAGCTCGTCGTCGAGGCCGCGCAGAAGGCGGGCGTGACCATGTACTTCACGGGCACGCGCCACTTCTTCCACTGACCTCCAGGTCGCAGCACCACCGCGGGCCGCACCCTCTCCGGGGTGCGGCCTGCGGCGCGTCCCGGCGTACGGAAGCCGGTCGCCCCTCTGTTCTAATGAATGGCCTTGCCGGACCGTGGCGTGCGGGACCGGTGCGACCGGCAGTTGACCAGTGTGGGATCGGCGTTGCGGGGGCATCGTGGTTGATCTGAACCAGAGCGTGACCGAGGTGTCCGAGGACTCCGAGGACTCCGGGGAGCGGACACCCGCCGGTGTCACGCCACATCCGGCGCCGCTGCGCCCGTACCTGATCGCCGCCGCGGTCCTGTGCGCGATCTACTTCCTGTACGCCTACCTGCGGTACAGCCACTTCCAGTCGCCCTCCTGGGACCTGGGCATCTTCGAGCAGGAAGTGCGCGCGTACGCCGGGTTCGACGCCCCGGTCGTCGACATCAAGGGCCCCGGCTACCTCATACTCGGCGACCACTTCAGCCCTCTGGTGGCCCTCCTCGTCCCGCTCTACTGGATCTGGCCGTCCGCCGTCGCCCTGCTCTTCGCCCAGGCCGCGCTCTTCGCGGCCTCCGCCGTGATCGTCGGGCGCACCGCCCAGCAGATCCTGGGCGGGCGATCCGGTCTCTGCGTCACCATCGCGTACGGGCTGTCCTGGGGGCTCCAGGAGGCGGTGAAGGCGGACTTCCACGAGATAGCCCTCGCCGTCCCGCTGCTGGCCCTGGTCTGCCGCGCCCTGCTCCTGGAGTGCTGGCGGGCCGCCGTCCTGTGGTCGCTGCCGCTGGTGCTGGTCAAGGAGGACCTCGGCGTCACCGTCGCCGTCGTCGGCGTACTGCTGGCTGTGTACGGACGGCGGTTCCAGGGCTTCCTGCTGGCCGCCTTCGGCGTGTTCGCGTTCGTGATGACCGTCCTGGCGCTCATACCGGCGGCGAGCAGCGCGGGGACGTACGACTACTGGAAGAAGATCGAGGAGAACGGCGGGCAGGAGGTCTCCCTCCTCGACTCCGTCCTCGGTGTGTTCAACTCGTCCGTCAAGCTGGAGATGCTGGTCTTCCTCGTCGGCATCACCGCCTTCATGGCCCTGCGCTCCCCCCTGATCCTGCTCGTCCTGCCCACCATCGGCTGGCGTCTGCTCTCCCAGGACTCCAACCACTGGGGCATGGTCTGGCACTACAGCGCGATCCTGATGCCGGTGGTCTTCCTGGCCATGGCCGACGGCATCCGCCGCAGCAGGAGCTCGAAACGGCCCTGGGTCGTCTCCTACGCCGGTGTCGCCGCCCCCGTCGCGGTGGCGATCGCCGTCGCGCTCACCCAGCACCTTCCGTTCCGTGAGCTGCTGCGCCCGGAGACGTACCGCGCCGACGCGCGCACCCACTTCGCCGAGCAGGCTCTGGAGGCCATACCGGCCGGCGCCCGGGTGGAGACGGACATCACGCTGATGGCGCACCTCACCGGCGACCGCACGGTCTACTGGGTCGGCGGGGCCCCCGGCACCGCGCCCGACATCGTCGCGATCAACCGGGACTTCGGCTGGTCACGGCCGATCGACGACCCGGTGAAGTACGCCGAGCAGCTCCACCCCGAGGCGCGTTACCGCGTCACGCGCGAGGCGGGCTCCTTCGTCGTCATGGAGCGGACCAGCCCGGAGCCCGCGGCCTTCCGGTAGGGCGGTGCGGTGTCCTGGCCCGGACAGCACGAAGGGCCGGATCTCTCCGGCCCTTCGTGACGGCTGTACTGCGGTGCGTACTACTTCTTGATCACCAGGGTGCCGGCGGCACGGTCGTGCCAGCCCTGCAGCTTCCCGGAGTTGTCGAAGAACGGCGACAGGTAGACGAGGAGCGCGCCGATGTAGCAGAGGAAGACGCCGACGATCGGGATGATGTAGCGGATGAAGCTGCCGCCGACGCCCGGGTTCTGGCCGGTGTTCTCCTTGACCACGCGCAGGCCCACGGCCATCTTGCCGACCGTGGCGCCGACGAAGGCGATCATCAGCCACTCGTAGAGCAGGGTGATCAGGGCGAAGATCAGGATCGCCCCGAGCATCGTGGCGATGATGCCGGCGCTGGCGTCGTTCACACAGTCCTGGTAACCGGGGTCCATGTACGAACCGCAGTCGTCGGCGCTCTTGGCGATGCCCATGGCGCTGGCGAGACCGATGGCGCTGAGGATGCCGTAGAGCACACCGATGACGACACCGTCGATGGCACGGGCGCCGAGGCGGCGGCCCATCGAGGCGACCTGGACGGTGCCGAGGGCCGGGATGTTGATGTAGCCGCTGTTGGCCTGGATCGTCCCCGGGGCCTGCTGCGGGTAGCCGTAACCGGGCTGGCCCTGCGGCGGCACACCCGGCTGCTGCGGGTAGCCGTAGCCCGGCTGCCCCTGCTGCGGCGGAACGCCCTGGGGGGCCTGCTGCGGGTAGCCGTAACCGGGCTGGCCCTGCGGCGGCTGCTGGCCGTACGGGTTGTTCGGGTTCTGGTTCGGGTCGCCGAAACTCATCTGGGCGGTTCCTCCAACGTGCAAGCGGGGACGACGCGGCCGCACGGAGGAAAGAAAGGTCAGTGGTCCGCCCCCCGGTACTTCTGCGGCACTGCGGCCATCATCGTTATAAGCGACACGTAAGTTTGTCCAGTCGCACTGACTGGCTGTTGCTCAAGTGCAACATCGCGTGCGCCGGGGGACCCGCAATTGGTATGCGGGGCAGGTCATCCGCGAAGATGGGTGTCATGACTGCCCAGATTCTCGATGGCAAGGCCACCGCAGCTGCGATCAAGTCCGATCTGACCGTCCGCGTGGCGGCCCTCAAGGCACAGGGCATCACACCCGGCCTCGGAACCCTGCTCGTCGGGGACGACCCGGGCAGCCGCTGGTACGTGAACGGCAAGCACCGCGACTGTGCCCAGGTCGGCATGGGATCCATCCAGCGTGAACTCCCCGACACCGCCACCCAGGAGGAGATCGAGGAGGTCGTACGGGAGCTCAACGCCAACCCGGACTGCACCGGTTACATCGTGCAACTGCCGCTCCCCAAGGGGATCGACACCAACCGCATCCTGGAGCTGATGGACCCGGCGAAGGACGCCGACGGCCTCCACCCGATGAGCCTGGGCAAACTCGTGCTGAACGAGACGGGCCCGCTGCCCTGCACCCCGCAGGGCGTCGTCACCCTGCTGCGCCGCCACGGCGTGGAGATCAACGGCGCCCACGTGGTCGTCGTCGGCCGGGGCGTCACCATCGGCCGCCCGCTCCCGCTGCTGCTGACGCGCAAGTCCGAGAACGCTACCGTCACCCAGTGCCACACCGGCACCCGTGACCTTTCGTCGCACCTGCGTCAGGCCGACATCATCGTCGCCGCCGCCGGTGTGCCCCACCTGATCAAGCCCGAGGACGTGAAGCCGGGCGCGGCCGTGCTGGACGTCGGCGTCAGCCGGGACGAGAACGGCAAGATCGTCGGCGACGTCCACCCGGGCGTCGCGGAGGTCGCGGCCTGGATCGCGCCCAACCCGGGCGGTGTCGGCCCCATGACCCGCGCCCAGCTGCTGGTCAACGTGGTCGAGGCGGCCGAGCGCGCCGCCGCCGAGGCGTCCGCCGCATCCGCCGGCTGACCCGGACCGGGGAGAGCGGCATGGGTGCTGGTGCGAGTCCGGCGGACGGCACGCACGCGGACGGTCCGGCCGAGGAGGCAGGGACGTCCGCGTCCGTGAGGGCCGCCGCGCCCGAGGAGACGGCATCGTCCCAGCGGGCCGGGGGGCCCGAGGAGACGGCATCGTCCCAGCGGGCCGGGACGCCCGAGGAGACCGTGACGCCAGGGGAGGCCGGGATGCCCGGGAAGACCGTGACATCGAAGGACGCCGTGACGCCGGGAGACGCCACCGCGGCCGCGGAGGCCGCTGCCACACCCGGGGGTCCCGCGGCGCCCGAGGACGCCGGACCGGCCGGTGGGCCCGCCGAACCGGGCGGGGCGCCCGTGGCGGACGAGGGCGGTGGCGACCCGGCCGGGGCGAGCGGTTCGACCTGGGAGCCCTCGCGCCGCTTCTCGCTGACCCGGGACACCGCGCGCCCCGAGGGCGGTGGCCGTGCCGCCCCCGGTGACGCCCCCGCTCCCGCACGGCAGTGGCCGCTGCTCACCGTGCTCTGCACCGCGGGGATCGGGCTGCTGATCGTGGGGACCGACCTGTTCGCCGAGGCGTTCCGGGTCGGCGCCATGCTGATGGGCGTCGCCATGCTCGCGGGGGCGGTGCTGCGCTGGGTCGTCCCCTCCGTCGGCATGCTCGCCGTGCGGTCCCGGTTCACCGACCTCGTCACGTACGGCCTGATGGGGACGCTGATCGTGCTGCTGGCGATGATGGCGCAGCCCGATCCGCTGCTGGACCTGCCGTTCCTCCAGGACGTGGTCCACTTCACCATCCGCTGACACGGTGCCCGCACGGGCCGCCCGGCCGTCGGGCCGCCCGCACGGGGCCCCGGCCGTCGGGCCGCCCGCACGGGCCATCCGGCCGTCGGGCCGCCCGCACGGGCCATCCGGCCGTCGGGCCGCCCGCACGGGGCCCCGGCCGTCGGGCCGGGCGGCCCCGTTGCCGTGCGGCCTGTGTGCGGCGCGACGGACACCGAAGAGCTCCGCCGGCGGAACCGTGGGAAAGCTCAGCGTCGTGCGTGGCAAACGGTCAGCCGCCCGAATCCCATGGTCCCGGAGATCCGGATCGTCGGCCCGCCGGGGCCGGAGGGCTGCCGGACCCTGTGGCGCACGTCCTTCCACCCGGTGTTCAGATCCTCCATGTCGACGATCGCGTCGCGGGGCACCGTGATCCTGGCCCTGCCGGTGCCGAGTTGCAGCACGATGTCGATCACCGGATGCTCGACGACCGCCCGGGACAGATCCAGGCGCACCTTTCCGAACGCGGACTCGACCTTGAGGCGTCGGGGCACCCGCCATGCTCCGCGCCGCGTGATCCGTCCGCCCGCGGCGGCGATGGTGGACGTGGTGTCCGCCTTCCCGGCCGGGAGCGAGGCCAGAGGCGCCGCGAGCTGGTCATGTGTCCTGGCGGTCAGGGCCTGCTGGAGGCGCTCGTCCAGTTCCCCGTGCGAGAGGTGTCCTTCGGCGTACGCGTCCTGCAACCGCCGCACGGCCGTGTCGCGGTCGTCCTCGCCGATCGGCGACGGTGGGTCTTCCGGCAGAGGGGTCACTGTCCCACCATAGGTCCGGACCGGCGGTGGGTGTGCGTCAAGTGCCTTACAACGGCGAGCAATTGGCAGCGCGCTGCGTGGAGGGGGAGAGGGGTGCCCGTCCCCTCCCCCGAGAAGGGACGGACACCGGACCGGGCACACCGGTGCGGGAAGCACCGGAATCAGCTGAGTTGAGCGGCCTTGCCCTGTCCTGCGACAAGCGTCATGGACATGAGGTGCTGGTTCAAGGCCTGCTCGGCGCCTGTGGCACGGAAGTGACCATTCCGCCATCGTGTGATCGCCCCGCAACGGCCGGGTCCGGCGCTCGGTGACGCTACGGCGCACTACGGATCCCGCACTCATGCCGAATGCACCCGTGCGCCTCTTCGTCCGGAACTGCCGGCCTGGAACCGTGCATCCTTCTGGGTAGTCCGGAGCGCGGGGCCGAGCGTGCCGGGAAAGGGAACGGCCCGGCGCCGGGGGAGCGAGGCGCGCCGGGAGAGGCCCGGGGGAATCGACTGGGGGGAAGCAATGCCTCGTTGGAAGGCACTACCGGAAGAACTCGACCCGCAACTGCGGGAGTTCGCCGGTCAGCTGCGCCGGCTGGTGGACCGGAGCGGACTGAGCCTGGCAGCGGTCGCCGACCGCACCGGCTACAGCAAGACGTCCTGGGAGCGTTATCTGAACGGCAGGCTGCTCGCGCCCAAGGGGGCCGTCGTCGCGCTCGCCGAGGCCACGGGCGCGCAGCAGCACCATCTGACGACCATGTGGGAGCTCGCCGAGCGTGCCTGGAGCCGCTCCGAGATGCGCCACGACATGACGATGGAGGCCATCAGGATCTCCCAGGCGCGTGCGGCGCTCGGTGAGGCGGGGGTGGCGGCCGCCCCGCCGACGGGCAGACGCGCGGGCGGCGCCGACGGGGCTGTCTCCACCACCGCCGGTCTGAGGGGCGGCGGGGCCGTCCGTCCGCCGGCCGTCCCCGTGCAGCGTGGCTCCCTCGCGCGCGTTCCGCGGCAGCCGGGGCCCGGGGCGGTACCGGACTCAGAGGGCCGGGGCGAAGGCGGTGCCCGGGCGGGCCGTGCCCCCGAGGGGGAGACCGGCGGGCGGCGCAGGGTGACGATGTTCCTCGCGGGGGCGGTGGGCGCCTTCCTGCTGATGGCGGCTGCCGTGCTGCTGACCGACTTCGGCGGTGGCGGTGACGCCGTTGACGCGGTGGCCGCCACGACCCCGTCCGGACGACAGTCCTCGGGCAGCGCCTCGCAGCGTCCCGCCGGGGTCGGGTGCGAAGGCGCCGACTGCACGGGGCAGGACCCGGAAGCCATGGGCTGCGGAGGCCGGTCCGCCGACACGGTCGCCAGGGCAACGGTCGACGGCGGCCTCCTGGAGGTCCGCTACAGCGAGACCTGCGGCGCCGCGTGGGCCCGCATCACGCGGGCCTCCACCGGCGACACCGTACGGATCACCGCGGGCCCGGCGGAGGAGAAGGGCACGGTGGACGCGGACGCCGACGCGTACACCCCGATGGTCGCCGTGGCCGAGGCCTCCGACGCCAAGGCGTGCGCCACCCTCGCGTCCGGGACGACCGGCTGCGCCGTGGCCGAGTAGGCACAGGGCGGGGACCACGGCGGATCGCGGTACGTAACCGGCTGTGTGCGGTGCCACAGGGGGGCGGACGGCCGGGAGGGCGCGCGTCGGATAGCCTGACCGCTGGATATCTCTTCACGTCAAGATTCAGGGATGTCCAGCACCAGGGGCACCCCCACCGCCAGCTGTCTAACGGAGATCGCCATGACCCGCACTCCCGTGAATGTCACCGTGACCGGCGCAGCCGGCCAGATCGGCTACGCGCTGCTCTTCCGCATCGCGTCCGGCCACCTGCTCGGCCCGGATGTGCCGGTCAACCTCCGACTCCTCGAGATCCCGCAGGGCCTGAAGGCCGCCGAGGGCACCGCGATGGAGCTCGACGACTGCGCCTTCCCGCTGCTGCGCAACATCGAGATCACCGACGACCCGAACGTCGGCTTCGCCGGTGCCAACGTCGCCCTCCTGGTCGGCGCCCGGCCGCGCACCAAGGGCATGGAGCGCGGCGACCTGCTCTCCGCCAACGGTGGCATCTTCAAGCCGCAGGGCAAGGCCATCAACGACAACGCCGCGGACGACATCAAGGTCCTCGTCGTCGGCAACCCGGCCAACACCAACGCCCTCATCGCGCAGGCCGCCGCCCCGGACGTACCGGCGGAGCGCTTCACCGCGATGACCCGCCTGGACCACAACCGCGCGATCTCGCAGCTGGCCGCCAAGACCGGCGCCGCCGTCTCCGACATCAAGCGGCTGACGATCTGGGGCAACCACTCGGCGACCCAGTACCCGGACGTCTTCCACGCGGAGATCGCCGGCAAGAACGCCGCCGAGGTCGTCAACGACGAGGCGTGGCTGGCCGACACCTTCATCCCGACCGTCGCCAAGCGCGGCGCCGCGATCATCGAGGCCCGTGGCGCGTCCTCGGCCGCCTCCGCCGCCAACGCCGCCATCGACCACGTGTACACCTGGGTCAACGGCACCGCCGAGGGCGACTGGACTTCCATGGGTATCCCGTCGGACGGCTCCTACGGCGTCCCCGAGGGCATCATCTCCTCCTTCCCGGTCACCACGAAGGACGGCGCGTACGAGATCGTCCAGGGCCTGGACATCAACGAGTTCTCCCGCGCGCGCATCGACGCGTCGGTCAAGGAGCTCACCGAGGAGCGCGACGCGGTCCGCGAGCTCGGCCTGATCTGACCGGAGCCCCGGCCACCGGCCGGACCCGGAGCTCATGAGGGCGCCCCCCGGCGGCAGCTGCCGCCGGGGGGCGCCCTCATGAGCGGGCCCGTCCGCTCAGCGGCCGAGCAGGCGGTCGCCGAGTCCGCGCACCGCCTCCGCCGCCCTGCGCTGCAACTGGGGCCCGAAGGTGATCCGCGCCGCGCCCAGTTCGCCGAGCCTGCGCGTGGCCTCCGGGCCGTCGGGCGAACCGAGGGCGTTGAGCGGCACGGGTACCGCCGCGGCCAGACCGGGGAGCGCCTGGGCCGGGGCCATGATCGGATAGACGCAGTCCGCGCCGGCCTCCGCGTACAGCAGGGCACGGGAGATCGTCTCGGCGGCCACGTCCGTGACGTCCCGTCCCCCGTGGACGTACGTGTCCACGCGGGCGTTGACGAACAGGCGGTCGCCCGCCGCCGCACGCACCTGGGCGAGCCGGTCGGCCTGCCGCCGCGGATCGATGAGGACGCCGTCGGCCGAATCCTCCAGATTGCAGCCCACCACCCCGGCCTCCAGGAGACGTTCGACGAGCTCCACCGGAGCCAGCCCGTAGCCCGCCTCGACGTCCGCCGACACGGGCACGGACACGGCCCGGGCGATCCGGGCCACCGCAGCGAACATCTCGGCGGGAGGCGTCCGCCCGTCGGCGTGTCCGAGGGAGGCCGCGATGCCGGCGCTCGGTGTCGCGAGCGCCGGGAAGCCGGCGTCCTCGAACGCCCAGGCGCTCGGGACGTCCCACGGGCCGGGCAGGACCAGGGGGTCGCCGGGCTCGCGGCTGTGGTGCAGCGCGCGGAAGAGGGACACGGGCTCGTTCATCAGGGCTCCGGTGCGAGGAGGGGCGGAGGGCGGAGGTGCCGGCCCGTCAGTGGCCGAGCGAGCCGGGCGTGTAGTGGCCGGGCGCCAGTCGGCAGGTGACACCGAAGCGGTTCCAGGCGTTGATGACCGTGATCGAGGCGATCAGCTGGGCGAGTTCGGCCTCCTCGAACCGTGCGGCGGCCTTCGCGTAGACCTCGTCCGGTACGAAACCGTCGGTCAGGACCGTGACGGCCTCCGTCAGTTCGAGGGCCGCGATCTCCCGCTCCGTGTAGAAGTGGTGGGACTCCTGCCAGGCGCTGAGCTGGACGATCCGCTCGACGGACTCACCTGCGGCGATGGCGTCCTTCGTGTGCATGTCCAGGCAGAAACCGCAGTGGTTGAGCTGCGAGGCACGGATCTTCACGAGCTCCAGCAGCTTCGGGTCGACCCCCTTACGGGCCGCGGCGTCCAGCCGGACCATGGCCTTGTAGACCTCGGGGGCGAGCTGGGCCCACTGCAGGCGGGAGGGGTGCTCGGGGGCGCGGTCGTCGGTGCGGGCTTCGTGCTGCGTCTGAGTCGTCATGCCTACGAAGCTAACCGCCGGGTGGCGCACCGGTATGGTCCATTTCCATGACGGATTCCTGGGCCGCTTTCGGCGCCGACCTGCACATCGAACCGGTCGGGGCGGGACTGCGCAGCGGACTGATGAACGCCCTGCGGGACGCGGTGCGCACCGGGCGGCTGACCCCGGGGACCCGGCTGCCCTCCTCCCGTACGCTCGCCGCCGACCTCGGGATCGCGCGCAACACCGTGGCCGACGCCTACGCGGAACTGGTGGCGGAGGGCTGGCTCACCGCCCGGCAGGGCTCGGGGACCAGGGTCGCCCAGCGGGCGACCGCGGCCGGTGCCACCCGGGGGGCCCGGTCCCGGCCGGTGCGGCGGCGGCCCACCCACAATCTGATGCCGGGGTCGCCGGACGTCTCCTCCTTCCCGCGCGCCGAGTGGCTGAAGGCGGCGCGGCGCGCTCTCGCCTCCGCGCCCGACGCGGCGTTCGGCTACGACGACCCACGAGGCCGCGCCGAGCTGCGGACCGCGCTGGCGGACTACCTCGCGCGGGCGCGCGGGGTGTACGCCGATCCCGAACGCATCGTGATCTGCTCGGGATTCGTCCACGGGCTCTCGCTGATGGGGAAGGTGCTGCGGCGCCGCAAGGTACGCGCGACGGCCGTCGAGTCGTGCGGACTCGACATCCACTGGAACCTCCTGGCGGAGGCGGGTCTGCGCACCCCGTGCCTGCCGGTGGACGCGCTGGGCGCCAGGACCGGCGAGCTGGCCCGGGCGCAGGGCGTGGGCGCCGTGCTGCTGACCCCCGCGCACCAGTTCCCCACGGGGGTCCCGCTCCACCCCGACCGGCGGGCCGCGGCCGTCGACTGGGCGCGGTCCTCGGGCGGTCTGATCCTGGAGGACGACTACGACGGCGAGTTCCGCTACGACCGGCAGCCGGTGGGCGCGCTCCAGGGGCTCGATCCGGAGAGCGTCGTCTACATGGGAACGGCCAGCAAGTCGCTGGCGCCGGGGTTGCGGCTGGGCTGGATGGTGCTGCCGGAAGCGCTGGTCGAGGAGGTGTGCGACGTGCGGGGCGGTCCCGAGTGGATGTCCTCCACGCCGGACCAGTTGACCCTCGCGGAGTTCATGGGCTCGGGGGCGTACGACCGGCATGTGCGGGCCATGCGCCTGCGCTACCGCCGCCGCCGCGACCAGCTCGTCGAGGCGCTCGCGGAACGGGCCCCGGACGTCCGGGTCAGCGGGATCGCGGCAGGACTGCACGCCGTGCTCGAACTCCCCGAGGGCACCGAGCGGCCGGTGGTGCAGGCGGCCACCTGGCAGGGGCTCGCGCTGGAGCGGCTCTCCCGCTTCCGGCACCAGGACGCGCCGGCCGGCCGCGACGGCCTGGTCATCGGTTACGGCACCCCGTCGGAGAGCGGCTGGGCGGGCGCGCTGGACGCGCTCTGCCGGGTGCTGCCCTAGGAGACGGCGGGGACAGGGGCGGGAGACCGCCGGGGCCACGGGGGGCCGCCGGAAGGGTGCGGGGGAGGCGCCGTCGCGGAGTTCGGGGCTGTCAACCCTGACGAACGTCCAGGTCCGGGGGTGCCGTTCGGCCCGGGTCCTGCACGGCGCCCACTCCTACCTTCGGTTCCCATGAGACGAGAACCGTGGAAGAGAGTCCCGGCGGGCCGGCTGCTCGGTGCGTCGGCCGTACTGGGTGCGGGGGCGGGAGCGGTCGTGTGGCTGGCCCCCGGAGGACTGGGCGACGCCGGCGCGATCGAGGTGACCGACGGGGCCTCGGCGTCCCTGCGGCAGTCGCTGACCGGTGCGGTGGCGGACGCGCCGTCATGGCTGGGCCCCGTCCTGGAGGTCTCGGGCGAGGCCACGCTGGTGATCCTCGGGATGCTGCTGGCCTGGACGGCGTGGACGGCACTGCGGCGCGCCGACGCGCACGGGGTCGCCGGGTCCGTGCTGACCGGGATCGGGACCGTCGTGGCCTACGCGGCGAGCGAGGCCCTGAAGCTGGTGGTGGACGAGGAGCGGCCGTGCCGCGCCGTGCGGACGCTGTTCGAACCCGTCGCGGAGTGTCCCGCACCGGGGGACTGGTCGTTCCCGAGCAACCACGCCACCCTCGCCGCCGCTCTGGCGGTCGGGCTGGCCCTGCTGCGGCCCCGCCTCGCGGCGGTCACGCTGCCGCTCGCCGGGGCTGCCGCGCTGCTGCGCGTGCTGGTGGGGGTCCACTACCCGCACGACGTGCTCGCCGGCGCGGTGCTCGGCGGCGCCGTGGCGGCGGCCTCGCTGCTCGCGTTCCTGCCCCTCGCCCGGAGGGCGGCATCACGGCTGGGACGGCTGAGGAGGAACGACCCCGGCCTCATGGGCCACGACCGCCGCGGCGGCCCGGTTGTCGACGGCCAGCCGCGCCAGGATGGAACTCACGTGGGCCTTGACCGTGCCTTCCACCACGTGCAGGCGCCGGGCGATCTGCCCGTTGGACAGGCCGCCGCCGAGAAAGGCCAGCACCTCCCGTTCGCGGGCGGTGAGGGCGGCGACCCGTTCGCGGGCGGCGGAGCGCCGGCCGGCCAGGGTGCCGGCACCCGTCGCGGTGAGGTGGGCGACGACCCGGGCCGCGACCTTCGGTGACAGGTAGGCCGCGCCCTCGGCCACCGCGCGGACGCCCGCGATCAGTTCCTCCGGGTCGCCGGACTTGATCAGGAAGCCTGCCGCACCGCCACCGAGGGCCCGCAGGATGTAGTCGTCCTCGCCGAAGGTGGTCAGCATGACGACGCCTGTCGCCGGCGCCACGTCGCGGATCTCCGCCGCCGCGTCGATGCCGTTGAGTCCCGGCATGCGGATGTCGAGGACGGCCACGGCGGGGCGGTGGCGCCGGACCAGCTCCACGGCATCGTGCCCGTCGACGGCCTCGGCGACGACCTCGATGTCCGGGGCCGTGGCGAGCACGGCGCGCACCCCGGCACGGATCATCGGCTCGTCGTCGGCGATCAGCACCCGGATCACCGGACGCTCACGGGGTGATCGTGTCCAGGGACACCAACGTGTCCTTCCGGAAACAGAGTTGGTAGGAGTCGCCGGACCGGTCGTCGAACCGGTCGGCGGTCATCGCGTAGTACACGCACGTCGTGTCGCCTTCCGTCGGCTCGGCAGCGGGCGGTCGGTGGCCCGTCTGCCGGTCCGGCAGCAGGTCCTCCACCTCGGCACGATCCTGCCCCACGCGGAGGCGGGCGAAGTCACGCGGGTCCAGGACCGACTGCGAAGCCGTGTGCATCTCCCAGCCCGCGAGCGCACCGCTGAGCAGCGCCCCCGTCACCAGCGGAACCATCACCACGGCCACCATGGCCCGGCCCGCCCGGCGCCGGGCATGACGGTGCTCCTGCGGCAACCCGCCCTCCCGGGCGGGCACGGGTGCGAGCGGCGTTGGCGGGGAGGAGCGGGTGTGCGGGATGCGCGCGGTGACCGCGTAACCCCCGCCGCGCGGACCGTGTTCGAAGGAGCCGCCGGTCAGCCGCACGCGTTCCTCCATGCCGACGAGGCCGAGCCCCGCCCCTCGCGCCGAGGGCCGCGGTCCTGGCGGCGGGGGCGGGCCGTTCTCCACCACGATCCGTGTCTCCGACGCCGTGTGCGTGGCGTGGACGGTCGCTGACGCACCGGGCGCGTGTTTGGCGACGTTGGTCAGCGCCTCCCGCACGACCCGGTGCGCCGCCCGTTCGACGACGGGCGGCATGCGGTCCGCCTCGCCCTCGACGCGCAGCTCCACCGCGAGCCCGGCGGCGGAGGCCTCGGAGGCCAGCTCCGTGAGACCGGCGCTGCCCATGTCCCAGGGCGTGTCGCCGGTGTCCTCACGCAGGACACCGATCACCTCGCCCAGACGCTCCACCGCGGCCGCGGCTCTGGCCCTGATGTCACCCGCGGCCCTGCGATGGTGATCCTCCAGGCCGGGGGCCAGCTTGAGCGCGCCCGCCGACAGGGCGATCATGCTCAGATCATGGCCGAGCACGTCGTGCATGTCCTGGGCGATGCGCGCCCGTTCACGCAGCCGGGCCTGTTCGGCGACGAGCCGCTGCTCGCGTTGCAGCTGCCCCGCGCGCTCCCATCCCGCCCGTACGAGCTGCTGGTACTGGCGCCAGAAGCGGCCCGCGAACCAGGGCAGCATCAGGGCGGCGACCACCACGGCCACCAACCGGCCTGCCAGGGGCAGCCAGGCGGGCACGAGGGACAGGGCCACCACACCGGCCGCGAGGATCGCGACCAGGGCGAGGGCGGTCGGCGCCGTCCTGCCCGGCCGTCGCCCCGCCAGGAACGCGCTGACGGCGGTCGGGACGGCCCACCACGGGTTCGCCACGCTCAGACCGGCGGCCAGGGCGACGAGAAGGGGCCGGAGGTCCGGGGCGCGCCGTGACCCGTCCGCCCCCGTCCGGGGCCGGGCCCCGGACGCGGTCCCGGTCTCGTCTTTGTTCTTCGTGGTGTCCACGGCAGTGACGGTACGGACCCGGTGCGCCCGTCCGGCACTGCCGAAAGTCCAATCCCTGTGACGCTCCCACGGAGGACGTTCGTGGTACCCGGTTTCGGCCCCATGGGTCGGGCATCTAATCTGACTGGCGGTTCGCTACGGACGGGCACCGGCTCGACGGGCACCGGCTCGTGGAAACGACGGGGGAGAGCAGGACATGAACAGGCGCAAGCTGAGGTCGAGCACCGTGGTGCTCGGTGGCATGGGCGTACTCGCCGCGACGCTCACCGCGTGCGGATCGGAACCGGACGAGCGGTGCGTCGACCGGGTCACCCAGGAGATCCTGCCGGACTACGAGTGCGATGACAGCGACGGTCACGGCACGTACTACTACGGCGGCAGCAGCCACAACAACCGCGTGTCCGGCGGCAGTTTCGACAAGTCCGCCGTCGAACGCCACGGATTCGGCTCCTCCGGCTCCAGCGGCGGCTGAGATCCCATGGAACGCCGTACCACCGAACCGCGCACCGGCTGGCAGGAGACCGTCGAGGAGCAGGGGCTGATCTACCCCCTGACCCGCTACCCCGACGGCTCCCTGCGCCCGTACTGGGACGAGAGCGCCTACTACGTCTTCTCGCTCCCCGAGGTCGAGGCGCTGGAGGAGGTCGTGGAGGAGCTCCACGCCATGTGCCTCGCCGCCGCCGCGCACATCGTCGAGCACGACCGCTTCGCCGACCTCGGCATCACCGACCCCAGGCTGGCGCGCCTGGTCGCCGAGTCCTGGCGGCGCCGCGCCGAACTACCGTCCCTGTACGGCCGGTTCGACCTGCGGTACGACGGGACCGGCCCGGCGAAGATGCTGGAGTACAACGCGGACACGCCGACCTCGCTGGTGGAGGCCGCGAGTCCCCAGTGGTTCTGGATGGAGGAGCGCTTCCCCGGCGCCGACCAGTGGAACTCCCTGCACGAGCGCCTCGTCGACGCCTGGAAGCGGCAGGCCCCGCTGCTGCCGCCCGGCCCCCTGCACTTCGCCCACTCCGACGGCGACGAGCTGGGCGAGGACCTCATGACGGTCGCCTATCTTCGGGAGACCGCCGCGCAGGCCGGGATCGAGACGGAGGCGCTCTCCGTCGAGCGGATCGGCTGGGACCGGCTGTCCGGCCGCTTCGTGGACGAGCGGCTCCGCTTCATCCGCAGCTGCTTCAAGCTCTATCCGTGGGAATGGCTGACCACGGACCGTTTCGGGCCCCACGTGCTGAGCACCCTCGACAACGGCGGAGGCACCGGGACCACCTGCTGGATCGAGCCGGCGTGGAAGATGCTGCTCTCCAACAAGGCGCTGCTGGCCATCCTCTGGGAGCTCTACCCCGGCCACCCCAACCTCCTGCCCGCCTATCTCGACGGCCCCCGCGAGCTGGCCTCGGCGCACGGGGCCGGGTACGTCTCCAAGCCCCTGCTCGGCCGCGAGGGCGCCGGCGTCACCGTCCACGAACCCGGTAGCGGGCCGGTGACGCGCGACGAACCCTGCTGCTACCAGGAGCTGGCGCCGCTGCCCGACTTCGCGGGCAACCGCGTGGTGCTCGGCGCCTGGGTGGTCGGGGACGAGGCTGCCGGCCTCGGCATCCGGGAGTCCTCGGGTCTGGTCACGGACGAGTACGCCCGCTTCCTGCCCCACGTCATTCTCTGAGCCGGGCGGGCCGACGGGCCCTGGGCCCACCGCCCCCGAGCCGGGCCCCCAGGCCAGGCCCTGGGCCCACCGCCCCCGAGCCGGGCCGACGGGCCCTGGGCCCACCGCCGGGCTCAGGCGGCCGCCAGGACGACGCGGAGCTGGTCGAGGCCCCACTCCAGGTCCTCCTTGCTGATCACCAGCGGCGGGGCGATCCGGATCGTGGAGCCGTGGGTGTCCTTGACCAGCACCCCGCGGTCCATCAGCTTCTCCGAGATCTCCCGGCCCGTCCCCAGGGCCGGCACGATGTCGATGCCCGCCCAGAGCCCCCGGCCGCGTACGGCCTCCACCGCACCGCCCCCGACCAGCAGCCCCAGCTCGTGGTGGAGAAGGTCCCCCAGCTCGGCCGCCCGCTGCTGGAACTCGCCGGTGCGCAGCATCGCGATCACCTCCAGGGCGACGGCGCAGGCCAGCGGATTCCCGCCGAACGTCGAGCCGTGCTCCCCTGGGCGGTGGACACCGAGGACGGCGGCCGAGGACACGACGGCCGACACGGGCACCACACCTCCGCCCAGCGCCTTGCCCAGCACGTACATGTCGGGCACGACCCCCTCGTGCTCACACGCGAAGGTCCTGCCGGTGCGGCCCAGGCCCGACTGGACCTCGTCCGCGATGAACAGCACGTTCCGCTCCCGGGTGAGCTGCCGCACCCCGGCGAGGTAGCCCGGCGGCGGGACCAGCACCCCGGCCTCTCCCTGGATCGGCTCCATCAGCACGGCCACGGTGTTCTCGGTCATGGCCGCCGCGAGCGCGGTGAGGTCCCCGTACGGCACGATCTCGAACCCCGGGGTGTACGGGCCGAAGTCCGCCCGTGCCTCGTGGTCCGTGGAGAAGCTGATGACCGTCGTCGTCCTGCCGTGGAAGTTGTCCGCGGCGACGATGATCTTCGCCATGCCGTCCGGAACGCCCTTGACGCGGTAGCCCCACTTGCGGGCCGTCTTCACCGCCGTCTCCACGGCCTCCGCCCCGGTGTTCATGGGCAGGACCATCTCCATGCCGCAGAGGTCGGCGAGTTGCGTACAGAAGTCGGCGAACCGGTCGTGGTGGAAGGCCCGCGAGGTCAGTGTGACGCGGTCGAGCTGGGCCTTCGCCGCGTCGATCAGGCGCCGGTTGCCGTGCCCGAAGTTCAGTGCCGAATAGCCGGCGAGCATGTCGAGGTACCGCCGGCCCTCGACGTCGGTCATCCAGGCGCCGTCCGCCGAGGCGACGACGACCGGCAGCGGGTGGTAGTTGTGCGCGCTGTGCGCCTCGGCGGAGGCGATGGCGTTCTCCGTGGTCGACACGGGATCTCCGTTCGTCGTGCGGCAGGGGGCGGGGGTGGTGCCCACTTTGTATCGTCGGTCGGATCCAGGCCGGGGAAACCTGCGCCGTGCGGCGCGCCTCGTGCCGCCCCCCTGCCGGGGACCTCACGAGCGGCGCGCCCGCTCCCCCCCGGCCCGCCGGGAAGGAGCGCGGCCGGGCTCTCACCGGCCGGTCCGCGGCCGGCCGCACAGCGCCCCGCGCCGTGGCCGGATCTTTCCCCCACCGGCTGCCGGAGATCGGTTCCACACCTGAGACAATGGGTCCATGGCCTCTGATCGTCCCCGCGTGCTCTCCGGAATCCAGCCCACCGCAGGCTCGTTCCACCTCGGCAACTACCTCGGTGCGGTCCGCCAGTGGGTGGCGCTGCAGGAGTCCTACGACGCCTTCTACATGGTGGTGGACCTGCACGCGATCACCGTCCCGCAGGACCCCAAGGAACTCCGCGCCAACACCCGGCTCGCCGCGGCCCAGTTGCTGGCGGCCGGCCTCGACCCGGAGCGCTGCACGCTCTTCGTCCAGAGCCACGTCCCCGAACACGCCCAGCTCGGCTGGATCATGAACTGCCTCACCGGTTTCGGCGAGGCGTCGCGCATGACGCAGTTCAAGGACAAGTCCGCCAAGCAGGGTGCCGACCGGGCGACGGTGGGCCTCTTCACCTACCCGGTCCTCCAGGTCGCCGACATCCTGCTGTACCAGGCCGACCAGGTCCCCGTCGGTGAGGACCAGCGCCAGCACATCGAGCTCACGCGCGATCTCGCCGAGCGTTTCAACGGCCGCTTCGGCGAGACGTTCACCATCCCGGCGCCGTACATCCTCAAGGAGACGGCGAAGATCTTCGACCTCCAGGACCCGGCGGTCAAGATGAGCAAGTCGGCGTCCACGCCGAAGGGCCTGATCAACCTCCTGGACGACCCGAAGGTCACCGCCAAGAAGGTGAAGAGCGCCGTGACGGACACGGACACCGTGATCCGTTTCGACACGGAGAAGAAGCCCGGCGTCAGCAACCTCCTGGGCATCTACTCCACCCTCACCGGCACCACGGTCGCGGATCTGGAACAGAAGTACGAGGGCAAGGGGTACGGCGCGCTGAAGACCGACCTCGCCGAGGTCATGGTGGAGTTCGTCACCCCGTTCCGCACCCGGACCCAGGAATATCTGGACGACCCGGAGACCCTGGACTCCCTGCTGGCCAAGGGCGCCGAGAAGGCCAGGACCGTCGCGGCCGAGACGCTCGCCCTGACCTACGACCGGATGGGCCTTCTGCCCGCGAAGCACTGAGTCCAAGGACCCTGGCGAGATCACGGCCGAAGGGGCCACACTGGCGTCGGCACGACCGAAAACAGACCATCGACGATTGAGGAGAACGCTGTGGGGACCGTAACGCTTGGCGTTTCGATCGCGGTCCCGGAGCCGTACGGCAGCCTGCTCCAGGAGCGGCGCGCGAGCTTCGGGGACCCTGCCGCGCACGGCATCCCCACCCACGTCACCCTTCTCCCGCCGACCGAGGCACAGGCGGCCGACCTGCCCGCGATCGAGGCGCACCTCTCCCAGATCGCCACGGCCGGCCGCCCCTTCCCGATGCGGCTGTCCGGCACGGGCACCTTCCGCCCGCTCTCGCCGGTCGTCTACGTCCAGGTGGTGGAGGGCGCCTCGGCCTGCTCCTGGCTCCAGAAGCGGGTCCGGGACGCCTCCGGGCCGCTGGTGCGTGAGCTGCAGTTTCCGTACCACCCGCACGTGACGGTGGCGCACGGCATCGCTGAGGAGGCGATGGACCGCGCGTACGAGGAGCTCTCCACGTACGAGGCGGCCTGGACCTGTGGTTCCTTCGCGCTGTACGAGCAGGGCGCGGACAGTGTCTGGCGCAAGATCGACGAGTTCCCGTTCGGGGCGGGCGGCGGCACGCCCGCCGTACCGGCCCAGGGCGGCAGCTCGGTGGACCAGCCCTCCCTGCATCCCTGAGCGGGAAGCGGACCGGCCGCGCCCGGACGGCCTGGACGCGTCCTCGCCCCGCACGGGCCTGATCCGGACTCGGGGCCCCGTACCGGCCTCATCCGGGTACGCGGCCTACCGCACGCACCGGCCTGATCCGGACACGCGGCCAACCGCACGGCCTGATCCGGATACGCGGCTTACCGCACCGGCCTGATCCAGCCCCATCCGGATACGCGCCCTTACCGCACCGGAAGCCGCCTGAAGAGCGGCCTGGGGACGTGCCTCAGGGCGGCCATCACCACGCGCAGCGCGCCGGGCACCCACACGGTCTCCGAACGCCGCCGCAGCCCCGTCACGATCGCGTCCGCGACCGCCCCCGGGGTGGTGGCGAGCGGGGACTCCTCACGCCCCGCCGTCATGCGCGAGCGCACGAAGCCGGGGCGTACGACCATCACGTGCACCCCGGTCCCGTACAGCGCGTCGCCGAGCCCCTGCGCGAAGACGTCCAGCCCCGCCTTGCTGGAGCCGTAGATGAAGTCCACGCGCCGGGCGCGTTCCGCGGCCACCGAGGAGAGCACCACCAGCGAGCCATGGCCCTGCGCCTGGAGTGCGCCGGCGCACACGAGCCCGGCGGAGACCGCCCCCGTGTAGTTGGTCTGCGCCACCTGGACCGCGGAGAGCGGCTCCTCCTCGTCGCGCGCCTGGTCGCCCAGGACGCCGAAGGCCAGCAGCACCATGTCGATGTCGCCCTCCGTGAAGAGCTTCCCGAGCACCTCCTCGTGCGAGGCGGGATCGAGCGCGTCGAAGGCGACGGTGCGGACGCCGGCACCCAGCTCACGCAGCTCGGCCGCCGCCCGCTCCAGGGCGGGGGAGGGGCGGCCGGCCAGCAGGACGGACCGGGTACGGCGGGCGATCAGCCTCCGCGCGGTGGCCAGGCCGATCTCCGAGGTACCGCCGAGGACGAGCAGGGACTGCGGGGCGCCGAAGGCGTCCTTCACGGGTGACTCCTTGGGGGTGGCGGTGCGGTTGCGGAGCTGAGAGGCCCGGAACGGGGCCGGAGCCCGGGACGGCGCGACGCGTCCGACCCGAACGCGCCCGCCGGTTCGACCCGAACGCGCCCGGCGGTTCGACCGGAAGGTCCCCCGGTGGATCGGCCGGACCGGGCCGCGCCTGAGCGCTGTGCGCTGGGCGTACGCCCGGCGCGTTCGGGGGTACGTACGCCCCACGGGCGGTGTCCCCGGGGGCCGTCCCAGGCGTCAGAAGGCCGGACCGGGCCGCAGCGGCGTACGCGTGCGTACGAGGGCGGAGCCGCAGGGAGAGCGCCGGGGAGGCGCGGCCCCAGCCGGTCGAGGACACCGTGTCGGCGGACATGGTCGTGACCGTATCGCCCGCGAAAACCCATTTGAGGGATTTGTTACAGCACTCACCGAAATGGGTGATTGCTGATCCGGGAGGTCCGGGACGCCGGTTTTCCGTGCCCGGACGGGTACGCGTAGGTCATGGACTGGCTGAAGAACCTTCCCGTCGTCGGGCCGCTCGTCGCCCGGCTGATGGAGACGCACGCCTGGCGCTCGTACGAGACGCTGGAACGCGTCCACTGGAGCAGGCTCGCCGCGGCGATCACCTTCCTCAGCTTCCTCGCCCTCTTCCCGCTGATCGCGGTCGGCGCCGCGATCGGCGCCGCGCTGCTCTCCGAGAGCCAGCTCGCCAAGATCGAGGACAAGCTCGCCGAGCAGGTTCCCGGGATCTCGGACCAGCTCGGCATCGACAGCCTCGTGGCCCACGCCGGCACGGTGGGGGTGGTCGCCGGCGCGCTGCTGCTCTTCACCGGCATCGGCTGGGTCGGCTCCATGCGGGACTGCCTGCGCGCCGTGTGGGAGAAGGACGACGTGGACGAGGGCAACCCCGTCGTCCGCAAGCTCAAGGACGCCGGTCTGCTCTTCGGCCTCGGCGGCGCCGCGCTGGTGACCCTCGCCGTCTCCACCGGCGCTTCGACGGCCATCGGCTGGACGGCCGACAAGCTGGGCATCCCCGGGCACGGGGCGGGCGGGGTGCTGCTCCAGATCGCCGCCGTGCTCGTGGCGGTCCTCGCCGACTTCCTGATCCTGCTCTACCTGCTGACCCTGCTGCCCGGAGTGGAGCCGCCGCGCCGCCGCCTGATCGTGGCCGGGCTGGTCGGCGCGGTCGGCTTCGAGCTGCTCAAGCTGCTGCTCGGCAGCTACATGCGGGACGTCGCGTCCAAGAGCATGTACGGCGCCTTCGGGGTGCCGATCGCGCTCCTCCTGTGGATCAACCTCAGTGCGAAGCTGCTGCTGGTCTGCGCCGCCTGGACGGCGACGCCGAGCAAGGACGGGCGCAGGAGCGCGGAGGACGGCGACGGCGAGGGCGACGGCGACGGCGCCGGGCGGGACGTCAGCGGCGCGGGAGGCGGCGCACCAGGTCCGGCAGCGGCCAGCGCCGGTTGACCAGGAACGCCCCTGCCGCCAGGAGCAGCAGCACCCCGCCGACGACCGACAGCGCGGTCCAGACCCCGCCGGAAGCCGCCGCCGCGTGTGTGGTCTTCGCGGCCTGCTCCTTCTTGCCGGCCTTGTCCGCGCCGGAAGCGGGTTCCGACCCCTTCGCGGTGCCGGTCACGGCGGATTTCGGCGGCACCAGTTCGCCGACCGGGGTGACCTTGCCGCCGGCCGCGAAGCCCCAGTCCAGGAGGCTTGCGGCCTCCTTGTAGACGGCGTGGCTCTCCTCCGAGGAGGGGTTCATGACGGTCACCAGGAGGACCTTGCCGTCGCGTTCGGCGATGCCCGTGAAGGTGTTGCCCGCGTGGGTGGTGTAGCCGTTCTTGACCCCGGCGATGCCCTTGTACGGATCGACCCCGATGTCCCCGGTGATCAGCCGGTTGGTGTTCTGGATCTCGAAGCTCTCGCGCTTCTTGCCCTTCTTCTGCGCGCCGGGGAACTCCGCCGTCGCCGTGGCGGCGTACTCGCGGAAGTCGGCCTTCTGCATGCCGCTCCGGGCGAACAGCGTCAGGTCGTACGCGCTGGACACCTGGTTCGGGGCGTCGTAGCCGTCGGGCGAGACCACCCGGGTGTCGAGGGCCTGGAGCTCCTCCGCGTGCCGCTGCATCGCGGCCACCGTCGCGGGCACACCGCCGTACATCTCACTCAGCACATGGACCGCGTCGTTGCCGGAGCGCAGGAAGACGCCCAGCCACAGGTCGTGGACCGTGTAGGTGTGGTCCTCCTTGACGCCGACCAGGCTGCTCCCCTCGCCGATCCCGGCGAGTTCGTCCTCGGTCACCATGTGCGTCAGGGTCTTCGGCTGCAGGGCGGGCAGCACGGTGTCGGCGAAGAGCATCTTCAGGGTGGAGGCGGGCGGCAGCCGCCAGTGCGCGTTGTGCGCCGCGAGGACCTGACCGTTCTCCGCGTCGGCGACGATCCAGGAGCGCGCGCTGAGGTCCTTCGGCAGGACCGGGGCGCCGGGTCCCAGCTCGACCTGGGTGCCCTCCTCGCCCAGCCGCTTGCCGCCCACGGTCGACATCGGACCGGTCGGCTTCGGCTGTTTGTCGTCGGTCTTGTCCTTGTCCGCCGCCCCTGCGGGACTGATGACACATACGGACAGCAACGCAGCAGAGAGGACCGTCAATACGGTCTTTTTCAGAGCAGGCACGGTCGGAAACGTACAGGGCGTTGCTGGGTATCGGGACCCGGATGGCCGGACCCGCCGTGCATACCGCCGGGACAGCCCACCCCGTGCGAGCGGGCGGGAGCCCGGCGGCGATACTGGTGGCATGAAGCTCAGCCGCCCCGTTTCCTGGTTCCTGCTCGTCTTCGGAGCGTGGAGCTGGGTCATCTGGGTCACCTTCGTCAAGAACCTGTGGAAGGACGGCAGCGGACTCGCGTTCGACGACGCGGGCGACCCGACCGCCTACTTCTGGGTCCATCTCCTGCTTGCCGTCACCTCGTTTCTTCTGGGGACGGCTGTCGGGGTCATCGGGTTCCGTGGTCTCAGGGCCCTGCGCCGCGAGACCGGCGGCGAGACGGGACGCGCGGGATCGTGAAGAGCTGAGCGAAAGCCACGGCGAAGGTGTCCGCGCAGGCGGATGAGGGACCGGACGCGGGTGGGCGTCCGGACAGGATCGTTTCAGCGGGGGAGCGTACGTGATCGTGGTCTTCGTGCTCATGGCGGTCGCGGTTCTCGCGCTGCTCGCCGGGGTGCACCGCTATGTGTGGCGCCGGCTGATCGGTGACACCACACGGCCCGGCAGCGCCGCGCGCCGCGCCGGTACCGTCGCCGCGTTCGTGCTGCCGCTGCTCTCCGTCGGCGCCCTCACCGCCGGCCGCGCTGGCTTCCCGTTCTGGCTGCAACAGGTACTGGCATGGCCCGGCTATCTGTGGCTGGCCGCGCTGCTGTACCTGACGCTGGCTCTGCTGGCCGGCGAGGCCGTACGCCCCCTGCTGCGCCGCTTCCTCGCCCGCCGTGACACGGCGGCCGGTGCGGAGCCGAGGGAGCAGGTCCCGGCCACGGTCGCGGCCGCCACCGCCGAAGCGGACGCGGTCGCGGCCGCCACCGCCGAAGCGGACGCGGGCCCGGGCGCCCCCGCCGGCGCGGAGGCGGGCTCGGGCGGCACCCGGACGGATGTCGCTCCCCCCGCCGAGGCGCCCGCCTCCCCGCCCGTCGCCGACCCCTCGCGCCGCCTGTTCGTCGCCCGTGCCGTCGGCGGAGCCGCGGCCCTGGCGGGGCTCGGCACCGTCGGCCACGGCACGTACGGAGTGCTGCGCGGCCCGCGCACCAAGCGGCTCACCGTCCCGCTCGCCGGACTCCCGCGCTCGGCCCACGGCTTCAGGATCGCCGTGGTGAGCGACATCCACCTCGGGCCCGTCCTGGGCCGCGCCCACACCCAGCGCATCGTCGACGCGATCAACGCCACGAGCCCGGATCTCGTCGCCGTCGTCGGAGACCTCGTCGACGGGACCGTCGCCGATCTCGGGCCCGCCGCCGAACCGCTCGCCCGGCTCGAATCACGCCACGGCAGCTACTTCGTCACCGGCAATCACGAGTACTTCTCCGGCGCGGCCGAGTGGGTCGACCACGTACGCGAGCTGGGGATGCACCCGCTGGAGAACGCACGCGTCGAGATCGGCGGCTTCGACCTCGCCGGTGTCAACGACGTGGCGGGCGAAAGCGAGGGTCAGGGCCCCGACTTCGCCCGCGCGCTCGGCGACCGCGACCGCAGCCGTGCCTCCGTCCTCCTCGCACACCAGCCCGTCGTCATCGACGAGGCCGTGAAGTACGGGGTCGGCCTCCAGCTCTCGGGCCACACCCACGGAGGCCAGCTCTGGCCGGGCAACCTGCTGGCCGAGCTGGCCAACCCCACCGTCGCGGGCTACGAGCGTTACGGAGACACCCAGTTGTACGTCTCGCGTGGTGCGGGCGCCTGGGGCCCGCCCGTGCGGGTGGGCGCTCCCTCCGACATCACCGTGGTGGAACTCGCCTCCCACCAGGCATGACGTGAACCTGTGAGCTCTCTTTCCGGACTTTCAGATGTGAAGGTCGTGTGGTTGGGTGAGGGAGAACATGCGGCGATGTGCCTTTCTGTGCACATGAGCCGGGGTGGGTTGGTAAGGGAGCACGGCACATGCGGTCGATCCGGATACGGATTCTCGCGATTCTGGTGGTACTGATCATCGCGGGCGCAGGGGCCTGGCAACTTCTCCCCTCGGACGAGGCGGACGATTCCCCGATCGTCGTGGGCACATCGGACGAAGTCACCTCGCTGGACCCGGCCGGTGCCTACGACGCCGGATCCTGGGCGATCTACAGCAACCTCTACCAGTCCCTGATGACGTTCAAGTCCGGGGCGGTCGTCCCGGAACCGGACGCGGCGGAGAGCTGCGGGTTCGTCGGGCAGAAGCTCCAGACCTACCGGTGCACGCTGCGGAACGACCTGAGCTTCTCCAACGGGCGCAAGATCACGGCGTCGGACGTCAAGTACTCCTTCGAGCGGATGCTCAGGATCAAGGCGGACGCGGGCCCTTCGGTGCTGTTCCCCAGCCTCGACACCGTCGTGGCCGAGGGCCGCACGATCACCTTCAACCTCTCGGCCCGTGACGCGACGTTCCCGCAGAAGCTGGCCACGGGTGCGGGGTCGATCGTCGACCCCACGCACTACCCCGCGGACAAGCTCCGCACGGGCGGCCAGGTCGACGGCTCGGGCCCGTACCTCCTCACGTCCTACACGCCCGGCTCCTCGGCCGAACTGGTGCCCAACCCGGCCTACAAGGGCGCCCTGAAGACCACCGGGGGCGCGGTCGACATCCGTTACTTCGACGGCTCCGAGGCGCTCCGGACGGCCTGGGTGGCCGGCGACGTCGACGTCACGCACCGTCAGCTGCCGTCCGAGCAGCTGGCCGGGCTCGACCCGGGCGCCACCGACATGCGCGTCACCGAGGCCGACAGCGCCGAGATCCGCAACCTGGTCTTCGACGTCCGCAAGGACTCACCGTTCGCGGACAAGCGTGTCCGCCAGGCCGTCGCCTGGATCATCGACCGCGGGCCGCTGGTCGCCGATGTGTACCGGAGCACCGTCGACCCTCTCTACTCGCTGATCCCCCAGGGCTACATCGGTCACAGCACCCCCTTCTTCGACGCGTATCCCGAGCCGGACGCGAAGCGCGCCAGGGCCCTCATGGAGGAGGCCGGTGCGGAGCTCCCGCTGCACATCACCTTCGCCCACCGCGACGACGACGCGAACAAGGAGGAGTCGGCCGAGCTGGTCCGCCAGCTGGAGAAGGACGGCCTGTTCGAGGTCACGGAGAAGGCCGTCGAGTGGCAGGCCTTCCAGAAGGGCTACGCGGCCGGCGAGTACGACGCGTACACCGTGGGCTGGCTCCCCGACTTCCCGGACCCCGACACCTTCAGCCAGCCGCTGGTCGGCCGCGACAGCTCCCTGCACACCGGCTACCAGAGCGCCAGGATGGACGCCCTGATCTCGGCCACCCAGCAGTACAGCGACCGCGGCCGGACCTCGGCCGACTTCAAGGAGCTGCAGCAGCTGGTCGGCGAGGACGTTCCGCTGGTCCCGCTGTGGCAGAAGAAGGACTACGTCGTCAGCAAGCAGAGCGTGTCCGGATCCCAGTACCTCTCCGACGGCACCGGGATCTGGCGGCTGTGGGAACTCAGCTGGATCTGACGTCCCGGGCGCCGCGCGAGCCGGCGCCCGGCAGGAACTCCACCAGGACGTCGTGGATCTGCCGCACGAGCGGACGCAGCACCCGGAAGCGGGACAGCGCGATCGCCCGTGCGGCCAGCGGCGCGGTGCGCTCGACGAGCCTGCGGCTGCGTTCGGTGCCCTCGGAGCGGTCGTAGACCCAGAACAGCACCAGCCCCATCTGCATCAGCCACATCAGCTGCGGCAGCAGCACGGCCAGTTCCGCGTCGGCCTTGGCGTCGGAGCCCGACAGGCACCGCTCGTGCAGGGCGATGACCGCCTCACGGGCATCGGCCGACTCCCGCGAGAAGGGGGAGAGCGGGCTGTCCGGGTCGGCGGCGTTCTTGAAGAACTGGGCCGCGAAGCGGTGGTAGGGCCCGGCCACGTCCAGCCAGCACAGCAGCAGGCCCCTGATGCGTACGGTGAGATCGGTGTCCCCGGCCAGTACCGGCTGGACGGCGGCCGCGTGCTCGGCGGCGAGCCGGTCGTAGAAGCCCTGGACCAGGTGCTCCTTCGAGGAGAAGTAGTAATAGGCGTTGCCCACGGAGACGCCCGCCTCCTGGGCGATGGCCCGCATCGTGGTGCGGTCGTAGCCGCGCTCCTCGAAGAGCCGGAGCGCGGTCTCCAGGATCAGGGTGCGGGTCTGCTCGCTCTTCGGCGCCTTGGACTTCCGGGCCGGCCGGTCCGCCACGTTCTTCTCTTCCATCACCACGCCCCAAGGCTATCGGGGAGTCCCGGTGGTGCCCGCCGCCGCGGGGGCCGTCATCAGGAACCGGCAAGCCGCCGGACCACGCCCGGCCGGACACGGAAGAGGCCCCGTCCCGCGCACAGCCGTGCGCGGGACGGGGCCTCTTCGAGGTGACGCGGAGGTCAGAAGCGACGCGTGATCAGCGCGCGCTTCACTTCCTGGATCGCCTTGGTGACCTCGATGCCACGCGGGCAGGCGTCCGTGCAGTTGAACGTCGTGCGGCAACGCCACACACCGTCACGGTCGTTGAGGATCTCCAGGCGCTGCTCGCCGCCCTCGTCACGCGAGTCGAAGATGAACCGGTGCGCGTTGACGATGGCCGCCGGGCCGAAGTACTGGCCGTCGTTCCAGAACACCGGGCACGAGGACGTGCACGCGGCGCACAGGATGCACTTGGTGGTGTCGTCGAAGCGCTCGCGGTCCTCGGGGGACTGCAGACGCTCACGCGTCGGCTCGTTGCCCTTGGTGATGAGGAAGGGCATGACATCGCGGTAGGCCTGGAAGAACGGGTCCATGTCGACCACGAGGTCCTTGAGGACCGTGAGGCCCTTGATGGCCTCGACCGTGATCGGCTTCTCCGGGTTGATGTCCTTGATCAGCGTCTTGCAGGCGAGCCTGTTCTTGCCGTTGATCCGCATCGCGTCGGAGCCGCAGATGCCGTGCGCGCAGGAGCGGCGGAACGTCAGGGTTCCGTCCATCTCCCACTTGATCTTGTGAAGGGCGTCGAGCACACGCTCCTTCGGGTCGATCGAGATCTGGAAGTCCTGCCACTGGGCCTCGTCGGAGACCTCGGGGTTGAACCGGCGGATCCGGAACGTGGCCGTGATGTACGGGGAGTCGGCGAAGCCGGCCTCGGGCTCGGGGGCCTTGTCCGACTTCTCCAGGGTGGGGGTTGCCATCAGTACTTACGCTCCATCGGCTGGTAGCGGGTCGTGACGACCGGCTTGTAGTCGAGCCGGATCGACTCGGTGCCGTCGTCCGCGACCTCGCGGTACGCCATGGTGTGGCGCATGAAGTTGACGTCGTCGCGGTTCGGGTAGTCCTCGCGGTAGTGGCCGCCGCGGGACTCCTTGCGGGCCAGCGCGGAGGTCGCCATGACCTCGGCCAGGTCGAGCAGGTTGCCCAGCTCGATGGCCTCCAGCAGGTCGGTGTTGAACCGCTTGCCCTTGTCCTGGATGGACACGTCGAGGTAGCGCCTGCGCAGCTCGGCGATCTTGTCCACCGCGGTCTTGATCGTCTGCTCGGTGCGGAACACCATCACGTTGGCGTCCATGCACTCCTGGAGCTCCAGGCGCAGCGCCGAGACGCGCTCGGTGCCCGTGGAGTTCCGCAGCCGCTCGACCTGGTCCTGGACCAGCTGGGCCGGGTTCTCGGGAAGCTCGACGAAGTCGTTCTTCGCGGCGTACTCGGCGGCGGCGATACCCGACCGGCGCCCGAAGACGTTGATGTCGAGCAGCGAGTTGGTGCCGAGGCGGTTGGCGCCGTGCACGGAGACACAGGCGACCTCGCCGGCGGCGTACAGGCCCGGGACGACGGTGGTGTTGTCGGCCAGCACCTCGCCCTCGACGTTGGTCGGGATGCCGCCCATGGCGTAGTGCGCGGTCGGCTGGATCGGGATCGGGTCCGTGTAGGGCTCGATGCCGAGGTACGTACGCGCGAACTCGGTGATGTCCGGGAGCTTGGCGTCCAGCTGCTCCGGGGGGAGGTGGGTGAGGTCGAGGTAGACGTGGTCGCCCTCGGGACCGCAGCCGCGGCCCTCACGGATCTCCGTGTAGATGGAGCGGGACACGACGTCACGGGACGCGAGGTCCTTCATGACCGGCGCGTACTTCTCCATGAAGCGCTCGCCGTCCTTGTTGCGGAGGATGCCGCCCTCACCGCGGGCGCCCTCCGTCAGCAGGATGCCCATGCGCCAGATGCCCGTCGGGTGGAACTGGAAGAACTCCATGTCCTCCAGCGGCAGGCCACGGCGGTAGCAGGCGGCCTGGCCGTCACCGGTCAGGGTGTGCGCGTTCGACGTCACCTTGAAGAACTTGCCGGTGCCGCCCGAGGCGTAGATGACCGACTTCGCCTGGAAGACGTGGATCTCGCCGGTGGCCAGCTCGTAGGCGACGACGCCGGCGGACTTCTTGACGCCGTCCTCCTCGACGACCAGCTGGTCCAGGACGTAGAACTCGTTGAAGAACTCCACGCCCTCCTTGACGCAGTTCTGGTACAGCGTCTGGAGGATCATGTGGCCGGTGCGGTCGCCCGAGTAGCAGGCGCGGCGGACCGGGGCCTCACCGTGGTTGCGGGAGTGACCGCCGAACCGGCGCTGGTCGATCTTGCCCTCGGGCGTACGGCCGAACGGCAGGCCCATCTTCTCGAGGTCGAGAACGGCGTCGATGGCCTCCTTCGCGAGGATCTCGGCGGCGTCCTGGTCGACCAGGTAGTCGCCGCCCTTGATCGTGTCGAAGGTGTGCCACTCCCAGTTGTCCTCCTCCACGTTGGCGAGCGCTGCGGCCATGCCGCCCTGCGCCGCGCCCGTGTGGGAGCGGGTGGGGTAGAGCTTCGTCAGCACGGCGGTGCGGCTGCGCTTGGTCGACTCGATGGCCGCGCGCATGCCGGCGCCGCCGGCGCCGACGATGACGGTGTCGTACTTGTGGATCTGCATGGTTTTCCTCTGGTCCCTCTGTCCCGGCGCCTAGCGGATGTTCGGGTCGAAGGTGAAGATCACCAGCGTGCCCAGCAGGACGGTGAACACCGTGGCGGTGTACAGGAGCATCTTCAGCCAGAACCGGGTGTTGTCCCGCTCGGCGTAGTCGTTGATGACCGTACGGAGGCCGTTGGCGCCGTGGAGCATGGCGAGCCACAGCATCGCAAGGTCCCAGACCTGCCAGAACGGCGAGGCCCAGCGGCCCGCGACGAAGGCGAAGCCGATCTTGGAGACGCCGCCGTCCAGCACCAGCTGGATCAGCAGGTGGCCCAGGACCAGGACGACCAGCACGATGCCCGACAGGCGCATGAAGAGCCAGGCGTACATTTCGAAGTTGGTGCGCGAGCCCTTGGGGGTCTTGCCCGTGCGCTTGCGCGGGGGCTCGATCACAGGGGCCGGATTGTCGACGTCGTACAGGCTCACGCCCTCGACGTCACCGATCGCCGACGAGGAAGAAGTCTCGGTGGACATTGGCTTCAGCTCCCGAAGACTTCGCGTACGGCGTGACCGAGCACGGGGTACAGGGCCCCGACCATCAGCACGATCCAGATACCGAGGACGGTCCAGAGCATCTGCTTCTGGTAGCGCGGGCCCTTGGCCCAGAAGTCCACGGCGACGATGCGGAGACCGTTCAGCGCGTGGAAGAGGATCGCGGCCACCAGGCCGTACTCGAGCAGGGCTACGAGCGGGGTCTTGTAGGTGGCCACGACCTCGTCGTACGCCTCGGGGGAGACACGCACGAGAGCGGTGTCCAGGACGTGTACGAACAGGAAGAAGAAAATGAGGACACCGGTGACTCGATGAGCCACCCAGGACCACATGCCTTCCCGGCCGCGGTACAGCGTTCCAGCCGGCACGGAAGAACCCTCCGGGAGCGGGGATTGGGGTCGGCCGGCTTGACTGTCGGTCTGACCCGGCCGGGTACGGTCCACCGGCCCTGGCCATCGTAGCGACGCATTGTCGGTTCCATGGCGGCGGGGCCTGGCGGTGTGATCAAAGTGGCAATCAAACAGGCACGGACGGGCTACTGGGGGTCATATGCCACCGGGGGGAACGGGTCGGGCACCCGGCCCGCCTCCGTCACCAGCTCGATGATGCGGCCCCGGGCGAGTCGCCGCATCTCCTCCGCGGTCAGCGAGCGCTCCTCGTCCGGGTCGTGCGCCAGCCGGGTCCGGATGGCGGCCAGCACCTGGTCGACGTGGAGGGAGGGCCGCAGGCCGTCGAGGCAGATCACGAAGACGTGGCCGAAGCGGCTCTCGTACGCGGCGTGCGCGGCGCGCAGCGCCAGGTGGGCTGCGCGGGGCGCGTCGTGGTGCAGGCAGGGGGCGCTCTCCGCCGCGAGCGCCTCGGAGATGTCGGCGTGCGCGAGGTCGTACCCCGCCTCGTCGGAGGCGGCGAGCAGGGTGTCCAGGTCCGGATAGGGCCGGTGCGCGGCCAGTCTCAGGGCCCAGCGGTGGCTGCCGCAGCACTCCAGCAGGGCGGCTTCGGCCAGGTCCCGGGGCCAGGCGTTGAAGCGGGCGAGACCGCTCGAGTGGGCACTCCCGCGCGTACTCACGGACACTGGTTCCGGAATAGAGGCCTCCGCCGGGGTCTCCCCGACGGCCGGGGCGGTGCCCCGGCTCTGCACGGGTACGGCCGTCCGCCCGGCCTGCCGCTGTGGCTCCGGCAGGCCTGCGTGGGACTCGCTGGACCTGGACAGCGGGACTCCTCGAATGAGTGACATCTGTGACCCTGGAGAGGGGTCGGAGAGCGTCGAGGTTGCGTGGGGGGTGGAAGTGAGGACTGTGCCTTGTGTGCCGTCAACGCTAGCGAGGCCGCGTGACGCGTGACTGAAGGAAGCGCGAAATTCACCCGCACGGGAGAGTTTCGGAACGCCTGATGGACGCTCCAGTGGGGGAAATGCCTGACTTTCTCATCTTCTTTGGACTGTTTTTCTCCCGATCCGGAGGTTTCTGACCGATGTCGCCTTCACGTGGACCCCTGGTGGCCGGCGCGGCCGTCGCGGCGGCCGCCGCCGTCACCCTCACCGTCGTCGTCTGGCCCGAGGGCTCGGGCTCCGGGACGCAGAACGGGCCGGCGTCCGCTGCCCGCACCTCCGCCTCGCCGTCGCCCAGCCGGAGCTATCCGCTCTCCACGACGCCGCGGACGATACCCGCGGTGCGCGAGCACACCCCCGCACGCGGGCCCGGCTGGAAACCGGCCAAGGACAGCACGGTCGTGGCGGCCGACCCCGGGCTCACCGACGAGGCGAAGCTGCTCGCGCGGGAGCTGAAGATCCGCTACGGGGGTGAGAAGGACCCCGGCGCCGGCGACGTCCAGCTCACGCTCGCCTCCTCCGGCAAGGGGGGCCCGGAGTCCTACACGCTCAGGACCGCCGGGGACCGGGTCACCATCAGCGGTACCGGCCAGGCCGGGGTCTTCTACGGGACCCGCACGCTCAAGCAGTCCCTCGACGCCGACGGCTCCGTGCCCGAGGGCGTCGTCCGCGACACCCCCGACCGCCCCCAGCGCGGTCTCAACCTCGACATCGCACGCAAGTACTACTCGGTCGACTGGATCGAGGACCGGCTGCGCGAGATGGCCGACCTCAAGCTGAACCAGCTCGGCCTGCACTTCTCCGACGACCAGGCCTTCCGGATCGAGTCCGACACCCACCCCGAGGTGGTCTCGGAGCAGCACCTCAGCAAGGACGAGGTACGCCGGATCGTGAAGCTGGCCCAGAGCCTCCACATCACGGTCGTCGGCGAGATCGACTCCCCGGGACATCTGGGCGCCGTCCTGCGCGCCCACCCCGACCTCCAGCTGCGCAACACCCAGGGCGTCGCGCGGCAGGGCGCCATCGACATCTCCAAGTCCGCCTCCGCCAAGATCGTCGACGACCTGCTGGCCGAGTACGCCGAGCTCTTCCCCGGCGACTGGTTCCACGTCGGCGCCGACGAGTACCAGGCCCTCACCGTGAGCGATCCGGCCGCCTCCTACCCGCAGCTGGCCACGGCCGCGCGGGAGAAGTACGGCGAGGGCGCCACGGTCCAGGACCTCACCGAGGGCTGGCTGAACGACCGGGCGGCCGTCGTCCGGAAGGCGGAGAAGATCCCCAAGGCGTGGAACGACGGCTTCTTCAGCGGCGGCACGGTCACCGCCCACAAGGGCATCGAGGTCGAGTACTGGACGGGTAAGGAGATCGGCGCCCGGCCGCCCCAGGAGTACCTCGCGGAGGGGCGCGACGTGATCAACCTCAACGACGAGTTCCTCTACTACGTACTCGGCGAGCCCAACGACTTCACCTACCCGACGGGCAAGCGCATCTACGAGCAGTGGACCCCGTTCGTCCTGCGCGGCACCGAGCCGGTGGCCGAGCGCTACTCGAAGCAGATCCTGGGCGGCCGGTTCGCGGTCTGGGGCGACCTGCCGAACGCGCAGACCCAGGAGCAGGTGGCCGAGGGGATACGGATGCCGCTCAACGCCGTCTCGCAGAAGCTGTGGGACCCGCGCGAGCCGAAACTGACCTGGGCCCAGTTCGAGGAACTCGCCGACAGCATCCGGTGAGCGATGTCTGAGTAACCTTCGGGCTCGAAGCGCCGCGCACCCCCGGGAGGGGTGCGCGGCGTCGTCGTCCCCGCGCGCCCGTGGCGCGGGGGACCGGAACCCTGGGGGCCCCACCATGCTCTGTCTCACCTGCGGCACGAGACCCGTCGTCACCGCCGACGGGCGGTGCCGCGGCTGCGCCGTGCTCAGCCGGCGCGCCCCCGGAGGGCTGATGCCCGCGGCCGCGACACCGCCCGGAGAAGGGTGGCACCGGCTGCGCTCGCCCGAGGGGCTCGCGAAGGCCGTGATCGTGTCCCTGTCCGCGGTCATCGCGACGGACCTCCTGGCCGTGGCGGTGGGGCTGTACTACCGCGGGCTGCTCGGCGACGCGATCGCCGGGGACGGGAGCGGTTTCGACGGGGCGCGGGCGAGCGGAGCCGAAGCCCTCTACGCCAGGGCCGGCAGCCTGCAGTTGCTCGCGATGCTCGCCACCGCCGTCCTCTTCGTCATCTGGTTCCACCGCGTCCGGCACAACGCCGAGGTGTTCGACGCGAGCAAGCAGCCCATGAGGCCCGGCTGGGCGATAGGCGGCTGGTTCGTGCCGCTGGCGAACTTCTGGCTGCCGCGCCGGATCGCGGGCGGGATATGGGCCGCGAGCGCCGTGACGGACCCGGACGGCGCCCGGCGCACGGTCTCCCGGACGCCGCTCGACCTCTGGTGGGGGACCTGGATCTTCTCCCTGCTCCTCGCCCGGTACGCCGGCCGGATGTACGAGCAGGCGTTGATGGTGGAGGAGGTCGCGGACGCGGTCACCACCACCGCGGTGGCCGATGTGGCCGACGGCGTCGCGGCGGCGTTCGCGATCGTCGTCGTGCACAAGCTGACCCGCATGCAGCGCGAGCGGGTGGCGCTCGGGCCGGTGAAGTCGCCGGCGGGTCCTCCCAGGCATTGAGTCGACCCGATTCCGCGCTTCCCCGTGGTGTCCGGTGGGCAGGATGACCCCCCGGGTCGCGGGGGGAGTGAGACGTGGGTTTCTGGGGCTGCTATCTGGTGGGCCGCAGCGGTGAGCCGCTCATCGGCCACCCCGCGCTGCGCGGGGCGCGCGAGCGGCTGACGTTACGGGAATACCGCGCGGACGGCTGGCAGGTCTGGGCCCACCCCACCGAACCCTCGCTGGGCAGCATGACTGCCCTCGCCGACGCCGCGCGTGCGCCGGTGCTCCTCGGGTTCGTCATGGACGGCGTCTGCGTGGCGGTGGAGGCGGCGGCCCCGTACAGCGGCTCCTGGTACGCCTGTCTGGGCCGGGCTCCGATGGCCGCGCACATGGACCGGGACGGCATGACGATCGAGGACTTCTTCCTGCCGCCCGAGGACGCGGCCCAGCGCGCCGTGCAGTGGGCGGCGGAATCCGGCCATGGCGTCCTCGAAGGACCCCTGCTCGAACTGCTCCGCGTCGACTGGCCCGAGCGTTCCGCGGAGGAACTTTTCTTTACATTTCTGGACCGCCTGGGCGTCTAGAGCCGGTCCGGCCGAGTCTCGTGGTGATCCTCCGTGTCGGCACAGTGACGCTTTTCGGCCATCGGGCGCTGTATCCGGTAACGGGAAGCGCCGCGCTCCCGTGCAACCGATGGACGGATGGGGGAGGTGCCGATGAGTCTGCTGGAGCTGATCGCGGACGCCGACGAGCGAGGTCTGGCGGCGAGCGGGGTCGCCTGCCTGGACCGCTGCCTTCCGCCGCAGGAGGACGGGAGCGATCCGGAGCCGCTGCGCCCGCTCTGGGCGAGCTGCGAGACGGGCGCGGAGTGGGCCACCAGGCTCGACGCCGTGCTCGCGCGGCTGGCCGGCGCGGACGGCGACTCGGGGAACGCCGCCACGACGGCCCGGGTGGTCACGCTGCTCGCTGCCGCGCCCCGGGACTTCGCGGCGGCGCCGCTGCGCGCGTGGGCGGACGCCTGCTCGCTCCTCGCGCTGGACGTGCACGGGCGGTTCGACTTCCCGTCGGCGACCGACGCGGAGACGCTGAACCGCTGCCGGGTGGGCGGGCCGGTGGAGGGGGGCCCGCTCCTCGCGGGTGAGGTCCGCCGCCAGGCCGAGATCCTGGAGACCCTCTCCGAGGGTCCGGAGACGGCCGGCGGCGCGACGGGCCTGCGCAGGGTCATGGACGTGTCGGTCGAAGGCCGGCGGGTGCTGCGTGCGGTGATGTCCCGCCGCGCTCGCGGCCGGACCCGGCCCGGCGGGGCGTCCCTGGCGTGACGTCGTGCCGGCGCCGACGGAAGGACGGCCGGGGCCGCCACCCCCCACAGGAGAGGCCCCGGCCGTCTTCCACAGGGCCGCAGGGCGACCCCGTACTCATCTCAGCGCCACCGGTGCGTTTTCTGTCACACCGCGCTGTGTCAGGGAACAGTTGCGGGTTGTACAAGTCATGGACGGGGAACCGTCCGACCACGTAGCGTGCTGATTCGCGCAGGGTGGCGCAGCAGCAGTGACCAGCTGCGATTCGGATCAGCGGGGCGGGTTGAGGAAGTGCTGGGGGACGACGCGGAGCTGACCGCCGCGGTGCTCGCGGCACAGGACGGGGACGAGGACGCCTTCCGTACTGTGTACCGCGCTGTGCACCCGCGGTTGCTGGGATACATACGGACGCTGGTCGGTGAACCGGACGCCGAGGACGTGGCCTCCGAGTCCTGGCTCCAGATAGCGCGTGACCTCGCCCGGTTCAGCGGGGACGCCGACCGCTTCCGGGGCTGGGCGGCGCGGATAGCGCGCAACCGGTCCCTCGACCACATACGCATGCGGGGCAGGCGCCCGGCGATCGGCGGGGACGAGAGCGAACTGGCCGGCGAGCCCGCGGAGTCCGACACGGCGGGCGAGGCGCTGGAGTCGATGGCCACCGGACGGGCCATGTCGTTCATCGCGCAGCTGCCCCAGGACCAGGCCGAGGCCGTCGTGCTGCGTGTCGTGGTGGGGCTCGACGCGAAGACCGCGGCCCAGACCCTCGGCAAGCGGCCCGGCGCCGTACGCACCGCAGCCCACCGCGGGCTGAAGCGGCTCGCGGAGCTGCTCGGTGCCGACCCCGGCCCGGACGACGAGTTTCCGGTGGCGGCCAAGGAGCTCGGCGCCGTACCCGCGCAGAGGCCCGGCCGGCAGGGCTCGGTGGCGCCCGCCGGTGTGACGCATTCGCGTCCGTGGACGCAGAAGGACATGTGATGGCCGACGAGCAGCACCAGTGGCTTGACGCGGACGCAGCGGAGATGTTGCTCCGCGGCGATGCCGTCGAGCCCGTCGGCGAGCATGCGAGAGCCGAGGCCCGGCGACTCGACGCGGCACTGCGCACCCTGCGGACGCCGGAACCCTCCGGTGCCGAACTCCCAGGCGAGGCCGCCGTGCTGGCCGCCTTCCGTGAGGCGTCCCGTGGCGGGGAGCGTAGCGGATCCGCGAGCGCGGCGGGACCCGTCGGACGACAGGAAGCGCCGCACACCGTACGCATCGGGAACGCGCCCGAGGTGCCGTTGCGGCGCCCCCGCTGGACCCGGCCGGTGCGCTTCGGCCTCGCGGTCTCGCTCGCCGGGTGTGCGCTCGGCGGGGTGGCGTTCGCCGGGGGCACGGGCGTCCTGCCCACCCCGTTCGGCGGCGAGGGCCCTGCCGCTCCCGCCGTCTCGGTCTCGGCCGCCGCGACACCCGAGGAACTGGGCGCGGAGCTGCCCGACGCCGGAGCGCCGTCCGCCGCGCCCTCCCTCACTCCCGGGGCGTCCGCCTCTCCTGCGCCCTCGGACACGTCCGGCGGTGCGGACGCCGGTACGGCCGACGAAGAGGAGAAGGACGGCGACGGTACGCCGGGCCGCGACCGGGACCGGGAGACCGGCACGGCCGGCGGCGGCACCCAGGACGGCACGGACGGGCGGAGGCCCGGGGAGTCGGCGGCCGAGGTGTACGCGAGGTCCGTCCGGGCCTGCCGTGGCTATCGCGACGACACCCTGAGCGAGGAGGACGAGCGCCGCCTCCTCGAACTGGCCGACGGCGAGCGCAACCTGGACCGTTTCTGCGACCGGCTCCTGGACGGGGACGACCGCGGCGAGGACAGCGGCGGCGACGGCGGCCCCGGCCAGGACGACGACGAGGGCAACGGCGGGAAGAAGGGGGAGGGCGCCGGCGGTAACGGAACGCTCCCCTCGGTCATCTTCCGCACGCAGTCACCGGAGAGCGTGCGGTCACCGGAGGACGCCCCCTCCGCCGGCGGCACCCGGCCCGTGGGCGGCACGCTGTCCTCCGGGGGTACGCAGGGCGGCGCCCGGAAGGGTGGGGAGACCGTGCGGCCGACGGACGGTTCCTCCCGGAACTCGGCGTTCCAGCTCTCCTCCGTACCCCTCTGACCTGCGCAGACGTGGCCGCTGTAACGTTCTTCGGCGCTCCGGCGCAGTAGTGAGTGCCGACTGGTCATCGGCCGCGCAATGAGCCGGGGTTCCCCCCGTACCTTCGGCTCAGCGCACCCCGGCGCGGGCGGGACACGTTCCCCCGGTCCCGTCCGCGCCCCTCATCCGGTCGAGTCGGCCGACGGCCTCGCTACTGGTGGACGACGACCTTGTCGCCGTTCTTCACCTGCTCGAACAGCGCGGCGATCTTTCCCTCGTCCCGTACGTTCACGCAGCCGTGCGAGGCGCCGCTGTAACCGCGGGCCGCGAAGTCCGACGAGTAGTGCACCGCCTGGCCGCCGCTGAAGAACATGGCGTACGGCATGGGGGAGTCGTAGAGGGTCGAGACGTGGTGGCGGGACTTCCAGTACACCGAGAAGGTGCCCTCGCGGGTGGGCGTGTACTGCGAACCGAACCGAACGTCCATCGACGAGACGACCCGGCCGTCGATCATCCAGGACAGCGTGCGGCTGTTCTTGCTGATGCACAGGACTCGGCCCGTCAGGCAGCGGGCGTCGGGGCTCGCCGTGGGTGCGGCGGCCGGCGGATCGAGCTCCTTCGCCGTCGGCTTCCGTGTCATCGCGAGCAGCCGTTGCCAGGTCACCGTGTCGGTCCTGCCCGTGCGGGGCAGGCCCCGCTTGCCCTGGAACGACGTCACGGAGGCGGCGGTGGCGGTGCCGTAGTAACCCGTGGGGCTGCGGTCGAAGTGGCCGATCTGGCGCAGCCGGGCCTGGAGCTCCCGCACCTGCCGGCTCCGGTCCCCCGTGGACATCAGGGTCTCGGGCCGAGGCGAGGGCCGCGCGCTCGGCGTCCGGGACGGCGTGGCCGAGGGGCTCGCCGGGCCGCCGGACGGCTTGGAGTCGTCCGCCGTGCGCGTGGCCGCGGGAGTCGCGGCCGTGGGTTGCGTGACGCCCACGGCGCCGGGCTCGCAGCCCGTGGTCAGGCCGGCCAGCGCGAGCACGCCGATGGCCAGTGCCCTCGGAACGCGCCGTACACGCCCGAGGCTGTACGTCCGTACGTGTCTCATCCCGGCCCCCTGGCCCTCGGCCCGCACCGTCGCCGCCACGCGGCCCGGACATTCCGTCCGGGCTCCCGCACGCGGTTCCGTGCGGGGTCCCGCTCGGACATCTCGCTCGCACATGTCACCGGGACGTCCCACCGGGACGCCCTCTGAGACGGATTCCCGTCCTGCCCGGTCGCCGAATCCTGAGCATGATGGGGACCTGGGCCCGGATGCGCGGGCGCGGGCTGTGAGCAAGGTCCCAGCAAAGGCCCCTCGCAGGTCGTGGCGTCGCCGCTAGAGTCCGTCGCGAGACTTGTTACCGATAAGTAGCTTGAGCGGGAGGCACAGCACATGACGCGTGAGTCCGAGTCGGGACTGCCCATCGAGCCGGTGTACGGGCCGGAAGCACTCGACGGCTGGCGGCCCGAGGAGAAGCTGGGCGGCCCGGGCGAGTTCCCCTTCACGCGCGGTGTCTACCCCACGATGTACACGGGCCGGCCGTGGACGATGCGGCAGTACGCCGGATTCGGCACCGCGACGGAGTCCAACGCCCGTTACAAGCAGCTGATCGCCAACGGCACGACGGGACTGTCCGTCGCCTTCGACCTGCCCACCCAGATGGGACACGACTCGGACGCCCCGATCGCCTCCGGCGAGGTGGGCAAGGTCGGGGTGGCGATCGACTCGATCGACGACATGCGCGTCCTGTTCGACGGCATCCCGCTGGACCAGGTCTCCACCTCCATGACGATCAACGCCCCCGCCTCGCTGCTTCTCCTGCTCTACCAACTCGTCGCGGAGGAGCAGGGAGTTCCGGCCGACCGGCTGACCGGCACCATCCAGAACGACGTGCTCAAGGAGTACATCGCCCGGGGCACCTACATCTTCCCGCCGAAGCCCTCGCTGCGGCTGATCGCCGACATCTTCAAGTACTGCAAGGCCGAGATCCCGAAGTGGAACACCATCTCGATCTCCGGCTACCACATGGCCGAGGCGGGGGCCTCTCCCGCGCAGGAGATCGCGTTCACCCTCGCTGACGGCATCGAGTACGTGCGTACCGCCGTCGCCGCGGGCATGGACGTCGACGACTTCGCCCCCAGGCTCTCCTTCTTCTTCGTCGCCCGTACGACGATCCTGGAGGAGGTCGCCAAGTTCCGTGCCGCGCGCCGGATCTGGGCGAAGGTGATGCGGGAGGAGTTCGGCGCGAAGAACCCCAAGTCGCTGATGCTGCGCTTCCACACCCAGACCGCCGGGGTGCAGCTGACCGCCCAGCAGCCCGAGGTCAACCTGGTCAGGGTGGCCGTGCAGGGACTCGGCGCGGTGCTCGGCGGCACGCAGTCGCTGCACACCAACTCCTTCGACGAGGCGATCGCACTGCCGACGGACAAGTCGGCCCGCCTCGCCCTGCGCACCCAGCAGGTCCTGGCGTACGAGACGGACGTGACCGCGACGGTGGACCCGTTCGCAGGCTCGTACGTCGTCGAGAAGATGACCGACGACGTCGAGGCGGCCGCCCTGGAGCTGATGCTCAAGGTCGAGGACATGGGCGGCGCGGTCGACGCCATCGAACGCGGCTTCCAGAAGGGGGAGATCGAGCGCAGTGCCTATCGCATCGCCCAGGAGACGGACAGCGGCGAGCGCGTCGTGGTCGGCGTGAACCGCTTCCGCCTCGACGAGGAGGAGCCGTACGAGCCGCTCCGCGTGGACCCGGCGATCGAGGCCCAGCAGGCGGCCCGGCTCGCGAAGCTCCGGGCCGAGCGCGACCAGGGGGCGGTGGACGCAGCGCTGGCGGAGCTGCGGAAGGCGGCGGAGAGCGACGCGGGCACGGCCAACGTGCTCTACCCGATGAAGGACGCGCTGAGGGCACGGGCCACGGTGGGCGAGGTCTGCAACGCGCTGCGGGAGGTCTGGGGGGCGTACGTCCCGACGGACGCGTTCTGAGCGGCCGGCCCGTGCGTGGCGGGCGTCCGTCCCGTGCCGGCATCCTCGCCGACGCCCGCCCGTCCCTCGGCGGCGCCCTCGCCGACGCCTGCGCCCGTCCCTCGCCGACCCCCGCTCCCGGACACCCGCGCCCATCCCTCGCCGCCGCCCGCTCCCGAACGGCGAGGGGCGGCGGCGAGGGGTGATCCTCCGTATCGCGGACCACACGGACGGGGTGTCGTACCCGCGTGCGACACTCCGTTCATGCTGGGTGTCACCGATCTTCCGACCTATCTCGCCGGCCTGGTGCTGATCATTCTGCTGCCGGGGCCGAATTCGCTGTACGTGCTGTCCGTCGCCGCCCGGCGCGGGGTGCGCACCGGCTATGTGGCCGCCGCGGGTGTCTGGACCGGCGACACGGTACTGATGACGCTGTCCGCGCTGGGGGCCGCCTCGCTGCTCCAGACGACCCCGCTGCTGTTCGCCGTCGTCAAGTACGCCGGGGCGGGTTATCTGACGTGGATGGCCATAGGGATGCTGCGGGCGGCCGTCTCGACGTGGCGCGAGCGGCACCAGCGTGCGGCGGAGCTGGTGGAGGAGGGCGAGAAGCCCGTACAGGGGGTGGAACACCCCTACAGGCGGGCGCTCGTGGTGAGCCTCTTCAACCCGAAGGCCATCCTGTTCCTGATCTCCTTCTTCGTGCAGTTCGTCGATCCCGGTTACGCCTATCCGGCGCTCTCCTTCCTGGTGCTCGGCACGCTGCTCCAGATCGGCAGCTTCCTCTACCTCTCGACGCTGATCTTCGGCGGCACCCGGCTGGCCGCCGCGTTCCGCCGCCGCAAGCGGCTGTCGGCGGGGGCCACTTCGGCGGCGGGCGTGCTGTTCCTCGGCTTCGCGGCGAAGCTGTCCTTCAGCAGCGTCTGAGCGTTCCGGCCGGGTGCCGACTGCCGACTGCCGACTGCCGGGTGCCGGGTGCCGGGTGCCGGGCTCAGTGGTGCCAGGCCTTGCCGCCCACGTTGTGGATCATGCGCTGGAGGACCTTGAGGGCGGCGACGAACTCCTCGTCCGGGATTCCGGCGTGGATCTCCGCGCTCGCCCTGCTGACCCGCTCGACGGCCCTGGCGCGCAGCGCGTGCCCCTCGGGCGTCAGCCGGAGCCTGGTGTTCGCGTCCTCGGTGATCAGGCCCCGGGCGACGAGGGAGTCGATCTCGGGCTCCAGGGAATCGCCGACGCCCAGATAGCCGCTGAGCATCGCGACCACCTCGGCGCGCGGACGGCCGTGCTCGTCCGCCTCGGTGAGCTGGTTCAGCACCCACCAGGGCGGCTGGGTCAGGCCGTGTTCGGCCAGCGCGGCCCGGATGTGGGTCACGGTCGCATCGTGGGCGGCCCAGCTCCAGTAGCCGATGGGCTGCCGTGCCAGTCCTGCGTCGTCATGTGAGTAGTCCATGGCCCGGACGGTAGGACCTCAAGCGAAGTCGAGGTCAAGGCCCGCCCAGTCGGCGTACGAGGCGAGCCCGCCGGCGGGAGGCCCGCACGGCGGGAGTCACCCCGGGGACGCCCAGAGTTCACCGTTCGTCGGGCCGGGCGACACCCGCTCCTTCCTCCCCCTCACTAGCGTGTGCGGACCATGATCGAAGGTGAGGGCCCGCGTGCCGAAACTGTCCGTTGTCGTTCCGTTCCACAATGTCGGCGCCTTCGCCGACACGACGCTGGGCAGTCTCGCCCGCAACACCGGCCCTGACATCGAGTTCCTGCTGGTGGACGACTGCTCCACGGACGACACACCGGCCGTCATCGACCGCTGGGCCGACAGACTCCCGAACGCCGAGGTCATCCGGCACGAGAAGAACCTCGGCATCGCGGCGGCCCGCAACAGCGGCATCGACGCGGCCCGCGGTGACTTCGTCACCTTCCTGGACGGCGACGACTGGTACGCCCCCGGCCACCTGGGCCGGCTGCTGCACGCCGCCGCCGAGCTGGACTGCGACTTCGCCCGCACCGACCACGTCCAGGTCACCGGGACGAGCCGGGTCGTGAAGCGCGCGCCCGCGCCGCTCCGTGAGACCGTCCTGGACCCGCGGGAGGGCATCGCCTCGCCCGAGTGGGAGACGATGGTCGACTACCCCTTCGTCTGGGCGGGCGTCTACCACCGGCGGCTCTTCGACGACGGCGGCCACCGCTTCACCACCCGGCTGCGCACCGCCGAGGACCGGCTGTGGATCTGGCAGCTGCACCTGCGGGCCCGCACCTGCGCGGCGCTCAACCTGTACGGCATCTTCTACCGGCGCGGGGTCACGACCTCCCTGACCCAGATCAAGGACTCCCGCCAGCTGGACTTCTTCCCCGCCTACGACGCGCTGCTGGACGAGATCCGAGAGGACCGGGACGCGGAGATCCTCCTCCCCAAGGCGGTCCGTACCTACTGCGCGATGATCGCCTTCCACAACGAGAAGGCGGACGTGTACGAGCCCGCCACCTTCCGGCGCCTGCGCCACGAGTCGGCCGCCGCGCTGCACCGCATGCCGCAGCAGGTGCTCGACCACACCCTGACGATGATGGACGCCAAGCGCAGCACCCTGCTCAACCGCCTGCGTGACAAGCAGAAGGCCGCCTGACCCATGCCCACGCGACGCACCCAGATCTTCCAGGTATCGACCCTGTACGGGGCGGCCACGCTCGCCGCGGCCCTCGACGCCGGGCAGTTCGGACCGGGGCAGGACAGCCACCGCGTCCTGCTCGTCTCCAACAACGCCGCGGTCCCCGAGACCGCCCTCCGGCTGGAGGAGATGCGCGGCTACGGCGGCATCGCCGCCCGCTTCGACTCCGTCGTCGACTGGAACGAGGCCATCAGCCCGCACCACCCGAGCGGTTGGGGGCCGCGCGCCGAGGAGACCGAGCTCTGGCAGCGCGCCTTCCGCCTCGCCTGGGGCATCGACCCCACCGGGCCCGTCGAGCTCGCCGTCGAGTCCATCCAGGTCAACCCCGCCCGCGCACTCGCCGCGATCTTCGCCGAGAGCGCCGTGCACGTCTACGCGGACGGCCTGATGAGCTACGGCCCGACCCGCAACAAGGTGCCGCGCTCCATCGCCTGCCGCGTCCAACGGGTGCTCCACCTCGACCTCGTACCAGGACTGCGGCCGCTCCTCCTGGCGGAGTTCGGAGTCGAGCCCGAGCTCGTGCCGAGCGACGCCTTCCGCAAGGTGCTCGGCGAGATCGCGGGATCCGCCGACGGCGACCGGCAGCTCGCGGCGCTCGACGCCGAGGCGCCCACCGCCGTCCTGCTCGGGCAGTACCTCGCGGCCCTGAACATCCTCACCGCCGAGGAGGAGGAGGACCTGCACGTCCGCATGCTGCGCGGCGCGGTGCGGGCGGGCCACACCTCGGTGCTCTTCAAGCCGCACCCCACCGCGCCGGCCGGCTACTCCAAGGCCCTGGACGACGCCGCCGCCGAGCTGGGGGTGCGGCTGACCACGCTGAACAGCCCGCTGCTCGCCGAGACCCTCTTTGAGCGCTGCGCGCCCACCCTCGTCGTCGGCTGCTTCTCGACCGCCATGTTCACCGCCGCGGTGTACTACGGCATCCCCGTCGCCCGCGTCGGCACCGGACTCGTCCTGGACCGCATCACCCCGTACGAGAACAGCAACCGCATCCCGCTGACGATCGTCGACCACCTCGTGCCCGACCTGGACGAGCACGCGGGCGAGCCCGTCCCGCCCCTGCCGTCCACGGCACCCGACACCCTCGCGCCGCTGGTCAGGACCGTCGGCTACTGCATGCAGGCCGGCCTCCACCCCACGCTGCGCGCCGAGGCCGAGTCCTGGCTGCGGGAACACCTCGGCGCCGGTACACAGCACTACTTCAAGCGCCGCCGGCTGCAGAAGCTCACGCTTCCCGGCGGCGGCCCGCGGGGAGCGGCGATCCGGCTGCGCCGCACCGTACGACGCACCCGCACCAGCCTGGGCCTCTGACCCCGGGGCCGGGGCGCGCGCCCCGGTCGGCCACTGATCACAGAACGGCGGAACGAGCATGAGCCAGACCTTCACGGGGCTGCTCAAGGCAGTACGGGCCAGAACGGGACAGGACGCCACGGTGCAGACCGCGCCCGCCGCCCTGCGCCTGTGCGGTGACTACCTCGCCGGCCTCGCCGCGGGCGGCCCCATGAGCGACGCACGCCGGACCCGGCTGGTCGCCGCCATCGGCGGCCTCACGACGGCCTGCGGCACCGACGCGGACAGCCTGTTCGACGCGCTGCTGAGGACCGGCCTGTGTGCCCTGGAGCCGGGCGGCGAGACCGAGACCCGCCTCGCCCTGGACATCGCCGTGGAGGCGACCGGGCTGCGGCCCAGGTCCAAGGGCGCGTGGCGGTTGCGCGGGCGCGCCCTGGACGCCCTCGGCCGGAGGGACGAGGCCGTCGAGGCGTACGAGCGCCACCTGACGCTCCAGCAGAATCCGTCGTCCGCGCAGGACATCGTGCGCAGGATCGCCACGCTCAAGGAACTCCAGGGCTTCCTGGAGGAGGCCGCGGGGCTGGTCCCCGGCGAGGACGGCACCCGTCTGCGCGCCCTGCGCGACGCTCCCGCCGCCGAGGCGCGCACCGAATTCGCCGAGGTCGTACGGCAACGGACCGCCGGGTCCGGCGGTATGTCCGATCCCGCCGTCCGCCGCCTCAACACGCTGTACGCCGCCTACCGGCGCCTGCTGGACCGGGACAGGACCGCGGACCCGCTGCTCGGCGGCGCGGAGCCGCTCGGGGTGCCCGCGCTGCGCCGCCTCGTCGCCGGACGCTCCGTGGTCCTGGTCGCGGGCGCGCCCCGGGTCGCCGAGGAGGAGCGGGCCCCCGGCAGCGGACTCGCCGAGCTGATCGGCGGATACGACCTGGTGGTCCGCTGCGACGGCATCCCCGCGGGCGCCCCGCGCACCGGCCTGCACGCCGTCACCCTGCGCGGCGGCGCCCCGTGGACCGGCCCCGCCTGGAACGACCGGGCGGAGGCCCGGATCGTCTTCGGCGACACACTCGCGCACTGGCGCCGCGCCCTGCGTACCCGGCTGGCCGCGGGTGCCCAGGACCACGTCGGGGACGCCTCCCTGAGACATCCCCTGGACGATCCGGCGCTGCTCGGCGAGGACGGCTGGGGGACACGGACCAGCACCGCGTTCACGGTGCTCCGGCTGCTCGACTTCCTGGACACGGCAGGACGGCTCGACCTCATCGGTTTCGGACTGCCGGGGCAACTGCTGCCGCGCGAGCGCGAATGGGTCGCGGCCCACGCGAGACACGAGGACGAGACCGAGATGAGGACCGCGCTGAGATGAACACCCCCGCCGAACCCACCGCAGACAGACCGGCCGGGCCCGCCCACCCCGGAGAGCCCGCCCCCGAGGCCGCCGGCGACCGGGCCGCCGTGGACGCACCGGCCGCCCCCGAGGCCGCCGACGACCGGCGCGCCGTCACCGGCAAGCGGCGGATCGCGTTCGCCGCGTACACCGACGAGGACCGGATGACCGGCCTCCTGGTGCTGCTGCGGAGCCTCGCCCTCAGCGATCCGGCCGTCTGCGAGGACTTCCTCGTCCTGCACCCCGGACTGCCCGACTCCGCGTTCGACGCCGCCCGCCGGCTGCACCCCCGTCTCGTCCCGCGACCCGCCGGGGCCCCGCTCGACGTCTTCCGCCTGACCGGCTACGACACCGTCGTCGCTCTCGCCCCCGGCACGGTCGTCCTCGGCCCGCTCGCACCGCTGCTGGCCCTGCGCACGGGCGTCGCCGTCGTCCCCTCCGGCAGCCCGGACGTGCCGTACGGCGGACTCGCCGTGATCCAGCTCCGGGACGTGACGGCCCCCGTCCTCGGCGCGGCGGCGCGGGGTGACGAAGCGGCGGTCGGCCGGGCCCTGAGGGACGAAGGGCTCCTCGTGCCGCTCGCCTCCCGGTACGACGTCCCGGCAGGGCACCTGTACGACGACACCCCGGTCCCCGACAGCACCGTCGTCCTGCGCTTCGGCGCGGCCGGAAGCACCGAGGGACACGGCGCTGCACCTCTGCCCTCCGCCTCCTCCGCTCCGGCGCGCGCGGCGCGTGAGCGGTACGAACTGGACGACGAGGCATTCCGAGCCGCCTACTGCGCCCTGCCCGGCCCCAAGCACCCGGAACTGCTCCTGCACTGCGCTCTGCCGTTCCCCGACGGGGGGCGTACGCCGGTGGATCTTGTGCGGCAGGTCGCCGAGGTGCACCGACAGCAGGGACGTCATGACGAGGCCGTCGCCCTGCTGACCCCCGTCGTGGCGGGCCGGCCCGACCTGCCGCGCTGCCACGAGACGCTGGGCACGAGCCTGATGGCGCTCTCCCGCTACGAGGAGGCCGAGACGCACCTGCTCCTGGCCACCGTGTCCCCGGACTTCGCCGCCCGCGCCTACGGCCAGCTCGCCCGTCTCGCCTGGCTGCTCGGCCGGACCGAGGACGCGCGCGGCTACGCCCTGGACGGCCTCGACGCCGACCCCACCGACGCCAACTGCCATGCCTGGTACGTCCGTACCCGCTCCGGCCCGGTCCCTGGCCCGTCCGGTGACCAGGCGGTCCCGGGTGAACAGCTGGCCCACATCGCCCTGTTCGCGGACGGGCAGGAGAACGCGGGCGACAAGGTGCTGCCGGAGGCGGTGCGGATGTGCTTCGGCCCCGACACCGGGCCGGCCCGCTGGTACGAGCGGTCCGTGCACCGACTGGTCGACGAGCCGGGCCTGGAGGAGCTGAACGCCCGGCGCGGCATCGTCGTCGGCGGGGGCGGGCTCTTCCTCCCGGACACCGCGCCCAACGGCAACAGCGGCTGGCAGTGGAACATCCCCGACGCCGTCCTCGCCCGGATCACCGCACCGCTCGCCGTCTTCGCGGTCGGGTACAACGTCTTCGACGGCCAGCGCTACCGCCGCGAGCGCTTCGCGGCGAGCCTGCGCGCCCTGGTCGAGAAGTCGGCCTTCTTCGGTCTGCGCAACCAGGGCTCCGTCGAGCGGGTCAGGGAGCTCCTGCCGGACGGACTGCGCGACCGGGTGCGCTACCAGCCCTGCCCCACGACCGTGGCACGCCACCTCGACCCCGGGCCCGACGGCCCGGCGGGCGCGGAGCAGCGGGACGACACCGTGCTGGTCAACTGCGCCTACGACCGTGCGGGTCTGCGCTTCGGCCACGACTACGGCCACTTCCTGGGCGAGACCGCCGCCGCCGTACGCGCCATCGGCGAGCGCGCCGAGGTCCGTTACGCGGCCCACATGCCGGCCGACGAGAAGTTCGTCCACGACCTGCGCAGGGAGCACGGAATCACGCTCCCGGTGGAGCCGCTGTACCTGTTCTCCAACGACCGGATCCGCGAGCTCTACCGGCGTACCCGCCTCGTCATCGGCATGCGCGGCCACGCCGGGATGATCCCCTTCGGCTGCGGTACGCCGATCATCAGCCTGGTCTCGCACCCCAAGCTCGCCTACTTCCTCTCCGACATCGAGCGGCCCGAGTGGGGCCTCTCCGTCCACGACCGGTCCCTGGGCGCCCGCCTCGCCGAGCGCGCGGCCCAGGTGCTGGACCACCACCCGGCAGCCGTTGCCGACGTGCACGGCAGGCAGGAGCACCTCTGGTCGGTCACCCGCGCCAACCTCGGTGAGCTGCAGAGCCTCTTCGGACTGCCCGACCCCTTCTCCGGCCGTCCCGTCCCGCACGTCCCGGGCCCCCGGCCCGCCGAGCCGGCACGCGGCCTTCACCTGCCCGACACCCGGGCGAAGTGACTGTTCACCTGACCGGAGTTCACCCCGCACCCGCGCGTTCATAGCCTTCGATGACCATGTCTTCCTCTGTCTCCCCGGCGGGCGCGCCCGCCCCCTCCCTCTCCCCGCAGACCGGCCCCGACGCCCGCCCGCGCCGTGAACACCGTCACGACATCGATCTGGTCCGGCTGCTCTGCTCGGTCGGCGTGATCCTCTGCCACACGGGTTCGGCGTTCGTGAACACGGCGGGCCGCGAGGCCTCCGGCGGACCCGGTACCTACTGGGCCGGTCTGGTGGCGGACTCGGCGGGCCGCTTCGCCGTACCGCTGTTCTTCGCGATCGCCGGATGGGTCGTCCTCGTGGGCGCCCCGGTCCGCGACGGCCGGCAGCTGTGGCAGCGGATCGTGCGGATCGTGGTCCCGCTCGGGGTGTGGACCGCGCTCTACCTGGCCTGGGGGAGACTGCGCGGCACCAATGGCCACCCGGCCGGCGAGCTGGCGCTCGACGCGCTGTTCGCCTCGGTCCGCCCGGCCTACCACCTCTGGTACCTGTACGCCTACATCCCCGTGATCATGCTCCTCGCCTTCGCCGCCCTGGTGAAGTCGGGCAAGCGCCCCTGGGGCCTCGGCGTCGCCCTCCTCGCCCTCGGGGCGGCTCCCTCCCTCTTCGGCGACCTGTCCCAGGTCACCGGCCTGGACCTGCCGCGCTTCGGCTGGGGCTTCGGCCCGTACCAGCTGATCTACGCGGTACTGGGTGCCCTGCTGCTCGCGCTGCCCGAGGGGGCGTTCGGCAGGCGTGGGCTGTGGTGGGTGCTCCCGGCGTGCGGGGCGCTGGCCGCGATCGTCGCGTACCAGCACGGGGTGCACTACGCGATCCCGTACGCGAGCGTCCTGGTGGCCCTGTTCAGCGCGGGGGTTCTGTTCTCCCTGCACCGGGTGCGGGTCCCCGAGCGCCTGCGCCCCGCGCTGAGCCGGCTGGCGGGCGCCTCGTTCGGGGCGTACATGATCCACGTCCTGGTCCTGGGCGTGCTCGCCGATCTCCTGGTCGACGCCGGTCCCGGCCTGCTGACGGCGGCGGTGCTGGTGGTCGCCGTCACCGCCGCCACCACGGCCCTCTCCTTCGCCGCCGCTCTCCTGTGGACCCGCCTGGGCCTGACGCGCCTGCTGGGCTGAGCCCCGCGTGCGCGGGGCCCGCACCGCCGTCAGCGGCGCGCGAGGGCGCGGGCACGGCGGGCCATCCGCCGCAGGGTCGCGTTGCGGCGGAGGAGGACCAGGCGGTTGGGTACGGCGCCGGGAAGGGCGAGCGAGCCCAGGCGGCGGCGCTTGAAGTAGCGCCAGGTCCCCGCGTCGAGCCGGGTGGAGAGATAGCGCTCGGCGGCCGGGCGGAGGTCCGGGCGCACGCGCGGGCGCATCGCGAAGCCGACGGCCTCCAGCAGACCGCCGAGTGCCCCGGCCACCGTCTCCCGTCCCGGAGGCGACTGCTCCCGCACGGCGGCGGCGTCGGCCAGGTCGGGCAGCAGCGCGTCGATGACCGTCACCGGGATCCTGGCGGGGTTCTCGTACGGGGCGAGCCGCTCCAGGAGCGTGCCGGTTCCGGTCCTGGCCACGGGCAGGCCGTAGAACACCGAAGCGGTGAGCAGCGCGGTCGACGAACAGCCCACGACGAGTGCGGGCCGCAGCCGCTCGAAGAGGACCTCGGCCGGGACCGGGGCGCCGGGCACCTCGGAGGCCGGCACGGTGAGTCCGGCACCGAGGTGTGCCGCCTCCGCCCGCAGCGCCCCGGCGGAGGACGCGGGTGTGCGAGGGTGCGGCTGGAGGACGAGACGCGTGTGGCCGAGGGCCACCGCGCCGCGCACCATCCGCAGCCCGAGTTCCGCCTCGTCGGCTGCGGGGAGCGCTCCGGGCTCGGGGAGGAGCAGCAGAGCGGCGCCCTCGGGAGAGGAGAACCGGGGCGCGGCCTCGGCCAGTTCGCCGTACACCTTCAGCAGGGACGCGGTGGGCAGCGGCCGCGAGGGTACGTCGTACTCGGCGAGCAGCAGCGGCTCCAGGCCGGGAAGAAGGTCCGGGTGGAGCAACTGCCGGACGCGGGTGCCGATCAGCGGGCTGATCTTGCCGCCGGTCGGGCCGTATCCGGTCAGCCCCTCCGCGTACACCGTGACCGGACCGCCGGTGAAGATCTGGGCGAGGGCCTGGGCGGGGGAGACGTGCGGGGACTCCAGCACCAGCTCGACCTCCTCGTCCCCGAGGCCCCAGGCGCGGCGCAGATGGCGCTCCCACAGGGGTACGTCGTCGGGGCGAGGGGCCCAGGCCGCCGGGTGCAGGGGAGAGACGGCGTCGTTCCACGAGAGCACCTCGTCGAAGCGGGAGCGCAGTGCCTCGAACCCGGGCAGCGTGGTGGCCGGGGGCGCCGCCTCCGGGACGGCCGTGGTGTCGCAGAGCAGCAGGACGCGGCGGGGCGAGTCGGCGAAGCAGCCGGAGTCGACGGCCGCGGCGAGTACGGCCGTTCCGTGTGTGCTGGAGGCGGCGAAGATCTGGACGGTCACGCGGCAGTCGTCTCCTTGATGCCGGCGGGGCGGCGCCGCAGCCTGCGCAGCACGGTCGCCCGCTCGGTGTCCATGGTGTCCAGGACCTCGTTCAGGACGGCCTGCGGCATGCTTCTGAGCGCTGCCGAACCGAGTGATCGGAGAGTACGGGCCACCTGCGGTTCGAATTTGCCCACGGCCCCGACGTGATGGGCGATGACGGCGCAGTACGTCCGCACCGCTTTCGGCAGAAGTGTGTCCGCGTCACGGTCGGCGGCTGTTTCGGAAAGCACCTGGTCATAGGCGCGAATGAAATCCAGCTGGCGCTCGTCGCCGATCTGGGTGAGGGAGGACGCGACTCCTCTCCGGTAGAAATGGCTCAGATTTCCGAGCACGGCGAAGGATTTCGCCTGCCGGTGCAGCCGCCAGATCCAGGGCCGGTCCTCGGCGGTGCGCAGACCGTCCGTGAAATGCAGCAGCCCTTCGTCCAGCAGACCGCGGTGGTAGAGCCCGGCCCAGGCGAACGCGTAGTCCACCGACGTCGTCCGGGCGGCGGGCAGGATCGCGTCCCGGGGGGCGCTGACCACCCCGCGCGGACCGTGCGGGACGCGGCGCACCGTACGGGCCGTGCCGGTGACCTGGACGTGGTCCGTACGCACGAACTCACAGCCCAGTTCCTCGGTCCGCGCGAGGAGGCGGGCGTAGTGGTTGGGGGCGACCCAGTCGTCTCCGTCCAGGAAGCCGATGTACTCGCCGCGGGCCGCGTCCAGGCCCGTGTTGCGGGCCGTCGCCAGACCGGCGTTGCTCTCGTGCCGGAGTACGACCGCCCCCGGCACGTCCTCCTCGGCCCGGCGCAGGAGACCGGCCGTTCCGTCGGTCGAGCAGTCGTCGACGAGGATGAACTCGAAGTCCTCGCGGGTGTTGGCCCGCAGGCTTCTGAGGGTGTCGGACGCGTAGGCCTGGACGTTGAAGAACGGCACGATGACGGAGAGCTTGACCACGCCTTTCACGTTAGGGGCGGCCCCGGCATTTGCCTTGTCCCCCGCGCGTACGGAAAGTGAACGACGCGCGGCCGAAAAGTGAACCCGCATGCATTCGGGGCCGATTCACCCTGCCAGGGGGCCGGGTACCCAAGCGTCGACCGGCTGTTAACCATCTGTTGCCACCGCGTTGGGCCGCGGATCGGAATGGCTTCCTAGCTTTTACGACGTGCCCCCTCGTACCGATGACCTGGCCGCCCCGGCCGTCACCCCAGCAGCCGACAGCGCGGCCCTCCGTATAGCCGTGCTCGCCGACTCCGACACCCGGTGGAAATGGGGCGCGCTCACCGCGCGCCGCCTCGCCGGTGGCCCGGAGGCCGGAGCGGCGGACCGCCCCGTGGAGATCAGCGGGTTGCTGCTGCGCGGCCGGGCCACCCCCACGCCGAGGCAGCTCGCCGAGGTGGGCGAGGTCGGCGTCGACACGGGCCGGGTACGCGAGGTGACCACGGCCGAATTCCTGCACACGGTGCGGGACGAGGAGTACGACGTCGTGGTGCTGGCCCTCGTCGGAGGCGCCGTCCAGGCCATGCTGCACGGACTGGCCGCACTCGACCTGCCCCGCAGGCCCGTCGTCGTCACGGGCTACGTGGGCGTCGTCTACGAGAAGCTCGCCGACGGCCTCCTGCTGCGCCACGGCGCGGACGTCGTCCTCGCCAACTCCCGCCACGACGCCTCGCGTTTCCGCGCGGTGTACGAAGGGGTCGGCGCCGACGCCTCGTCCGTCACCGAGGCCGCCCTGCCGTTCCTCGGCGGGGAGCCCCACCGGGCACAGGAAGGGCGCGACACCGTGGTGTTCGCCGCACAGCCCTCCGTGCCGGCCTCCCGCGCCGACCGCACCTACCTGCTGCGCAGGCTCGTCGAGCACGCCCGGCTGCACCCCGGACGCGAAGTGCTGCTGAAGCTGCGCTCCAAGCCGGGCGAGCACACCACACACATCGAGGAGCTGCCCTACCAGCGCCTCGCCGAGCGGCTGCCCGGCGGGCTTCCCCCCAACTTCCGTCTGGTGTACGGGCACATGGGCGAGGTCCTGGACCGCACCGACCTGCTGGTCACCGTGTCCTCGACCGCCGCCCTGGAGTCACTGCACCGGCGCATCCCGACGGCGATCCTCTCCGACCTCGGCGTCCGCGAGACCCTCGGCAACCACCACTTCGTCGGCTCCGGGCTGATCACGTCCTGGGACCACCTCGACGGGGGCCTGCGCCCGGAGCCCGACGAGGAATGGCTCGCGGGACAGGGCGTCGCCGCCGACGGGACCTACGGGGCGGCCTACGACACCGCCCGCGCCCGGGTCGGCGCGCTGCTCGCCGCAGGACCGCTGCCCCGCCCCGCCCCCTACTACACGCCGGCCACCGCGCCCGGATACCTCCCCGGCATCCTCGCCCGCTACCACCTGGGCCCGGACGGCCGGCCCCTGCCGGGCGCCGTCACCCCCAAGGAGACGGGCCGGGTCCGGGGCGCGGTGCGCGAAACCGTGCGCAACGCGGCGCGCGGCGCCTACCGCCACGGCGTACAGCGGGTCGCCCCCGTGATCCGGCGGATGGGCGAGCTGTGACCACCGATTCAGGAGCAACCATGACCCCGCCACCCACCGTGCTCGCCGTGATCCCCGCCCGCGGCGGATCCAAGGGCGTACCCGCCAAGAACCTCGCCCAGGTCGGTGGCGTACCGCTCGTCGGCCGCGCGGTCCGTGCCTGCCTCGCCTCACCCGAGGTGACGGACGTCGTCGTCACCACCGACGACGCGGCGATCGCGGAGGCGGCCCGCGCCACGGGCGAGGCGCTGGGGGAGTCCTCCCGGCTGCACTGCGTCCAGCGCCCCGCGGCCATCGCCGGCGACACGGCGACCAGCGAGGCGGCGGTCCTGCACGCCCTGGACGCGTACGAGGCGATGGGCCACGGCCGGACGGCCGACGTGGTGCTTCTGGTCCAGTGCACGAGCCCCTTCGTCACCCGGGAGGACATCGACGGCGTCGCCACCGCGGTCGCCCGCGAGGGTGCCGACACCGCCGTCACCGTCGCCCCCTTCCACGGCTTCGTGTGGCGTGACGGCAGCGCGGTCGAGGACGGCACCTACGGCGTCAACCACGACAAGGCCGTACGCCCCCGCCGCCAGGACCGCCCCCAGGACTATCTGGAGACCGGCGCCGCGTACGCCATGGACGTCGCCGGCTTCCGCACCCACCGCCACCGCTTCTTCGGGCACACCGCGCTCGTGCACACCGACCCCGCCCGGGTCCTGGAGATCGACGACCCGCACGAGCTCGCCCGCGCCCGCCTCCTCGCGCCGCTCCTGGACCCCTCCCCGCTGCCCACGCGCGCGGACGTCGACGCCGTGGTCCTCGACTTCGACGGCACCCAGACCGACGACCGCGTCCACGTCGACTCCGACGGACGCGAGACCGTCGCCGTGCACCGGGGCGACGGACTCGGCATCGCCGCCCTGCGCCGGGCCGGCCTGCCGGTCCTGATCCTCTCCACGGAACAGAACCCGGTCGTCGCCGCCCGCGCCCGCAAACTCCAGGTCCCGGTCCTGCACGGCATCGACCGCAAGGACCTGGCGCTCAAGCAGTGGTGCGAGGAGCAGTCCCTCGCTCCCGACCGCGTGCTCTACGTCGGCAACGACGTCAACGACCTGGCCTGCTTCGGCCTGGCGGGCTGGCCCGTCGCCGTGGCGAGCGCCCACGACTCGGTGCGCGCCGCCGCGCGCGCCGTGACCACAACACCCGGTGGCTTCGGTGCCGTCCGCGAGATCGCGGCCTGGCTGCTGGGCCCCACCCTCACCACCGAAACCCCTGACACCCCCACCACGTAAGGAAGCACCACCATGAGCAACACCTCCCGCCTGCGCACCTTCGGCACCCGCACCGCCGGACCCGGCCGGCCCGTCTACGTCACCGGCGAGATCGGCATCAACCACAACGGCGACCTCGACAACGCCCTCGCGCTCATCGACGTGGCCGCCGAAGCCGGCTGCGACGCCGTGAAGTTCCAGAAGCGCACCCCGGAGATCTGCACCCCGCGCGACCAGTGGGACATCGAGCGCGACACCCCCTGGGGCCGGATGACGTACATCGACTACCGCCACCGCGTCGAGTTCGGCGAGGACGAGTACACCGCGATCGCCGAGCACTGCGCCAAGCGCGGCATCGACTGGTTCGCCTCCCCGTGGGACACCGAGGCCGTCGCCTTCCTGGAGAAGTTCGACGTGCCCGCGCACAAGGTCGCCTCCGCCTCCCTGACCGACGACGAGCTGCTGCGCGCGCTCCGCGCCACCGGCCGCACGGTCATCCTCTCCACCGGCATGTCGACCCCGAAGCAGATCCGTCACGCGGTCGAGGTCCTGGGCAGCGACAACATCCTGCTCTGCCACGCCACCTCGACGTACCCGGCGAAGGCCGAGGAGCTCAACCTGCGGGTCATCAACACCCTCCAGCAGGAGTACCCGAACGTCCCGATCGGCTACAGCGGCCACGAGACCGGTCTCCAGACGACCCTCGCCGCCGTCGCGCTCGGCGCGACGTTCGTCGAGCGTCACATCACCCTCGACCGCGCCATGTGGGGCTCCGACCAGGCCGCCTCCGTCGAGCCGCAGGGACTCACGCGTCTCGTGCGCGACATCCGCACCATCGAGGCCTCGCTCGGTGACGGCGTCAAGAAGGTGTACGAGTCGGAGCTCGGCCCGATGAAGAAGCTGCGCCGGGTCGCGGGCGTCGTCGCCGAGAGCGAGAACGCGCCGGCCGCCGAGCCGGTCGCGGTCTGACGGGCCGACCGGTGAACCTCGCCTTCGTCGAGAGCCCGGTCCAGCTCCTGAACGTCCTGGAGTGGACCCACATCCGGGGAGGAGACGACACGACGGTCGTCGTCCTCCCCCCGGTCGACCCGATGTCGCGCGGACAGCTGCGCAGGATGGCGGAGCTGGCCCGCGACGAGGGCATCACCGTCCGCTGGCAGGAGGCGCGCGGGGAGACCGGCGCGCCCCTGAAGGCCCTGCGGGCACTCACCGGCCTGATCCGCAAGGCCGACCGCATCGTCATCGGGGACCCCTTCTCCCGGTACGTGCAACTGCTGCTCACCCTGGTCCGCACCCGGCGGATCACCGTCGTCGACGACGGCACGGCCACCATGGAGTTCGTCGCCCAGCTGGCGCGGGGTGAACGCCTCGTGCGCTGGCACCGCCGGGGGAACAGGGGCCCGCGCGAGCTGCTGCTGGCCCCCGTCACCTCCGCGGCCCGCCGCAGCTTCACCCCGTCGGCGACCCGCTCGGTGGAGGTCTTCACGGCGATGCCGGTGGAGGCGCCCTCCGACATCGAGGTGACGGCGAACACCTTCGCCTGGACCCGGGAACGCTTCGGCCCGCCCCTCATCACCAAGGGCGCCGACCTGGTCGGCACGTCCCTGGTGGAGACGGGCGTGGTCGACCCGGCCCCGTACGAGGAGGCCGTCACGTCCCTGGCGCGCACCCACGGGGCGACGCGGTACTTCGCCCACCGCAGGGAGTCCGCGGAAAAGCTCCACGCCCTGGAAGCCGCCACCGGCCTGGAGATCGTCCGCCCAGACCTCCCGCTGGAGCTCATCGCCCGCAGAGGCCCCATCGGTCACACGGTGCTGAGCTTCCCCTCCACCGTGGTCCACACCCTGCCGCTGGCCCTGGCGGGCACGGGTGTGAAGGTCGCGGTGTGCGACATAGCGCCCGAGTGGCTGCGGGACACGGCGTCCCCGCGTGCCCAGGGCTTCCTGAGCGGGGTCACGGAGACAGCGCGCGACGTGCATCGGCTCGCCCCGTGGCGGGCCACCGCGGTGACGGAGGCGTGAGACGGGCTCCCGGGTGACCGACCGGGGTGACCGACCCGGGTGGCCGACCCGCTCATGAGCGGCCCGCTGATGTGGACTCGGCCGCCGGTGGGACGTACCGCCTCGGCCTGGCGCCGGTGAGGCGGCCGTGTCCGGCGGACGCGGACAGGGCGTACGGGGCCGGCCGCGCGCACCTCTTCGAAGGACCGGGCGGCGGTGCCGTTTCTGGGGGCAACCATGGGTTTGAGCACAGGAGTTGATGAGCAGTCAGGACGGTGTCGTCGATGGCCCCGGAGAGTCTTCCCCGGGCCCGCCACTCGACGAGCCGATCACCAGGAGCCTGTGATGAACCTCCCCTTACGCGTCCGCGCCGCGCTGCTCACCGTCGTCACCGGCGCGCTGGTCGCCGGCTGCACGGGAGGCGGTGACCAGGACGGGCCGACCGCCGAGCCGACGTCTGCCGCCGCCACACCGGTCGCGACCCCGTCCCCGTCCCCGACGCCGACCGCCACTCCCAAGCCTCTCACCGCCGCGCAGACCGCCGAGCTCGTCACCAACTGGTACACCGCCGGTGGCGAGACGGCGATGGTCGACCTGATCGGTGCGGTCAGAACGGTCGAGGCGGCCCGCAGCCCCGATGAACTGAGCTTGGTCAGCCTGGACTTCGGGCCACTGCTCGATGCCGTCGAGAAGGCCGGGCTGCCCGGGACGATCCCCGACGCCAAGACCCAGACCGCATGGTCGAGGGCCCTCGACAAACTGGAGGACGGTGCCAACGCCGTCCTCGAAGGGTCGCGGCGGGTCGGCGTGCCCGACTCGTCCGACGACCCCGACCGGGCGGCGCTGGGATGGCTCACCTTCGACGAGGGCGTCAAGGAGCTCAAGGCGGCCCAAGCGCGGCTGGACCGCCCCTTCGGCCTGCGGCCGTCGCCGGACCCCTGGAAGGAGCCGCGGTGAGCCCTCGGGCCGGGCGGACGTGCCGACCGGGAGTGTCAGCGGCTGCGTGAACCGCGCCTGGCGGGGTCGATCCGGACCCGCTGGGCGGGGGGCGCGGACTCCAGGTCGTCGAGCTGCGCGACGATCGTGCTGCGGAGCTCGTCGTAGTCCTCGAAGCGGTGGTCGTTGAACAGGGTCCAGCCCGACCACATCAGGTTGGCGCAGACCCGCGCCGGCACACGGCCGGTGCGGGCGCCCATGCCGACCAGAGCCACCGACGTGATGCTGCCGGGCTCCTTCCTGTTCTGCTGGTGGACCGCCTGGAAGGCGGCCGCGCACGCCAGTGCCACGTTCAGGGTCGCGCTCACGTTCTGCGAGGACCCCTCCATCGTCGGCGTCGGTATGAGGAACTTGGGCACGTCGGCTCCCGAAGGGACGCACACGGCGCTGCCCACGGGCAGGTTCCCCGCGAAACCGTCGCGGATCGCCCGCTGCACCCGCAGCTGGATGCCGGCGCCCAGGTGCCGCTTGACCACGGCGTCCACCCCGCCGTCCATCCTGCCCCGCGCATTGGTCGGATTGACCCAGGCGTCGACCTTCTCGTCGAGGATCGAGCCCTTGCGGATCTCGATCCCGGGCTCGTCGGCGAACGCCGCCCGCCACGCCTCCACGACGTCCGTGTTGACGTCGGTCAGAACCACCCGGACAGGCGGCGACTGCACACGGCTCGCGGTCATCATTCACTCCGATCGGCAGGTGGTCTCTCCACTGCTCCGAACGCTACCGGCGCCCACTGACAACGCCTCCGACGTGCGAAGTTGATGCCACATCAGGCGGTCCGCGAGGGCCGCCCGCGGCCTGACCGGGGCGGCGGGCGGCACCGGCCGCCGGATGTCAGTGGCCGGGGATATAACTCGTCACATGCGGGACCGATGCGTAGGACGCCGGCTCGCCGATGACCTTGCCCCCAGCACGGATCGACACCGCGGAGCGCCTCCACCATGAGCGATGCCAGCACCCCCGCCCAGCCCGGCCCCGACGACCCGCTCGCCCTCGCCGAGCTCTTCAAGGGCGGCGGCGAGCCGTGGCTCCCGCTGCTGAAGCCGGTCATCGAGGCGCACCCGGACGCCCCCGACTTCATCGGCCCGGACCGCGGGCCGGGGGTCGTACCCGTGCGGGAACTGACCTTCCAGGCGCTCAAGCCCAATCCGCCGCACAAGTGGAAGGTCGTCGTCTTCGGCCAGAACCCCTATCCGCGCCCGGAGAGCGCGACGGGCATCGCCATGTTCGACAACACCTTCCACGACTGGAAGGACAGCCAGTTCGGCAGGGTCGTCAGCATCCGCTGCATCATCAAGGCCGCGGCGATGTGGAAGTACGGCATACCCAAGAAGACCCCGATCGCCGATGTGCGGGCGCTGCTGAAGGAACAGGACACCGTACAGCCGCCGGAGTGGTTCCAGGCCATGCTGACGCAGGGCGTCCTCCTGCTGAACGCGGCACTGACCGCCAGCAGTGACGGGGCGATGGCGACGGACCGGCACACCAAGTTCTGGCGCCCTGCCGTCGAGCGCATCGTCGAGGAGATCCTCAAGGCCAAGCAGAACGCCGGCGAGGAGGACCGTTACGTCGTCTTCGCCTGGTGGGGTGCGCACGCGCGCAGCCTCAAGACCGTCGTGACCCGCCTCCAGAAGAAGTACCCGGGCGTGGAGGTCCGGCACATCGACCACCCCAACCCCGCGGCACAGGGCGACATCTTCTGCGACGGGGAGCACTTCGGCACGGTCAACGCCGCACTCGCGTCGCTGGGCGCCGACGAGGTCGACTGGCTGCCCAGCAAGGGGTGGAACACGGCCGACGAGGGGGCCGAGGGCACCGGCGACGACGTCTCGGCACGCATGGGCGCGTTCATCGCGTCGACCATGGAACTGCACCAGCTGTATCTGGACCGTCTGGCCGGGGTCAAGGACGAGGGTCTCGTCCTGCCCGCGATCACCGGCGTGTTCGACACCCCGCTCCTGGACTTCCAGGACGCCGTCAGCCCGGTCGCCTCGCTGCTGGCCGGCATCGGCAGGCATGTCGAGCGGTCGCGCGAATTCGGCAAGAGGCGCGCGGACGAGGCCGGGGGCGAGCTGTCCGCCGACGCCATCGCCGCGCTCTACCTGTACACCTGCGAGTCCGCGTTCTACCGCGAGATCAACGCCGTCCTGCGCTCCCCGGACCGGACGAAGGTGGTCCCCTATCTCCCGTACCTGCGGCTGCTGTTCTCGGCGGTTTCGGGGCTTCCCGCCCACACGCAGCCGCTGTGGCGCGGAGTGTCGCTGGATCTTCGCGCGCAGTACCCGCTGGGCCGCACGGTGACGTGGTGGGGCGTGTCCTCGTGCACGTCCGAACGCAGCGTGGCCCGCGCGTTCCTCGGCAGCCGCGGCAAGCGGACGATGTTCGAGGTCACCCCCGCCCGGGCGGTGGGCATCCGCAGCTTCTCCGCCTTCACCGGCGAGGAGGAGTACATCCTCGCCCCGGGTACCCAGCTCAAGGTCACGGGCGTCCGGGCGGAGCGGGGCGGCCTGTGCACGGTGAAGCTGACGGAACTGGAGGAGCAGACCCTCGTGTCCTGACCCGGACGCCCTCGGGCCTCGGAGGGCGTCACGGCCGGGAGTCCGGGAGGGGCTCCACGTCCGGGAGTCCGGGAGGGGTTCCACGTCCCGGAGCCCCGGGGAGAAGCTTCGTGCCCCGGAGCCCCCGGGAGGCGCCCTGCCCGGGAATCCGCCGCCTTGCCCGGAGGCTCCCGGGCGGGGTCCCGGAGACAACCCGGCATGGATGGGACACACCCCGGCGGTCGTCAACCGGTTACCGTAGATTGCCCGGTGACCGATCGTCCCGGACGTGAAGGAGTCTGCCCGGTGCCCAGCACTCTGAGCCTGCGGACGCTGGGGAAGCTGAGGACAGCCCCCGGCGGCGACATGGACTGCCGCATCGACTTCTCCGACGGGCCGGGCAGTTCCCGGCCGGTCGCTCACGTGGAACGCGAGCTGCCGCCCGGCGGCGTACCCGTCTATCTCGCGGCACGGAAGAGCGGCGCCCGCTCCTTCGCCCTGTGGACGGACGAGCACCGCCACGCGCGGGCCGCCACCCTGGTGACCGTCTCCGCGAGCGGGGGACGGGCGCAGTTCCAGGTGCTCGGCGGGCAGGGCGAACAGCTCGGGGTGATCACGCGGGACAAGGCGTTCAGCCGGGGGCTGCGCACGCGCTGGACCGTGTCCCCCGCCGGTGGCGCCGACGCGGTGGGATACAAGGGCCGGCTCTTCTGGTGGTGCGTGTGGTGGCCCTGCACCCTCTTCCTGCCGATCATGCTCGTGGCCCTCGTGTTCGGCGGAGGCGGCGGGGGCGGGGACTTCCCGCGCGGCCCCCGCAGCATCAAGTGGCGCTCCGGGGGGAAGGTGCCGCTGGAGTTCAAGTCCTCCGGCAACACGGTGCGGCTGTACGCGCCGGAGCTGGACTGGCGGCTCGGAGCCGCCCTCACGGCCTTGATCCCGACCTTCGACGGCTGGATCGGCACCCCCTGGGACGCGCGGAAGGACTGACCGGAGCCTCGCGGCCCGTCGGCAAGCGGCGGAGTTTACCCACCCGGAACGCCCGTCACACGCCGCGACGCCATCTTTTGTTCGTCTGTGCGGCTGAACTTTTGTTGATCTGTGGCCAGTTGCGGGTGGCAGGGGCCTACCCTTGACTGGGTGAACCTGTTGAAGTCCCGCGCGCCCCACGCCGAGGCTGCCATGCCCGGCACCCTGACCGACGATCTGCGTGCCGAGCTCATCGCCTTCCGCCGTGATCTGCACATGCACCCCGAGCTCGGCAACCAGGAGTTCCGCACCACCGCCGCCATCAAGGCCAGGCTGGAGAAGGCGGGGCTGGAGCCGGAGGTCCTGCCCGGCGGCACGGGACTCATCTGTGACGTGGGGGAGTGGGACGGCGTGACGCCGATGCTGGCGCTGCGCGGGGACATCGACGCACTGCCCATCCCGGACACCAAGGCGGGCGTCTCCTACCGGTCCACCGTGCCCGACCGGGCGCACGCCTGCGGGCACGACGTCCACACCGTGTGCGTCCTGGGTGCCGGCCTCGTGCTCAGCGAGCTCGACCGGCAGGGGCTGCTGCCACGCCCCGTCCGGCTGCTGTTCCAGCCCGCCGAGGAGGTCCTGCCCGGCGGGGCCGCCGACGCCGTCGCGGCCGGGGTGGTGGAAGGCGTCGGGCGGATCATCGGGGTGCACTGCGACCCCAAGGTGGACGTCGGGAAGATCGGCCTGCGGATCGGCCCCATCACCTCGGCCTGCGACCGGGTGGAGATCTCCCTCGACGGCCCCGGCGGGCACACCGCCCGCCCCCACCTCACCACCGACCTGGTCACGGCGGCCGCACGCGTCGCCACCGACGTGCCCGCGCTTCTCGCCCGGCGTGTCGACGCCCGGGCCGGGCTCGCGGTCACCTGGGGGCGGCTCCAGACGGGACACGCGCCCAACGTCATCCCGCAGCACGCGGAGCTGTCCGGGACGGTCCGCTGCCTCGACCTGGAGAGCTGGCGACAGGCGCCCGACCTGGTGCACGCGGCGATCGACGAAGTGGCCGGAATGTACCGGGCCAAGACCGTGATCGACTACGTACGGGGCGTGCCGCCCGTGGTGAACGAGGCCGAGACGATCGGCCTGCTCGACGCCGCGATGACCATCCGCCGCGGATCGTATGCGATCGAGGACACCGAGCAGAGTCTCGGAGGGGAGGACTTCTCCTGGTACCTGGAGAAGATCCCCGGGGCCATGGCCAGGCTGGGCGTACGCCCGCTGGGTGACACACGCGGCCTCGACCTGCACCGGGGCAACTTCGACGTGGACGAGGAAGCCATCACGGTCGGGGTGGAGCTGTTCACCGCCGCCGCCCTGCTGGACGCCTGACCGGTGCTGTCACCGCGCGGCGGAGCGGTCCCGGGACCTCCGTCCGTCCGCTCGTACGAGGGCCTCGCGACGGTCCCGGGGCCGGGCGCGGCCCGTCCCCGGGACGTCCGGCCCCCGCAGGGCCGGCCGGGGCGCCGGCCGTCCCTGCGGCCCGATCCGTCAATGGCTCGTAAGGCCTCTGGACACCTTCTGTTCGCGACGATCCGATAACGGCTTCCGTACAGGTCCTTATCTGACATCTACGCGCGTTACGATCGCGGCGAAACCAGCGCCGGAAGAGGCGCTTCGGTCAGGTTTGAAGGAGCCTTCCCTTGCGCCGGATCACCAGGATTGCCACCGTGGGCGTCATGTCCGCGGCACTCGCGCTGAGCGTCAGCGCCTGTGGCGACTCGTCGTCGGACAGCGCCACGTCGTCCGACTCCAAGGCCGACAAGACGGCCATCGCCTACGACATCGGTGGCCGTGGCGACCAGTCGTTCAACGACGCCGCCTACGCCGGTCTCGCCCGTGCCGAGAAGGAACTCGGCGTCAAGGGCACCGAGGCCGAGCCCTCCGAGGGCGAGTCGGACGCGGACAAGGTCCAGCGCCTGACCTCGCTCGCCCGCGCCGGGAACAACCCGGTGATCGGTGTCGGCTTCGCCTACGCGCCCGCCATCAAGAAGGTCGCGCCGAAGTTCCCGAAGATCACCTTCGGCATCATCGACGACGCCTCGGTGACCGGCGACAACATCGCCAACATCGTCTTCAACGAGGAGCAGGGCTCCTACCTCGCGGGTGTCGCCGCCGCCAAGGTCACCAAGACCAAGACGGTCGGCTTCATCGGTGGTGTCGAGACCCCGCTGATCAAGAAGTTCCAGGCCGGCTTCGAGCAGGGCGTCAAGGACACCGACTCCTCGGTCAAGGTCGTCCCGCAGTACCTGACGCAGCCGCCGAACTTCGACGGCTTCTCCAAGCCCGACCTCGGCAAGGCCGCCGCCCAGGGCCAGCTCGACAAGGGCGCCGACGTGATCTACTCGGCGGCCGGTCTGGCCGGTTCCGGTGCCATCGAGGCCGTCTCCAAGGCCGGCAAGTGGAACATCGGCGTCGACTCCGACCAGTACAACCAGGCGGGCCTCGCCGACTACAAGGAGTCGATCCTCACCTCGGTCACCAAGGACGTCGAGGACTCGGTCTTCAACCTGATCAAGTCGGTCCAGGACGGCAAGCCGCAGTCCGGTGAGATCCGCTACGGCCTCGACAAGGACGGCGTCGGCCTGGCCACGTCCAACCCGGCCTTCACCAAGATGACCGAGGTCATCGCCGCCGTGGACAAGGCGAAGCAGGAGATCATCGACGGCAAGATCACCGTCAAGACCGCCCCGTAACGGCTCCGGTCGTCAGGCTGGTTTCCCGTGGGCCCGGAGTGCGGACCGCCGCCGCTCCGGGCCCGTGGGGTGCTCATCGAAGAAGTTGTGCCCGTCGCAGTGCCCTGTTCGCACAGGCTCCTGACCCGGTGTCCGGGCCGTGCCGTGGTCCTACGCTTTACGATTCGGCAGCGCTACGCGTGTAGACAGCCCTCAGGCGCGATAACTTCACCCCGCCCCTCTGCCCCTGTGCCCCCGCTCCTGTCCGGCCAAGGAGAGTGCGTCATCAACGCGTCCAGCAGTCCCCCCGCCGTAGAACTGCACGGCATCACCAAGCGCTTCCCCGGCGTCGTGGCCAACCACGACATCGGCATCACCGTACGCAAGGGGACGGTCCACGCCCTCGTCGGTGAGAACGGCGCCGGAAAGTCCACCCTGATGAAGATCCTCTACGGCATGCAGAAGCCGGACGAGGGCACCATCGCGGTGGACGGCGAGCAGGTCTCGTTCAGCAACCCCGGTGACGCCATCGCGCGCGGCATCGGCATGGTCCACCAGCACTTCATGCTCGCCGACAACTTCACCGTCCTGGAGAACGTCGTCCTCGGCGGCGAGAAGCTGCACGGCATCGGCTCGGCCGCGCGCAAGAAGATCAAGGAGATCTCCGACGCGTACGGCCTGGGGGTCCGGCCCGACGCGCTCGTCGAGGACCTCGGAGTCGCCGACCGTCAGCGCGTGGAGATCCTCAAGGTCCTCTACCGAGGTGCCCGCATCCTCATCCTCGACGAGCCGACCGCGGTGCTCGTCCCGCAGGAGGTGGACGCGCTCTTCGCGAACCTCCGCGAGCTCAAGGCCGAGGGCCTCACCGTCATCTTCATCTCCCACAAGCTCGGCGAGGTGCTCTCCGTCGCCGACGAGATCACGGTGATCCGGCGGGGCACGACGGTCGGCACCGCCGACCCGGCGAACACCACCACCAAGCAGCTCGCCGAGCTGATGGTCGGCAGCGAGCTCCCCTCGCCGGAGACGCGCGAGTCCACCGTGACGGACGTGCCGATGCTGCACGTCGAGGGACTCTCCCTCAGCGTGACCGACCCCGACGGCGTCGTCCGCGACGTCCTGTCCGACGTCGGCTTCACGATCCACAAGGGCGAGGTCCTCGGTATCGCGGGCGTCGAGGGCAACGGGCAGACCGAGCTCATCGAGGCGCTCGTCGGGATGCGCACCCCGGACAGCGGCGTGATCACGCTGGACGCCGACGACATCTCGCGCACCCCGACGCGCAAGAGGCGTGAGGGCGGTCTCGGCTACATCCCCGAGGACCGTCACCGCCACGGCGTCCTGCTGGACTCCCCGCTCTGGGAGAACCGGATCCTGGGCCACGTCACGGAGAAGCCGAACAGCAAGGGCTGGCTGCTCGACCCGAAGGCGGCACGCGCCGACACCGAGCGGATCGTGCGCGAGTACGACGTCCGTACCCCGGGCATCGAGGTCACGGCGGCCTCCCTCTCCGGCGGCAACCAGCAGAAGCTGATCGTCGGCCGCGAGATGAGCCATCAGCCGAAGCTCCTGATCGCCGCCCACCCCACCCGTGGTGTGGACGTCGGCGCGCAGGCGCAGATCTGGGACCAGATCCGCGAGGCGCGCCGCGAGGGGCTGGCCGTCCTGCTCATCTCGGCGGACCTGGACGAGCTCATCGGGCTCTCCGACACCCTGCGCGTCATGTACCGCGGCCGGCTGGTCGCGGACGCCGACCCCGCCACCATCACACCCGAGGAACTGGGCTCGGCCATGACCGGAGCCGCCGCAGGTCACCTCGAAGCAGCACCGGAGGACGAGGCCTGATGAAGAAATTCGACAAGGACCGGCTGATCCTGGGCTTCGCCGGCCCCGTACTCGCCCTGGTCGTCGCCTTCGCGCTCAGCACCATCGTGCTGCTCATCTCCGACCGGGACCCGTTCGAGCTGTACCGGCTGCTGTTCGAGCAGGTGTCGTACAGCGACGTGCAGGTCCTGATCATCAACCAGGCCGGCACGTACTACCTCGCCGCGCTCGCGGTCGCGGTCGGCTTCCGGATGAACCTCTTCAACATCGGCGTCGACGGGCAGTACCGCCTCGCAGCGATGATGGCAGCCCTCGTCGGCGCCAGCGTCAGCCTGCCCGGACCGCTCCAGATCGCGCTGATCGTCGTCGTGGCGATGCTGGTCGGTGCCTTCTGGGCGGGCATCGCGGGCATCCTGAAGACCACGCGCGGAGTGAGCGAGGTCGTCTCGACGATCATGCTCAACTCCATCTCGACCTCGCTGATCGCCTGGCTGATCCTGCCGACGAACTTCGGTGACCAGGCGGCGGGCTCCAACAACCTGACGACCGGTGAGATCCCGGAAGCCGGATGGTTCCCCGGAGTCACCCTCAGCCCCGAGGCCGGCGACATCTACGGCTTCACCTTCGTCGCCGCGGGCTGCGGCCTCGTCTACTGGTTCGCCCTGAACCGCACCCGGTTCGGCTTCGACCTGCGCGCCACGGGTGCCAGCGAGAGTGCCGCCCAGGCGTCGGGTGTGGACGCGAAGAAGATGATCCTGACCTCGATGCTGATCTCGGGTGCGATCGCCGGTCTCGTCGGCATGCCGACGCTGCTGGGCGACACCCACACGTACAGCCTCGACTTCCCCGTGGGTCTCGGCTTCACCGGCATCACCATCGCGCTGCTCGGCCGCAACCACCCGGTGGGCATCGCCCTCAGCGCACTGCTGATCGCGTTCCTGGACAAGGCCTCGTCCCCGCTCGACCAGTTCGGTTTCGAGAAGGAGATCGCCACGATCATGCAGGGCCTGATCGTGATCTCGGTCGTCGTCAGCTACGAGCTCGTCCGGCGTTACGGGACCCGCCGCCAGCAGCAGAAGGTCGGCGAGGAACTCGCCGCCGGCCACGCCCTCACCACCGAGAAGGAGGCGGCCCTGTGAGTACCAGCAAAGTCTCCGCCGCACGCGTCGCCGCCCCGAAGGGCGGCGGACGGCGCAAGCTGTCCCTGCCCGTCGTCCTCCTGATCATCGCCGGTGCCCTCGCCCTCGTCTCGCTCGTGCGCCTCATCAGCGGCGCGGACGACGTGACGTCCGTCGGCCAGGTCAGCGGCGCCCTCGAACTCGCGGTGCCGATCGGGCTGGCCGGCCTCGGCGGTCTCTGGGCCGAGCGGGCCGGTGTCGTCAACATCGGCCTCGAAGGCATGATGATCCTGGGCACCTGGTTCGGTGCCTGGGCCGGTTTCCAGTGGGGCCCCTGGGTGGGCGTCCTGTTCGGCATCGTCGGCGGCGCCCTCGGCGGTCTGCTGCACGCGATCATCACCGTCACCTTCGGCGTGAACCACATCGTCTCCGGTGTGGCCATCAACATCCTCGCCGTCGGCGTCACCCGCTACCTCTCGAACTTCACCTTCGCCGAGGAGCCCGGCGGGTCCTCCAAGCAGTCACCGAGGCTCGAGGAGATCGACAAGATCACCATCCCGGGGCTGTCGGACTGGATGCAGGACCTGCAAGCACACCACTGGTTCTTCGTCTCCGACCTCGCCGGCATCATCGGCGGCCTGGTCACCGGGCTCTCGCTGCTGACCGTCGTGGCGCTGCTGCTCATCCCCGTCACCTGGTGGGTGCTGTGGCGCACCGCGTTCGGCCTGCGGCTCCGCTCCTGCGGCGAGAGCCCCGTGGCGGCCGAGACCCTCGGCGTGAACGTCTACAAGTACAAGTACATCGCCGTGACGATCTCGGGCGGTCTGGCGGGACTCGGCGGTGCCTTCCTGGCCATCGTCGCCACCAGCATCTACCAGGAGGGCCAGACCGGTGGCCGTGGTTACATCGGCCTCGCCGCGATGATCTTCGGTAACTGGATGCCCGGCGGCATGGCGCTGGGAGCGGGGCTCTTCGGCTTCACCGACAGCCTCAAGCTCCGCGGCGGCGCCGAGAACGTCCACGCGATGCTGCTGCTCCTGGCGATCCTGCTCGTGATCGTCGTGTTCTGGCAGCTCTACCGGAAGAAGTACCTGACCGCGCTGATCTCGGCGGTCATCTCCGCTCTGCTGTTCACCTGGTACTTCCTGACGGACCAGGTGCCGAGCCAGTTCGTCGACGCCGCGCCGTACGTCACCACGCTGCTCGTCCTCGCGCTGTCCGCGCAACGGCTGCGCATGCCGAAGGCGGACGGTGTGCCCTACCGCAAGGGTGAGGGCAAGTGACGGCCTCCACCCCCGTCGACTGGGAGAAGCTGCGCGAGGCGGCCCGGGACGCCATGTCCCGGGCGTACGCCCCGTACTCCGGCTATCCGGTCGGTGTGGCCGCCCTGGTCGACGACGGCCGCACCATCACCGGGTGCAACGTCGAGAACGCCTCGTACGGCATCGGTCTCTGCGCCGAGTGCGGGCTGGTCTCGCAGCTGGCCGCCACGGGCGGCGGCCGGCTGACCCACTTCACCTGCGTGGACGGCACGGGCTCGGTACTCGTCCCGTGCGGCCGGTGCAGGCAGCTGCTGTACGAGTTCGGCGGGCCCGGCCTCGTCCTGGAGACACCCGACGGTCTCCGCACGCTCGACGAGATGCTGCCGCAGGCCTTCGGGCCGCAGCACCTGGGCTGACGACGCCGTCCGGGACGGGCCGGCCGGCCCGCCCCGGACGGCGCGCCGGAACCTTCAACCTCTATGCGCGTAGAGTCACTCAGGACTCTCGCCTTTCCATCCGGCCGGAAGGACTCCCATCCCATGGACGCCATCTCCGTCATCCGCACCAAGCGGGACCGGGGCGAGCTCAGCCCCGAGCAGATCGACTGGGTCATCGACGCGTACACCCGCGGCGAGGTCGCCGACGAGCAGATGTCCGCGCTGGCCATGGCGATCCTGCTGAACGGCATGAACCGTACCGAGATCGCCCGCTGGACCGCCGCGATGATCGCCTCCGGCGAGCGGATGGACTTCGGCGCGCTCTCCCGCCCCACCACCGACAAGCACTCCACCGGCGGCGTGGGCGACAAGATCACCCTGCCGCTCGCCCCGCTGGTCGCCGCCTGCGGCGCGGCCGTGCCGCAGCTCAGCGGCCGGGGGCTCGGCCACACCGGGGGCACCCTCGACAAGCTGGAGTCCATCCCCGGCTGGCGCGCCCACCTCTCCAACGCCGAGATGCTCGACGTGCTGGACACCACCGGCGCCGTGATCTGCGCGGCGGGCGACGGGCTGGCCCCCGCCGACAAGAAGCTGTACGCGCTGCGCGACGTCACCGGCACCGTCGAGGCCATCCCGCTCATCGCCAGCTCGATCATGTCCAAGAAGATCGCCGAGGGCACCGGCGCGCTCGTCCTGGACGTCAAGGTCGGCTCCGGCGCCTTCATGAAGACCATCGAGGACGCCCGTGAACTGGCCTCCACCATGGTCGCGCTGGGCACGGACAGCGGTGTACGCACCGTGGCGCTGCTCACCGACATGGCGACCCCGCTCGGTCTGACCGCGGGCAACGCCCTGGAGGTGCGGGAGTCCGTCGAGGTCCTCGCCGGGGGCGGCCCGAAGGACGTCGTCGACCTGACCCTCGCCCTCGCCCGCGAGATGCTCGACGCGGCCGGACTCAAGGACGCCGACCCGGAGAAGGCCCTGGCCGACGGCTCCGCGATGGACGTCTGGCGCCGGATGATCTCCGCCCAGGGCGGTGACCCGGACGCCGAACTCCCCGTCGCCCGCGAGCAGCACGTCATCAGCGCCCCGTCCTCGGGTGTGCTGACCCGCCTCGACGCGTACGACGTCGGGGTCGCCGCCTGGCGCCTCGGCGCGGGCCGCGCCCGCAAGGAGGACCCGGTGCAGGCCGGCGCGGGCATCGAGCTTCACGCGAAGCCCGGCGACACCGTGACCGAGGGCCAGCCGCTGCTGACCCTGCACACGGACACCCCCGAGAAGTTCGAGTACGCCCTGAAGGCACTCCCCGGCTCGTACGACATCGCCCCGGCCGGAACCCCCTTCACCGCCACGCCGGTGGTGCGGGAACGTATCGCCTGACCTGCGGTTTTCTCTTTCGGGTGAACGGGACCGGTGGACCACCACCGGTCCCGTTCGGCATGCTGTTATCGGTGACGCCCCGATAAGAGGAGACCGCCATGAGCCCACTCACTGTCGATCCCGGGCCGGGCCACGGCCAGGACTGGGACGACCTCGTCCGGATCTGGGAGGAGACGGACGCACCCGAGGGCTGCAAGGTGGAGATCATCGAGGGGATCGTCACCGTGTCGCCACCGCCGTCCAAGGACCACAACACCACAGCGGCGTTGCTTCAGCGCAGGCTCTACACCGTCATCCCGGAGGACTGGGAGATCTACCAGACGCTCGGTGTCTCCGTGCCCGGACGGGCCGGGCTGTACATCCCCGACCTCGTCGTCCTGCCCCGCGAGCTCGCTCCGGGCCGGGCAATCGCGTACCGGCGGAAGACGTCCGGCTCGTCGTGGAGATCACCTCCCCGGCCAACGCCAACCACGACCGCATCGGCAAGGCGCACGGGTACGCGAAGGCCGGCATCGAGCTGTTCCTGCTGCTCGACCCGTGGCACACCGGGCGCCCGACCGCGACGCTGTACGGGGAGCCGAGCGACGGCACCTACCGGGTCCTGGAGGCGGTCGAGTACGGCGGGACGCTGACGCTGCCGAAGCCGTTCGGACTGGACCTGGACACGGGCGTCTTCCCGGTGAGCTGAGGCACAGGTGCACGGGAGCCGATGAGTTTCGGGTATCCCGCCGGTCTCCCTGGTGTGGATGCCATGACCCCGAACGCCCTCGTCCTCACCGGACGCGTCACCCGCGCCGATGTGCCGGGCCTCTGCGCCGAGCTGGAGGCGCTGCTGAGCGCCGCCCCCGCGGTCGCGGTCGTGGACTGCGACGTGGGCGGTGTCGTACGTCCGGACCTGACCCTGGTCGAGGCGATCGCCCGGCTGGGCCTCGTCGCACGCAGGGCCGGAGGCGTCGAGCTGCGGCTTCGCAACGTCCCGGACGAACTCGGGGCACTGCTCGGCCTGGTGGGGCTGACCGAGGTGGTGCGCAACGTCCGGCCGGTCACGGAGTGATCCGCACTCAGCGGATCACCGCGTAGTCACGGATCACGGTGGAGGTGCACACGGTCTGCCTCGCATACCCCTGTGCGTACTCCTCGGGCACCTTCTCCAGCGAGGCCACGGTGCTCTCCGACGGCGTCGGCGTGGGCGTCGGCGTCCCGCACGATCCCTCCGGCTGCGGACCGGGCTCCGGGTTGCCGACCGGAGCCCGCACGGCCGGCGCCGGGCCCGGACCGGTGGTCGCGGACGGCTCGCCCAGCCACAGCGTCGCCGCCCACCCGGCCACCGCCAGGGCGGCCCACCCCGTCACCAGAGGTCTGCCGATCCTCACGAGGCCACGTCGTCCAGATGGTCCGGGAGCCCGAACAGCGGGAACCAGCGCGGGGTGTCCAGGAAGCAGTGCATGCCGGTGATGGCACCGTCAGAGATGTCGATGACCTGCACCGCCCACGGCACGAATCCCGGCCCGTCCGGATTCGGCTTGTAGTGCGCGAAGGCCGGGGTCCCGTTGGCCTGGGTCGCCACCAGCCGGGAACCCTCGCAGCTCGCACCGAGGCTGAGCATGAAGCCCGTGATGTCGTCGTGGCCCCGCAGCCAGAGGTCGAACGGCGGCATGGTCATCACCGCGTCCTCGTGGAGCAGTGCCGTCAGCGCCGCCATGTCGTACCCCTCGAACGCCGCCACATAGCGGTCCAGCAGCTTGCGCTGCTCCTCGTCCAGGGGGTTCGCGGTGTCCGGGGCGGTGCTGTCCGTGTCCGCCAGGGTCGCCCTGGCCCGCTGCAGGGCGCTGTTGACCGAGGCCACCGAGGTGTCCAGGAGCTCGGCGACCTCGCTCGCCTTCCACGCCAGCACCTCGCGCAGGATGAGCACCACGCGCTGCTTGGGCGGCAGATGCTGGAGCGCGGCCACGAACGCGAGGCGCACCGACTCGCGTGCCACCGCGGCCTCCGCGGGGTCGGCCACCGACGGCAGGATGCGGCCGTCGGGCATCGGCTCCAGCCAGGTGTTCTCCGGGAGGGGATTCAGCGCGGCCTGGGCGAGTGGGGTGGGTCCGGTCAGATCCACGGGCCTGGCCCGCTTGTTGCCCGCGTTCAGCATGTCCAGGCAGACGTTCGTCGCGATCCTGTACAGCCAGGAACGCAGCGAGGAACGGCCCTCGAACTTCTCGAAGTTGCGCCAGGCACGCACCAGCGTCTCCTGGACCGCGTCCTCCGCCTCGAAGGCCGAGCCGAGCATCCGGTAGCAGTAACCGGTCAGCTCGACCCGGTGTCCCTCGAGGCGGGTGTCGACGTCCGCCGCCGCTGTCAGATCACTCATCGCTTCACCCCTGTTGCGCTGTGACACCGCTCACTCAGCACTGTGGAAGCTACCGCAGGGCACTGACAACCGGGGTGGGAAGAGTGGAAACCGCTGCTCAGGTGCCGGGCTTGCGTCCGTAGACGAAGACGTCGTCGCCGTTCTTCAACAGGTTCCAGTATGACTTCGCGTCCGCCGGGCGCATGTTGACGCAGCCCGCCGAGCCCGGGTTGTTGTACATGGACTTGGTGACCGAGTGGAAGGCCTGTCCGCCGTCGAAGAACTGGGCGTACGGCATGGACACGTCGTAGAGCGTCGACCAGTGGTCGATGTTGCGCCAGTAGATCTTCTTGAGGCCGGTCCGCGTCTCGTCACCGTTGCGGCCCGTGCGCACCGGGACCGGTCCGAACTTCAGCTTGGCGCCGTCCTGGATCCAGCTCAGCTGCCGGGTCAGGTCCACACACGCTATGCGGCCCTTGTTCGTGGGACAGTTCTTCGCCTTGTTCGGGGTCTTCCCGGCCGCCTTCTGGGCGGTGATGGTCTTCATCGTGCGCCAGGTGACAGGTCCCGCGTAGCCGGCGGCCGGGGTGATGCCCTTGGCGGACTGGAACGACCGGATCGCCTTGCAGTCCGCGCTCGACTGCCGGCCGTCCGCCGTCCGCCCGAGCCACTTCTCGACCTGCTTCTGGTACGGCCCGGTGGATGCCGTGCAGGACGCCGCCTGTGCGGCCGTCCCGGTGCTCAGCACCAGGGCCGGCGCCGCCACCAGGCCGGCGACGGCCAGGACGGCCCCGCGCCGTACCCGTGCGCCGCTCGTCTTCCCCATGATTCTCATGTACGCCTGCTCCCCTTCGCGTTCGCCCGCGGTGTGTGACTCCGCTTGTTGGACGCGCGCAGGGGAGCCGCGGTTGTGCCGGGAAGGTCTCAGTTGTGCACCGGTGCCGGTGCGCCGGCGCGCAGCCGCTCGGTCCTGGCCGCCCGGGTGCCGAAGAGGGTGATCGACAGGACACCGAGGACCGCCAGGACGCCCAGCGCGACCGTGCCCGCCCAGCCGCCGGTGTGGAAGGCGACGGCGCCGAGCGTGCCGCCCGCGCTGGAGCCCAGGTAGTAGGCGGACTGGTAGAGCGCCGAGGCCTGGGCTCGTCCCGAGGTCGCCGTACGGCTCACCGAGGACGAGGCGACCGCGTGCCCCGCGAAGAACCCGGCCGTGATCAGGACGAGCCCGGCCAGGACGGCGGCCAGCTGGTCGGCCAGGGACAGCAGCAGACCTGCGGCGGTCGTGGACACGGCGAGGTACAGCGCGCCCCGGCGGCCCAGCCGTGCGACCAGCCGGCCCGCGGCCGCGGAGGAGAGCGTGCCGACGAGGTAGACCAGGAAGATCGAGCCGACGATGCCCTGCGGGAGGCTGAAGGGCTCCTCCACGAGCCGGTAGCCGATCACGGTGTAGACGGCGCCGAACACCGTCATGAACAGTGCGCCGATCGCGTAGAGCCTGCGCAGCAGCGGGTTGGAGAGGTGACCGGTGACGGTCTTCGCGAGGGCCTTCGGGTTGAGCGAGGCCGGGGTGAAGAACCTGGCCTTGGGGATCATCAGGTGGAAGACCACCGCGCAGGTCACCGCGAGCAGCCCGATGGCGCCCAGCGCCACGCGCCAGCCCCACAGCTGGGCGATCCAGCCGGCCAGGATGCGACCGCTCATGCCGCCGATGCTGTTGCCCGCCACGAACAGGCCGATCGCCGCCACCAGTGCCTTGGGCCGCACCTCCTCCGCCAGGTACGCCATCGCGGAGGCGGGCAGTCCGGCCAGCGCCGCGCCCTGGATCGCGCGCAGCGCGATCAGCCAGCCGAGTGAGGGGGCGAACGGGACGAGCAGCCCGATCACCACGGCGACCGCCAGCGAGGCCGTCATCATCTGGCGCCGCCCGAAGCGCTCCGAGAGGGCGCTCAGCGGCAGGACGCACAGCGCCAGCGCGCCGGTGGCCGCGGAGACCGTCCAGCTCGCCTGCCCGGCCGTGGCGCCGAAGGACGCGGAGACGGCGGGCAGCAGGGCCTGCGTGGAGTAGAGGAGCGCGAAGGTCGCGATCCCCGCGGCGAAGAGGGCGAAACTCATCCGGCGGTAGCCGGGCCCGCCGGGGGTGAGGCGGTCCTGGGCGGCCAGGGTGGTGACGGCGGCGGTGGATGACGGAACGGCGGCGTCCAGCGTGATGGTGGACGCCCCGGTACTGGCAGGAGGCATGGGTCGAACGTAGACCGCACGGTTTCATGCGTCCAATGCATGAAACAGCGATAATCGTTCCCATGGTGCATCAATACAGCTCACAGCCCCGGCTGTCACCGAGTAGTTACGAAGAAGACATCCGTACCGTGCTTGCGCCCCGTCTCGCGTACTTCGAGGCGGTGGCCCGCCACGAGCACGTCACGCGCGCCGCGCACGAACTCGGTGTCCCGCAGTCGACGCTGTCGCGGGCCATGGTGAGGCTGGAACAGGACCTGGGCGTCGCCCTGTTCGCCCGCAGGGGCCGTACCGTCTCGCTCACCCCCGCGGGCCGCACCTTCCTCGGCTCCGCCGAACGCGCCCTGGCGGAGGTGGAGAAGGCCGCGGACTCCGTGCGGGCCGATGCCGACCCCACGGCCGGCAAGGTCGCCTTCGGCTTCCTGCACACCATGGGCTCCGAGACGGTGCCCGCCCTGATCCGCGCCTTCCGCGCCGACCACCCCAAGGTCCGCTTCCAGCTCGTGCAGAACTACGGCGAGGCGATGATCGAGCGCCTGCGCGCGGGCGAACTCGACCTCTGCCTCACCTCGCCCGTGCCCGACGCCCCCGACCTCGTGGCCCGGCGGCTGGACGAGCAGCGGCTGCGCCTGGTCGTCCCCGACGACCACCGGCTCGCGGGCCGCCGCCGCGTCCGCCTGGCCGAGGCCGCCGACGAAACGTTCGTCACCCTCGAGCCCGGCTACGGACTGCGGCGGATCACGGACGACCTCTGCGCGGAGGCGGGGTTCACCCCGCGCGTGGCGTTCGAGGGCGAGGAGGCGGAGACGCTGCGCGGCCTGGTCGCGGCCGGGCTGGGGGTGGCCCTGCTGCCGCCGCCCGCCGTCGCCAGGCCCGGTGTGGTCGAGCTGACGGTCACGGCCCCGCGCGCGGCCCGTGAGATCGGGGTGGCCTGGCTGGACGGCCACCCCGACACGCCGCCGGTGGCCGCCTTCAAACGCTTCCTGCTCTCGCGCAGGGGGAGCCTGCTGCCGGACTGACCCGCACGGCGCTCCCGGCCCGGCCCGAGCGGGCGCTCCCTCGGGGCCGCGCGGCCCTCCAGGACCGGCCCGAGCGGGCGCTCCCTCGGGGCCTGCGGCCACGGAGCGGGCACTCCCCGCCCGCCCCGAGCGGCCCTCCCCGCCCGGCCCGAGCGGGCGCTCCCTCGGTGCCGGCCACGGAGCGGGCGCTCCCGGCTCGGCGCGCGCGGACGCTCCCTGTTCGGCGAGAGCGGACGCTCCCCGCCTGGCGAGAGCGGGCATTCCCCGCCCAGCGAGAGCGGACGCTCCCTGTTCGGCCCGCGCGGACGCTCCCCGCCCGGCCCGCGCAGGCACTCCCTCAATGCCGCCGCGGGCGGCCCCCTCAGTGCCGCAGCGAACGCCCGAAACCCGCCGCGAGCGGCATCCGCAGCCCCAGCGGCGGGGGAGCGGCGAACGCGTCCGCGACCGGGCGGGCGTAGGAGCGGGCGAACAGCGAGCCCCCTATGAAGTCCGCGGCCAGTGACACGACTTCGGAGCGGTGCTGGCGCAGCGCGTGGCCGTCCGAGTGCACCTCGAAGCGGCACGTGTCCCGGTTGGACTTCTTCGCGCGCTCGGCCAGCCGGTAGGAGAGCTCCGGGTCCGTACGCGCGTCGTTCGTGCCGTGCACGATCAGCACCCGGCGCCCCGCCAGCTGCTTCACGGGCTCCGGCTCCGCGCCCTCCGGGAGCCAGGGTGCCATCGCCAGCACGGAGTTGACGGCCGAGTGCCCCGCGCCGCGCAGGGCGGCCCTGCCTCCCATGCCGTGCCCGACGAGGCAGACCGGGATGTCGCCGTAGCGGCGTACCACCTCGTCGGCCGCCCACAGGGCGTCGTCGGCCGGATCGCCGCCGCTGTTCCAGCCCCTGGTGCGGTAGCGCACCACGTGCACCGCGAGCCCGTCGGCTCCTCCCGCGCGGGCCAGGGTCCGGGCGAACGGCAGCTGCGCCGCGTACGAAAGGGCGGAAGGACGGCGCCGGGAGTCGGTCTCGCCGTCGGGGAGCAGCAGGACCACGCCGCTGACCTCGGATGCTGCTCCGGCCGTGAGGACGGCCCGTCCCAGCCTGGCGGCAGGCAGGGGAAGTACGCGCTGTGCCATGACAGAACAGTGTCAGAAGGGCAGGTGTATTCCATCTGGCTTCGCGGTCACTGTTACGCATCGGCAGTCGGCGTTCTACGCGCGTAGGCGTTAGAGTGCCCAGATGACGAGCCAGAGCCCGGATGTTCCCGGTCCCGACCAGATCCGCCGCGCGCCCAAGGTGCTGCTCCACGACCATCTCGACGGTGGCCTGCGCCCCGGAACCATCGTCGAACTGGCGCTCGCGCAGGGCTACGAGGCCCTGCCCGAGACCGAGCCCGACAAGCTGGGCGTCTGGTTCCGCGAGGCGGCCGACTCCGGCTCCCTGGAGCGCTATCTGGAGACGTTCGCGCACACCTGTGCCGTCATGCAGACCCGCGACGCCCTGTTCCGGGTGGCCGCCGAGTGCGCCGAGGACCTCGCCGAGGACGGTGTCGTCTACGCCGAGGTCCGGTACGCGCCCGAGCAGCACCTCACCGCCGGCCTGTCCCTCGAAGAGGTGGTGGAGGCGGTCAACGACGGTTTCCGCGAGGGCGAGCGCCGGGCGCGCGCCAACGGCCACCGCATCAGGGTCGGCGCCCTGCTCACCGCGATGCGGCACGCCGCCCGTGCCCTGGAGATCGCCGAACTCGCCAACCGCTACCGGGACCTGGGCGTCGTGGGCTTCGACATCGCGGGAGCGGAGGCGGGCTTCCCGCCCACCCGCCACCTCGACGCGTTCGAGTACCTCAAGCGCGAGAACAACCACTTCACCATCCACGCGGGCGAGGCCTTCGGGCTCCCGTCGATCTGGCAGGCCCTGCAGTGGTGCGGCGCCGACCGGCTCGGCCACGGGGTGCGCATCATCGACGACATCGAGATCGCCGACGACGGCAGCGTGACGCTCGGCCGCCTCGCCTCCTACGTGCGCGACAAGCGCATTCCGCTGGAGCTCTGCCCGACCTCCAACCTCCAGACCGGCGCCGCGGCCTCGTACGCCGAGCACCCCATCGGGCTGCTGCGGAAACTGCATTTCCGGGCCACCGTGAACACGGACAACCGGCTGATGAGCGGTACGAGCATGAGCCAGGAATTCGAGCGGCTGACCGAGACATTCGGATACACGCTCGACGACATGCAGTGGTTCACAGTCAATGCGATGAAATCAGCGTTCATTCCTTTCGATGAACGTCTGGCGATGATCAACGACGTCGTGAAGCCCGGATACGCCGAGCTGAAGTCCGAGTGGCTCTTCCGTCAGACGGTTGCGACCAGCGGTTCTTCCTTCGCGGCGGGCTGAGGAATTCTTCACGGAAACGGCCGGGACCACGGAATCCCGGCCGTTTTCCGTGTCCCGGCATGTTTGCGGCGGGGGTGCTTCGCTGACTACGTTGCAGAGCCGCTCACATCCCCTTCCCCAAGGATGAATTTCACATGAAGCAGTCTGCTGTCAGGACCCTCGGTGTCGCCGCTCTCGGTGCCGCTTTCGCCGCCGCCGGTGCGGGCAGCGCCTCCGCCGTGGCCGTGCCCGTGGACGCCGCGGCTGCCGCGCTGCCCGCCGGTGTCGCCCTCGACTCCGTGACGGACGCGCTGCCCGCCGTGCAGAAGGCCGCCGGCAACCTGCTCGACCAGCAGCAGCGCGGCAGCAGCGACCTCTCGGCCCCGGGCACGAACCTGCTCGGCGGCCTCCCCGCCGGCGGGCTGACCGGCGTCCTGCCGATCGGTGGCTGACCACCCGCACACGCCTGTGGGGCGCACACCCGTCGAGGGTGTGCGCCCCATAGCTGTTCTCCCCGTGGCTCCTGCGGTCACCAGGCCGTCGCGGCCGGTGACTTCTCCGACGGCAGCAGGATCCACAGCGCCAGATAGAGCAGGAACTGCGGGCCGGGCAGCAGACACGACACCAGGAAGATGACACGCATCGTCGTTGCCGAGGTGCCGAAGCGCCGTGCCAGCGCCGCGCACACTCCAGCGATCATGCGTCCCTCGACGGGGCGGGCAAGTGCGGCCATGGTGGGCTCCTTCGCGAACCGTTTCGGGGAGCGGTTCCGTCGCGCTCCCGGTCATTCCATGGTCGCTCCGTCCAGCGGACAAAGCATCGCTCTACGGGGCGATACCGACCCCGGTAATCGTCGGGGACGACCCCTGAGGGGCATCGCTCCGGAACGTACGGACCCCGGTCCGGGCGCGGTGGAGATCAGCGGCCCCGGCCCGGTTGCCCCGGCGCAGACGGGCTCTGGACAGCGGGACCACCAGCACATGCGCCAGCGCGACCCCGGTGGTGTTCAGCAGCAGCGAGTCGACGTCGACGACCTGGCCCGGCACACCCGTCTGCGCGAGCTCGATGGCCGTCGAGATCAGCGCGCCCGCCGCGACCGTACGGGTCAGCGACGCCCACGGGGAGACCATCAGCCGGCCGCCCGCCATCGGCAGCAGTATGCCCAGCGGAGCCAGCAGCAGGAGTCCCTCGCCGATACGGCGCGCCGCCTCGGCCGGGCCCAGGGCCAGATCCGCCCTGATCCCGGCGAACGGCCGGAGGTTCGCCGCAGTCATCCAGGGCACGTCCAGCGGGCGCAGGGTCAGCCAGCCGACGAACAGCAGATGCGCGAGGAGGAGGGCTAGCCCCGCCGCGCGGAAGTGGATGACGGCCGGGCCGTCCGAACTGTGACGCACGTCCACCAAGACGCCACGACCGGCAGGATCGGTTCCGTCCGGCTCCGCGAAGGCCGTGTGACGGGCGGCACGGGCACCGGGAACGGTACCGCCGCCGCCTGCCACCGGCGTCAGGACAGCTCGGCCGCGCCCACCGTGGGCACGTCGGCGGGCCGGTTCTTCGTCTCCGTCGTGCACAGATAACCCCGCGGCGCGTAGTCGCCCGGCCCGCCCAGCAGCACCGCGCCGCCGGTACCGAGGGTCTCGGTCTCCGCGTACGAGCACACCACCTGCGCCAGCGCCTCCGCCGGCAGGTCCTCCGGCTGCTCACCGAGGCGCAGCGTGCCCTCGGGGTCCCCCTTCCGGGGGCCCGACACCCGCAGTCCGGCCGGTACGACCGTGGAGAAGCCCGCACGCCGTTCCCCGGCGGAGGGCTCCTGCTGGAGCTCGCCCAGCAGGGCCTGCGCGACCGCCAGGCGGCCGGAACGGGACTCGTCCAGCTCGACGGTGCGGTCCACGGTCACCAGCTGCGAGGCGCAGACCAGATAGATCCGGACGGAGACGCTCTGCGGCGGGGGCGCGGGCGCCTCGCCCGACGCCGTCCTGCACGGCATCCGGGACGGCGCCGCCCCCGCGTCGACCGGCACGGTGGTGCTCCTGATCCCGCAGCCGGCGGCCAGCGCCGCACCCGCCACGACGGCCGCCAGCGCCACGGCCGCCCGGCGCGGGCCCCGGCGTACCGCCCGGCCGCGCGGTGCGCCGTGCGCCCGCTCGCTGCGCATCACTTCGCGCCGCCCTTCTCGTCCCGGTCCTGGTCGTCCTGCCCCGGCGGGCCGGTCAGGCTGTCCGCGTCACGGGGGAGCCGCAGCACGAACACCGCGCCCTCGCCGTCCGGCAGGTTCGAGGCCGTGATGTCACCGCCGTGGATGTGGGCGTTCTCCACCGCGATCGACAGGCCGAGGCCACTGCCCTCGGAACGCGGCCGGGAGGCACTCGCCTTGTAGAACCGGTCGAAGACGTGCGGCAGGACCTCCTCGGGGATGCCCGGGCCGTGGTCGCGCACCTCGATGACCAGCTCGTCCTCGTCGGTCCGTACGGACACCCGCACCGGCGAGCCGCCGTGCTTGAGGGCGTTGCCGATCAGGTTCGCCAGGATCACGTCGAGCCGCCGCGGATCGAGCCGCACCATGATTCCGCGCTCCGCGTCGAGATCGACCGCGTCCAGCCAGGCCCGGGCGTCGATGCAGGCGGTCACCTGGTCGGCGACGTCGACCGTGTCCAGGACGAGCCTGGCCGTACCCGCGTCGAAGCGGGTGACCTCCATGAGGTTCTCCACCAGGTCGTTCAGCCGCCGGGTCTCGCTCACCACCAGGTGCACCGCAGGCGCGATCATCGGGTCGAGGCTGTCCGCCTCGTCCTCCAGGACCTCGGCCACCGCGGTGATCGCGGTCAGCGGGGTGCGCAGCTCGTGCGACATGTCGGCGACGAACCTGCGGCTCGACTCCTCCCGCGCACTCATGTCCGCGACCTTCTTCTCCAGGGAGCTCGCGGCCTTGTTGAACGTGTGGGAGAGCTCGGCCAGTTCATCGGTGCCCGACACCACGAGGCGTGTGTCCAGCTTGCCCTCGCCGAGCTTGCGGGCCGCGTCACCGAGCCTCTGCACCGGCCGCAGCACCGTCGTCGCGGCCGCCTGGGCGAGCAGCGCCGAACCGACGAGCGCCAGCGCGGTGGCGATCCCCAGGGACCACGCCAGCGAGCTGAGGTCCTCGCGCTCCTGGTCGAGCGACTTGAGCATGTACCCGGAGGGACCACCGCCGATGATCTTCGTGCCGGCCACCAGGTAGGGGGTGCCGCCGATCGTCGTCCGCTGCCAGAACAGGTGGTACTCATGGGTGTTGCTCGACGTCAGCGGCTGCTTCTTGTCGACCTGTTCCTGCAGCGACGCGGGTACGTCGAGCTTGGTGAAGTAGTCGATGTCGGAGGACCCGGTCACCGGCTTGCCGTCGGACGTGCCGACCAGCAGCACGTGATAGCCGGGACCGCTGCTCGCCATCTGCTCGGCGGCGTCCCGCAGTTCCACCGCCGTGGGCTGGAGCGGCAGCGAGGCCGCCCGGTTCTGCATCTGGCGGCGGAAGTCGCCCAGCGCAGCGTCCTGCGTACGCGTCAGGACCGCCTCACGGTTCAGCCAGTACGCGATGCCCGAGGCGGAGACTGCGGCCGTGAGCGCCACCAGCGCGAACACGATCAGCAGCCGCAGCCGCAGACTGGTCCAGCGAAGACCCGCGAGTACGGAACGCTTCGCGGACACGGTCACTGAGGCGAGTCCAGCCGGTAGCCGACACCCCGCACGGTACGGATCAGGGTCGGCGAGGACGGAACGTCCTCCACCTTCGCCCGCAGCCGCTGCACACAGGCGTCCACCAGCCGCGAGTCACCGAGGTAGTCGTGCTCCCACACCAGCCGGAGCAACTGCTGCCGGGACAGCGCCTGTCCGGGGCGGCGGCTCAGCTCGAGCAGGAGCCGCAGCTCGGTGGGCGTGAGCTGGAGGTCCTCACCGTTCTTGGTGACCGTCATCGCGGAGCGGTCGATGACGACGCTCCCGAAGGTCGCCGAGTCGGTGGACTCCCTCTCACCCCGGCGCAGCACCGCACGGATACGCGCGTCGAGCACGCGGCCCTGCACGGGCTTCACCACATAGTCGTCCGCGCCGGACTCCAGTCCCACCACGACGTCGATGTCGTCGCTGCGCGCGGTCAGCAGAATGATCGGCAGCTGGTCGGTACGCCGGATACGCCGGCACACCTCGAAACCGTCGATCCCGGGCAGCATCACATCCAGCACGACCAGGTCCGGCCGCTGCTCCCGGAGCAGCTCCAGGCCGTCCTCTCCCGTCGCCGCGGTGGCCACTCGGTGGCCCTGGCGTGACAGCGAGAGTTCGAGGGCCGTGCGGATGGCGTCATCGTCCTCGATCAGCAACAGGAAAGGCACGGGGGTCATTCTGGCCCATGGTGGTGCCACGTTTCGACAAACCCCCCTACCCGATCCTCCGGCGGGACCGGCCGACATGCCCTGTGACAGCCCTGTGACAGTCGGGGGACAGCGCCATGAAACTGCCCCGGCAAGCTCATTGGCACACGGAACGAACGGACTCCACCGATGGGGGGCGCCAGATGAACGCACTGCACAGCACCACCTCAAGCGCAGTAGTCACGCGCCTCCACGACATCGGACGGAGCCCGGAGAAGTCCGGCGCCGGAGTACGGGGGTGCGTTCGTGGCGCCGGGCGTCAGCACGCGTCGTATCTGACGATGGTTGACGCGTCCACGGGGGAAAACGGGGGAAACGCGTACGGGGAGGGCTCGGGGGAGCGGACGGTCCCGGCACAGGCACAGGACGCCGAAGCGGCGTTCACCGCCTATGTCCAGGAGCGCCGTGCCTCCCTGTACGCGACCGCCTACCACCTGACCGGCGACCGGTTCGAGGCCGAGGACCTGCTGCAGAGCGCCCTCTTCTCGACCTACCGGGCGTGGGACAGGATCAGCGACAAGGCGGCGGTCGGCGGATACCTCCGCCGGACCATGACCAACCTGCACATCAGCGCATGGCGCAGGCGCAAGCTGAACGAATACCCGACCGAGGAGCTGCCGGAGACGGTGGGCGACACGGACGCGATGCGCGGCACGGAACTGCGTGCGGTGCTCTGGCAGGCGCTCGCGCGGCTGCCGGAACTCCAGCGCACGATGCTGGTCCTCCGCTACTACGAGGGCCGCACCGACCCGGAGATCGCGTCCATCCTCGACATCAGTGTCGGCACGGTGAAGTCGAGCATCTGGCGGTCGCTGCGGCGGCTGCGTGAGGACGAGGTCCTCAGCTTCGGCCGTGACGAGCAGGAGTCCTTCGGCGAGCTGGTGGCCTGAGGTCTGCGGGGGACACGGGGACACGGGGACAACGGGGGAGCACGGGGGACACGGGGGAAGGGCCGCGGCTTCGGGGGAGGCCGCGGCACGGGGGTGAACGCAGCGGGGGCGGACAGGCCGGGGGGTCCTGTCCGCCCCCGCTCGCGTGCTCCCGGCGGGGCGGGGTGCGTCAGTTCGCCACGCGGCTGCGCGGGGCCCGGCAGCGGCCCGCCGCGGCGTCGGCCAGCCGTCCCAGGGCCTCCTGGCGGGCACAGGGGTAGGCGCCCAGCGCGGCCTGGCGGGCCACGATGGCCCGCTCGGCACGCATCAGACGCCATCCGCGCCGCAGCAGGAAGGGCACCGACTTCCGGCCCTCCCGCAGATCCCGCACCAGGCGCCGCCGGAACGTCGTGGACGGACGCCCGCGCAGACACAGCGCGTCCGCCAGCAGGCCCAGCTCACGGCAGCGCTCCACGATGTCCGCCGCGAAGATTCCCTCGGCGACGAACAGGGGCGTGCGCTCGATGTCCAGCGTCTCGTGACCGGTCCGGGAGCTGGTGGCGATGTCGTACAGCGGGACGTGCGTGCGCCCCGTGCGGCACAGCTCGGCTATGGCCGCGACGGCCGCGTCCTCGTCCCAGGACAGTGCCGAGTCCCAGTCGATGTCCGTGCTGCCGGTGACCCGCGGCAGTGTCGGATCGTTTGCCTCCTTGTAGAAGTCGTCCAGGCGCAGCACCGGGAGACCGCTGCGAGCGGCGAGGGACGACTTGCCGGAGCCGGAGGGACCGGCGAGCAGCACGACGCGAGTGGGGATCGGTTGGGAACTCACAGAACAGAAGTGTGAGGCATTGACCCGCGCAGGGGATCCCCGGGAGGTCCTGTTGGTATCGAGCATCACACCTCAACTACTCTGCGACCACACCTCAACTACTCTGCGCGCACGAACGATTACCCGGCACGCCCCGATCAGGTGGGAAAACATGGCACGTCATGCACTGTCCAAGCCCCGGCACCGCGCGCTGCTGCGCGCCGGTCTGACCCTCACCGCGCTCGGTGCGGCGCTCGGCGCGGGGGGCGCCGCGGCCCAGGCCGCTCCGCTGCCCGCCACGCCCGCCACCGGCGCGGACACCGCGGACAGCACCCTGGGGGCGGTCGGCGACGCGGCGGCGCCGGCGCTGACCAGCGCGCTCGGCTACGGCCTCGCGGGGGCCGTCAAGCCCGTCACGGATCTCCAGCTGGACCCGCTGGCCGGTACGGGCGTGGACCCGCTGGACAACGCGGTGGGGGCGCAGGTCGCCGACTTCAAGCCGGTGACCACGGCGCTCGTCACCGATCCGATCACCAGCGGTGCCGCGCTCGGTGATCTGCCCGTGGTCGGGCAGATCACCGGCCTGGTGACCGGCTGACCGGCATACGCGTGCGTGGGGGGCCGCCCTTTCCGGCGGCCCCCCAGGCACGTCCGGGTCAGTACGAGGAGCCGGAGGCTCCCAGGGCGCCCGTCGGGTGCCAGACCGTCTTGGTCTCCAGGAAGGCCGTCAGGCGCAGGGTACCGGGGTCGGCGGTCCAGTCGCCCGTGTCCACAGCCTGTGGACGCAGCACGCGCTTGAGGTTGTCCGCCGCCGCGATCTCCAGCTCCTTCGCCAGAGCGGCGTCGGCCCCCGTGAGGTCGATGGCGTTGACGTCCTGGTGCGCCGCCAGCGGCGCCGCGAGCTCCGCCGTGCTGCCCGACAGGATGTTCACCACACCGCCCGGCAGGTCCGAGGTCGCCAGGACCTCGCCCAGCGAGAGCGCGGGCAGCGGAGCGCCGGCCGAGGCCACGACGACCGCGGTGTTGCCCGTGGCGATCACCGGTGCGATCACCGAGACCAGACCGAGGAACGACGACTCCTGCGGCGCCAGCACGGTGACCACGCCCGTGGGCTCCGGGGTCGAGAGGTTGAAGAACGGGCCCGCGACCGGGTTGGCCCCGCCCACGATCTGGCCGATCTTGTCGGTCCAGCCCGCGTACCAGACCCAGCGGTCGACCGCCGCGTCCACGACGGCCGCCGCCTTGGACTTCGACAGCCCTTCGGCGTCCGCCACCTCGCGGACGAACTGTTCGCGGCGGCCCTCCAGCATCTCGGCGACGCGGTAGAGGATCTGGCCGCGGTTGTACGCCGTCGCGCCCGACCAGCCGCCGAACGCCTTGCGCGCGGCCACGACCGCGTCACGGGCGTCCTTGCGGGAGGACCGGGGCACGTTCGCCAGCCACTTGCCCTTCGAGTCCGTCACCTCGTACACCCGGCCGCTCTCGGAGCGGGGGAACTTGCCCCCGACGTACAGCTTGTAGGTCTTGAAGACACTCAGTCGCCCGTCAGACATCGAGGTAGGCCTCCAGACCGTGACGGCCGCCCTCGCGGCCGAAGCCCGACTCCTTGTATCCGCCGAACGGCGAGGTCGGGTCGAACTTGTTGAACGTGTTGGCCCAGACGACGCCCGCCCGGAGCTTGTTCGCCACCGCGAGGATGCGGGAGCCCTTCTCCGTCCAGATGCCCGCGGAGAGGCCGTACTGGCTGTTGTTGGCCTTGGCGACGGCCTCGTCGGGGGTACGGAAGGTCAGCACCGACAGCACGGGGCCGAAGATCTCGTCGCGGGCGACGGTGTGCGCCTGGGTGACGTCGGTGAACAGGGTCGGCGCGAACCAGTAACCCGAGGAGGGCAGTTCGCACGGCGCGGTCCAGCGCTCGGCGCCCTCCGCCTCGCCCGTCTCGACGAGCGCGGTGATCCGGGAGAGCTGCTCCGCGGAGTTGATGGCGCCGATGTCCGTGTTCTTGTCCAGCGGGTCGCCGAGGCGGAGCGTGGACAGACGGCGCTTGAGGGAGTGCAGCACCTCGTCGCGCACCGACTCCTGCACGAGGAGCCGTGAGCCCGCGCAGCAGACCTGGCCCTGGTTGAAGAAGATGCCGGTGACGATGCCCTCGACCGCCTGGTCGACCGGGGCGTCGTCGAAGACGATGTTGGCGCCCTTGCCGCCCAGTTCGAGCGTGGCCTTCTTGTCCGTGCCCGCGATCTGCCGGGCGATGGCCTTGCCCACGGCGGTGGAGCCGGTGAAGGCCACCTTGTTCACGTCCGGGTGCTCGACCAGCGCCGAGCCCGCGTCGCCGTACCCCGTCAGGATGTTGACGACACCCTTGGGCAGGCCCGCCTGGCGGCAGATGTCGGCGAAGAACAGCGCCGACAGCGGAGTGGTCTCCGCCGGCTTCAGCACCACGGTGTTGCCGGTGGCGAGCGCCGGGGCGATCTTCCACGCCAGCATCAGCAGCGGGAAGTTCCACGGGATGATCTGACCGGCCACACCGAGCGGGCGGGGATTCGCGCCGTAGCCCGCGTGGTCCAGCTTGTCGGCCCAGCCCGCGTAGTAGAAGAAGTGCGCGGCGACGAGGGGGAGGTCCGCGTCGCGGGTCTCCCGGATCGGCTTGCCGTTGTCCAGGGTCTCCAGGACCGCGAGCTCCCGGGAGCGTTCCTGGATGATCCGGGCGATGCGGAAGAGGTACTTGGCGCGCTCGGAGCCGGGCAGGGCCGACCACTTCTCGAACGCCCTGCGGGCCGCCTTCACGGCCCGGTCCACGTCCTCGGCGCCCGCGCGGGCGACCTCGGAGAGCACCTCCTCGGACGAGGGGCTGACCGTCTTGAAGACCTTGCCGTCCGCCGCCTCGGTGAACTCACCGTCGATGAACAGGCCGTACGAGGGTGCGATGTCGACGACGGAGCGGGACTCCGGAGCCGGTGCGTAGTCGAATGCAGATGCCATGGGGATCAGTCCACCGTCACGTAATCGGGGCCGGAGTAGCGGCCGGTGCTGAGCTTCTGGCGCTGCATCAGCAGGTCGTTCAGCAGGCTGGAGGCGCCGAAACGGAACCAGTGGTTGTCCAGCCAGTCCTCACCCGCGGTCTCGTTCACCAGGACGAGGAACTTGATCGCGTCCTTGGACGTACGGATGCCGCCGGCGGGCTTCACACCGATCTGCACGCCCGTCTGCTCACGGAAGTCGCGCACGGCCTCCAGCATCAGCAGGGTGTTCGCCGGTGTCGCGTTCGTCCCGACCTTGCCGGTCGACGTCTTGATGAAGTCGGCGCCCGCGAGCATCCCGAGCCAGGAGGCCCGGCGGATGTTGTCGTACGTGGAGAGCTCGCCGGTCTCGAAGATGACCTTGAGCCGAGCGGAGCCGCACTCGGCCTTCACGGCGAGGATCTCCTCGTAGACCTTCAGGTAGCGGCCCGAGAGGAAGGCGCCGCGGTCGATCACCATGTCGATCTCGTCCGCCCCGGCCGCCACGGCGTCGCGTACGTCCGCGAGCTTGACGTCCAGCGCCGCCCGCCCGGCGGGGAAGGCCGTCGCGACGGACGCCACCTTCACCCCGGAGCCGGCCAGCGCGGCGACGGCGGTCGCCGCCATGTCGGGGTACACACAGACCGCGGCGGTGCGCGGGGTCGTACGGTCGGTCGGGTCGGGGTTGACGGCCTTGGCGGCGAGCGCCCGGACCTTGCCCGGGGTGTCCGCGCCTTCCAGCGTCGTGAGGTCGATCATCGAGATGGCGAGATCGATGGCGTACGCCTTGGCGGTCGTCTTGATCGAGCGGGTCCCGAGGGAGGCGGCGCGCGCTTCGAGACCGACGGCGTCGACGCCGGGCAGCCCGTGCAGGAAGCGGCGCAGCGCACTGTCGGACGCCGTCGCGTCGGCGAATGCATGAGCAGTGGTGGGCATGGTCACCACATGAGCATATCTACGCGCGTAGCGACCTGTACAGGGCCCGTCCCGATCCGGGCCATGCGCGGACCGCGCGAGGCCGCGCCCCGACCGTCGCCCCGCTTCAGGCAGAATCGGGAGCATGACGAGCCCCACACCCCCCACCGAGCCCGCCTACGCCGACCGGACGTTCCGTTCGGGCGCCGGGCTGGTCAGCGGCGCGCTGCTGATCCTGCTGGTCGGCTGGATCGGCGGCGACGCGGTGTTCCGGGGCGAAGGCCACGTGCCGTGGCTGGCGCTGGCCGCGCTGCTGACGGTGGTCCCGCTGATCGTCGCGTTCACCCTGCGCCCGGCGGTGTTCGCCGACGAGGAGCGGATCCGCATCCGCAACCCGTTCCGCACGATCGTGCTGCCCTGGGCCGACGTCTCCACTGTGCGCGCCGCCTACTCCAGCGAGGTCTTCACCCACGACGGCGACAAGTACCAGCTGTGGGCGGTCCCGGTCTCCCTGCGCGAGCGCAAGCGCGCGGCGCGGAAGGCCACCCAGCAGGCGCACGACGACCCGTACGGCAGGGCCTCCGTACACGCCGACGTCCGGGACTCGCAGGCCCGCGCGGCGGCGGCGGACCGGACGGTGAGCGACCTGAGGGAACTGGCCGAGCGTGCCGCCGCGCGGAAGGAAGCGCCCACCACCACCGCGTCGGTGCGCTGGGCCTACGAGGTGATCGCCCCCGCCGTGGTCGGCGCGGTCCTGCTCGTGGTCCTGCTGGCGATCGCCTGACCTTCCTCGTCGGGAAGTTGCGGACGCTGAAATGCCGACGAAACGGACACGTTCATGTCCCCGACTTCCCGATGACCCTCGCGGCCACCCCGTGGGGGCCGCTGACCGAGGGGCCGGTCAGATCCCCGCGGCCGCCGCCAGGTCCCGCTTGATGTCGGCGAGCAGCGCCGTGGCCTGCTCCCGGGCGGCCGGGAGGCCGTCCGCGCCGGGGACCGGCACCACGACCTCCAGGTAGCACTTGAGCTTCGGCTCGGTGCCGCTCGGCCGGACGATGACCCGGGCGCCCGTCAGGTGGTAGCGCAGTCCGTCCGTCGGCGGCAGCGCCTCCGTGCCCAGGGAGAGGTCCTCGGCCGAGGTGACGGGGAGGCCCGCCAGGGCGGCGGGGGGAGCCTCCCGCAGCCGGCGCATGGCGTCCGCGATGACCGTCAGGTCCTCCACCCGCACCGACAGCTGGTCCGTGGCGTGCAGGCCGTGTTCGAGCGCGAGGTCGTCGAGCAGGTCCAGGAGGGTGCGGCCCTCCTCCTTCAGCACCGAGGCCAGCTCGGTGATCAGCAGGGCGGCGGTGATGCCGTCCTTGTCGCGGACGCCCTCCGGGTCCACGCAGTAGCCCAGGGCCTCCTCGTATCCGTACCGCAGGCCGTCGACGCGGGCGATCCACTTGAAGCCCGTCAGCGTCTCCTCGTACCCGAGGCCGGCCTTCTCCGCGATGCGGCCCAGCAGCGACGAGGACACGATCGACTCGGCGAGGACGCCCGTGGCGCCCCGGCTCACCAGGTGTGCGGCGAGCAGCGCGCCGACCTCGTCGCCGCGCAGCATCCGCCAGCCTCTTTCGGCCGCCGCGTCCGGGACCGCCACCGCGCAGCGGTCGGCGTCCGGGTCGTTCGCGACGACGAGGTCGGGCAGCGCCCGGCGCGCGGTCGCGAACGCGAGATCCATGGCGCCGGGCTCCTCCGGGTTGGGGAAGGCCACGGTGGGGAACGCCGGGTCCGGGTCTGCCTGTTCGGCCACGAGCACGGGCTCGGGGAAGCCCGCCCGGGCGAAGGCGGCGGTCAGGACCGCCGTGCCGACGCCGTGCATCGCGGTGTACACGGTGCGGGCGGTCCGGGGCGAGCCGGGGCTCAGGACGGCGTCCGTACGCGCGAGATAGGCGGCCAGGACCTCGTCGCCGAGGATCTCCCAGCCTGACTCCGGGCGCGGCACGCCGTCGAGCGGGCCGACCGCCGCGATCTCCGCGGCGATCTCCGCGTCGGCCGGCGGCACGATCTGGGACCCGTCACCGAGGTAGACCTTGTAGCCGTTGTCGCGCGGCGGATTGTGGCTGGCCGTGACCTCCACACCCGCGACGGCCCCCAGATGCCGTATGGCGAACGCCAGGACGGGTGTGGGCAGCGGGCGGGGGAGCACCGCCGCGCGCAGCCCCGCGCCGGTCATCACCGCCGCCGTGTCCCGCGCGAAGTCGGCCGACTTGTGGCGGGCGTCGTAGCCCACGACCACGAGCCCGCCGGACTGCCCCCGCGCCTTCAGGTAGGCGGCTAGCCCGGCGGCGGCGCGGATGACGACGGAGCGGTTCATACGCATCGGCCCGGCGCCGATCTCCCCGCGCAGGCCCGCCGTGCCGAACTGGAGCGTGCCCGCGAAGCGGCCGGCGAGCGCCGTGAGGTCCCCGGCGTCGATGAGCGCGGCGAGCTCCGCCCGGGTCTCGGGGTCCGGGTCCTCGGCGAGCCAGGTCCTGGCCTGCGTGATGAGGTCCTGCTGCACGGTGTCCGCCTTCCTGCGGTACGGGGGTGGGGCCGGCCTGCGCCGCTGTGTGCGGCTGTCCGGGACTCGGCCCCGGACACCGGCGCCTCGGACTCGGGCGAGGCCGAAGCTGCTCAGATCCGGTCGAGTACCCGCGCCAGCAGCGCGCCCATCCGGGTGGCCGAGTCGCGGCCCGCCTGGAGAACCTCCTCGTGGTTCAGGGGTTCACCGCTCAGACCGGCGGCCAGGTTCGTGACCAGCGAGATGCCCAGCACCTCCGCGCCCGCCTCACGCGCGGCGATGGCCTCGAGGACCGTGGACATGCCGACCAGGTCACCGCCCATGACCCGGACCATGTTGATCTCGGCCGGGGTCTCGTAGTGCGGGCCGGGGAACTGCACGTACACGCCCTCTTCGAGCGTCTCGTCGATCTCCTGGCACAGCGCGCGCAGCCGCGGCGAGTAGAGGTCGGTCAGGTCGATGAAGTTCGCGCCCACGATCGGCGAGGCCGCGGTGAGGTTGATGTGGTCGCTGATGAGGACCGGCTGGCCGGGGCGCATGCCCTCGCGCAGCCCGCCGCAGCCGTTCGTCAGGATGACGGTCCCGCAGCCCGCCGCGGCGGCCGTACGGACGCCGTGGGCGACGGCGGCGACGCCTCGGCCCTCGTAGTAGTGCGTGCGGCCCAGGAAGACCAGGACGCGCTTCTCCCCGATCCGGTACGAGCGGATCGTGCCGCCGTGACCCTCCACCGCGGGGGCGGGGAACCCGGGCAGCGCGGTGACGGGGAACTCGGCCTCCGGAACGCCGAGCGCATCGCCGGCGGGGGCCCACCCGGAGCCCATCACCAGAGCGACGTCGTGGGTCTCGGCGCCGGTCAGCTCGCGCAGGCGGGCGGCGGCGTCGGCAGCGGCGGCATGCGGGTCGCCCTGGATGTGGTCCGGAATAACAGATGCGTTCACGCGGATGAGGGTAACCGGTGATTCCCTACGCGCGTAGATGCGTCCGCGCAGAGTCTGGCCGGTCGTACTCGTACTTTCCTACGGAAGGGGCCCGGAGGCCGTGCTCAGCAAGGGTGCTTGCGCAGGTTCATCACGTAGTCGTGCGGCGCGCCCGCGGACTCGGCGGCGTCCGCCACCTCGCCCAGGTACCGCGCGGACGGCAGCCCGCCCTCGTAGCCGTTGAGGACGTACATCCAGGCCGGTTCCTCGCCGTCCAGCGTGTGCACGCGCACCCGCATACGGCGGTAGATGTCGAGGCCGACGCCCTCCCAGCGGTCCATGGAGTCCTCGTCCATGGGGGCCAGGTCGTAGAGCGCGACGAACACCTGCGAACGGGGTGCCTCCACCACCGTGGCCAGCGCGCCCTCCCAGCCCATCTGCTCCCCGCCGAAGGTCAGCCGCCAGCCGTTGAGCCAGCCCGTGCCGCGCAGCGGGGAGTGCGGAGCGCGGCGCGTCATCAGCCGCGCGTCGAGGTTGCCGGCGTACGCGGCGTAGAGCGACATGGGGTCGAGGGTACGGGAGGTGACAGGGGGAGTGCGGGTTCCGCCGGGGAAGACCCCTCGGCCGTGAGCGGCAGGCGGGGGCGCGGAAGGCCGTGCCCCGGCCAGGCACGTTCCCGGATGGAGGGCCCCGGGGCGAAGCACCTTGGCGCGTGCGGGACAATGAATTACGTACTGCATACGCCGGGGCGATCCCCCGGACCCCCGGCCGGGGCGGCAGACGGCCGTGGGATGACACCACGCGAGGCGGACTTTTCGTGACCCGGATCGTGATCATCGGCGGCGGCCCCGGCGGCTACGAGGCGGCACTGGTCGGCGCCCAGCTCGGCGCGGAGGTGACCGTCGTCGACTGCGACGGCCTCGGCGGCGCGTCGGTCCTCACCGACTGCGTGCCCTCCAAGACCCTGATCGCGACGGCCGAGGTGATGACCACCTTCGACTCCTCCTACGAGGAGCTCGGCATCATCGTCGCGGACGACACCCCGCACCTGGAGCAGGCGGCGCGGGTCGTCGGCGTGGACCTCGGCAAGGTCAACCGGCGTGTCAAGCGTCTCGCTCTCGCCCAGTCCCACGACATCACCGCCTCGGTCACCCGGGCCGGCGCCCGGGTCGTGCGCGGTCGCGGCAGGCTCGACGGGCTCCAGGCCGCCGACGGGTCCCGCCAGGTCGTGGTGACCGCGGCCGACGGCACCGAGGAGCGGCTCACCGCCGACGCCGTGCTGATAGCGACCGGTGGCCACCCCCGGGAGATCCCGGACGCCCAGCCCGACGGCGAGCGCATCCTCAACTGGACCCAGGTCTACGACCTGGACGAGCTCCCCGAGGAGCTCATCGTGGTCGGCTCCGGTGTCACCGGCGCCGAGTTCGCCGGCGCCTACCAGGCGCTCGGCTCGCGGGTGACCCTCGTCTCCTCCCGTGACCGCGTGCTGCCGGGTGAGGACCCGGACGCGGCCGCCGTCCTGGAGGACGTCTTCCGGCGCCGCGGCATGAACGTCATGGCCCGCTCCCGCGCCCAGTCCGCCAAGCGCGTCGGCGACCGTGTCGAGGTGACGCTGGCGGACGGCCGCGTCATCTCCGGCACCCACTGCCTGATGGCGGTCGGCGCGATCCCGAACACCGCGGGCATGGGCCTGGAGGAGGCCGGGGTCCTGCTCAAGGAGTCCGGCCACATCCGCACCGACCGGGTCTCGCGCACCAGCGCCCCGGGGGTGTACGCGGCCGGTGACGTCACCGGGATCTTCGCCCTGGCCTCCGTGGCCGCGATGCAGGGCCGGATCGCGATGTACCACTTCCTCGGCGACGCCGTGGCGCCGCTGAACCTGAAGACCGTCTCCGCGAACGTCTTCACCGACCCCGAGATCGCCACCGTCGGTTACAGCCAGGCCGACGTCGACTCCGGCAAGATCGACGCCCGTGTCGTGAAGCTGCCTCTCCTGCGCAACCCGCGCGCCAAGATGCAGGGCATCCGGGACGGCTTCGTCAAGATCTTCTGCCGGCCCGGTACCGGCATCGTGGTCGGCGGCTGCGTCGTCGCGCCGCGGGCCAGCGAGCTGATCCACCCGATCTCGCTCGCCGTCGACAACAACCTGACGGTCGAGCAGATCGCCAACGCCTTCACCGTGTACCCGTCCCTCTCCGGCTCGATCGCCGAGGTGGCCCGGCAGTTGCACACCAGGAAGAGCGCGGGCGAGGCGTAACGCCGGCCGTTCCGACGACGAAGGGGCCCCCTATATCACCAGGGGGCCCCTTCCATGTGCAACTTCTGTTATTCGGCGCAAACTGCTGAAAAGCAACCTACGGCCAGGTTACTGTCAGTTTCGTGTTCGCTGCAGAACGTCGTCAATTGATCCTCGAAATGGTGCGCGCCAACGGGGCGGTATCGCTCCGTGAGCTCGCCCGCGTCGTCCAGACCTCCGAAGTGACCGTACGGCGGGACGTGCGGGCACTGGAGGCAGAAGGACTCCTCGACCGCCGGCACGGCGGTGCGGTCTTGCCGGGCGGTTTTACGCGGGAGTCCGGCTTTCCGCAGAAATCCCATCTCTCGACCGCGGAGAAGACGGCCATCGCCGACCTGGCGGCAGGGCTGGTCGGTGAGGGCGAGGCCATCGTGGTCGGCGCCGGAACGACCACGCAGGAGCTGGCCCGCCGGCTCGCGCGGGTGCCCGGTCTGACCGTGGTCACCAACTCGCTGCTGGTCGCCCAGGCGCTGGCCCATGCCAACCGGGTGGAGGTGGTGATGACCGGAGGCACCCTGCGCGGGAGCAACTACGCGCTGGTCGGCAGCGGGGCCGAGCAGTCCCTCCAAGGGCTGCGGGTCTCCCGGGCGTTCATCTCCGGGAGCGGGCTGACCGCCGAGCGCGGACTGTCCACGTCCAACATGCTCTCGGCGAGCGTGGACCGGGCGCTGGTGCAGGCCGCGGCGGAGGTCGTGGTCCTGGCGGACCACACGAAGCTGGGCTCCGACACCATGTTCCAGACCGTGCCCACGGAACTGATCACCCGTCTGGTGACGGACGAGCCGCCCGCCCATGACGAGCGTGCGGCCACGGAGCTCCAGGCGCTCGCCGACCAGGGCGTGGAGATCACCGTGGCGGGACCCGACACGGAGTCCCAGGCGGGGGAGCCCCTGCCGCCCGGACGTCAGCCCCGGCAGGACATGCCGCTGCCGGGGCAGCGGCGCACCCAGGGGGGCCACGGCGGGCCCGGAGGCCTCGGCCCGCAGCTGCGGAGCGCGGCGGCGCTGGCGGACGGCCCGGTGGGACGCGTCGCGGACCTGCGGCGCCGGTAAGCGTCTCCCGTCCGGATCAGGCCGGACCGGAGACCGGGTCCGGGGCGTGAGCCCCGGACGCGAAGCGTAAGGGTGTGGCGGAGCCTCAGCCGTTGCCCGGTGCGGCCGGATCGGCCTTCAGGCCGCGCAGGGTCAGCCGGAGCAGGCGGTCGGCCAGATCAGGGTCCGCCGGGGTCTGCTCAGCCGCCAGGGCGATCGCGTTCGTCAGTTGCAGCAGGTCGTCGACCGACACATCCGCACGCACCGAGCCGCTCGACTGTGCTCGGGCCAGCAGCCGCGCACCCGCCTGACGGAGCGGCACATGGCACGGCGTCAGGGCGGACGTCTCGTTGCCCGAAGCCGACATCAGTGCCTGCGCCAGGCCCCGGTACTCGCCGGCGTGGGTCACGATCGCGCCCAGCCACTCCACCAGGGCCGTGCACGGCCGCTCGGCCCGCTCCAGCTCCCGGGAACGTGCGAGCAGCGCGGTCAGGGCCTCCTGGAACACCGCGTTCATCAGGGCCTCGCGGTTCGGGAAGTGCCGGTAGAGCGTGCCGATGCCGACGCCCGCCCGCCGTGCGACGTCCTCCAGCGAAGCGTCCGTGCCGTGCGCCGCGAAGGACGCGCGCGCCTCCGTCAGCAGCCGGTCGTAGTTGCGGCGTGCGTCGGCGCGCATGGGCCGGGCCGGTGTCGCTGCCGTGCTCATCGCCATCGCGCTGTCCTCCTGAAGTCCGCTTCGCGTCCCAGGATGCCACTGGGGGCCCGGCGGATGCCGGGCCCCCAGTGCGGAAGAACGTGCGCTCAGTCCTTGATCTCGCAGATCACCGCGCCGGACGAGACCGACGTGCCGACCTCCGCGGACAGACCCTTCACCGTGCCGGAGCGGTGGGCGTTGAGGGGCTGCTCCATCTTCATCGCTTCGAGTACGACGACGAGGTCGCCCTCCTTGACCTCCTGGCCCTCCTCGACAGCGATCTTCACGATCGTGCCCTGCATCGGAGAGGCGAGGGTGTCACCCGAGGCGGCGGAACCCGCCTTCTTCGCCGCGCGGCGCTTCGGCTTCGCACCGGCCGCCAGGCCCGTACGCGCCAGGCTCATGCCGAGCGAGGAGGGCAGCGAGACCTCCAGGCGCTTGCCGCCGACCTCGACGACGACGGTCTCGCGGCCGGACTCCTCGTCCGCCTCCTGATCCGCGGGCACCGTGAACGGCTTGATCTCGTTGACGAACTCCGTCTCGATCCACCGGGTGTGCACCCGGAACGGGTCCGAGGTGAACGCCGGGTCGACCACGACCGCGCGGTGGAACGGGATGGCCGTGGCCATGCCCTCCACCTGGAACTCGGCCAGCGCACGCGCCGCGCGCTGCAGCGCCTGCTCGCGGGTCGCGCCGGTCACGATCAGCTTGGCCAGCAGGGAGTCCCAGGCCGGGCCGATGACCGAACCCGTCTCGACACCCGCGTCCAGCCGGACACCCGGGCCGGTCGGCGGGGCGAAGGAGGTGACGGTGCCGGGGGCCGGCAGGAAGCCGCGGCCCGGGTCCTCGCCGTTGATCCGGAACTCGAACGAGTGGCCGCGGACGGCCGGGTCGCCGTAGCCGAGCTCCTCGCCGTCGGCGATGCGGAACATCTCGCGCACCAGGTCGAGGCCGGAGACCTCCTCGGTGACCGGGTGCTCGACCTGGAGACGGGTGTTGACCTCCAGGAAGGAGATCGTGCCGTCCAGGCCGACCAGGAACTCGACCGTGCCGGCGCCGACGTAGCCGGCCTCCTTCAGGATCGCCTTCGAGGCGGCGTACAGCTCCGCGTTCTGCTCGTCGCTCAGGAACGGCGCGGGCGCCTCCTCGACCAGCTTCTGGTGGCGGCGCTGGAGCGAGCAGTCACGGGTGGACACGACGACCACGTTGCCGTGGGAGTCGGCCAGGCACTGGGTCTCCACGTGACGCGGCTTGTCGAGGTAACGCTCGACGAAGCACTCGCCCCGGCCGAACGCCGCGACGGCCTCGCGGACCGCGGAGTCGTACAGCTCCGGGATCTCCTCCAGCGTGCGGGCCACCTTCAGGCCGCGACCGCCACCGCCGAAGGCGGCCTTGATCGCGATCGGCAGCCCGTTCTTCTCGGCGAACTCCACGACCTCGGCCGAGCCGCTCACCGGGTCCGGCGTGCCGGCCACCAGCGGGGCACCCGCGCGCTGCGCGATGTGACGGGCGGCCACCTTGTCGCCGAGGTCCCGGATCGCCTGCGGGGGCGGGCCGATCCACGTCAGGCCGGCGTCCAGTACGGCCTGGGCGAACTCCGCGTTCTCCGAGAGGAAGCCGTAACCGGGGTGGATCGCGTCCGCCCCTGAATCCTTGGCGGCCTGGAGCACCTTGGCCATGTCCAGATAGCTGGCGGCCGGGGTGTCACCGCCCAGAGCGAACGCCTCGTCGGCCGCGCGCACATGCAGAGCATCCCGGTCCGGATCGGCGTAGACGGCTACGCTCGCGATTCCGGCATCCCGGCAAGCCCGAGCAACGCGGACAGCGATTTCGCCACGGTTGGCGATGAGCACCTTGCGCACGATGACTCCCTCCTTGAGAACAAGCTGAGTTTAGGGACTACCGACACGGCCGTACGACCCGTCCCCAATAGTGAACTTGCCCACACGGAGTGTGATTCGAGGATTCCTCGAGTCGCAAAATCCCTTGTCGCACCACGGTACGCCGGGATCCTCAACCGCACAGTAGCCACGAAGTGTGGCCCAAGTCTCTGTCCGGACGGTCAACGCCGCGCGGCGTTTCTTTGTGGACTCCCTACGAACGGCCCAGGGAATCTTTGCGGCACGCCCGGGGGCGGCGCCATCCGTACGTGACCCCTTGTCCGATGCATTACCCGTTAGTAGGGTCCGCGTCATCGCACGTACTACAGGTAACAGGGGGTGGCGCCGTGGTGCGCAGACCGGTGGCGTTCGTGACCGCGGTCGTTCTGTTCGTGGAGGCCGTGGGCATCGTGGCCGTCAACGGCGTCCTCGCGACGGTCGCCGGCAACCAGAGCATGTCGCTGGCCGGGATGGACCCGGATGCCATGGTCACCGGCACGTGGGTGATGGGCGGGGCGTCCGGCGTCCTGCTGGTCCTCTGCGGGCTGATACCCCTGCTGGCCGGGATACGCGACCGCGCCCCGGGCCGCTTCGGGAGGATCGCCCTCATCGCCTGTGCGGTGGTGCACGGCGTGCTGGGCGCCCTGGCGGTCGGTCTGATCGGCTGGACGGCCTTCGGGTTCCTGATGGCCGTCCTGGCGCTGATCGTGCTGACCCTGGTGATGTACGAGCGCGGTGAGCCGGAGGCCGGCGGGACCGGCACGGCCGGAACCGAAGGGGCTCCGGCCCCGGTGTGACCGGACCTCGGGCCGGGCCGCCTTCCGCTTCCTGCAGAAGTGCGATCAGACCCACAAGTCGGTGACGGAGAAGCCCAGTTCCCCCAGGAGCCGGCGCAGCAGCGGCAGCGAGAGCCCGATGACGTTCCCGTGGCTGCCCTCGATCGCCTCGACGAACGGCGCCGAGCGGCCGTCCAGGGTGAACGCACCGGCGACGTGGAGGGGCTCTCCCGAGGCGACGTAGGCCGCCACCTCGGCGTCGGTGGGCTCGCCGAACCTGACGACGGTGGACGCCGTCTCGGACGCCGTGCGGCCGGTCGCCGTGTCGACGACGCTGTGCCCCGTCCGCAGGACCCCCGAGCGGCCGCGCATGGACTTCCAGCGGGCGGTGGCCTCTTCGGCGTCGGCGGGCTTGCCGAGCGCCTCGCCGTCCAGCTCCAGCACCGAGTCGCACCCGATGACCAGCGCCCCCGCGGCCTCGGGACGGGCCGCCACAGCGGCGGCCTTGGCCTCGGCCAGGACGAGCGCCAGCTCGGCCGGGGTCGGTGCGGTGAGCGCGTCCTCGTCGACACCGCTGACGATCACCTCGGGGGCGAAACCGGCCTGGCGCAGGAGGCCGAGGCGGGCGGGGGACGCGGAGGCGAGCACGAGGCGGCGCTGATCAGTCATACCGGCCATCGTAGGCGGGGCCGGGCGTCTCAGCGGATGCCCAGGACGAACATCGCCACGACCATGGCGAGCGCGAGCAGCAACCCCGCGCGCCGCATCATGTCCTGGGCGTCACGCAGTTCCTTGGGGGGCTTGTTCTCGGGGTCGGACCACAGCATGCATCCGATGGTGCTCCGGAGACGGCTGCGGCGCCTGAGTACGCGTACTCAAGCGCCGCTCACCTGCTCCGCCTCAGGACGGCCAGTACGTCCGCGCCCAGGAGCGGGGACCCGGACGCAGCGCGCCCCGGCGGGCGATCCGCCCCGGGTCCGACCACTCCTCGGGGGGCATCGGGGCCCCCGACGGCATGACGGCCACCGCGGCGGCGCGCGCCCGGACCACGGCGAGGGCGGCGGCCAGCTCCTCCGGGGTCGGATTGCCCCGTACGACCTTGATCATGGTGACTCCCGGTGGTTAGAGGGGGATGTTGCCGTGCTTCTTGGGCGGCAGCGACTCGCGCTTCGTGCGCAGCTGGCGCAGGCCCTTCACGAGGTGCGCCCGGGTGTCGGACGGCATGATCACCGCGTCGACGTAACCGCGCTCGGCCGCGACGTACGGGTTGAGCAGCGCGTCCTCGTAGTCGGCCATCAGCTCGGCGCGGGTGGCGTCCGGATCGTCGGCGGCGGCGATGGTGCGGCGGTGCAGGATGTTCACCGCGCCCTGCGCGCCCATGACCGCGATCTGCGCGGTCGGCCAGGCGAGGTTCAGGTCGGCGCCCAGGTGCTTGGACCCCATGACGTCGTACGCGCCGCCGAAGGCCTTGCGGGTGATCACGGTGATCAGCGGGACGGTCGCCTCGGCGTACGCGTAGATCAGCTTGGCGCCCCGGCGGATGATGCCGCCGTACTCCTGGTCGACGCCGGGCAGGAAGCCGGGCACGTCGACGAAGGTGAGCACCGGCACGTTGAAGGCGTCGCACGTGCGGACGAAGCGTGCGGCCTTCTCGCTCGCGTCGATGTCCAGACAGCCGGCGAACTGCATCGGCTGGTTGGCGACGATGCCGACCGGGTAGCCCTCGACGCGCCCGAAGCCCGTGATGATGTTCGGCGCGAACAGGGCCTGGGTCTCCAGGAACTCCCCGTCGTCGAGCACGTGCTCGATCGCGGTGTGCATGTCGTACGGCTGGTTCGCCGAGTCCGGGATGAGGGTGTCGAGCTCGCGGTCCTCGTCCGTGGTCTCCAGGTCGGCCTCCTCCGGGAAGGCCGGGGCCTCCGAGAGGTTGTTCGACGGGAGGTAGGAGAGCAGGGACTTGACGTACTCGATGGCGTCCTTCTCGTCGCCCGCCATGTGGTGGGCCACGCCGGACGTGGTGTTGTGGGTACGGGCGCCGCCCAGCTCCTCGAAACCGACGTCCTCACCGGTGACCGTCTTGATGACGTCGGGCCCGGTGATGAACATGTGCGAGGTCTGGTCGACCATCACCGTGAAGTCGGTGATCGCGGGGGAGTAGACGGCTCCGCCGGCACACGGCCCGACGATCAGGGAGATCTGCGGGACCACGCCCGACGCGTGCACGTTCCGGCGGAAGATCTCGGCGAACAGGCCGAGCGCGGCCACACCCTCCTGGATGCGGGCGCCGCCGCCGTCGTTGATGCCGATGACAGGGCAGCCGGTCTTCATCGCGAAGTCCATGACCTTGACGATCTTCTCGCCGTAGACCTCGCCCAGCGAGCCGCCGAAGATCGTGAAGTCCTGCGAGTACACGCACACGGGACGGCCGTCGACCGTGCCGTAGCCGGTGACGACACCGTCTCCGTACGGGCGGTTCTTCTCGATGCCGAAATTGGTGGACCGGTGCCGCGCGAACTCGTCGAGTTCCACGAAGGAACCCTCGTCGAGCAGGAGCTCGACGCGCTCACGGGCGGTCAACTTGCCCTTTGCGTGCTGCTTTTCGACGGCACGGGCGGAACCTGCGTGTGTGGCCTCGTCAATACGGCGCTGCAGGTCCGCGATCTTTCCCGCGGTGGTGTGGATGTCGCTCTGCGGCTCGGACATCGGGTGGCGGCTCCCTGCCTGGTCACGGGGACGGCTGGTACATCCGGTACATCAAGTGACGCGCTGGACCGGTATGGGCTCGACGGCTACCTGCTCGTCGGCTGGTGTTAGCTACTGATCCGTAGCGTATCGGCGCGGATACGGTTCGGCAGTGCGTCGTTGGCCACACCTAATGTGGGTTGCATGACTCCTCCCGATGCGCCACACAACCGCTGGTCGGACCTCGACAGGCCGCCTCTGAACGTCGCGGCGCTCCGCCGCGGGCTGCTGAGACCGGACGGGCTGTGGACCTCGCTGGACGTCGTCGAGACGACCGGCTCCACCAACTCCGACCTCGCGGCACGGGCGGCGGGCGGCGGGCTCGCGGAGGGCACGGTGCTGGTCGCGGAGGAGCAGACCGCGGGGCGCGGACGTCTCGACCGGAGCTGGACGGCGCCGCCACGCTCGGGCATCTTCCTCTCCGTCTACCTGACCCCCGGCGGCGTACCCGTCGAGCGGTGGGGCTGGCTGCCGCTGCTCGCCGGTGTCGCCGCCGCGACGGGCCTCGCGCAGTCGGCGGGCGTCGACATGGCACTGAAATGGCCCAACGACCTCCTGGTGACCATCGCCGGCACCGAGCGCAAGACCGGCGGCATCCTCGCCGAGCGCGCGGGAGAGGGCGTCGTCATCGGCATCGGCCTCAACGTCTCGCTGCGCGCGGCCGAGCTGCCGGCCCCCCACGCCGGTTCGCTGGCGCTCGCCGGAGCGGTCTCCACCGACCGCGAGACCCTGCTGCGGGCCGTACTGCGTTCACTCGAACAGTGGTACGGGCAGTGGCGCGACGCGAACGGCGACGCCGCCGAGAGCGGGCTCCAGGCCGCCTACGCGGCGGGCTGCGCCACGCTGGACCGCACGGTGCGGGCCGAGCTGCCCGGCGACCGGTCCGTCGTCGGCGAGGCCGTCGCGATCGACGGCGACGGGCGGCTGGTGCTGGCCACGGGCGACGGACTCCAGGAGCCGGTGTCGGCCGGAGACATCGTCCACCTGCGCGGGGAGGAGGGCGGACTCACCTGATCCGGCGCTCGTGCGTGTGCGGCCGCACATACGGGTGATGTCACGTATGACGGACCCGTAACCATGTCACCGGGGACGTGAGCCAGGGCACACCTGCCGTATCGTTGAGGCGATCCAGCGACAGATCGGCAGGGCAGTGCGCAGGGAACGGGCAGGAGGCGGCCGGTGACCGTCGACGACACGAACTCCGACGACGGCGCGGAGCCCTCGTCGGGGCCGTCGGTCCACTCGACACCGCATCACGAGGTCGACCACACGGCCGAACCGACCGACGACCCTCTCGCGATCCGGCTGGAGGCCCTGATCCTGGGGGCCGACCGCCGCTACACGCCGTTCCAGGCGGCCAGGACCGCCGGGGTCTCCATGGACCTGGCCTCCCGGTTCTGGCGGGCCATGGGGTTCGCCGACATCGGGCAGGCCAAGGCCCTCACCGAGGCCGACGTGCTGGCGCTGCGGCGCCTCGCCGGTCTCGTCGAGGCCGGACTGCTCAGTGAGCCGATGGCGATCCAGGTGGCCCGGTCCACCGGCCAGACCACGGCCCGGCTCGCCGAGTGGCAGATCGACTCCTTCCTGGCGGGGCTGACCGAGCCTCCCGAGCCGGGCATGACCCGCACCGAGGTCACGTATCCGCTGATCGAGCTGCTCCTGCCCGAGCTGCAGGAGTTCCTGGTGTACGTGTGGCGGCGCCAGCTGGCCGCGGCGACGGGCCGGGTCGTGCAGACCGGGGACGACGAAGAGATGGTAGACCGACGGCTCGCCGTGGGCTTCGCCGACCTCGTGGGCTTCACCCGGCTGACCCGGCGGCTGGAGGAGGAGGAGCTCGGTGAGCTGGTCGAGTCCTTCGAGACGACCTCGGCCGACCTGGTCGCCGCGCACGGCGGACGGCTCATCAAGACCCTGGGCGACGAGGTGCTCTTCGCGGCGGACGACGCGGGCACGGCGGGCGAGATAGCGCTCCGGCTGGTCGAGGCGATGTCCCAGGACACCACGATGCCCGCGCTGCGGGTGGGCATCGCGTTCGGCACGGTCACGACGCGCATGGGCGACGTGTTCGGTACGACGGTGAATCTGGCCAGCCGGCTCACGTCGATAGCGCCCAAGGACGCGGTGCTGGTCGACGGGGCCTTCGCCGAGGAGCTGATCAGGAACGGCGACGCCCCGGCCTCCGAGGCGCAGGCGGCCGAGGAGGCCGCGGCGGCGGCGGAGCGGGTGCGGCTGGCGGAGAAGGAGGGCCGGGCGCCGGACGAGGAACCGCCGCTGCCGACGTACCGCTTCGGGCTGCAGCCGATGTGGCAGCGGCCGGTGCGCGGGCTGGGCGTGGTGGAGCCGTGGCTCCTGGCCCGCCGGGGCAAGCCCGCCACCTGACCGCGCCCGGCCCGCCCGGCTCCGGCCGCCGCTGCCCCCGCCGCCCCCGAGCGGGTGCCCGGCCGGCCTGAGGGGTCCCGTGTCCCCCGACGGCCCCTGCCCCGGCCGCCCCTGAGCGGGTGCCCGGGCCTGAGCGGTTTCGTGCGCCGGCCGGCCCCTGCCCCGGCCGCCCCTGAGCGGGTGCCCGGGCCTGAGCGGTCCCGTGTCCCGGCCCGCTCCTGCCCCGGCCGCCCTCGAACGGCTGCCCGGGCCTGAGCGGTCCCGTGTCCCGGCCGAGCCGGTGCCGCGCCGCGGCACTGTCCCGGTGGCGCGGCCACGCCTAGGATCCCCCTGGTAACGCTCGTTAACCGGAGGGGTGCAGTCATGGGTGTCGCGTCCGAGCAGAGGTTCGGGGAGTTCGTCGTCGTGAGGCGTCACGAGGGCCAGGAGCACGTGGCCGAGCTGGTGCTCGACCGCCCGAAGGCGATGAACGCCGTGAGCACCGCCATGGCGCGGGCCCTCGCCGAGGCGTGCGACGCGCTCGCCGCCGACCCGGTTGTGCGGGTGACGGTGCTCACCTCCAGCCACGACCGGGCCTTCTGTGTCGGTGCGGACCTCAAGGAGCGCAACTCCTTCAGCGACGCGGAACTCGTCCGGCAGCGGCCCACCGCCCGGGCCGCGTACACGGGCGTGCTGGAGCTGCCGATGCCGGCGGTCGCCGCGGTGCACGGATTCGCCCTCGGTGGCGGCTTCGAGCTGGCGCTGGCCTGCGACGTGATCGTGGCCGACCGCACGGCGGTGGTCGGGCTCCCCGAGGTGTCCGTCGGGGTCATCCCGGGCGGTGGCGGTACGCAGCTGCTGCCCCGCCGGGTCGGCGCGGCGCGCGCGGCCGAGCTGGTCTTCAGCGCCCGCCGCGTGGAGGCGGCCGAGGCGCGTGAGCTGGGCCTGGTCGACGAGCTGGTCGAGGCCGGCGGGGACCGGGAGGCCGCTCTGGCCCTGGCGGGCCGGATCGCGGCCAACTCACCCGTGGGGCTCCGGGCCGCCAAGAAGGCCCTGCGACTGGGGCAGGGCCTGGACCTGCGGGCCGGTCTGGAGGTGGAGGACGCGGCCTGGAGGTCGGTGGCCTTCTCCGGGGACCGGGCCGAGGGCGTGGCGGCGTTCAACGAGAAACGGACGCCCAGCTGGCCCGGCGAGTGACGCCTGAAGATCGTCAGCGCTGCCGACTGATCACATTCCGCCGAACCTACCTAAGCTGGGGCAATGGGCGGTGATGACGTACGGCTGCGCGCCGTGGTGGCGCTGGCGCAGGCGATGGCGGCGGCCTACACCCCGCGTGAGTCCTGGCGTGCTGCGGCGGCGGGGGCGTGCGAGGCGCTCGGCGGCAGCTTCGCCGCCCTCTCCGTGTGGGAGCGGGAGCAGGGCAGGCTGCGCGTGCTGGTGAACGCGGGCGAGCGGGCCGAGGGGGAGGAGGAGTTCCCCGAGGGTGAGGCCTACCCCGTGCACCAGTTCCCCGAGATCACCGAGTTCCTGCACGAGCGCTGGGCGGGCGGCGGCGAGCCCGACGCCTGGGTGGAGACCGCCGACGGCAGCCCGCCCCCGGGGGCGCCCGCCCGGGGCGCCCGGCCGTTCTGCCATCAGCGGGTGGCCGCGCTCCGCAGGCGCGGACGGGGCTGCTGCGTGGTGGCGCCGATCGTCCTGCACGGCCGGGCCTGGGGCGAGCTGTACGTCGCCCGCCCCGCCGGCGCCCCGGTGTTCGACCGGGACGACGCGGACTTCGCCACCGTGCTGGCCGCCGTCGTCGCGGCGGGCATCGCGCAGACCGAGCGGCTGGAGGAGGTGCGCAAGCTGGCCTTCACCGACCCGCTGACGGGCCTCGCGAACCGCAGGGCGGTCGACATCCGGCTCGACGAGGCACTGGAGGCGCACCGCGCCGAGGGGGCCGTGGTCAGCCTGGCCGTCTGCGATCTGAACGGCCTGAAGGCGGTCAACGACACGCACGGCCATGCCGTCGGCGACCGGCTGCTGGAACGTTTCGGCTCCGTGCTCTCGCTCTGCGGCGCCATGCTCCCCGGCGCCCTGTCCGCGCGCCTCGGCGGGGACGAGTTCTGTCTGCTGACCGTGGGGCCCTCCGCGGACGACGTCGTGCGGGTGTCCGAGGAGCTCTGCGCCCGGGCGGTCGCCCTGGAACTCGGTGACGGTGTCGCCTGCGGGGTCGCGTCCACGGGTGACGACATCGGCCCGGTCCAGTCCGCGCGCAGGCTCTTCCGGCTGGCGGACGCCGCGCAGTACCAGGCGAAGGCGGCGCACTCCAGGAAGCCGGTGGTCGCGGGGCGCGACGGTGACGTCATCCGGCTCGCCGACTCCCCGCCGCGGCCGGCCCACGACCGCCGGCGGTTGCGCGGCAACCCGCCGGGCGGAGACCGGTAAGGGTCCAGGCCCGGAACCACTGGTGACATGGCGGGTTTCAGTCCGTAGGCTTCTGAATATGGATATGCATACAGTCGTGGTGGGGACGTCCGGTACCACCGCCGAGGACGTCATCGCCGTGGCCCGTCAGGGTGCCCGGGTCGAGCTCTCCGCAGCCGCCGTCGAGGCGCTCTCCGCCGCGCGGGGGATCGTCGACGCCCTCGCCGCCAAGCCCGAGCCGGTCTACGGGGTCTCCACCGGCTTCGGCGCCCTGGCCAGCCGGCACATCAGCCCCGGGCTGCGAGCCCAGTTGCAGCGCAACATCGTCCGCTCGCACGCCGCCGGTATGGGCCCGCACGTCGAGCGCGAGGTCGTCCGGGCGCTGATGTTCCTGCGGCTGAAGACGCTCGCCTCCGGCCACACCGGCGTACGCCCGGAGGTCGCGCAGACCATGGCCGACGTCCTCAACGCGGGCATCACGCCCGTCGTCCACGAATACGGCTCGCTCGGCTGCTCGGGCGACCTCGCTCCGCTCTCGCACTGCGCGCTGACTCTGATGGGGGAGGGGGACGCGGAAGGCCCCGACGGCGTCGTGCGCCCCGCCGCCGAGCTCCTGGCCGCGCACGGCATCGCCCCCGTCGAACTGCGGGAGAAGGAAGGGCTGGCGCTCCTCAACGGCACCGACGGCATGCTCGGGATGCTCGTCATGGCTCTCGCGGACCTGAAGGACCTCTACACCAGCGCCGACATCACCGCCGCGCTCTCCCTGGAGGCGCTGCTCGGCACGGAACGGGTCCTCGCCCCGGAGCTGCACGCCATCCGCCCGCACCCCGGTCAGGGTGTCTCCGCCGGCAACATGCTGCGGGTGCTCGCCGGGTCCGGCCTCACCGGCCACCACCAGGACGACGCCCCCCGCGTCCAGGACGCCTACTCCGTGCGCTGCGCGCCCCAGGTCAACGGCGCCGGCCGCGACACCCTCGCGCACGGGCGGCTCGTCGCGGACCGCGAACTGGCCTCGGCGGTCGACAACCCCGTCGTCCTCCCGGACGGGCGGGTCGAGTCCAACGGCAACTTCCACGGCGCGCCCGTCGCGTACGTCCTCGACTTCCTGGCGATCGCCGCCGCCGACCTCGGGTCCATCACCGAGCGCCGCACCGACCGGCTGCTGGACAAGAACCGCTCGCACGGCCTGCCGCCGTTCCTCGCCGACGACGCCGGGGTCGACTCCGGGCTGATGATCGCCCAGTACACCCAGGCCGCGCTGGTCAGTGAGATGAAGCGGCTCGCGGCCCCGGCCTCCGTCGACTCGATCCCGTCCTCCGCGATGCAGGAGGACCACGTCTCCATGGGCTGGTCGGCCGCGCGCAAGCTCCGTACCGCCGTCACCGCCCTCGCCCGGATCGTCGCCGTCGAGCTGTACGCGGCCACCCGCGCCGTGGAGCTGCGGGCCGCCGAGGGGCTGACGCCCGGGCCCGCGTCGCTCGCCGTCATCGAGGCACTGCGGGCGGCCGGTGTCCAGGGACCCGGGCCGGACCGCTTCCTCTCCCCGGACCTGGCGGCGGCCGACGCCTTCGTACGGGAGGGAAAGCTCATCGCGGCCGTGGAGCCGGTGACCGGCCCGCTGGACTGAAGGCCGCGCACACGCGGAAGGGCTGCCGCGTCCGGGTGGACGCGGCAGCCCTTCCGGCGCTCAGAAACCGGTGCCCGGTACGGTGCCCCGGCGCATCGAGAACGCGACGAACCCCGCACCGACGCACAGCGAGACCGTGCCGCCGATGAGGTACGGCGTCGTGTCGACGCCCGCCCCGGTGTCGGCGAGCCTCTCGCCCGAGGTGAACTCCCCTGCGGCGGAGGCCTGTCGGGCCTGGTCGGTGGTACCGGCGGACGTGCCGGTGGAACTGCTCTGCGGGGCCGTCCCGTCGGTCGCCTTCGCGGAGGGGACGAACCAGAGAGCGCAGAGCAGGGTGCCTGCCGCTGTGGTGGTCAGCAGCGTGCGACGAGCGATGGACACAGAATCGATCCCCTTGCGACAGCCATCAGTTAGCCCCCCGGGCCGATGCTAAGCAAAGCAGCGGGTCGGAGGAAACCCACAGGTCCCGGGGGCCTTACGCTCCGGCCTATGAGCACTTCGGAGACACCCTCATTTGTTCGGCTTCGCGTGGAGATGGTGCTGGAGATCAGCGACGCGGACGCCCTGACCGGAACGGCGCTGGAGAGCATCGCCGCCGACTTCACCGCCGACGGGGCCTCCGCCGACGAGTCGGCCGAGGAACGCACGCATGCCGAGGAGACGGTCAGGGAAGACGGAGCGGAGGCCCTCGCCTCGCTGATCGACCCGTTCGACCTGATCAGCCAGGTGCCCGGCGTCGAGCTCGCCCAGGCCTCCTGGAGCAGCGAGACCATCGACTACGACCCCGACGCCGAGGACTGGGCAGCCGGAGAGGACGGCGACGAGGCGTACTACGGGATCGAGGACAATGAGACCGACGACGAAGAAGGCGGCGGGAAAACGGAACGCTGACGCCCTTGGGGCCCTCCTCAGGGGTGACGGGAACCGGCGCGCCCGCAGGTGCGTCGATCAGTGGTGTTCCCCACATCCACGCCGGATGTGGAACGGAACACCCGGTCGGGGTGTTCTTGGAACATTGACGGGGAATCGCCGTCGGGCGACCCTGTCCGGGGATCTTGGGGAATCGGCAACGATGGAGAAGCGTGTGATGACGGACAGCAAGCGGCGCAGGGGCCTCATGGCCGCGTCCGCACTGCTCGGCGGCGTACTGGTGCTTTCGGCCTGCAGCGACGACGGCGGTACGAACGCGGGCGCGAGTGCCGACAGCTCGAAGACGTCACAGGCACAGGTGGACGAGGCGGCCGCCAAGGACGCGTCGGAGGCGCAGATAACGATCGCGCCGAAGAACGGTGCCACCAACGCGAGCATCAACAACGCGGCCATCGTCACCGTCGCCAAGGGCAAGCTGACCGAGGTCACCATGACCACGTCGGCCGGTGACACCGTCGAGGGCACCCTCGCCGCCGACGGTTCCAGCTGGAAGCCCAGCGGCCAGCTGGAGCGCTCGACGACGTACAAGATCAGCGCCACCGCCGCCGACTCGGACGGCCGTGAGGCGCACGCCAACAGCTCCTTCACCACGGTCTCGCCCGAGAACAGCTTCATCGGGAACTTCACCCCCGAGGACGGTTCCACCGTCGGCGTGGGCATGCCCGTCTCGATCAACTTCAACAAGGCGATCACGAACAAGCAGGCCGTCCAGGACGGCATCACCGTGACGTCGAGCAGCGGCCAGGAAGTCGTCGGCCACTGGTTCAACAACCAGCGTCTCGACCTGCGCCCCGAGGACTACTGGCAGGGCGGCTCCACCGTCACGCTGAAGCTGGCGCTGGACGGCGTCGAGGGCGCCGACGGCGTCGTGGGTGTGCAGCAGAAGACGGTCACCTTCAAGATCGGCCGCAACCAGGTCTCGACCGTGGACGCCAAGGCGAAGACCATGACCGTCACCCGTGACGGCAAGACGGTCAAGACCATCCCGATCTCCGCGGGATCCTCCGAGAACCCGACGTACAACGGCCAGATGGTGATCTCCGAGAAGTTCAAGGAGACCCGCATGGACGGTGCGACGGTCGGCTTCACGGACGACGACGGCAAGGGCGAGTACGACATCAAGGACGTGCCGCACGCCATGCGGCTGTCCACGTCGGGCACCTTCATCCACGGCAACTACTGGGGCGCCAAGTCGATCTTCGGCAGCGCGAACACCAGCCACGGCTGTGTCGGCCTGTCCGACACCCAGGGCGCGGACGACCCCAACACCCCTGCCGCCTGGCTGTACGACAACTCCATGATCGGCGACGTGGTCATCGTCAAGAACTCCCCGGACAAGACCATCGCCCCGGACAACGGCCTCAACGGCTGGAACATGAGCTGGTCGGAGTGGACGGCCGGCTCCTGATCCCGTAGCCGGTACCCCTCCCCGCCCGAAGGCGGCGGCACCCGTACGACCCGGGTGCCGCCGCCTTCCGCGTACGCGTTCTCATACGGCTCTCATCGGGCACTTAACTCCTCATCACACCCGGTCCATATCTTCGCGCCATGTTCTTCACCTACCTCCGGCGCGAGCTGCGCCGCCGCAGAAAGGCGGCGCTCGTCGTCGCCTCGGGGCTCGCCCTCGGTATTGCGCTGGTCATCATCGTCAGCTCCGTCTCCTCGGGCATGAGCAAGGCCCAGGACAAGGTCCTCCAGTCGCTGTACGGCCTGGGCACCGACATGACGGTGACCAAGGCCGCGGCAGCCCAGGGCTCCGGCGGCAACGAGCGGCCCCGCTTCGAATTCGACGCCCAGGACGACGAGGACGAGACCCAGAGCACCGACCGGGTCATGGTCCAGGGCTTCCAGACGCTGGCCGCCAGCACCGTCGACAAGGTCGGCAAGCAGACCGGCGTCGCGGACGCGGTCGGCGGGCTCAGCCTGACGGTCATGAAGGTCGACGGGCAGTTCACCCGTGGCCAGTTCAAGCAGGACGAGAGCTCGGGCTCCGGTCAGGGCGGACCCGGCGGCGGCCAGGGCAGCGGTGGCCAGGCGCAGGGTGAGGTCCAGGGCGGCGGCGCGTCCTTCGACGTCAACTCCTTCACCGTGTACGGCACCGACGTCACCCAGCAGGGCCTCGGCCCGCTGACCTCCTCCAAGATCACCAAGGGCCGGACGTTCAAGGCCACCGAGACGAACGCCAAGGTCGCGGTCGTCGACTCCGCCTACGCCAAGGAGAAGGAGCTCGCGGTCGGCAAGACCGTCACCATCTCCGGCACCACGTACAAGATCGTCGGCGTCTCCACCGCGGACAGCGGCGACGCCGCAGCCAACGTCTACATCCCGCTGAAGCAGGCGCAGACCGTCGCGGACTCGAAGGACAAGGTCACCACGGTCTACGTCCAGGCCGCCGACTCGCAGCAGATCGACACCGTCAAGGCCGCCATCCAGAAGAACATCTCGGGCACGACGGTCACCACCTCCGCCGACCTGGCCGACACGGTCTCCGGCTCCCTCTCCACCGCCTCCGACCTGGCCTCCAGCGTCGGCAAGTGGCTCTCCATCGCCGTGCTGGTCGCCGCGTTCCTCGTCGCCGGCCTGCTCACCTCCTCCGCGGTCAGCCGCCGCGTCCGGGAGTTCGGCACCCTCAAGGCCCTCGGCTGGAAGAGCGGACGCGTCACCCGTCAGGTCGTCGGCGAGGCCCTCGTCAACGGACTGATGGGCGGCGTCCTGGGCATCGCCGTCGGCCTCGCGGGCGCCTACGCCGTGACCGCCATCAGCCCCACCCTCACCGCCCAGCTCGGCTCCACGGGCGGCGGAGGCGGCGGCATGGGCGGCGGCGGCGGCCCGATGGGCGGCGGCGGCCCCGGCCGCCAGACCGCGGCCAAGACCCTCGACATCGCCCTGACCGCGCCGGTCTCCCTCAGCACCATCCTCGTCGCCGTCGGCCTGGCGGTCGCGGGCGGACTGATCGCGGGAGCCTTCGGCGGCTGGCGGGCCTCCCGGCTGCGGCCGGCCGACGCGCTGCGCCGCGTCGCATAACCCCCGCCCCGCCCCTCCCCTCCGTACGTACAGCAGGAGTCCACACGTGTACCAGCTCAAGGGCGTCACCAAGCGCTACATGCGCGGCAAGACCCCCGTCGACGCGCTCGCGGGCGTCGACCTGACCATCGAGGACGGCGGACGGCTCGTCATCCAGGGCCCCACCGGCGGGGGCAAGTCCACGCTCCTGCAGATGCTCGGCGGACTGGACCGGCCCACCGCAGGCACCATCGAACTCGACGGTGTCGACCTGGCCAAGCTCCCCGAGTCCCGGCTCACCAAGGTCCGGGCCGAGTCCATCGGATTCGTCTTCCAGAGCTTCAACCTGATCCCGACGCTCACCGCGCAGGAGAACGTCGAGACGGCGCTCGTCCCGCTCGGCATCGGTGCGAAGGCCCGCCGCGAACGTGCCGCCGAGGCCCTGGAGTCGGTCGGCCTCGGTGACCGGCCCACCCACCTGCCCAGCGAGATGTCCGGCGGCCAGCAGCAGCGCGTCGCGATCGCCAGGGCACTGGTCAAGCGGCCGAAGGTGCTGCTCGCCGACGAACCGACCGGCAACCTCGACGAGTCCATGCGCGACGAGATCATGGAACTCCTCGACGGGCTGTGGAAGGAGCACGGCCTCACCTTCGTGATGGTCACCCACGACAGTTCACTCGCCCGCAAGGCCCCGAGGGTGGCGACCATCCGCAAGGGCAAGGTCACCGTCACGGAGAACGCGGCGGCCTGAACCACGGCGGCGCGGACCTCACGGCCCTCCTTCCGCGGCTGTGAGGTTCGCCACCCGGGCGCCCCTGCCGCGCGGGGCCCGTGAGGCCCGTCCGCCCCGGCGGGAACGGGCGAACGGGCCCGTGGACCCCCAGGGACGTGGTGAACAAGCGCGTCCACTGCGCGGATGTCGCCCGCACCGTCGCGGGCCGTGCTGGGAGACTTGCCGGGTGCAACGGTCCGCACGGACCGGGTGGCGCCTCCGGGGACAGGGAGCGCCGAAGGGCACGATCCCACCCACGGAAGGTCTTGATCAGATGCCGGCCAGTTCCGACTCCCTCTCCCTCACCCCGAACACCGCCGCGAGCCGGGTCATCGAGCCGCTCTACGCCGAGATCCTGCGGCGCAACCAGGGCGAGGGCGAGTTCCATCAGGCGGTGCGCGAGGTCCTCGAGACCCTCGGCCCCGTGCTGGCGCAGCGGCCGGAGTTCGTGGACGCCCGGATCATCGAGCGGATCTGCGAGCCCGAGCGCCAGCTCATCTTCCGGGTGCCGTGGTCGGACGACGCCGGCGACATCCACGTCAACCGTGGCTTCCGCGTCGAGTTCTCCAGCTCGCTCGGCCCCTACAAGGGCGGGCTGCGCTTCCACCCCTCGGTCAACCTCGGCATCGTGAAGTTCCTCGGCTTCGAGCAGATCTTCAAGAACGCCCTCACCGGCATGCCGATCGGCGGCGGCAAGGGCGGGGCCGACTTCGACCCCAAGGGCCGCTCCGACGCCGAGGTCATGCGCTTCTGCCAGTCGTTCATGACGGAACTCCACCGTCACCTGGGCGAGTACACCGACGTGCCCGCGGGTGACATCGGCGTCGGCGGCCGGGAGATCGGCTACCTCTTCGGCCAGTACAAGCGGATCACCAACCGCTACGAGTCCGGCGTGCTCACCGGCAAGGGGCTCGGCTGGGGCGGAGCCCAGGCGCGTACCGAGGCGACCGGATACGGATGCGTGCTCTTCACCGCCGAGATGCTGCGCGTGCGCGGCGAGTCGCTCGACGGCCAGCGCGTCGCCGTGTCGGGCTCCGGCAACGTGGCCATCTACGCGATCGAGAAGGCCCAGCAGCTCGGCGCGACCGTCGTGACCTGCTCCGACTCGGGCGGTTACGTCGTGGACGAGAAGGGCATCGACCTCGCCCTGCTCAAGGAGATCAAGGAGACCGGCCGCGGCCGGATCTCCGAGTACGCCGAGCGCGGCGGCGACCATGTGCGCTACGTCGCGGGGACCGGCGTCTGGAACGTCCCGGTGGACGTGGCCCTGCCCTGCGCCACCCAGAACGAACTGCACGAGGCCGACGCGCTCACCCTCGTACGCAACGGGGTGAAGGCCGTCGCCGAGGGCGCCAACATGCCCACCACCCCCGCGGCCGTCCACGTCCTCCAGGAGGCCGGCGTGGCCTTCGCGCCCGGCAAGGCGGCCAACGCGGGCGGTGTCGCCACCAGCGCCCTGGAGATGCAGCAGAACGCCTCCCGCGACTCCTGGACCTTCGCCCACACCGAGGAGCGCCTCGCGCAGATCATGCGCCACATCCACGACTCCTGCCACACGACCGCCGAGAAGTACGGCAGCCCCGGCAACTACGTGGTGGGCGCGAACATCGCGGGCTTCGAGATCGTCGCCGACGCGATGCTGGCGCAGGGCCTGATCTGACCCCTGCCCTCACCGCCCGTCCGACCCCCTCCCGCCGCGGTCCGGCCCGCGCCGTCCGGACCGCTCCCGCCGGCGCGGGTCAGGACGCGGCGGCGGGGGTCATCCGGGCGCCCGGCGCGGAGCCGGTCGGGGTGAGGAAGGCGGTACGGGGCAGTGTCGCGTCGGCCGGACGCGCGCCCTCGGCGGTGGACGGGTCGGTGGTGGTGAACATCGACGCTCCACCACCCTCGCCGTCCCAGGTGTTGCCGTCGGACCGGGAGGACTCGGCGAGCACGGTGTCCGGGCCTTCGCCGCTGTCGACCGCCGCGTTGGAGCTCAGCACGGCGGCGGCGGTGGGCAGATGGAAGTTCGTGCCGTTGCGGAAGGCGGTGTTGCGGGTGAGGCGGACCGCGCCCGGGTTCCCTTCGTCGTTGAAGCCGTGCCCGGCGTTGTCCCAGGCTGCGTCGTCGACGAGCACATGGGCGACGGAGGCCGCGGTGTGGCCGCCGCCGAGGGTGAACCCGTTGCCGTTGCGGTAGGACCAGGTGGCGCGCACCGTCACCGGGCTGGTGAAACCGCCCAGGTCGATCCCGTCGGCCCCGTTGCCGTACGCGCGGCAGCCGCTCACCGTGTTCCCGCCGCCCGAACCGAACTTGACCGCGAGGCCGACCCCGCCCGCCCGGCTAGGCCCGTTGGCGTAGAAGTCGCTGTCCAGCACGGTGTTGTTCTCGGTGCCCGCGTCCCTCAACGTGAGCCCGGACTCCGCGTTGCCGTGCATGGACAAGCCACGGAAGACGGTGTTCCGGCAGCCGCTGCACACATACGCGTGGCTTGCCGAGCCCCGGACCTCCAGGCCCTGCACGGTCCAGTTGTCCGCCGCCTGCGTGATCGCCCAGGAGGAGGCCGGCAGCCCGGAGGCGTCGATGACCGGCCGCTCGCCCCGGTAGTTGCTGAGGGTGATGCGCCGGTCCGGCGTACCGTCCGTCGTGAGGGACGTCTCCTCGGAAGGCCGGTAGGTCCCGCCGCGCAGCGCGATGGTCTGGCCGGGGCGGACGACGGACGCCGCCTTGGCCAGCGTGGCGAAGGGGCGGGCCCGGCTGCCGTCCCCGTCGTCCGAACCGTCGGGCGCGAGGTAGATGTCGGCGCTGGTCACCCCTATCGCCGTGCCCGTACGGCGCTCGGCGCGCGCCGTCGGGGCGGCGGACGGCGAGGCCGAGGCCGAGGCGGTTGGCGTCCGGGACGGCTTCGCGGGGACCGGGACCACCGGCTGAGCGGGGCGGCTCACGGCGGGGGGCGCCGCACGCGGAGCGGGTGCGGGGGAGTGCCACACGGGATAGGTCAGAGCCCCGGCCGCCACGGCGAGTGCCGCGGCCGACGCCGCGACGGACTTGGCCGTGAGGTGGTGCAGCAGATCGTGGACCCGGCCGGTGGCCGTCTGCCCGAGCAGGGAGGCAGCCTCCGCTGCGTGGCGTACGCCCTCGGCCAGCCCGCCGGGCACCGGCAGCAGGCCGAGTCCCGGCAGCAGTTTCTCCGGGGCGACCAGGCCGGTCCTCTGCGCCCCGCACTGCGGGCAGTCGCGTACATGGCGGGTGAGCCGCTTGCGCCAGAGGGCGCCCGTGCCCCCGTCCCAGCCGCGCGCGGCATCGGCCAGTCCGGGACAGCGGGGCGTGGCGGCCAGGGCGCGGACCACCGTGCGGGCGTCCTCCAGCCGCAGCTTCATGCGCCGTACCCGTACGGCGGTGTGCCGGGCGTTCAGGCCGATGGCGTGGGCGACGTCGGCACGGGCGATGCGGCCGGCCTCCTCCTCCCACCACAGGGCGAGCAGCCGCCGGTCGTCCTCGTCCAGCCACCGGGCCGCGAGGGCCAGATCCCGGCGCTGGCCCGAGAGTTCGAGCTCCGCCACGGTACGTTCGGCGAAGTCCGTGAGCGGGTCCGCGACGTTCTCCACCTCGTGCCCGTGGAAGCGGTCGCGGGCCGCCCGCCGCTGGTACTGCTGCACCTCCCGGTAGGCGATGGCCACCGCCCACGAACGGAACCGCTCCGGCTCGCGCAGTGACGGCAGCGCGCGGACGATCCGCAGCATGACCTCCTGCACGAGATCGTCCACATCCGCGTGACCGTTGAGCGCCCGCCCGACGATTCCGTATACCAACGGCAGGTGCGCGGCGAGGAGTTCCTCCATGGCCCGGGTGTCGCCCCTCCGGGCGTCACCGACCAGCCCCGGCGTGTCGTGCACCGCTCGGCCGGGCCCGCTGTCCGTCATCCCGCCACGGCTCCTCACTCGCTTCGGGGCCGGTCACCGGGGTCGCTGCTGACGTGGACCTGCCGACCCGGGGCCCAGAGGCAGGCATCGTGGCACAAGGGCAGGGAGTCGTAAAGAAGTTGTCCCTTCCACCACCGCCGCCACCTGCGGCGCACCCGCCCCGTCGGCCCCGGATCCTCGTCGCGGAAAAGTTTCTTCGGGATTTCTGTCATCCACACCCGCCCCACGCATCTACCTGGGCACTGCGGCTCACACCACCGCACCGTCCGGCCCATCCGAAGGAGCGAACGATGACCGAGAAACCGAACAGAAGGCGGCGCGCGCCGGCCGTCGCGATCGTGCTGGGGGGTGTCCTGGCCGGTGGGCTGGCGGCTCCGGCGGGGGCGGCGTCGTTGCCGGTGGCGGGGGGTGTGTATCAGCTGGCGGTGAAGAAGAGCGGGAAGTGTGTGGACGTGCCGGGGGCGTCGCCGGCGAACGGTGCGTTGTTGCAGCAGTGGGGTTGTACGGAGGGTGCGGCGTGGCAGCAGTTCACGCTGACGGCTGACGGGTCGGGGAAGTACCGGCTGGTGAACAGGTCGAGTGGTAAGTGCGTCGATGTGCCTGACTACTCGAAGGTCAGCGGGGTGCAGCTCCAGCAGTGGGGGTGTGCCGGTCAGACGAACCAGCAGTGGACGCTGACGGCGAGCGGTACGGACACGTTCCAGGTCGTCAGCGTGAACAGCGGTCTGTGCATGAGTCTCAAGGACGCCTCGACGGCCAGTGGTGCCGCGATCATCCAGGAGACGTGCACCGCCAACAGCAACAAGCAGTGGGCCTTCAAGCCCGTCGGGACCACCGGCCCTGCCACCGTCGCCGCCGACGGCACCGGCACCTACCGGACCGTGCAGGCAGCGGTGAACGCCGTCGGCAGCGGGAACGCGAGCCGCGTCACCATCACCGTCAAGCCCGGCACCTACCGTGAGCAGGTCACCGTCCCCGCCGACAAGCCCTTCATCAGCCTGAAGGGCCTCGGTGACTCACCGGACGACGTCGTGATCGTCAACAACCGCAACGCGGGCGACCACGGCCACGTCGGCTCCGCCACCCTCGTCGCGCTCGGTCACGACTTCGGCGCCACCAACCTCACGCTGTCCAACGACTTCGACGAGAACAGCTCCGACACCGGGGACCAGGCCCTCGCCCTCTACCTCGACGCGGACAGGGCCGTCCTGGACGACGTGCGGCTCCTCGGCGACCAGGACACCTTCCGGGTCAACGACAAGGCGCGCGCCTACATCGTGGACTCGTACGTCGAAGGCACCGTGGACTTCGTCTACGGCGGCGGGACCGCCGTCTTCCACGCCTGCACGATCCACGAGAAGCGGAGCACCGGCGGGCCGATCACCGCGGCCAGCACCCCCGCCGAGAAGACGTACGGCTTCCTCTTCTACCGGTCGACGGTGACGGGAGCGGCTTCGAACACGACCCAGCTCGGGCGCCCGTGGCGGCCGGACGCCCAGGTGCTGTACCGGGAGTCCTCGCTCTCCTCGGCGCTGGCCACCGCTCAGCCGTGGACGGACATGTCCACCAACTCCTGGAAGAACGCCAGGTTCTCCGAGTACCGCAACACAGGCGCCGGAGCCACCGCCAACGGCAACCGCCCGCAGCTGACGGACGCGCAGGCCGCGAACTACACCCCGCAGAAGTACCTGGTCGGAACGGACGGCTGGAACCCCGTGCGATGAGCACGGCCGCACCGCACACCCATGGTGACGACAGAGAGAAGGAACTCGAGATGAGTGAGCACAGGAAGCGTACGAAGGGGCTCGGTGCCCTGCTGGCGACCCTGCTGGTGGTGGTCGGAGCCCTCCTGGCCGGTGGGCTGGCGGCTCCGGCGGGGGCGGCGTCGTTGCCGGTGGCGGGGGGTGTGTATCAGCTGGCGGTGAAGAAGAGCGGGAAGTGCATTGATGTGCCGGGGGCGTCGTCGGCGAACGGTGCGTTGTTGCAGCAGTGGGGTTGTACGGAGGGTGCGGCGTGGCAGCAGTTCTCTTTGACGGCTGACGGGTCGGGGAAGTACCGGCTGGTCAATCGGAGCAGCGGTAAGTGCGTGGATGTGCCGGACGGTTCGAAGGTGAGCGGGGTGCAGCTCCAGCAGTGGGGGTGTGCCGGTCAGACGAACCAGCAGTGGACGCTGACGGCGAGTGGTACGGACACGTTCCAGGTCGTCAGCGTGAACAGCGGTCTGTGCATGAGTCTCAAGGACGCCTCGACGGCCAGCGGTGCGGCGGTCATCCAGGAGACGTGCACCGCCAACAGCAACAAGCAGTGGGCCTTCAAGCCGGTCTCCGGGCGCACCTGGTCCGACAAGGCCGACGGCTTCGCGTCCACCGGGGGCGGCACCACGGGCGGCGCGGCCGGCTCGAGCGTCACCGTCACGAACTACGCGGACCTGGTGAAGTACGCCACCGCCGCCACGCCCTACGTGATCAAGGTGGCCGCCGCGATCACGGTCAGCCCGTACGGCCACGAGATACCGGTCAAGTCCGACAAGACGATCATCGGCGTCGGCACCTCGGGCCATATCGTCGGCGGAGGCTTCTTCCTCGGCACCGGCATCCACAACGTCATCATCCGCAACCTCACCATCCGCGACACCCGGATGGCCGAGGACGACCCCGACGACAAGGACTACGACTACGACGGCATCCAGATGGACACCGCCGACCACATCTGGATCGACCACAACCGCATCGAGCGGATGAACGACGGGCTCATCGACAGCCGCAAGGACACCAGCTACCTGACGGTCTCCTGGAACGTCATGGGTGAGCAGAACAAGGCCTTCGGCATCGGCTGGACGGAGAACGTCACCGCCAGGATGACCATCCACCACAACTGGATCCACGACACCAACCAGCGCAACCCCAGCATCGACAACGTCGCCTTCGCGCACCTCTACAACAACTACATGCAGAACGTGACCTCGTACGGGAACCTGTCACGCGGGGCCTCGAAGACCGTCATCGAGAACAGCTACTACCAGAGCGTCGCCAACCCCTACTACGTCGACACCACCGCCGCGTCCCTCACCCAGACCGGCAGCATCTGCGTCTCCTGCACCGGCAAGCAGCAGACCAACGGGACGACGTTCAAGCCCGGTGACCACTACAGCTACAGCCTGGACCCGGCCGCGGACGTGCCCGCCCTGCTCAAGCAGTACGCCGGCCCGCAGAGCAACATCGGCGGCTGAGCCGCCGGCGGCAGCTGCCCGCCGCCGTCGCACCGGCCCGGTACGGAACACACCGTGTCCGTACCGGGCCCGTGGCCCGTGAGGCCTCCGGCGTGCACCGGCGCCGGAGTGCGGCGAGCTCAGGCGTGGGAGGTCCCGGCCACATCGATCGCTTCGAGCCGTTCGCGACGCGTCCGCTCGGTCCCCCACGCCCCGAGCGGCTCCAGGGCCTGATTGAGCGTGCGCCCGTGCTCGGTCAGGGAGTACTCGACCCGCGGCGGCACCTCGGCGTACACCTTCCGGTGCACGAGGCCGTCCTCCTCCATCTCGCGCAGGTGCTGCGTCAGCATCTTCTCGCTCACTCCCGCCAGACCTCGGCGCAACTCACTGAAGCGGCGCACCCGATGGGTGTCGAGTTCCCACAGGATCAGTCCCTTCCACTTGCCGCTCACCACGTCGAGCGCAGCGTCGATGCCGCAGATGTAAGGCCCGCATCTCGGCGCCTTGGCCATCGGTGATCCCCTAACTGGATGGTAAGTACCGCAGTAAATAGTGGGTACTTCCGAGAGTAGTGACGCCCACCGACGATGGAGGGGTGAACGAGCCACAGAACCTCACCACCAGTCAGGGCAGCGCCGCTGTCACCGTGATCGGGCTCGGCCCGATGGGCCGGGCGATGACGCGCACGCTTCTCGCCGCCGGCCACCGAGTCACCCTCTGGAACCGCACCCCGGCCCGGGCCGACGACCTCGTCGCCGAAGGCGCGACGCTCGCGGCGACACCCGGCGAGGCGGTCGAGAGGAGTGACCTCGTGCTCCTCAGCCTCACCGACTACCAGGCGATGTACGACATCCTCGGCGGTGCCACCGGATCGCTCGCCGGCCGGACCCTGGTGAACCTGAGCTCCGACACCCCCGAGCGGACCCGGGAGGCGGCGGCCTGGGCGGCGGGTCACGGTGCCGCCTTCCTCACCGGAGGCGTCATGGTCCCCGCGCCGATGGTCGGCACCGAGGCCGCCTACGTCTACTACAGCGGCCCCGGCGAGACCATGCGCACCCACCAGGAGGCCCTGGCCCTGCTCGGCACACCCAGGTACCTGGGCGAGGACCCGGGCCTCGCCCAGCTGATGTACCAGGCGCAGCTCACCGTGTTCCTCACGACGCTGTCCGGACTGATGCACGCCACCGCGATGCTGGGCGCCGCGGGGATGAAGGCGCGGGAGGTGCTGCCGGAGTTGCTCTCCACGGCCGACACGACCAGCGACATCCTGCGGGCCGGCGAGGACAGCCCCGGCGCCGCGCTGGACGCCGGGGAACACCCCGGCGACCTCAGCACGGTCACCATGATGGGTGCGACGGCCGACCACATCGTCGAGGCCAGCAGGTCACTCGGCCTGGACCTCGCGCTCCCGCTGGCGGTGCGGAACCACTACCGGCGTGCGATCGACGACGGACACGGAGGCGACAACTGGACGCGCATCATCGACGGCATCCGCACGCCGCACCGACCCGACCCGGCCCCGTGACGCGTCCTCGAAACCGCAGGACGACGACCGTTCTGCCGACAGCAGATCCGCCCGGCGCGGATCGGGTTCCCCACCCGCGCCGGGCGCTCCGCTCCTAGGCTGGGGCGATGAGCAGCCACGCATCGAACCGGGCCCGCGTCATCCCTCTGCGTCCGGTCCCCGTCACAGCGGGCCCAACTCCCGCGGCCAGAGAGCCTCTGTTGCGGGACGTCGTCGGGGACGTCCTGCGCCGCGAGCGGCTCACGCAGGAGCGGACGCTCAAGGACGTGGCCGAGGCCGCCCGGATCTCCGTGCCGTACCTCTCCGAGGTCGAGCGCGGCCGCAAGGAGGCGTCGTCCGAGGTACTCGCGGCGGCGGCCCGTTCCCTCGGGCTCGGGCTGGCGGACGTGCTGTCTCTCGCCCACGAGGATCTCGTCCGCCGGACCGCGCCGTCCCGTACGACCACGGCCCGCGGGCCGCTGGGAGCGGTCCGGCTGGCGGCCTGACCCCGGCCGGCCGGAGGGACCGCCGCCGTCAGGCGCTCATGTCCATGACGACACGGCCCTCGATCTCTCCGGCGGTCATCTCGTCGAACACGGCGTTGACGTCGGTGAGCGGCCGGAGCGTGTACGTCGGGTCGATCAGGCCGCGGGCGAAGAAGTCGACGGCCTCCGCCAGATCGGCCCGCGTCCCCACGATGGAGCCCCGTACCGTCAGGCCGAAGAGCACCGTGGAGAAAATGTCCAGGGGAACTGCTCAGGCGGCGGCCCCACCAGGGACAGTGTCCCGCCGCGCCTGAGGGACCAGACGCCCTGGGAGAACGCCTTGACTCCGGACCCGGCGCGACCGGTGGCCGGAGCGAGGCCAGGTGAACGTCGGCCGCTCGACGGGCCGTACCGGAACGCGCACCGTCCCCGGCAAGGAGGTGCCGGGGACGGTGCGCGTCGTGCGTGCGGGCGGACGGCCCGGGAACCTGCGGTCAGGCTCCCGGCGCCGGGGCGATGCCCGTCGGGCAGGCGCGGCCCCAGTTCGTCTCCGAGGGGGACTCCAGCGTGGCTCCCGTGCCCCCGATGCCGCAGTAGCCGTCGGGGTTCTTGTCGAGGTACTGCTGGTGGTAGGCCTCCGCGGGCCAGAACGTGCGGCCCTCGGCGGGAAGGATCTCCGTGGTGATCGTGCCGAAGCCGGAGCCCGTCAGCACCTGCTGGTATGCCTCCCGGGACGCCTCCGCGGCCTCCGCCTGCTCGGCGGAGTGGGTGTACAGCGCCGAGCGGTACTGCGTGCCCACGTCGTTGCCCTGGCGGAAGCCCTGGGTCGGGTTGTGGGACTCCCAGAAGAGCTTGAGCAGCTCCGCGTAGCTCACGGTCCTCGGGTCGAACACCACGCGGACCGCCTCCGTGTGGCCCGTCAGGCCCGAGCAGGTCTCCTCGTACGACGGGTTCTCGGTGTAACCGCCCTGGTAGCCGACGAGCGTCGTCCAGACGCCCTCGGTCTGCCAGAACTTGCGCTCGGCGCCCCAGAAACAGCCCAGCGCGAAGTCGGCGACCTCCAGACCCTGCGGATACGGGCCGCTCAGCGGGTTGCCGAGGACCGTGTGACGGGACGGCACCGAGAATTCGGGGGTGGGGCGGCCTCGGAGGGCCTCCTCGGGGGTGGGGAGCTGCGGGGTGCGGTTGGTCAGGAACATGCGGTGGCTCCTCCGGGGGTCGGGATTCGCTCCGTACAACACCGTGAGGGTGCCGTGGATTCCACGGCCTCAGGCGGCGGGGGCCGGAGGCTCGCGGTGCTCGCCGGGCGCGCCGGCCGGGGGTTCGCGGTGCTCGCCGGGCGCGCCGGCGGGAGGTTCGCGGTGCTCGCCGGGCGGGTTCTCGTAGGAGGCCATGTAGGCGGCCGTCTTCCTGCGCGCCCGCAGCCAGAAGAAGACGGCGAGGCCTATCAGGATCAGCGGGATCAGTCGTGCCATGGGGGTGCCTGTCCAATCCGGGGAGAGCGGGGCCGAGCCGGTCAGTGGGGCAGGGTCGCGGGGCTGCCGCCATTGGCCTCGTACCCCGCGACGGCCAGCGCACGGTACACGGTGTACTCGGCGGCCGGGTCGGGGTTCTGGGTCCAGGGCAGCGCGCCCACGTGGCCGTCGATGTGGACGAGCTGGTGCATGGCCTCGGACCAGCGCTCCATGCGGACGAGGAACATCACCAGGAGGTGCCGCACGTGCGCGAGCACCGGGTCGTCCGCGCGGGCCGCGTGCACCGCGAACAGCGCGCCCTCGACCGCCTTCGTCACGACGGTGCCGCGGTAGAAGCCCTGCACCAGATTGACCTCGGGCAGGTGCTCGTACACGGCGAACAGCGGCAGGGCGGCGAGCAGCGACCCCTGCGGGGCACGGGCCGCGGCCGTCGTCGCGAAGCGGTCGGCCTCCTCGCGCGAACCGTGCCACTTCTCGCACCAGAAGTGCAGCGCCGCGATGTGCGCTCCCATGTGCGCGGGGGCACGGTCGATGATCTTCGCCCACACCTGGTCGAACTGCTCGTGGGAGTAGCCCAGTCCGCGGGCCACGGCCAGCTCCACGATGTACGGCACGGGGTCGCCCGGGGCGAGCAGGGCCGCCTCGCCGCAGACCGTACGCGCCTCCTCCAGGATGATCCGGAAGTCGTCCGTGCCCACGGTGCCGGTGCGCCAGGCCTGCTGCACCAGGAACTCCGCGTGCACGGCTGCGGCGCCCGCGTCCTTCGGGGCCTCGGCCCGCCACGCCCGGAGCCACGCCCCGCCCTCACCGGGCCGCCGGGACAGTTCGAGGGAGGCGGCGCCGGCGAACGCCTGCACCCGCTGCCAGCGGATCTCACTCTCCTTGGGCGTGCCCGCGAGCAGTTGCGAGGCGGCCTTCCAGCTCTGGGTGCCCTGCACCACGTCCAGGACGTCCAGGAGGTCCTGGTCGGGTCCGGGCATCCGGACGTCCAGCTCCTCCTGGCGCGCGAAACCGTACGTGTCCGGGTCGGCGGCGTCGGGTGAACCGGGCGCGACCTGCCGGATTCCGCCGCGGCGTCGCAGCAGGACGGGGCCCACGACGGCGACGAGCATGCACACGGCGAGCAGGAACCACAGAATCTCCATGCGGTCCATTGTCCCCGGACGCGTAACGGAGCGGCGAGTGGCCCGTAACCACCCGCCCGACCAACTACGCTCGGGCCGCATGAGCGACCAGCACAGCTTCGAGACCCTCGCGATCCACGCCGGCAACACCGCGGATCCCCTCACCGGCGCAGTGGTCCCGCCGATCTACCAGGTGTCCACGTACAAGCAGGACGGCGTCGGCGGACTACGCGGCGGATACGAGTACAGCCGCAGCGCGAACCCGACGCGTACCGCCCTGGAGGAGAACCTGGCGGCACTGGAAGGCGGCCGCCGCGGGCTCGCCTTCGCGTCCGGCCTCGCGGCGGAGGACTGCCTCCTGCGCACCCTCCTCACGCCCGGCGACCACGTGGTCATCCCGAACGACGCCTACGGCGGCACGTTCCGGCTGTTCGCGAAGGTCGCCTCGCGCTGGGGCGTCGAGTTCTCGGTCGCCGACACCTCGGACGTGAGCGCGGTGCGGGCGGCGATCACCCCCCGTACCAAGGCCGTCTGGGTCGAGACCCCCTCGAACCCGCTGCTCGGCATCACGGACATCGCGGCCGTCGCCGACGTGGCCCGGCAGGCGGGCGCCCGGCTCGTCGTCGACAACACCTTCGCCAGCCCCTACCTCCAGCAGCCCCTCTCGCTCGGCGCCGACGTCGTGGTGCACTCCACCACCAAGTACATGGGCGGCCACTCGGACGTCGTGGGCGGCGCGCTCGTCGTCAGCGACCCGGCGCTCGCCGAGGAACTCGCGTACCACCAGAACGCGATGGGCGCCGTCGCCGGACCGTTCGACGCGTGGCTGGTGCTGCGCGGGATCAAGACCCTCGCCGTCCGCATGGACCGCCACGACGAGAACGCCGCCAAGGTCGCCGACCTGCTGACCCGGCACCCCAAGGTGACCCAGGTCCTCTACCCGGGGCTCCCGGAGCACCCCGGGCACGAGATCGCCGCGAAGCAGATGAAGGCCTTCGGCGGGATGGTGTCCTTCCGGGTCGCCGGCGGCGAGGAGGCGGCGGTCGAGGTCTGCAACCGCGCCCGGCTGTTCACGCTCGGTGAGTCCCTCGGTGGCGTGGAGTCGCTCCTGGAGCACCCCGGCCGCATGACGCACGCCTCCGCGGCGGGCTCCCCGCTGGAGGTCCCCGCCGACCTCGTCCGGCTCTCGGTCGGCATCGAGAACGCCGACGACCTGCTGGCCGACCTCACGCAGGCGCTCGGCTGACACGGCTCGGCGGCCGGGACGGACCGTCCCGGCCGCCGGACGGCGTGGGGTCAGGCAGCGACCTTCTCGTCCTCAAGCGTGCCCCGGATCTGTTCGCGCAGTTCCGGGCTGTCGGTGTGCTCGTGCACCGAGACCGCGTGTTCGGCGGCGGCCCGGACGACCTCTTCCTCCTCACCCGAAATGGCGAGTGAGCAGTTGGAGACGCTCGGATACTTGCGGCAGTCTGCGATCTTCCGTGTCATCACGGCCTCCTCGACTCTCGCGAGTGCAGGCCCTTCCAGGGTAGATCCGAACGGCCGGGCGGACAGGCCGGGAAGACCCTCAGTTCTCCTGCGCCGGCTGGTGCGCGGCCTGCCGCGCGGCCAGGGAGGCGTTGAACCGGGTCAGCAGGGCGCAGAACGTGTCGCGCTCGTCCTCGCTCCAGTCGCCGGTCACCTGGGACATCAGCTCACGGCGTGAGGCGCGGACCTCGTCCAGGCGGGCCTGACCGCGCGGTGACAGCTGGAGCACCACGGCGCGCCCGTCCTCCGGGTGGGAGGTGCGCTTGACCAGTCCGGTGTCCACGAGCGGCGCGACCTGCCGGGTCACCGTGGAGGAGTCGATCCCCATGCCCGCGGCCAGGGCCTTGACGCCCATCGGGCCTTCCACGTCGAGCCGGTTGAGCAGCAGATAGGCGGCCCGGTCCATCGAGTTGCGGACCTGGCCGACCCCGCCGAGGCGGGTCTGCTCGGCACGGCGGGCGAAGACGGCCACCTGGTGCTGGAGTGCATCGAGAAGGTGGTCCGTTCCCGGATGTCCGGGGGTCGCGCCCCCGGAAGGAGACGCAGCAGTCGTCATGTCCTGAGGGGGCATGGCCGGGGGCTCTCTTCGTGCGGTGTCGGATGGGTGGGGGACAGAGTACGCGGCCACGGGGCAACGTGTACCAGCGCTGCACAAACCTATGGACACCACCGCAGGCCGCCATGAGATGCGACGGTCCCGCCCGCTCCGAGCTGCAAGACTTGCCGTCATGACCTTCCGTACGTCAGGCCCCTTTCCTCCGCTCATCCTCGACGACGTCCGGGGGGCGCAGAAGATGTTGTCGGGGGTGGCCAGAACGACCGGAATGGAGGGCAGCCGTCATCTGAGCTCACTCGTCGGCGCCCCGGTCCACCTCAAGTGCGAGAACCTCCAGCGCACCGGCTCCTTCAAACTGCGGGGCGCGTACGTACGTATCTCGGGCCTCAGCCCCGTCGAGCGCGCTGCCGGAGTCGTGGCCGCGAGCGCCGGAAACCATGCGCAGGGTGTAGCACTGGCATCGTCACTACTCGGCGTACGCTCCACGGTCTTCATGCCGGTCGGCGCGCCCCTGCCCAAGGTCGCCGCGACCCGCGAGTACGGGGCCGAGGTGCGGCTGCACGGGCACGTGGTGGACGAGACGCTCGCCGCCGCCCAGGAGTACGCGGAGCAGACCGGCGCCGTCTTCATCCACCCCTTCGACCACCCGGACGTCATCGCGGGACAGGGCACGGTGGGCCTGGAGATCCTCGAACAGTGCCCCGAGGTACGGACGATCGTGGTGGGCATCGGCGGGGGCGGGCTCGCGGCCGGCATCGCCGTGGCGGTGAAGGCCCTGCGACCCGACGTCAGGATCGTCGGGGTGCAGGCGGCGGGTGCGGCGGCCTTTCCGCCCTCCCTGGCGACCGGGCATCCCGTGGCGCTGGACGCGGTGCAGACCATGGCCGACGGGATCAAGGTGGGGCGCCCCGGCGATCTCACGTTCCCGCTGGTCCAGGAGCTGGTGGACGAGGTCCGCACGGTCACCGAGGACGAGCTGTCCAGCGCGCTGCTGCTGTGCCTGGAGCGGGCGAAGATGGTCGTGGAGCCGGCCGGGGCGAGCCCCGTCGCCGCACTGCTGAGTGACCCGAAGGCGTTCCGCGGGCCCGTCGTCGCCGTGCTGTCGGGCGGCAACGTGGACCCCCTGCTGATACAGCGCATCCTGACGCACGGCATGGTCGCGGCGGGCCGCTACCTGAGCCTGCGGCTCCGGCTCACCGACCGGCCGGGCGCGCTGGCCGCGATGCTCGCCACCCTGTCCGTCGCCGACGCCAACGTGCTCGACATCCAGCACGTACGGACCGACCCCCGGCTCGGGCTCACCGAGGCCGAGGTGGAACTCCACCTGGAGACGAAGGGGCCGGAGCACTGTGAGGAGGTCGCCGCCGCGCTCCGGGAGGCCGGCTACACCGTGAGGGCCTGAGGAAAGGGACGGCGGCCGGGGAGCAAAACCGGTTGTGGGCCGCCCGGTATCCCCATAGCGTGCACCGCCGTGCGGTTCGCGAGCGGCGCGACGCCCGTGCCGATGTGCGGTTCGCGAGCGGCGCGAATCGTGACGGGCGCGACGTCCGTGCCGACGCGCGGTTCGTGACGGGCGCGATTCGTGACCGGCGCGACGGCACCGCGAATCCTAGGATCTGCTCAGGAGTACCCGAGAACCAACTGGGGGAATCCCGTATGCCAGGCGCCATCTACGCCGAAGGCCTGGTGAAGACCTTCGGCGACGTACAAGCACTGGGGGGCGTCGACCTCGACGTCCCCGAAGGCACCGTCCTCGGCCTGCTGGGGCCCAACGGCGCCGGCAAGACGACCGCCGTGCGTGTCCTGACCACCCTGCTCCAGCCGGACAGCGGCCGGGCCGTGGTGGCGGGCATCGACGTACTGAGGAATCCCGACGAGGTACGCCGCTCGATCGGGCTCTCCGGGCAGTTCGCCGCCGTCGACGAATACCTCACCGGCCGCGAGAACCTGCAGATGGTCGGGCAGCTCTACCAGATGGGCGCGCGCGACGCGAAGAAGCGGGCGGGGGAACTCCTGGAGAGGTTCAACCTCGCCGACGCGGCCGACCGCACCGCGAAGACCTACTCCGGGGGCATGCGCCGCCGCCTCGACCTGGCGGCGGCGCTCGTCGTCTCCCCGCCGGTCATGTTCATGGACGAGCCCACCACCGGACTCGACCCGCGCAACCGGCAGCAGCTCTGGGAGGTCATCCAGGAGCTCGTCGCCGGCGGTACGACGCTGCTGCTCACGACGCAGTATCTGGAGGAGGCCGACCGCCTCGCCCACGACATCTGCGTCATCGACCACGGCAAGGTGATCGCCCGCGGCACCTCCGACGTGCTCAAGGCCCGCACGGGCGGCGAACGCGTCGAGGTCGTCGTCCACCAGCCCGACCAGATCGACCCCGCCCGCTCGGTGCTCGCCACGTACGGCAAGGGCGAGATCTCCGTGGCGGAGCACACCCGCAAGCTGACCGTCCCGGTCACCGGCGGCGCCAAGCTGCTCGCCGAGGTCATCCGCGAGCTCGACACCCACGGCGTGGAGATCGACGACATCGGGCTGCGCCGCCCCACGCTCGACGACGTCTTCATCTCGCTCACCGGCCACGCCGCCGAGCTGGAGAAGAACGGCCGCGACGCATCGACCGAGGCCGCCCAGGGCCGGAAGGAGGACGGCAGGTGACCACCACCGTCCCGCACACCCCGGCCGTGACGCCGCTCAAGTCCCGGAGCGCGATCAGCCGGTCCGTCGCCGACTCCCTCGTCGTCGCCAAGCGCAATCTGATCCGCATGGCCAGGATCCCCGAGATGGTGATCTTCGGCCTGGTGCAGCCCATCATGTTCGTGGTGCTGTTCACGTACGTCTTCGGCGGATCCATCAAGGTGGGTGACTCCACCTCCCCGCAGGCCTACCGCGAGTTCCTCATGGCGGGCATCTTCGCGCAGACCGTCACCTTCGCCACGGCGGGAGCCGGCGCGGGCATCGCCGACGACATGCACAAGGGACTCATCGACCGGTTCCGGTCCCTGCCGATGGCCCGGGGCGCCGTTCTCACGGGACGTACGATCGCCGACCTCGTGCAGACCGCGCTCACGCTCGTCGTGCTCGCGATCGTCGCCCTCATCGTGGGGTGGCGCACCCACGAGAACATGGGCAAGGTGCTGCTCGGCTTCCTGCTGCTGCTCCTGCTCGGCTACGCGTTCTCCTGGATCGGCGCCTTGATCGGGCTCGTCGTCCGGACCCCGGAGGCCGCCACGTCCGGCGGGCTGATCTGGCTCTTCCCGCTGACGTTCATCTCGAACGCCTTCGTGGACGCCAACCAGATGCCGACGTTCCTGCGCGTCATCGCGGAGTGGAACCCCTTCAGCGCCACGGTGCAGGCCTGCCGTGTGCTGTTCGGCAATCTGCCGCCGGGCTTCGTGACCCCGGACGCCTGGCCGATGCAGCACCCGATCCTGGCCTCGGTCATCTGGTCCGTGGTCATCGTCGTGGTCTTCCGCACGCTGGCGGTCCGTAAGTACCGCTCGGCGACCGCCTGACCCCGCGCACGACGGAGCCCCGGCCGCACCTGCGGCCGGGGCTCCGTCGTCGCGGATCAGCCCTGGTACGGCTTCGCGGAGATGATCTTCACGGTGGCCTTCTTGCCGTTCGGCAGCTCGTACTCCGCGTCGTCGCCCACCCGCTTGCCGTTCACGCCCGTGCCGAGCGGCGACTGGGGGGAGTACGTCTCGATGTCGGTGCTCGCGTACTCGCGGGAGGCGAGCAGGAAGGTGACCGTGTCGTCCGGGTCGCCGTCGAAGGCGATCGTCACGACCATGCCGGGCTCGACCACGCCGTCGTCGGCGGGGGCCTCGCCGACCTTCGCGTGCTCCAGGAGCTGGGTCAGCTGACGGACCCGGAGCTCCATCTTGCCCTGCTCCTCCTTCGCGGCGTGGTACCCGCCGTTCTCGCGGAGGTCACCCTCCTCACGGGCCGCCGCGATCTTGACGGAGATCTCCGTGCGCGCGGGACCAGACAGGTACTCCAGCTCCGCCTTCAGCTGGTTGTACGCCTCCGGCGTGAGCCAGGTGACGTTATCGCTGGTCTGGGTCACAGGGTGCTCCTCGTCGGTGCTGGGAATACAAAGCAACGCCCTACCCCAAGCATGCGCTGCCACGGGTGGGCGAAACAACGAGCCTAACAATTCCGCGCGAAAAGGGGGAGAAGGTAAAACGTCACACGCGCGTCCGCGCAGGTCGGCGGGGGCGCGTGCGGGGCGGCGGCGGCGCGCTCCCCGGTGGTGCGGTCAGCCGCCGGCGGTGCAGGCGACGAGCTCCACGGCGGTCGCCCGGGAGGTGGTGCGCAGGGACACGACCTCGTCGATCCGCTCGGTGCGCGCCTCGAAACGGAAGTCCGCGCGTCCCACCTCGGCGCCGTCCTCGCTCAGGGCGCGGAGGGTGCAGTGCCCGTCGGCGTCCCGCTCCTTGCGCACCTCGAGGTGGGCCTCGGCTCGGCTGTCGGAGGCGATCCGGGACTTGATGACCTCGGCGCTGATGTCCTGGCCGGTGACGTAGTCGTAGCCGAACCAGCCGATCATGCCGACGAAGGCCACACCCAGCACGGAGCCGATGATCTTCAGCTTGCGGTCCGCGCGCCGGTCCCGGGACCGGCCGTAGCGCTCCTCGGGCAAGGCCTCGCGCACCGCCGCCATGATCGTTCCTCCAGTACAGGGGATCGTGGAATTTTCCACCCCCCGGTTCAGTCACTATAGAAGCCGACCCACGCGACCGATGACTGAGGACCGAGTCTTGACCGAGCAGCTGAGACTGATGGCCGTGCACGCCCACCCCGACGACGAGTCGAGCAAGGGCGCGGCCACCATGGCCAAGTACGTGTCCGAGGGGGTGGACGTCCTGGTCGTCACCTGCACAGGGGGCGAGCGGGGATCCATCCTCAACCCGAAGCTCCAGGGGGACGCGTACATCGAGGAGCACATCCACGAGGTGCGCAAGAAGGAGATGGACGAGGCCAGGGAGATCCTGGGCGTCAAGCAGGAGTGGCTCGGCTTCGTCGACTCGGGTCTGCCCGAGGGCGACCCGCTGCCGCCCCTGCCCGAGGGCTGCTTCGCCCTGGAGGACGACGAGACGGCGGCGGGGCGTCTCGTCGCGAAGGTGCGTGCCTTCCGGCCGCAGGTGATCACCACCTACGACGAGAACGGCGGCTATCCGCACCCCGACCACATCAAGACGCACACCATCTCGATGATCGCCTTCGAGGGGGCGGCGGACACCGAGAGGTTCCCGGAGCCGGAGTTCGGCCCCGCGTGGCAGCCGCAGAAGCTCTACTACAACCAGGGCTTCAACAAGCCGCGCACGGTGGCCCTGCACGAGGCGCTGCTCGCCCGCGGGCTGGAGTCCCCGTACGGCGACTGGCTGGAGCGCTGGAAGGAGTTCGAGCGCGCGGAACGCACGCTGACCACGCACATCCCGTGCGACGACTTCTTCGAGATCCGCGACAAGGCGCTGATCGCGCACGCCACGCAGATCGATCCGGACGGCGGCTGGTTCCGCGTCCCGATGGACGTCCAGCGGGAGGTCTGGCCGACCGAGGAGTACGAGCTCGCCAAGTCTCTGGTCGATACCTCCCTCCCCGAGAGCGACCTCTTCGCGGGCATCCGCGACAATGCCTGATATGTACGCGACCCAGGCACTGACGCAGCTCGTCCCGCTCGCCGCCGATGAGCTCGACAAGAACAAGGTGACTCCCGGCGTCCTCGGCTTCCTCGTCTTCGCGGCCCTGGCCGTCGGGGTCTGGCTGCTGATGAAGTCGATGAACCGCCACATGGGCAAGGTCAACTTCGAGGAGGCTCCCGACCCGGAGGCGAAGCCGGACCAGGAACCGGCGGCCACCGCAGGCGGCCAGGCCCCGAAGAGCTCCGCGGGCAAGGGCTGACACGGCGGGGCGGGGCGAACAAGCCCCGGCCCGGCGCCGCCGCCCCGCTCCGGGCCCCTCAGGGGCGTACGCCCACCGGTACCCCCATGACCTCCCGGGCGTGCCGGGACGGGGTCAGGCCGAGGCGCCAGGCCTGCCAGCCGTCGTCCAGGTCCACTCCGCGGTTCAGGACGACCCGGAATGCCTCCGCGCAGTCCTCCAGCTTGGCGTCCCGCAGCGGGTGGGCCGCCTCCAGCAGGTCCGACAGCTCCTGCTGGGCCACGGCCGTGCCCACCTCGCTGCCGCCGGGTGAGGCGTACGGCAGGAGGGTGCACCGCAGGAACGCCGCCCAGTCGCCGCCCCGGACGTCGCCGTACGAGGCGAACAGGGTGATCGCCTCGCCGCACAGCTCCAGCGCCTGGGCGGCGCGGTTGTTGCCGCCGTCGATCAGGGCCAGCTCCAGGCAGGTCCACGCCTCCCCGTGTGCCACCCCGATGCGCCGGAAGTCGGCCCGGGCGTCCACGAGGAGCTGCCGGGCGAAGCCGGAGTTGCGCAGGTTGCCGGTCTGCGCGGCGCGCTGGTCGCGGGTGACCCGGCCCGAGTGGTGGCGGGCGCACGCCAGCCCGTAGACGTCCCGCATCCGCGAGAACATCGTGCGGGACCGCTCCAGTTCCCGTACCGCCTGGTCGGTGTCGCCGTCCTCCTCCAGCGCCTGCCCCAGGTAGTAACGCGTCCAGGCCTCGCCCCGCGCGTCCTCGTTGCCCCGGTGCCGGGCCAGGGCCCCGCGCAGCTGCTCCACGGCGGGCGCCGTGCTGCTGACGTCCCCGTCCATCAGCCGGGCGCGGCCCAGCTGGGTCAGGGCCCAGGCCTCCCCGCGCTCGTCCCGGGTGCGGCCGTACAGGTCCAGCGCGGTGGTCAGCTCCTCCTCGGCCCTGGCGACCTCGCCCATCCGCAGACAGACCTGGCCCAGCTGGAAGTGCGACCAGGCCTCGCCGTGCAGCGACTCGCCCTCGCGGTGCAGGGCCAGCGCGGTGTCCAGCAGCGTCAGGGCCTCGGACAGATTGGCCCGGTCCCGCTCGACGGCGGCCAGGGCGTGCAGGGACCAGGCGCGGTCCTCGGCCTGTTCCGGTGACGCCTGGAGGCCGATCGCCTCCCGCAGCCGCGCCGACGCCTCGGCCAGATTGCCCTGGTGGTGCAGGGTGATGCCCAGGGAGCAGAGCGCCAGCGCGGCGCCCGCGTCGTTCTGGGCCTCGCGGTAGAGGCCGACCACGGAGGAGAGCGTGGTGCGGGCCTTGTCGAGCTCGCCGAGCTGCCGGGCCGCGATACCCGTACGCCACTGGACGGACCGTTCCAGGAGTCCCTGGTCGACGGAGCGCGTCAGCTCGCTGATCTCGCCGAGGCGGTACAGGTCGCCGCGCAGCAGGCAGTAGTCGCACAGGGCGCCCAGCAGATGGAGCACCGCCCCCTGGTCGACGCCCTCCGCGTGCCGGAGCGCCGAGGTGATGAAGCTCGACTCGTCGTCCAGCCAGCGCAGAGCCGCGTCCAGCGAGCTGAAGCCGTGGGAGCCGAACTGCCCCGCACGGGTGGACATCTTGCCGTCCACCATCCGGATCACCGCGTCGGCGAGCTCCGCGTAGTTCTGGACGAGCCGCTCCTGCGCGGCGGTACGGTCCGCCGCCGGCTCCTCGTCGGTCAGCCTCGCCAGCGCGAAGGCCCGTACGAGGTCGTGCAGCCGGTAGCGCGCACCGCGCACATGGACCAGCAGCCCGGCCCGGGACAGCGTCTCCAGCAGCCGGCCCGCCTCCTGTTCGTCCGAGGACAGGAGGGACGCGGCGGCCGCCGCTCCCAGGCTGGCACGCCCCGCCAGGGCGAGCCGGCGCAGCAGCCGTCGGGCCGGCTCGGGCTGATCGGTGTAGCGCAGCCACAGGGCGCGCTCGACGGGCTCCACCGGGCCGTACGCGCCGAGGGCGGCGGCCAGTTCGGCGCGGGTGCGCGCGCCGAGGGCGGAGCCCGCGACGCGCAGGGCGAGCGGAAGCCCACCGCACAGCTCGACGACGGCGTCGGTCGAGGGGTAGTCGTACGGACCGGCCTCCTCGTCCTGCGCCGCTTCGCGCAGCAGCTCCTCCGCGCCCGCCGAGTCGAGACCGCCGACGGGCAGGTGGTACACCCGCGCGGGGACGTCCTCGGGCAGTTCGAGCGGCTCGCGGGCCGTGACGAGCACCAGGCTGTCGGAGCGCTCGGGCACGAGGGTACGGACCTGCGCGGCGTCGGTCGCGTCGTCCAGGACGATCGTGACGGGGGTGCCCGTCAGGTGCTGGTGGTAGAGCTCGCTCAGGCGCCGTACCTGCTGCTCGGCGGAGGACCGCTCCCGGAACAGGAGCTGCTCGCGCGGGGCGCCCAGCCGGTTCAGCAGGTGCAGCAGGGCGTCCCGGGTCGGCAGCGGGCTCTCGCCCGCCACGTCACCGCGCAGATCGACCACGCACGCCCCCCGGAACTGGTCCTTGAGCGCGTGGGCGGCCCGCACGGCGAGAGCGGTGCGCCCCGAGCCCGGAGCGCCGTGCAGGACGACGACGGTCGGCCTGGTCTCCGTGGCGGCGCGGGCGGCGTGCACCCACCTTGTGATCTGGGCCAGTTCGGTCCTGCGGCCCGCGAACGAGCCTTCCGCCGACGGCAGGTGCCCGAAGGACTGCTCCAGGAGCGAGCGGGTGCGGGCAGCCGCGCTGCGGTCACCCCCGCGCAGCTGTGCCACCACGGACGCGGACGCCTTCTTGGGGGTGCGGGTCGCGGCGGTCAGCACCCGCTGCTGGTCGAGGAACGGACGGATGCCCCGTACCTCCAGGGCCGTCAGCCACTGGAGCCGCAGCTGTTCGGGGCCGCCGGGCTGGTTCAGCTCACCCGCCCTGCGGTGGGCCGCGGGCCAGTGCGAGGCGGTCACGCGGGCCACCGTCGCCGTGGTCCCCGCGACGGCGACGACGGCGCCCGCGCCCAGGGCCAGCCCGGTCGCGGTGCCGAGCGCCAGGTCCGCGCCGAAGGCGGCGGCCGCCGCGACTCCGGTCACCAGCAGGGGAGTTCCCAGGGTCGCCCGGCTGAACCGCGCCGACAGCGGCTGCCGGCCGGCCCCGGCGGCGTCCAGCGCCTGGGTGTACGCGGCGTACTCCTCGGCCGCGCCCGCCGCCATCGTGTCGAGCGCGCCCCGCCCACGCGCCAGCAGCGCGCCGGAGTCCGTCCGGCCGCCGGTGCGCCGTGCCTCCTCCTCCACGGCACGTACCAACAGCCTTTCGGCTTCCGCCCGATGGCTGTCCCGCATGCGTCCCCCTCGTCCCCGGCCTCGGCCTCGACCGGAACCACTGTGTGGACCGTCCAGTGTCCCCGGTCCGGCGCTCCGGCGACAGGGAGTCCACGAGACTGTCCGTCGAACGGGCCGTGGGGGAGGGGGAGTACCGGACCGCGAGGGATCGGGCGAGGCGCGAGGGACGGCGCCCCGGGCGGGCGCCGCGACGGGTACACCCCGGGCGGCGCGGACGGGCACCACATGGCGTGGTGCCTGTCCAGTAGATGATCTCCATCTCGTCGATCCGGGACGGCGAGATTTTGAAGAACATGAACCCGCCCGGCTCCAGCTCGTAAGTGATCCCGAGCGGCTCGATCATCAGCGTGAACCCGGCGGTCGGATCAGCGTCGACCTTGATCCTGCTCATATGCCACTCGCTCCGCTCCCCGGGCGCACGAAGGTTCCGACAAATACGGTGAGCCGCCCACACGTGTGGGCGGCTCACCGTTCTTCTCTGCCAGGTCGGGCGACGAGCTAGGGAGCCCCTATGCGCAGAAATTCAGCATAGATCTGATGCAGCAGAACTGCATATCGATGATGGGCGTCGACAACCTCTCGCTCTTCGGCGGCCATGCTTTCACCGAATCGCTCCAGGCGAGAGATGACCTCCTCAAGCAACCCCATGACGTCCGCCCGGCTCGGCCTGAATATCCCCTCTTCGACGAAAAGGATCACCTGGGTCACATGTTCGTCGGCGAGAGCCAGATCGCCATGAATGAGTGCAAGGTTCTCTCCTGCGCGCAACAGATTCTCACCGCGGCGTAGACCGGGAAACGGCAATGATCGCCAGAGGGCGTAGCGCTCCATGAAATCCGACAACGGCTCGTCCTCTCGTCAGTCGGCGCCATACCAGAAGGTTACGGCCTTGCCGCCGGGGCCGATGATCCCGCCCTTACCCGTCTGGGGGTCCACGTACTTTATCCCGCGCGAACCGTCCGCCAGTGTCTCCAAGCTGGCGTTGAGCCCCCTCTTCCCTCCGGGCTGGGCAATTCCCGCCGCCCAGTCCTGCGCATCCTGGAGGTACTGCTCGCGCGTGACACTGCGCCCCTTTGCATGCTTGTCCCAGTGGTATTCAAACTGATCCTGGGAAGATCTGCCGCTGGGGTTATGGAAGACGTCGTCGATCTTCTTGGAGCACAATCCCGAATTGTGCACCAGTACGGGCACTGTGCCGGCGAGCACATAGTACGTATGCAGGTGCGCGACGGTGAGGTTGTGGACCGTGGCCGGCCGCTGGAGGGCGTGCACCGATGCGACGCGGACGGTCCCGCCGCTGCGGGTGCGCAGGTCCTGGCCGGCCGCCAGCTCGCCCGCGTCGATCCAACGGCCGAGGGCCGCGACCCAGAACGGGTGGCCGGCCGTCGCGGTGATCCGTACCGGTTCGCCGTCCACGGTGAGCGTGACGGTGACCAGGTCCTTCAGGCCCGAGCCCGTGATCTCGGCCGTGACCGTCCTGGCCACGGTCTCTCCGGTCTCCGGGTCCGTCGCCAGGACCTGGTCGCCGACGCGGACGTCCTCGATGGGCTTGCTGCTGCCGTCCGCCATCAGGACGCGCGTGCCGGGGACGAAGCTGTTGCAGGCCTTGACGACCTTCAGGCCCTTGAACACGCGGGCCCAGGGCAGGTCGAGTGCCGCCGAGCCGCAGGCCTTGAGGCTGTCGCCTCCCAGGCACTTCTTCCAGGCGTCGACGTCCGGTGCGACGAGAGCCACGACGATCCTGTCGAACATCGTGACCTCGTGCTCGATGATGCCGAGCGCCTCGGCCGCGCCGCAGAACGAGTCGGTGCTGGCGTGCGGTGTGAAGCACTTGCGCTCCGCCCAGGCCTCGATGCGCTCGCTCTCGTCGTACTGCGGGAGCATCGCCTCCAGTTCCCGTGCCGACGGCACCCGGATGTTCTCGATCCAGATCTCGCCCTTCTTCTCCGTGACGTTGACCGTCGTGGCGGGCGAGGTGTCGGACTGCTTGCCCGTGCCCTGGTCGTTCTTCTTGCCGCCACCGGTGTAGTAGAGGATGTCCTGGCCGTCGTCGCTGTAGCAGGCGTACGTGGTGCAGCCCGGGCCGTGGCCGTTCTCCGGCGCCCACACCGAGTCGGGGTTGTCGACGCTGCATCCGTCGCAGTACAGGCCCGTCGGGTCGGAGAAGGTGAGCGGGTTGTTGTTGCCGTAGGTGTAGCCGTTGATCTGCTGCGGGTCGGTCAGGTCCATGATCGGGTCGACCGAGAGGAAGCGGCCCGTCGCCGGGTCGTACTCGCGGGCGCCGAGGTGGGTCAGACCGGTGGCGGCGTCCTGGGTGCCCCCGACGAACCCCTTGGTACCGGGCCAGTCGGCCGGTTCCGCACCTCGGCTGCCGCCGAAGGGCAGCGAGCGGCGCTGGCTGAGCTTCTGCGTAGCGGCGTCGATGGCGAGCAGGGCCGTGCCGTGGTGGTCGGCCGTCGTGAAGGTGACCTTGCCGGCGTCGTCCTGGACGGCCAGGTGACCGCCGCCGAGGTCGATGTACCGGGTCGCCTTCGGCGTGGTGGCACCCTTGGCGACGGTGACCTCGGTGGAACCCAGATAGAGGGTGCTCTCGGTGGGGGTACGGGCGATCAGCCGGTTGCCGTCGGCGTCGTAGAGGTACTCGGTGACCTTCGGTGAGCCGCCCTCCACCGGCTCGGTGACCTTGGCCAGGCGGCCCTCGGCGTCGTAGTCGAGGTCCTGGGTGGTGCCGGCGCCCAGGGTGCGGGTGTCGGTGTTGCCCGCAGCGTCGTAGGTGTACGAGTCGCCGGCGGTCACCCCGCCACCGGAGCGGGTGACGGTCTTCAGACCGTGCGGGCGGACCGCGGTGGCGCCGGGGGCCGGGTAGCCGTAGATGCTGGTGACGTCCTTGGCCGCGTCACCCGTGACGTCGTGCTCGGTCTCGGTGCTGCGGTTGCCGGTCCTGTCGTAGCCGTACGACGTCCAGTACGGGGCCGGGCCTCCGAGCACCCCGGCGCCCGGGGCGCCGGCGCAGCTGGAGGTGGGCTGGGTCCAGGCTTCGGTCAGGCGGCGCAGATGGTCGTAGGTGAAGCACTGGGTGTCGGTGCCGGAGCGAGAGGTGTCGGAGACGGCGAGGACGTTGCCGGCCTCGTCGTAGCGGAAGGTGGAGGCCTGGTCGACGCCCGCCACGTCCTGGCGGTCGACGCGGGTGTAGGCCAGGCGCTGGGTGCCGGGCTCGTAGTCGTTGGTGACCCAGGCCTTCTTGCCGCCCGCGTGGGACAGCTCGTGCTGCAAGGGCTTGCCGGTCAGGCTGTAGGACGTGCTTCCCTTGATCCCTTCGCGGCCGTTGACGCTGAGGGGCCACAGGGTGTCGTCCTGGTAGGTGAACGCCACGGAGGAGGCGGCCAGGGCGCCCGCCCTGGGCAGACCCACGCTGCCGATCGCGCCGGACTCCCTGTAGTCGGTGGTCGACAGGTACGTCCCTGACAGACCCGCGTTGGCAGTGGACGCGGGGATCGTGACGGAGGTGCGTATCGGGCGGTAGAGGCGGTCGTAGCCGACCACCTTGGTGGTGTAGGCCAGACCGTCGGTGCCGTAGCGGGTGGACTCGGCGAGCTGCCCCTTGGCGCCGCTGATCGTGTCGTACGTCCACTTCGCGCGCAGGGGCCCGGTCGCGGAGCCCGACCGCAGCTCGGTCCTGCGGCCCAGGCCGTCGTGGACGCTGGCCAGTGTGGTGCCCCGGGCGTCAAGGGTGGAGGTGAGCTGGCCCCGGTCGTCGTAGAAGTACTTCAGCGCGCCCTTGTCGGGGTCCTCGGTGGCCTTGAGCTGGCCGAGCAGGTCGTACGCGAACGTCCACTCGTTGCCCGCCGGGTCGGTCGTGCGCGTCAGCGCGCCGGCCGGGCTGAAGGCGTATCTCGTGGCGTCGTAGGCGGACGTGGCGCTGCGCTCGTGGTGCTGGCGCAGTTCGGTGGTGCGGCCGCGGGCATCGGTGAGGGTGGTGACGGCGGTGCCGCCGACAGGCGGGATCACGGTGGTGCGGTCGCCGCCGTAGACGGTGCGTGTGATGCCGAGGACCTTGCCGCCGTCGCCGTTGCCGAAGATCTGGCGGTGTTGGGTCTGCCGGCCCAGGCCGTCGTGGACGTAGCGGTTCTGCGTCTCGACGCCGAGGGCGTCCTGCGGCCTGACCAGGGTCGTGGAGGGCTTGGTGGTGGCGTAGTAGGAGAGGAACTCCTTGGTCTTCTGACCGCGTTCGTCGTAGAAGGTGTCGGTGAGCAGCCGTCCGCCGTCGGGGCCGGGGTCCTGACTCTGGCGGGGGCGCAGGAGCCCGTCGTACAGGACGTAGGAGGTGACCTGGGCGCCGTTGTTGCCGATGGTCTTCGTGCCCACCGCGATCGGGCCGTTCTCGGCGACCGTGTAGGTGTACTCGTAGGTCGGGACGTCGGAAGTGGTGCGGTCGGCGAGCCAGACCTTGGTCTTGCGGCCCAGCGCGTCGTAGGCGAACTGGGTGACCTTCTCGTTGGTGTCGGTCTGCGTCAGCGGCACCCCGCGCAGCGGGTCGTTCGTGGTGACCGTGTACTGGGCGGTGGCGCTGTTCCCCGCGGTCGCGGGCGGGGTGGTCACCTTCGCGGAGGCGGGGAAGCCGCTGCTCGGGGTGTAGGCGGTGGTGGTGGTACGGCCGTCGGTGCGGGTGGCGCGGCTCAGCGTCCCGGCCTTGACGGTGACCGTGGCGCTCAGGTCCGTGCTGCTGGTCCTGCGGCCGTAGCCGTCGTAGCCCGCCGCACTCTCGGTGTAGGTGGCGGTGGTGCCGTCGTGCGACTTCAGCATCGCCGTCGCCGTGGGGTCGCCCTTGACGGGTGCCGCGTCGTAGGCGAGGCCGTCGTAGGCGGTACGCACGTCGGAGACGACGTCCTCGGCACGGTCCGGGGTCGTGCCGCAGGGCTTGGCGACCGTCTCCACCCGGGCGGGCAGCGTCAGCAGGGCCCCCGCCGCCGGGTACGACGTACGCGTGCACGTGTCGTCGGTGGTGACGGCGTCGTCACCACGGTCGTCGGTCTGGGTGATGCGCCCGGCGACCGTGTCGTAGCTGGTGGCCTCCGTGGTCGTGCGCCACTTCGCGCCCGCCCCGTCGTCCAGCGAGGTCCACGTGCGGGTCTGCGCGGTACCGGTCAGGTCGGCGGTCACCGTGCCCCAGGGGCGGACCTTCTTCGCCGTCTCGTGGTGCCAGGGCCGGTTCACGGTCTTGCCCAGCACCTGGCCACCGGGACCGGAGTACTGCACGCTCCGGTAGGTGAACCCGGCCGCCGACTCGTGGTCGGTGATCGGGTCCCCCTCACCCGTACCCAGGGTGAGGCTGACGGACTTGGTGCCGCCGGAGGGCTCCTTGCGGTCGCCGTCCATGCCGCGCAGGAAGTAGGTGTCGGCCTGCGTGCGCATCGCCGCCGCGCCGCCCTGACCGCCGGTCCTCACCCGGACATGGCCGTAGCCGCGCCACTGCGACCAGGTCTTCTCCTTCTCCTCCGTCAGCCCGTCGTCATCGTCGTAGTGCCAGGCGGCACCGTCCAGGTACTCGTACATGGTGACCTGGTCCGGGGCTCCGCCGGTGCGGTCGGTCCGGGTCACCGTGGACGTGACGTACTTGTTGAACCAGTGCAGATCCGGGTCGTCGGTGTCGGAGCCGCCGATGTACTGCGGGAAGCAGCGGGTGGTGTTGGTCTGAGGCGTCGGCAGCGCACCCGCGTCGCACACGGGGGCCGAGTACCCGACGTCGATCTGCCCGCCCGCCTCGTCCGCGACCGTGGCCAGGCGCTCCTTGATGTACGGCGCGAAGCCGTCACCGGTGCGGTCGAGGCGGTTTGCGAGCTGCGCGTAGGTGAACGTCGTCCTCGGGAGCGTGACCGCCGGCGTGCCGGTGTGCCCGGTGCGCTGCACGGAGTCCAGCAGCAACTGGTAGTCGGTGTCCGCCATGCCCCAGCGGTGCGTCAGCTTCCAGGAGTCGACGTTCGCGTAGGCGCCCGCCTTCAGCACCTGCGTCGAGACGGAGGCGAGCCGCTTGCGGGTGAAGAAGACCGGCGAGAGCCGGCCCTGGTCACACGTGGCCCCCGCCTCGCAGTTCAGGTCCCACGGAGTGTCGTACCAGTGGAAGGCGTCCTTGCCGATGTCCGCGCACGCCGTGGCCCCTTCGGACAGGCAGCGCTCACCGCTGGTGAAGTCGACCTTGGCCAGCGCCTGCGCCGAGTACATCGCCGTGTTCTTCAGGCCGTACTCGATCCGGTCCAGGAATCCACCCCGTACATAACGGGTGTTGAGCTTCTCGTCGAGGTTGCGGCCGTAGGAGTTCCACTCCTTGTCGTAGTAGTACGCGATCGCGTTGCCGTGGGGGTCGACGACGTAGTCCAGGTTCCAGCGCCAGCCCTGCTGGCACCAGGAGTCCGCGAACGCGTCCGCGTGGCACGGCTCGTCGGCGTCGTCGCCGAAGACCGGCGCCGTCCATGCCGAGTCGGTGGTCTCCTTGCCCTCCGCCCAGCCCGGCAGCCGGTTGTAGCCGAAGTAGTACTGCACCCCGTCCGGAGTGGTCACCTTCCAGTACTCGTCGTCACGCGCGCCGTTGGCCCGTACGTCCGTGCCGGAACCGTGCAGGCGCCGCACCTTCGTGCCGTCGTCGTCGCGCAGCCGGAACGCGTCGGTGCCGTCCGGGACCAGCTCGCCGCCCTTGCCGTTGAACGAGATGAACGCGTTGTCGTAGGCCCAGCACTGGTCGGCCGGTTTGCCGCCGTCGGGCCGCTCGACGCCGTCGTCGGCACACGCCTTGTAGCGCCGCTCGATGAATCCGGGCCACAGGTCGAAACCGTCACCCGCCCACGAACCCTGGTTGTTGCTGTTGCCGGTGCGGCCGTCGACCGAACCGGACGAGTACGACAGGCCCACGCTCGGCGTCAGCGCGCCCGGGACCTCCGGCACGTTCATCCCGTACGACCATGAGAAGTCCCCGGTGTTCAGGCTGGTGCTCCACTGCGCGGACGGAGCGAGCGGGGTCGCCTTGTAGTCGCCGCCCATGCTCGCGTCGTCGGCGACGGCTGCGAGGACGGTGGCGCCGGAGGCCCGCAGGGCGACCGCCGGGGCGGTGAGTGTCTGCGCTTCGGTGTCGTTGACGGCCTCGACGGGCTCGGCGTCGCGGCAGGCCGCCTTCTGCGGCGTGGTGAGCGCACAGGACGGCAGCTCCACCAGCCGCAGGCGGTCGGCGTAGCCGCCGCCGAACGATCCGGCGAAGGAGGAGTAGTCCAGGCGTGCGCGCACCGACGAGGCCTTCGTGCCCGCAGGTGCGGAGGCCGGCTCGAGGGTGAACACAGGTCCGTCCGCCCCCACGCGCTCGGCGGACGCGCGGTCCAGCAGGCGGGTGCGTACGGCGTCGGGGGCCCGGGTGCCGCCGACCGCGAGAGGCAGGTTCCTCGCCCGCACGACCGCGGAGGAGGTGCCGGACAGATCGACCGTGGCCGCCCCGGCCGCCGGCCATTTCGCGCGGGGCGCGGCTACGGGAGCCCTCGGGCCCTTCATGGCCGCGCGAGGGGTGACCGCGACCGGCGAGACCGCAACCGGCTTCTCGGAGGCGGGCAGGTCAGGGCGGCCTGTGCCGCGGTCGGCCGCGACGGAGGCCGGCTCGGCCACCGCCTGGAGCAGGGTGCCGAGCAGAACCGTGGCCGAGGCCAGGGCCACATGGCGGCGCAGGGCACGGACTCGCGTCCGGGGTCTACCGTTCATCCTCGTCCTTCATCCCTCGCAGGAGGCAACCCGGCCGGGTTGCGCGTCCGGTGTCGTTCGGATCGGTCGGCGTACGTGCGGTGGGCAGTCCGGACAAGGGGACGGGCCCGCCGCTCCGACGCGGTCGGGCCCGCCGTGCCGGCCGGGGCCGGTCAGTCGTCACCGGGGACGGTGGTCGCCGTGCCCGGCTGTCCGGTCGCCAGGTGCTGGATCTGCGTGTCGTCCAGAGCGCCCTGGAACGTCCACACGTCCGACACGGCGCCGGGGAAGTAGGCACCGCCCCGGTCACGGCCGATCTGGAGCGACTGCGTGGCCTTGAAGGTCACGACGTTCTCGGAGTGCGAGACCCGGTCGGTGCAGCCGGTCACGTCGGGCACACCGTCCTCGTCGGCGTCCTGGCAGGCGACCTCCTCCAGCTCGCCATTGACGTAGAGCCGCAGTTCCCGGGCGAAGCCGTCGTAGACCAGCGCCAGGTGGGTCCAGTCCTCGGGCCCGTAGAACCGTCCGTTCTCCACCTCCGCGGACTCGGCGTTGCCGGTGTCGCCGTTGCTGGTGCCGATGCGCCAGCGCCCGCCGTCGCTCTGCGGGGTGCCGGAGGGCACGTACCGCAGGGAGAAGGCGTCCTTGAGTACGCCGGACGCGCTGAGCAGCGCGACCTCGGAGGTGGGCACGCCAGCCGTGTGGGCGAAGGCGCTGACCGTGAAGCTGGCGCCGGTGTCGACGGGCACCACGCCGCTCGCGGTGGTGGCGTAGTCGTCGATGCCGTCGAGCGCGAGACCCCCGTCGACCCAGGGCTCGCCGAGCGTGGCTCCCCGGTTGAGCGTCAGTCCGGCCGCGGCGGGGCCGGAGTCAGGCGTGACGGGCGGCGTGGCAGTCGACGCGGTCTCGAACTTCCAGCGGCTCTTGACCACGGGGTGCTGCTTGAAGAGCTGGCGCACCTCGTCGTCGGAGACGGCCCGGTCGTAGAGGCGTACGTCGTCCATCGCGCCCTTGAGGGGGCTGACCAGCTTGCCCCCGTGATACGTGCCGCCGACGGAGACCTCGCCGCCGGCCACCCACGGGGTGGTGAAGGCCTCGGTGGCCACCAGGACGCCGTTGACGTACAGCCGGATCTGCGACGTATCGATGTCGTAGACGCCGACGACGTGGTTCCACTCGCCGTGCCGGGCCGCGGCACATGAGGTGTTCGCCGGACACGCGGTCTGGGTGGCACGGACCACCGTGGACTCGGCCTGGTCGCTCTGCTCCCGCATGAACACCCAGCCGCCGAGCGCCGAGGAGTGGTACAGCTCGAAGCCAGGGTTGACGGCGCTCGACTGGGCGATGGCGGACATCGCCCGCCCCTCCTTGTCCTTGGGCAGCTTCACCCAGGTGGACACCGTGAAACTCTGGTACGTGTCCATGATCGGCCGACCGGTGGTGGCGTAGTCGTCGACCCCGTCGAACTCCAGGGCCTTGCCGTCCACGCCCGTGGCGCCGCTGACGGTGCCGCCCTTGAGCTCGGCGGGCGCCTCCTGGGCACGCCCGGTCAGGGCGACGGCTTCGGCGTTCTCGTCCAGCGGGAAGACCAGCTTGGCGGGCCGCGCCGAGGTGACCGGGCGGCGCTCGAAGAGCTGGGTCACCTGCCCGTCGTTGACCTGGTAGTCGAAGAAGTGCACCTCGTCCACGGCACCCTTGAAGAAGTTGGACACGGTCCCGTAGTGCGAGGCGGCACCGATCAGGGTGCGGCCCCGGGCGTCCCAGGCGGTTGCCGGGGCGGGGGTGGTGGCGACGAGCACGCCGTCGACGTACAGCTTCATGGTCTGGGCGGGCACGCTGTAAGCGGCGACCAGATGGGTCCACCGGTCGGTCCGGGCGCTCTGACAGGTGGTGTTGCCGGTGGGGCAGGCCGGCTGACCTGCGCGCAGCGTGGTGGTGCCGGCCGCGTCGGTGGCGTGCTTGAGGAACTGCCAGCCGCCGAGCGCCACCGAGTAGTAGACCTCGTAGCCACTGGTGCTGGAGCCCGCCTGTGCGACCGCCACGGGCGCGCCGGAGGGGTTCGCGGGCAGCTTCGCCCACGCCGACACGGAGAAGCTCTTGGCGGTGTTGAGGACCGGTGAGTCGCTGGCGGCGTAGTCATCGGTGCCGTCCAGCTCCAGGGCCTTGCCCGTCACACCCTCGGCGCCGGGCCGCAGACCGCCGTACAGCGCGGCGGGCCAGCTTCCGCCGGTGCCCGCGACCCGGGAGGCGCCGGCGCCCTCGTCGAGCTGCCAGGACAGCCGGTCGGGCTGGCCGGAGCGGACCCGGAAGTAGTAGGTGCGGGTCTCGGAGCCGTTCCCCGCGGCGTCGAAGGCCTTGGCGGTGACGAAGTTGACGCCGGGTCTGGTCGGCATGAACTTGATCGTCTTGGCGCCGCCGCCCGACGTGGTCAGGGAACGGGCACTGCTGGGCGCTGCGTTGACCCCGAACCAGTACTTCGTGACGTCCGTGGAGCTGGAGTCGATGGTGAAGGTGCCGTACCGGCCGACACCGTCCCACCACGGGTCGTCCGGGTCGGCGTCGTCGGAGCGCGGGTACTGCGTCGAGCCGATCGCGGGACCGGCGGGCACGGAGGTGTCGTAGACGAAGTAGCAGCCGTGCGCCTTGTCCGAGCTCCACGGCGACCACTGGCCGCCGTCCCAGGCCCGCGCCTCCCACGCCACCGTCCGGTTCTGCGGTACGGACGTGGGCAGCTGGACGGAGAAGTCGGAGCCGGAGGCCTTGGCGGTGCTCTTGGCCGAGATCCAGCGCTGCTTCCAGCCGTCACCGCTGTCCCACAGGGCGCGGAACTGCACCTGGAGGCGGTCGCCGTCCGGATCGGTCACGTCGCCGGCCCGGACGGTCGCCCGGGAGCGGACCCGCACCGCGCCGGAGCTCGTCGCGCAGGGGCCGCCCGGGTCCATCGTGAGTTTGGAGGTGCTGATCCTCGACGGCGGGCGGTTGTACTGGACCCTCAGGTAGGCGTCGTCGGAGAAGCGCTTCCAGGTGTAGCGGTCCTCCTCGCTGGTGGCACGCAGGCCGAAGGTCAGGGTCGGCCACTTGCCGGCCGCCGCCTGGGCGACGGCGCCCTTCACGTCGAACTCGGCGTCGGCCGCGGCGCACCCGTCGTGGCCGTGGGCGAAGCTGCGGGTCTGCAGGTGGTCGACCCAGAAGCCGGAGGCGTTCTGACTGTTCCAGGTGGTGCCGGAGTTGATGCCCTTGGTGCGCCAGAGCTGCACCTCGCGGGCGTCGCAGGAGGCGGCATGCGTCTCGCGGACGACGAACTCCGCGGAGAGGATGCTGCGGCCCGCGAACTTGGTGGTCGGGATCTGGTAGAAGAGCCGTTTCGTGTCGTAGGGCATGCAGTAGTTCCAGCCGCAGTACCCGAGGCCCGCGTCCGGGTCACCGTTGAACTTCCACTGCGGCGAGGAGTCCCAGTACTTGGAGGCCATCGTCCAGGCGGTGCCGCGCGGCGTGTACCACTGGGGGTCGATGAAGACGGGGTAGACGGTGTCGGGGCCCGTGAGGAGTTCCTGGTCCGGGGTGAGCACCAGTTCCTCACCACCGGAGGACACGTCGACGCCGACCGGTGTCAGCCGGGCCGATTCGGCGGCGGTGGCCTCGGAGCCGGCCTCGCTCGCGGATGAGGCGGTGCGCGCGGCGGAAGCGGGTTCGGTGGCAGCGCCCTCCGGCGCGTCCTCCGTCTCGGCGCCGGTGCTGGAATCCCACATCATGGGGCGCGGTGCCTCGAACACGACGCCGCCCGCACCCCTGTCGACCGCTTCGAGGCCGCCGTCCGCGGTCTCCCGGGTGGCCAGCCCGTCCGCCCCGAGCCGCAGCCTGAGCCGGTCGAGCTCCTCGTTCCCCGCCGCCTCGGCGGTCCTGACGACCAGGAGCTGGGTGAAGCCCTCGGGACGCGCGGCCAGCCGCAGGTCGACGTCGGGAAGTATGTCCCGGTACGTCGCCGTGTCACCCTCCAGGACCGGCGCCGGTACGCTGCCCGGCCACGACAGCTCCAGCGCCCGGCCTGCTCGCTCCATGCGCACCAGCGGCCCGTCACCGCCGCCGGAGAACGCCAGCCCGACCGCGGCCGCCGCAGGGGCGATCATGCCCTGGTCAGGCCCCGATCCGACGGCGGCGAGCCTGGTGTCGACCGGGTGCCACTCCCCGTCGATCCGGGTCCGCACCGGCCGGAGGTGCTCTCTGGCCTCCAGGGCGCCCGACGGGGTGGCGTACACCTCCGAGGACTCGCCGCGCAGGGCGAGCACCTCGACGTCGCGGCCGGTGCGCCGTGCCAGGGCGAGCGCCTCCGCCTCGGTGGCGGCGGCCCCGGCGCTCTCCCCGGCGTCGCCGACGCGCTCGCTCACCTGGGCGGCGACCTGCCGATCCGGCGCGGGCTCGGCCCCGGCGAGGGGCGCGCCCCACGGCAGCAGGCCGATGGTCACTCCGACCGCCGCGCAGACCGCCACCGCCCCGACCGATCCACCAGCTCTCGCGCGAGTGCGCGCACGACGAAACATTCCGGCCCCTCCCCGTCCGGCCACCCCGAGCGACCGTGCTGTGGCCACGTCAAGCTAGGTGCCGGTGGGGCAGGAAGTGTGAATTCCGCATGGCGGAACCAAGAAGTCGATCTGGACGGAAGTGAAGGAAGTGAAAAGGGGTGTTGGTGGGGCTGACGTCAGGAGTGGCGCACCGATTCGGGGCAGCCACCGTCCTGGAGGCCGGTGGCCGGACGGGTCGACCGCCGGGTCACTTTCTTCCGCCGAGCCGGTGCGCGCCACCGGCACCGGGAGACCGCAACTCCGAGCCGGGTGCCGTCAGACAGTTCCCAGGTCCACGGTTTTCAGGAGCCGGTGCTGCGGGAGCCGGCGTGCTGTCCGCCGATGCCACGCCGCCCGGCGTCCGAAGCGCCCGTCCGTCCCGCGTGTCCGTTCACGCACCGCCCCGGTGAGCCCGTCCCCCCGCCGCCGTCCTCGGTGCGCAAGGATTGGGGTATGGCCAACCGACTTGCGCAGACCACCTCCCCGTACCTCCGCCAGCACGCCGACAACCCCGTCGACTGGTGGCCGTGGTCGCCCGAGGCGTTCGAGGAGGCCCGCCGCCGCGGCGTGCCCGTGCTGCTCAGCGTCGGGTACGCCAGCTGCCACTGGTGCCATGTGATGGCCCACGAGTCATTCGAGGACGCCACCGTCGCCGACTACCTCAACGCGCACTTCGTGCCGGTCAAGGTCGACCGCGAGGAGCGGCCCGACGTGGACGCCGTGTACATGGAGGCCGTGCAGGCCGCGACCGGTCAGGGCGGCTGGCCGATGACCGTCTTCCTGACCGCCGACGCCGAACCCTTCTACTTCGGCACCTACTTCCCGCCCGAGCCCCGTCACGGCATGCCCTCCTTCCAGCAGGTTCTGGAGGGGGTCGTGGCCGCCTGGACCGACCGGCGCGAGGAGGTCGCGGAGGTGGCCGGGCGCATCGTCCGGGACCTCGCCGGCCGCTCCCTGGCCGCCGGGGGGACGGAACTGCCCGGCGAGCCGGACCTGGCGCAGGCCCTGCTGCGGCTGACCCGGGACTACGACGAGAAGCACGGCGGCTTCGGCGGCGCCCCCAAGTTCCCCCCGTCCATGGTCATCGAGTTCCTGCTGCGCCACCACGCCCGTACGGGGGCCGAGGGCGCCCTGCAGATGGCCGCCGACAGCTGTGCGGCCATGGCGCACGGCGGGATCTACGACCAGCTCGGCGGCGGTTTCGCCCGCTACTCGGTGGACCGCGAGTGGGTCGTCCCGCACTTCGAGAAGATGCTGTACGACAACGCCCTGCTGTGCCGCGTCTACGCCCATCTGTGGCGGGCCACCGGATCGGACCTCGCCCGCCGGGTGGCCCTGGAGACCGCCGACTTCATGGTGCGCGAGCTGCGGACGGCCGAGGGCGGCTTCGCCTCCGCGCTGGACGCCGACAGCGAGGACGCGCAGGGGCGGCACGTCGAGGGCGCGTTCTACGTGTGGACCCCCGCGCAGCTGCGCGAGGTGCTGGGCGAGGAGGACGCGGCCTTCGCCGCCGGGTACTTCGGCGTCACCGAGGAGGGCACCTTCGAGGAGGGCTCGTCGGTCCTGCGGCTCGCCCGGAACGGGCAGGAGCAGGACGCCGGCCCGGCGCGGGTCGCCGACGTGCGAGCCCGTCTGCTGGCGGCGCGTGAGCTGCGCGCCCGCCCCGAGCGGGACGACAAGATCGTGGCCGCCTGGAACGGCCTGGCTATCGCGGCGCTGGCCGAGACCGGGGCGTACTTCGACCGTCCTGACCTCGTGGAGCGGGCCACCGAGGCCGCCGACCTGCTGGTACGCGTGCACATGGGCGACGTCGCCCGCCTCTGCCGCACGTCGAGGGACGGCCGGGCCGGGGACAACTCCGGGGTGCTGGAGGACTACGGCGACGTGGCCGAGGGCTTCCTCGCGCTCGCCTCGGTCACGGGCGAGGGGGTCTGGCTGGAGTTCGCGGGGTTCCTGCTGGACATCGTCCTCGCGCACTTCAGGGGCGAGCACGGGGAGCTGTTCGACACCGCCGACGACGCGGAGCAGCTGATCCGGCGCCCCCAGGACCCCACCGACAGCGCCACCCCGGCCGGCTGGACCGCGGCCGCGGGCGCACTGCTCTCGTACGCCGCCCACACCGGCTCCGAGGCGCACCGCTCGGCGGCCGAGGGAGCGCTCGGGATCGTCGCGGCGCTGGGCCCGAAGGCGCCCCGGTTCATCGGCTGGGGGCTGGCCGTCGCCGAAGCCCTGCTGGACGGGCCGCGTGAGGTGGCGGTGGCGGGCCCGGTCGCCGGGGAGCTGCACCGCACGGCGCTGCTGGGGTCGGCTCCCGGCGCCGTGGTCGCGGCGGGGGAGGGGCCGGACGCGGGGGCCGAGTTCCCGCTGCTGGTGGACCGGCCGCAGGTGGGCGGTGAGCCGACCGCGTACGTCTGCCGCCACTTCGTGTGCGACGCGCCGACGACGGACGCGGGGGAGCTGGCCGTGAAGCTCGGCGGCTGACGCGAGCCGTACGGCGTGGGGCCCGGCCGTGGCGGCCGGGCCCCACGCCGTACGGGACCGTTCAGTTCTGCTGGTAGGCGACCAGTGAGATGCCGACGTAGTGCGCGACGAACGCCGCCAGCGTCAGCGAGTGGAACACCTCGTGGAAGCCGAACCAGCGCGGTGACGGGTTCGGGCGCTTCAAGCCGTAGATCACGCCCCCCGCGCTGTAGAGCAGCCCGCCGACGACGACGAGGACCAGCACCGCGACGCCGCCGGCGCGCATGAAGTCCGGCAGGAAGAAGACGGCGGCCCAGCCCATCGCGATGTAGCAGGGGGTGTAGAGCCAGCGGGGGGCGCCGACCCAGAAGACGCGGAAGGCGATACCGGCCGCCGCGGCGCCCCAGATCGCCCACATGAGCGGGCGGCTGGTGGACTCGGGCAGCAGCAGGAGAGCGAGCGGTGTGTAGGTGCCCGCGATGATCAGGAAGATGTTCGCGTGGTCCAGCCTGCGGAGCACCGCCTCACCGCGCGGGCCCCACGTGCCGCGGTGGTAGACCGCGCTCACGCCGAAGAGCAGGCAGGCCGTGAGTATGTAGACCGCGCAGGCGACCCGCGCGCGCGTGCCGTCGGCGAGGGCGATGAGGGTGACTCCGGCGATCACCACGGCGGGGAACATCCCCGCGTGCAGCCAGCCGCGCATGCGTGGCTTCACGGGGACTGGGTCGGTGAGCTCGACGGGTCCGGACGTGGCGGCAGAAGTCATGTCCAGCATGTTACCTACGCTTCCGTAGGTAACCGATCCGAGTGGCGATGCTCACGTGTGCGGCCCTCTGGACATATGGGCAAGATGGTCGGATGATCAAATGAGTGCGGTCGGCACCGGATGAGCGCCAGGGGTAGTTGAAGGGGTAAGCATCCGGGTCGCAGCCCCCACGGGGCCTGACAACACACCCTCTCTACAAGGAGCGATCGTGGCGCGAGACATCGCGGCTCCCCTCACTGTCCCCACTCGGCACCAGGAGCTCGTCTCCTGGGTGGACGAGATCGCCGCTCTCACCCAGCCGGACCGCGTGGTCTGGTGCGACGGCTCCGAGGCCGAGTACGAGCGCCTGTGCGAGGAGCTCGTCGCCAAGGGCACCTTCACGAAGCTCGACCCGGTCAAGCGCCCGAACTCGTACTACGCCGCCTCCGACCCGAGCGATGTCGCCCGCGTCGAGGACCGCACCTACATCTGTTCCGAGGAGGAGCAGGACGCGGGCCCGACCAACCACTGGAAGGACCCCGCCGAGATGCGGGAGATCTTCGCCGGTGAGAACGGTGTCTTCCGCGGCTCCATGCGCGGACGCACGATGTACGTCGTCCCGTTCTGCATGGGCCCCGTCGGCTCGCCGCTCTCCGCGATCGGCGTCGAGATCACCGACTCCGCGTACGTCGCCGTCTCGATGCGCACCATGACGCGCATGGGTCAGGCGGTCCTCGACGAGCTCGGGACCGACGGCTTCTTCGTCAAGGCCGTCCACACCCTCGGCGCCCCCCTGGCCGAGGGCGAGGCGGACGTCCCGTGGCCCTGCAACTCCACGAAGTACATCTCGCACTTCCCCGAGGACCGCGAGATCTGGTCCTACGGCTCGGGCTACGGCGGCAACGCCCTGCTCGGCAAGAAGTGCTACGCCCTGCGCATCGCGTCCGTCATGGCCCGGGACGAGGGCTGGCTCGCCGAGCACATGCTGATCCTGAAGCTCACGCCGCCGCGCGGCGAGAGCAAGTACGTCGCCGCCGCCTTCCCCAGCGCCTGCGGCAAGACCAACCTCGCCATGCTGGAGCCCACGATCTCCGGCTGGACCGTCGAGACCATCGGCGACGACATCGCCTGGATGCGCTTCGGCGAGGACGGTCAGCTGTACGCGATCAACCCGGAGGCCGGTTTCTTCGGTGTCGCGCCCGGTACCGGTGAGCACACCAACGCCAACGCCATGAAGACCATGTGGGGCAACTCCGTCTTCACCAACGTGGCGCTCACCGACGACGGTGACGTGTGGTGGGAGGGCATGACCGAGGAGCTTCCCGCGCACCTCACGGACTGGAAGGGCAACGACTGGACCCCGGAGTCCGGCACGCCCGCCGCCCACCCCAACGCCCGCTTCACCGTGCCGGCCGGCCAGTGCCCGATCATCGCGCCGGAGTGGGAGGACCCCAAGGGCGTGCCGATCTCGGCGATCCTCTTCGGTGGCCGCCGCGCCTCCGCCGTCCCGCTGGTCACCGAGTCCTTCACCTGGCAGCACGGCGTCTTCCTCGGCGCCAACGTCGCCTCCGAGAAGACCGCCGCCGCCGAGGGCAAGGTCGGCGAGCTGCGCCGCGACCCGTTCGCCATGCTGCCGTTCTGCGGCTACAACATGGGCGACTACATGCAGCACTGGATCGACGTCGGCGCGGACAAGCCGGACCAGTCCAAGCTGCCGAAGATCTACTACGTCAACTGGTTCCGCAAGGACGAGGCCGGCAGGTTCGTGTGGCCCGGCTTCGGTGAGAACAGCCGCGTCCTGAAGTGGATCGTCGAGCGCCTGGAGGGCAAGGCCGAGGGGGTCGAGACGCCGATCGGAATCCTCCCGGCCAAGGGCTCCCTGGACACCGAGGGCCTGGACCTGTCCGAGGCCGACCTCGACTTCCTGCTCGACGTCGACAAGGAGGTCTGGCGCGAGGAGGCGGCGCTGATCCCCGGGCACCTCGAGACCTTCGGCGACCACGCGCCGAAGGAGCTGTGGGACGAATACCGCTCGCTGGTCCGCCGCCTGGGCTGACCCGGCTCCCCGTCCCCGTGGCGGGTCCCGTCGACAACCGCCCTGACCTGTGGGGGTCAGCGGCCCGCCGCGGTACGGCACCCGGAGCCCAGGTGGCTCCGGGTGCCGCTTTCTTCCCCGCAGGCCGGCGGAGGCGCGACGACGTCCTGATTGGGCGAGAACGTCCATACATCGCCGACAACTTGCGCACATAACCTTCACATCTGTTGCATGATGCCCACAGGGGCGCCCGGGGAGACAGGGGTGCCGACAACTCTGTGGGGGAACAAAGTTGAACAGGTCAGGGAACACAGGACGCGGCATCGCGGCGCTCGCCGCGCTCGTCATCGCCGGCGCGGGTCTCACCGTCCTCACCGCGCCCGCCGCGCACGCGGCGGATGACGACGTGGCCAAGCTGCCGATCACGTCGTTCTCCAGCATGGTGGTCGACTCCGTGCACGAGCGCGTCTACATCAGCGACGACACCCGGAGCCTGAACACCAAGTCGTCGGTGCTCGTCTACAACTTCGAGGGCCAGCGGGTGGCCACGCTCACGAGCTCACAGGGCGCCGTGGGCGGCATGGCGCTCTCCGCGGACAGCACGAAGCTCTTCGTGTCGGAGATGGGCCGGATCGCCGCGTACGACACCGAGACCTACGTGAAGTCCTTGCACACGTCGACCAGTTACTGGGGCGAGTGCGGGCGCCAGGTCGCCTATTCGGGCGGCAAGGTGTGGCACACCGAGACGCCCACCGCCAGTGGGTGCGAGCAGTACCGGAGCTTCCTCTACGGCAGCACCCTCGGCGCGCCCACCGCCACAGGCTGGGACGGCACCGGGAAGCTCTACTTCGCGACGACGCCGGAGGTCCCGGACACCCTGGTCATGGGCCAGACGCTGAGCACGGCCGGGCCGAATCCCTACCTCACCACCTTCGACAGCAGCGGCGACACGCTCGTACGGGGGCCGCAGCGCCGGTTCGCGGACAGCGAGGGGGCGGGTGGTCTCGACCTCAAGGACGTGGCGCTGTCCCCGGACGGCAGCCGGATCGCGGTCGCCGACGCCGCCCACGGCACCCGGCTGCTGGAGGCGGCCGACCTGTCCGACGCCCCGACGCCCTACGGCCCGCTGCCGCAGGGGGCGAAGGCGTCCGCCGTCGCCTTCAGCGGTGACGGCGAGTACGTCGCGCGGGGTGCCGAGGCCACCGGTTCGGTCCCCGACCTGCTGATCCAGAAGGCGGACCCGGAGGAGGGCACCTCGGCGCTCGAGTTCGCCTTCGAGGGCGAACTCGACGGAGCCCGGGTCGTGCCGCGCGGGCTCGGCTGGTCGAAGGACGGCTCCAGACTCTTCGCCCTCACCATGAACGCGTCCGCCACGTCCTTCTGGCTGCACGTGATCCAGCCCCCGGCCGCCCAGCACGACTCACGCTTCACCGGGTCGCTGTCCACCAGCCCCGGCGCGCCGGTCGTCGGGGAACCGCTCGGCATCCGGGGCAGGCTCGAACTCGACGGCCCGGCCCCCGCGGAGCCGGTCAAGGTGTCGGCCGTACGCCACGACGCCGCCGGCGACCGCAAGCTGGCGGCCGTGGAGGTCGCGGCTGACGGTACGTTCACCGTCCTCGACGTCCCCTCGCTGGTCGGCGAGGCCACGTACACCCTGTCCTTCATGGGTGATGTGACCCACCGCCCGGCCGAGGACGTCACCCTCCCCGTGACGGTGGCCAAGGCGCCGACGGCCATCACGCTCACGGCTCCGGCGGAGACGACGAAGAACCAGAGCGTGGAGATCACCGGCACCCTGACCGGCCAGGGCCGGGCGCTGCCCCCGGGCATCACCCTGTCGGTGCAGCGAGCCGACAAGAAGGGCACCGGCGCCCTCACCTCCGCGGCGGTCGCGGCCGACGGCACCTTCACGATCAGGGACCTCGCGTCCGTCCGGGGCGAGGTCGTCTATACGGTCGCCTACGCCGGTGACGACCTGCACACCGCGTCGAGCGCCACGGCCACCGTGCGGGTGCGCGCCGCCGTCTGACCGCTCGCACGCCGAACCTCCCGGACGGCGTGAGGCCCGCGCGGCCCTTCCGGGCGGCGCGGGCCTCACGTGTGTGGCACCCGGTCCACGCGTCTTCGCGACCCGTGGACCGGGGCCGTCAGGGCGCGCCGACCAGATCGGTCCGCGCGGGTGTGCCCGACAGGGCCGCGGTGTGCGCGTCCATGGCCTCGGCCGCGAGGATCGCGACGGCCGTGTCGGCGCGGGACGCGGCCACCACGAGGGCCCGGCCCGCGAGGGCGTGGGCGCGACGGTGGAGAGCGGCCGGGGACGCGCCGCTGCTGCCGGCGTGCCGGGCGGGCGGTGCGGTGCGGAGCCGGGCGACCTGCTCGGCGATCCGGTCGCCGTCTGCGGTCAGCCCCAGCTCGTCGGTGACGGCGAGCAGGGCGGCGAGGTGTCCGGCGAGCTGGATGTCGAGCTCGTCCTCGCGGCTGCGGTGGGGGAAATCGGCGTCGTCGGCCGATGTGTGGACCGATTTGGTGCGGATCGGCTCGTACATGGATGGCCTCCTGGCGTTGCAGTAAGGCCATCCTATCTTAGATTCAGTCTAAAGTTGTGCCGGGTCCTGCCGGCCGGGTGCGGGGTGCCACCCGCCGAATCCTGCCGACAGGGTGCGGGGTGCCACCCGCCGGGGGTCACGGCTGGCTGTAGCCGTCCAGGAACTTCCCGATCCGGGTCACCGCGTCGGTCAGGTCCTTGGCCGGCGGCAGCGTGACCACGCGGAAGTGGTCGGGCTCCGGCCAGTTGAAGCCCGTGCCCTGCACCACCATGATCTTCTCGGCCCGCAGCAGGTCGAGGACCATCTGGCGGTCGTCCTTGATCTTGAAGACCTTGGGGTCGAGCCTCGGGAAGAGATACAGCGCCCCCTTCGGCTTCACGCAGGTCACACCGGGGATCTGCGTCAGCAGGTCGTACGCCACGTCCCGCTGTTCCAGGATCCGCCCGCCCGGCAGCACCAGCTCGTTGATCGACTGCCGGCCGCCGAGCGCGGTGGCCACCGCGTGCTGCGCGGGCATGTTGGCGCACAGCCGCATGTTGGCGAGCACCGTCAGCCCCTCGATGTACGAGGAGGCGTGGGCCTTCGGGCCGCAGACCGCCATCCACCCGGAGCGGTAGCCCGCGATCCGGTAGTTCTTGGAGAGCCCGTTGAAGGTGAGGACCATCAGATCGGGGGCGATCGCGGCGGTGGGCGTGTGCGTCGCGCCGTCGTAGAGGATCCGGTCGTAGATCTCGTCGGAGCAGACGACCAGGTTGTGGCGGCGGGCGATCTCCGTCAGCCCGCGCAGCATCTCGTCGTCGTAGACCGCGCCCGTCGGATTGTTCGGGTTGATGATCACGAGCGCCTTGGTGCGGTCGGTGATCTTCCGCTCCAGGTCCGCGAGATCGGGCATCCAGTCGGACTGCTCGTCGCAGCGGTAGTGCACGGCCGTGCCGCCGGCCAGCGAGACCGACGCCGTCCACAGCGGGTAGTCCGGAGCGGGGACGAGCACCTCGTCGCCGTCGTCGAGCAGCGCCTGCATCGACATCTGGATCAGCTCGGACACGCCGTTGCCGAGGTAGATGTCCTCGACGCCGAGGTCGATCCCCTTGGTCTGGTAGTGCTGCATCACCGCGCGGCGCGCGGACAGCAGGCCCTTCGCGTCGCCGTAGCCGTGCGCGCCCGAGAGGTTGCGCAGGATGTCCTCGAGGATCTCCGGCGGGCACTCGAACCCGAACGCGGCGGGGTTGCCCGTGTTGAGCTTGAGGATGCGATGACCTGCCGCTTCGAGCCGCATGGCCTCTTCGAGCACGGGGCCGCGGATTTCGTAACAGACGCCGGAGAGCTTCGTGGACTGGATGACCTGCATGTCTGCGAGCTTACGACCGTGTTTCGCGCGGTGCTCCCGGTTTGCCTGCCGGTTGCTCCCTCCGGGAGCGCGCGCCGGGGGGCCGGGTCTTCCATCGGCATGCCACCCCCGGTCGCGGACCGTGGGAACGGCCGGTCGGGGAGGGGTGGCGGCTTGGAATGCGGGCGTGGGGCGCGGGACCGGGTGAGATGCGCCACGCGGGGGCGCGGGCGTGACCCGGGGGGCGTGGTGCGGGGCCCGGGCGCCGGCCCGGTACGGGCAGGCGCCCGGGCCCGCCGTCGCCTGCCCGTACCGGGGCGACGGCGAGGTGCGCCCCCTGGTCAGCCGGGCAGGACCGTCCCCTCGGGGAGGCGTACGCCGAAGTCCTCGGCCAGCACCCGGAGGACCTCCGCGGAGTCGCTCAGCTCGCGCTCCTCGACCGTGCCGTCGTCGGCCGTCTCCACCAGCGTCCGCCCGGACAGGGCGCGGTGCAGCCCGGGCAGGGTGCGCTGGGCGTAGACCGCCTGCCGGAACGGGGAGCGCGGGTTCGTCGCGATGTGCCAGTTGATGACCTCGTAGTCCGGAGCCTCGAACGGTTCCAGGGTGAACTCGTACTGCGGCTCCCAGTAGCCGCCCTTGTCCGCCTGCAGCTCCCACATCTCCAGCGGGCCGTCGTGCGGGGCGTGCACGAGCCGGTGGCGGCGCGGGGTGTCGAGCAGCTCGGCGTCGGCCACCAGCGGGATCGGCTCCAGCAGCGCACCGTGCGAGCCGAAGCCGACGTCCGCCAGCCAGGGGGCCGCCTCGCCCTCCACGTCCACCTTCATCAGCATGTGCGTGCGGGGCCGGATGTCGCCGGGCGCGGCACCCAGGACGACCCGCGCGGCCAGCAGCGTGACGTGGAACCCGAGCTGGGTCAGGGCGGCGGCCAGGAGGGTGTTCTGCTCGTAGCAATAGCCGCCGCGTTCACCGCGTACGAGCTTCTTCTCCAGGTCCGGGAGCGCGAGGGACGGGGCGCTGCCGAGGAGGGGTTCCAGATTCTCGAAGGGGATGCCCAGCATGTGGGCGCGGTGCACGGACCGCAGCACCTCCGCGGTGGGGCGGCGCTCCCCGGACCAGCCGATGCGGGCGAAGTAGGCGTCGAGGTCGAGTGTCATGGTCCGACAGTACGCAGACACCCCGGGGGTTTCTCACATGCCCTGACGGCGCAGGAGATACGGGGAAGTCGGTCCCCGTGTGCCGTGCGACGGGCCCGCCCGTACCGGCGGGCCCGTGCGCGTCACGCGGCGAGTGCGGAGCCGGGTGCGGCGGAGACGACCGAGCCGCCCTGGACGACGCCCACCATGCCGGCCGGGTCCGCCAGGAAGCCGATGTCCTCCAGCGGGTCGCCCGCCAGCACCACCAGATCGGCGTACGCGCCCGGCTCCAGGGTTCCGATCTCGCCCGTCAGGCCGAGGAGTTCGGCGGCCGTCGAGGTGGCGGCGCGGATCACGTCGATCGGTGCCTGAACCTCGGCACGGATGCGGAACTCCTCGTTCTGGTGGCGGTGCATCCCGCCCAGGAGATCGCTCCCGTACACGGTCCGCACCCCGCCCCGTGCGGCTCGCTCCAGCGCCGCGAGGCCCTCGCCGAGCACCTCGTCCACCTTGCGGTGGCTGTCGGCGGGGAGACCGAACTCGGGCCCCTCCTTCTTCAGCGCCCAGTACGTCACCAGCGTCGGCACCAGGAAGGCGTCGTACTCGGCGAACAGCCGCACGCTCTCGTCGTCCAGCAGATTGCCGTGCTCGATCGACCGGATGCCCGCCCGCAGTGCCCGGTTGACCGCGCGCGCGGTGTAGGCGTGCGCGGCGACGTAACGGTTCGCCGCCTCCGCCTCCTCGACCACCGCGCGCAGCTCGTCCATGGAGTACTGGGTGGAGTCGATGCGGTCGGTGGGCGAGGCCACACCGCCGGAGGCCATGACCTTGAGGTGATGGGCGCCCTTGCGGAGCTCGTCGCGAGCCGCCGCCCGCACCGCGTCGACACCGTCGGCCACCCTGCCGAGCCCCGCGCAGCAGGGATGGTCGTCGCTGACCCGCGTGCCACGGCCCCGGCTGTCGCCGTGCCCGCCGGTCTGACTGAGCGCACGGCCGCAGAACAGCAGCCGGGGGCCGCGCACGAGCCCTTCCTCCTGGGCGTCGCACAGGCCGTAGTCGGCGCCCGAGGCGTCCCGCACGGTGGTGAACCCGCGGTCGAGCATGCCGCCCATGATCCGGGCGCTGTGGGCGGCGACGTAGCTGGGTGAGGACGAGGGCAGCGCGCCCAGGTCGGCGGTGGAGGCCGTCACATGGACGTGGGCGTCGATCAGCCCCGGCAGCACGGGTGCGCCGGCCAGGTCGACCGTCCTGACGCCGTCGGGTGCGCTCAGCCCGGTGCCCGTCTCCACGACGCGCCCGTCGGCGCACCGCAGATCGGCCTCCTGGTAGTCGCCGGTGGCCACGTCGAGCAGTCGGGCGTTGCGCAGCAGCAGGGACACGGTGTCTCCTCGGTGAATCCGGTGCAGTGGGTGGTGGGTGCGGTGCCCGCGGTCAGGGAGCGGTCCGGCCCGACCGCGCGGCGGCGGCCCGCAGGTCCGGTACCGCACGGGCCGCGAGGGCACTCAGGGCCCGGACGGTCTCCTCGTCGTAACGTCCCTCCGCGTCGAGGGCGTTGAGCATGCCCAGCGTGCGCCCGTCGTCGACGACGGGGACGTTGACGACCGCTCCGCAGCCGAGCTCGTCGATGGTCAGGTGATCGGCGAAGACCTCGCGTACGGCGGCCCGGTCGGCTCCCAGGTAGGGCAGCTGCCGTTCGATGCACTGCTCGAGCCAGCCGCCGGACACCTCGACGGACTTCTCGCCGCCGACCGGGTACGGGCCGGGGTGGCTGCTGTGGACGCGGTGCAGAACGCGCCGCTCGGGGAACCAGGCCAGGACGGTGAAGAGGCGGACGCCCACCGTGGAGCGGATCTCCTCCTCCAGTGCGGGAAGCAGGCCGGTGGCCGTGTACGTGTCGTCGCTCATCGGGAGGTCACCTCGGATGCGGAGGATGCGGAGGATGCGGTGGACGTGGTCGATGTGGTCGGGGCGGGTGACGTGGTGCCTGCCGGGGCCCCGGTGCCGGAGGAGGCCGGTCCCGGTTCGGTGAGCTCCTCCAGGGAGCGTCCGGCGGTGCTCACGCCGAACAGCAGCGTGCAGATCACTCCGACCGCCAGCACGGCCGTGGTCAGACCGAAGACACCGGCGAAACCGAAGCTCGCCGAGGAGACCCCGATGATCACCGGGGCGAGGATGGAGCCGACCCGGCCGAAGGCGCTGGACAGGCCCGTCCCGCTGGCCCTGATCCAGGTCGGGAAGACCTCGGGGGTGTACGAGTAGACGCCCGCGTAGGTGCCGTTGAGGAAGAAGGAGAGCACCGCTCCGGCCAGGGTGATCGACACCGGCGTGGTGGTCTGGCTGAGCCAGAAGGCGCTGAGGGCCGAGCCGGTGAGGTAGAGGGCGATGACGTTCTTGCGGTCGAGCCGCTCGGAGAGCCAGGCGGCGGAGAAGTATCCGGGGACCTGCGCCAGGTAGATGATGATCGAGAACTCGAAGCTCTTGGTGACCGTGATGCCGCGCTGGATCAGCAGCGTCGGGATCCACGAGAAGAAGCCGTAGTACGAGAACGTGATCACGAACCAGATCAGCCAGGTGATCGCCGTACGGCGGGCCATCGCGCCGCTCCACAGGTACTTCAGCGCGGCGAACAGGCCGAGCGCGGGCCGTGCGGGAGCGATCGCGGCCTTCGCCGCCACGGTGTCCTCCACCGGTACGGGAGGCAGCGGCTTGCCGATGGCCTTCTCGACCTTGCGCTCCAGATCGGAGACGACCTTCTCCGCCGCCGCGAGCTCACCCCGGGCGATCAGATAGCGCGGGGACTCGGGGAGCGAGCGCCGCCACCAGAGCAGCATCACCACCGGCAGCGCGGTGATCACCTGGGCGACGCGCCAGCCCTCGGGGAGGGTCGGGACGACGAATCGGCCGATGAGCGCGGCGGCGACGAAGCCGAAGGAGAAGAAGCCGGCGAGTGCGCCGACGAACCAGCCCCGGCGTGCGGCAGGCACGAACTCGGAGAGGAACGGGGCGATGATGGCGCTCTCGGCGCCCGCCCCGGCGCCGGCCAGGATCCGCGCTCCGAGGAAGAGCTCGTAGTTGGGCGCGAAGGCCGCCACCAGGGAGAAGAAGGCGTAGAAGGCGAGCGCCCACATCATGACCTTGCGCCGGCCGATCCGGTCACCCAGCAGTCCGGCGGCGACGGCGCCGAAGAGGAAGCCGAAGGGCGAGGCGGAGCCGATGAGCCCCAGCGCGCCGTTGCTGAGGTCCCAGGTCTCCTGCGCGCTCGGCATCAGGAAGGCGACGACGGCCGAGTCCATCCCGTCGAAGGTGTAGCCGAGGCCGCCGATCAGGAGCAGGGCGTAATGGGGCTTGCTCAGCGGCAGCCGGTCCAGTCGGGCCAAAAGCGTCATGCCGCACCTCCAGGTCTTCGAGTTGGAGGCAACGTAATATGCAAAATGAATGAACTGCAATGGTTGTTGCAGAATTTTTTGATCGTTACACCGGTAACCTGGGCCGGAAACACGCCGGAGGCCCGTAGTGCGGGACGCCGTGTCGTGCGCGGGTGCGGAGAGCGGAGGGGGAGACCGGTGGCGGCAGCAGGGTCCGAGGCCGACGCGGATGTCACCGAGGGTGCCGACGGGGGGAAGGAACCCGGCGACGGGCGGGACGCCCCGGACGTGGGTGACAGCTTCGAGGACTGGCTGCGCGGCCGGCTCCCCGCGCGCGGCCTGCGCAGCAAGGGCACCGCCGTCCTGGACGTCCTGCTCACCCAGCCTCGCCGGGCCTCGTTCGCCTCGACCGCCGAACTCGCCTCCCTGGCCGCGGTGAACATCGCCACCGTCACCCGCACCGCCCAGACCCTCGGCTTCGCCGGCTGGCCCGCGCTCCAGCAGGAGCTGAGGGCCCGCTATCTCTCGGCCCTCAGCGCCCCGGACGTAGCCGCGGAGCACCATGCGACGGACGGGGTGGCGGACGCGTCCCTGCGTCGCGACCTGGACAGTGTCGCCCTGCTGACGCGCCGGCTGGACGGCGGCGCCGTACGGCGCGTCGCCGAGGCCGTGGCGGCGGCCCGGCACACGGTGGTGGTCGCCGACGGCAGCTACGCGGCGACCGGCATCGCCTTCGCGCACAACGCGCGGCTGGCCGGCTACCGCGTTACCGCGATCACCGGCGGGGACGCGCAACTCGCCAACGTCATCTCCGACATGACGGACGAGGACGCGCTCGTCGCCATCAGTTTCTGGCGGCTGTACGCGAGCACCGTCCTCGCGGCCGGTGAGGCGCACCACCGCGGCGCCAAGGTCTTCGCCCTCACGGACGCGGCGAGCCCGGCGCTCACCGAGGCCGCGGACGAGGTCCTCCTCGTGCCCGCCGAAGGCGTCTCCTTCTTCCCCTCGCTCACAGCCGGGACGGCGGTGGTGCAGGCCGTCGTCGCGGAGCTGGCCGCCATCGATCCGGAGCGGACCCGCCTGGCCATCGAGGCCGCCGAAGCCCAGTGGGACCGCTTCGGCCTGCTGCACCGGCGCCCCCGGCCGCGTAACGGGTCCGCCGAGCACTGAGGGCCCGCGTCCGGGGAGGGCTGGGCGCGTGAGCCCGGCGCCGCCCTCGCCGGGCCCCGTCGTGGGTCAGGAGCCAGGCGGTGGCTCGACGCGGGCCAGCCAGGCGGTCAGCAGTGTCTCCAGGTGCGCGGCCTCCTGTGGCGACAGTGCGTCCAGCAGGCGGCGTTCGTTCTGCATGTGCGCGCCGAAGGCCTGGTCGATCAGGTCCCGCCCCGCCGGGGTGAGCGCCACCACCCGCCCCCGGCCGTCGGCCGTCGAGCGGCGGCGCGTCACGAGCCCGTCGCGCTCCAGGCGGTCGATCCGCTTCGTCATGGCGCCCGTCGTGACCATCGTGTGTGCGGCCAGTTCCCCCGGAGCGCGCTCGTACGGCTCGCCCGCGCGCCGGAGGGCCGCGAGCACGTCGAACTCGCCCTCGCCCAGGCCGTGGCGGCGGTACACGGCGGTCAGTTGCTCGGTGAGCAGCGCGCCCAGCCGGTGCAGCCGCCCGATCACGGCCTGAGGGCTCACGTCCAGATCCGGGCGCTCCCTGGCCCATTCGGCCTGGATGCGTGCCACGTGATCCGGCTGTCCCTCGGGGTGTTCCGCCATGACATCACTATAGCTTCCCGGGAAGGCATAATGGCTTCCATGGAAGCTAATATGCGCTGGACGCTGGTCACGGCGGTGGCTCCTGTCTCCTGGGGCACGAACTACTACGTCACCCACGCCTATCTGCCCGCCGGTGAGCCCCTGTACGGCGCCGCGATCAGGGCCCTGCCCGCCGGACTGCTGCTGCTGGCGGTCCGGCGGGAGCTGCCGCGGGGTTCGTGGTGGTGGCGCAGCGCCGTGCTCGGCCTGCTCAACGCGGGCGCCTTCTTCGCCCTGGTCTACATCGCCGCCCAGACGCTCCCGACCAGCCTCGCCTCGACGATCATGGCCACCTCGCCCATGGTCATGATGGCGGTCGCCTGGGGGCTCGTCGCGGAACGTCCGCACGCGCGGCACCTTGCCGGGGCGGTCGTCGGGGCCGGGGGAGTAGCGCTCATGCTGCTCGGCGGCGACGCGTCGGCCTCGCCCGGCGGGGTGGCCGCCTCGGTGGCGGCCATGCTGCTGTCGTCCGTGGGGTACGTCCTGGCCAAGCGGTGGGGCGGCGGGGTCGATCTGCTCGCCTCCACCGCCTGGCAGTTGACCGCCGGCGGTCTGGTGCTGCTGCCGTTCGCGGTCCTCGTGGAGGGCGCGCCGCCCGCCCTGGACGGTCCGGCCCTGCTGGGTTTCGCCTATGTCGCCGTGGTGGCGACGGCCCTCGCCTTCGCCGCGTGGTTCGCCGGTCTGCGGCACCTGCCCGCCGCCACCGTCGGCCTGGTGGGGCTGCTCAACCCGGTGACGGGTGTGCTGCTGGGCACGCTGATCGCCGGCGAGGTGCTGACGGTCCGCCAGTTCTGCGGGACGGGACTCGTGCTCGCCGGAGTCCTCCTCGGGCGGCCGATGGTCAGGCGTGCGGCCCGGTCGCGCGCGGCCGCGGGGGCGGCCGGGCCGGTCCGCTGACCCGGCGACGGCTTGATCCCGCCCCTTGTCGGGCACTCCTCCATGCGCAAGCATGCGCATGTCAAAACCGGAAGAACTCCGGTCACTGGCACCTCTGGAGGGGACCCCACATGAACAAGCCTCTCGTCGGCGCACTTCTTTCCGTTCTGGTCCTCGGGGCGGGCGTCGCGCCCGCGGCGGCGTCCACGGCCACGAGCCCGGACGAGGCCGGGGTCCGGGTGAAGGCCGTGACCTTCGCCGGGACCGTCGCGCTCAGCAACTGCTCCGGCTCCGTCGTCCGGACGCCCTCGTCACAGCCGGGGGACCCGGCCCTCGTCCTGTCGAACGGTCACTGCCTGGAGACCGGTTTCCCGGACCCGGGCGAGGTCGTGCTCAACAGGTCCTCGACCCGCAGCTTCACCCTGCTGAACGCCGCGGGCAGCGGGGTCGGCACCCTGCGGGCGTCCAAGATCGCGTACGGGACGATGACGGACACCGACGTCTCGCTGTACCAGCTGACCAGGACCTATGCCCAGATCGAGAGCTCCTACGGCATCAAGGCCCTCGAGCTCGACACCGCCCGCCCGACGCAGGGCAGGGCGATCACCGTCGCCTCCGGCTACTGGAAGCGCACCTACAGCTGCGCCGTCGACGGGTTCGCCTACCGCCTGAAGGAGGGTGCCTGGACCTGGAAGGACTCGGTCCGCTACACCTCCGCCTGCCGGACGATCGGCGGTACGTCGGGATCCCCGGTGATCGACGACGCGACCGGCAAGGTCGTCGCCGTCAACAACACCGGCAACGAGGACGGGCAGCGGTGCACGGACAACAACCCGTGCGAGGTGGCCGAGAACGGCACCGTGACCGTGCGCGAGGGCATCAACTACGCCCAGCAGACGTACACCTTGGTGCCGTGCATCGGCGCCGGTAGCCAGATCGACCTGAACCGGTCCGGCTGCACGCTGCCCAAGCCGTAGGGACGGGGCGGGTGCGGCCGCGCCGGCCGCACCCGCGTTCCCTCAGGCCCGCGCGCGGCCCGTGCCCCGTACCGCCCGGCCCGCGAGGGTGGGAGTGCGCTTCCCGTCCTCGATGACGAAGCGCCCGTCGATCAGGACGTGCGGGATGCCGACCGGCAGGACACGCGGCTCCTCGAAGGTCGACCCGGCCGCCACGGTGGCCGGGTCGAAGAGGACCAGGTCCGCACGGTATCCCTCGCGGACGAGGCCGCGGTCCGGCAGTCGCAGACGCGCGGCCGGGCGGGAGGTGAGGTGGGCGACGCACTCCTCCAGCGGGAGGATGCCCAGCTCCCTCACGTAGCGGCCGAGGTACTGGGGGAACGTCCCGTACGCCCGGGGGTGCGGCTTGTCGCCCTGGAGGATGCCGTCGCTGCCGCCGGTGTGCACCCGGTGGCGCATGATCTGCCGCACGTTCTCCTCATGGCCCACGTGCTGGAGGATCGTCGTGCCCAGCCGGTCCCCGGTGAGCAGCCGACGGGCCGTCACCCACGGTTCCTCGCCGCGGAGCCGGGCGGACTCGGCCACCGTACGGCCGACGTGGTCCGACAGGTCCGGGTTGCCGACGCCGGAGATCTCTATCGTGTCCCACTCGATCGGGACACCGTGGCAGCCGTCGGATCCCAGGACCTCCATGTGGTGGCGGATCCGTTCGGCCGTCGCCTCGTCGGCGAGCCGGGTCAGGATCGGCTCCGGACCGCCCTCGCTCGCCCAGCTGGGCAGCATCGCCACGAGAGTCGTGCAGCCGGGCGTGTACGGATAGGTGTCCAGGGAGATGTCCGCGCCCCCCGCGAGGGCCTCGTCCAGGAGGGCGAGGAGTTCCGGGGCCCTGCCCTTGTTCACGCCGAAGTTCATGGTCGCGTGCGCGAGATGGAGGGCGCAGCCGGCGTCGCGGGTGAGCCGTACCATCTCCTCGTACGCCTGGAGGGCCCCGGCCCCGTACGAGCGGTGGTGCGGGCAGTAGTAGCCGTCGTTGGCGGCCACCACCCGGCAGAGCGCGGTGAGTTCGGCGTCCTTCGCGTACATCCCCGGTGTGTAGGTCAGGCCCGAGGACATGCCGACCGCGCCCTCGGCCATGCCCTGGGCGACGAGCTCCTTCATGCGGTCCAGCTCGGCCGCGGTGGCGGGACGGTCGTCCCAGCCGACGGCGAGCATCCGGACCGTGCCCTGCGGGATGAGGTAGGCGGCGTTGACGGCGATGCCCTGGCCGCCGAAGTTGCGGTCGAGGCGGTCCAGGTAACCGCCGACGGTGCGCCAGTCGAAGTCGATGTCGCCGCCGTCGCCGTTCCATCCGGCGATGGAGCGGCGGACCTCGGCGAGCGTGCGGTCGTCGGCGGGGGCGTACGACAGGCCGTCCTGGCCGAGGACCTCCAGCGTGACGCCCTGGGCCGCCTTCGCGCTGTGGTCGGGGTCGCGCAGCAGGGCGAGATCGCTGTGCGCGTGCATGTCGATGAAGCCCGGCGAGAGCGCGAGCCCGTCGGCGTCCAGGATGCGGGAGGCCGACGGGCGGGGGCCGTCGCCCTCCTCGCGGATCTCGGTGATCCGGCCGTCCGTGATGCCCACGTCGGCGCGGTAGGAGGGGTTACCGGTGCCGTCGACGACGCGGGCGTCGCGGATGACCAGGTCCATGGGAGTGCCGCCTTTCGGGTGGTGAGGGCTCCGCCGGCTCAGAAGAAGGTGCGGATGTAGTCGGTGACGGTGCCGTCCGCCTCGACCAGCGGGATCAGCTGCCACTTGTCGAACGAGGTGCAGGGGTGCGAGAGGCCCATGCCGAGCCAGTCGCCGACCTCCAGCCCGGCGTCCGCGTCCGTGCGTACCCAGCCGTGCTGGTCGGACAGCCCGCTCACGGTGATGCCGGTGGCCGGCCGCACCGAACCGTCGCGCGCGGAGCGGACGGCCTGCGCCTCGGGCAGGTCCAGGTCGTAGGCGGCGTCACGCTTGCCCGCGTTCACGAAGGCCTGCTCGGCGGTGGGGCGGGAGACGACCTGCGCCCAGAGCCGGAAGGCCGGTTGCAGTGCGCCCTCCTCGGGGACCCGGTTGAAGGGGGTGAGGTGGCGGTAGTGGCCGTCGTCGTGGCTGACGTACGCACCGGAGCGCAGCAGCTTGAGGGCTGGCCGGCTCAGCGCGGGGATCTCGGCGAACACGTCGGCGACGGCGTCGAACCACGCGCTTCCGCCCGCGCTGACCACGATCTCCTCGCCGTCGGCCAGCGCGGTGAAACGGCCGGCCGCGTCGAAGTCGGCGGCGAGCGCGACGAGCCGTCGCAGCCACTCACGCACCCGCTCCGGAGTGGCGTCGGGCACCTCGCCCTCGTAACCGGCGACGCCCACCAGGCGCAGGGTGGACGCGGCGGCCACCGCGTCGGCGACCGCCGCGCAGTCGGCCTCCGTGCGGGCGCCGGTGCGGGCACCCTGGCCGGCGCCCAGCTCCACCACGACGTCGACGGGGCGCACCGCGCCGGCCGCGCGCAGGGCCTCGTCCATCAGCTCGACCCCGCGCACGGAGTCGACGTAGCAGGCGAAGGCGAAGTCCGGGTCGGCGTCCAGCTCGCCGGCCAGCCAGCGCAGGGCCACCGCGTCGACGAGCTCGTTGGCCAGGAAGATCCGGCGGATGCCGTGGGCGCGGTACACCCGGGCCTGGTGGGGGACCGCCGCTGTGATGCCCCAGGCGCCGTGCTCCAGCTGGCGGGCGAAGAGCTGGGGGGACATCGACGTCTTGCCGTGCGGCGCGAAGGCCAGACCGTGCCGCTCCGCGTACGTCTCCAGGAGGGCGAGGTTGGCCTCGACCGATTCGGCGGACAGGGCCAGCACGGGGGTGGTGAAGCCGCCCGTGAAGAGGTTGCGGCGCTCGGCGGCCAGGGCGCCGACGGTCAGCCCCTCGGCGTCGGGCGGCAGCGCCTTGAAGCGGTGGTCGACCACTTCGCCGGCGAGTGCCTTCGCGGACTGTTCGGCGGACTGCTGGGCGGCCAAGGGATCCTCCTCGGAGACTTGCCGTTGCATTATCTGCAACGGCCATTGCGCATATCGCTCAAGGCTGTCTAACATCCGAGCCGATGCCGGGTCAATGGTGTGCACCGGCGCCCACGGCCGACCCAGAGGAGCCCAGAGTGTCCGGACACGCAGCCAGGACAGCCACAGCGGACGTCGTCTGCCTCGGTGAGTCCATGGTGACGTTCCTGCCCTCGCAGCCGGGCCGCCTCGCCGACGTCCCCTCCTTCGGCCGGGGTATCGGCGGCGCCGAGTCCAACGTCGCCTGCGCGCTGGCCGCCGCAGGCCACCGGGCGGCCTGGGTCGGCCGGGTCGGCGCGGACGGCTTCGGCGACCACCTCGTCGAGGCCATCGCCGGCTACGGCGTCGACACCTCCGCCGTACGCCGCGATCCGGACCGCCCCACCGGCATCTACTTCCGCACGGCGACGGACAGGGCCACCGACGCCCACGAGGTGGCGTACTACCGGGCCGGGTCCGCCGCCTCGGCGATGTCCCCGCACAACGTCCCGTACGAGGACGTCCTCGGCGGCCGTGTCCTGCACCTGTCCGGCATCACCGCCGCGCTCTCCGCCGACTGCCTGGCGCTCCTCGACGACCTCACTGCACCCCGGGAGAACCGCCCGCTGATCTCCTTCGACGTCAACCACCGGCCCGGCCTGTGGCGCGGCGGCGACGCGGGCCCCGAAGTGCTGCTCGGCCTCGCCCGCCGCAGCGACCTCGTCTTCGTCGGCGAGGACGAGGCGGAGGAGGCGTGGGGCCTCCACGGAGCGGAGGCGATCCGCGCGGCCCTGCCGGAGCCGGACGTGCTGGTCGTCAAGCGGGGATCCGACGGCGTCACCGTCTTCTCGCGCGACGGCGACCCGGCGCAGGACACCGTCACCGACGTCCCCTCCCTCCGCGTGGACGTCGTCGCCGCCGTCGGCGCCGGTGACGCCTTCGCCGCCGGGTTCCTCTCCGCCACCCTGCGCGACCTGCCCGTACGCGACCGGGCCCGGCACGGCCACCTCATGGCCGCGGCCGTCCTCACCGTCCCCGGCGACCTCACGGGCCCCCCGCCCCGCGCACACGCCGACCGGCTGGCCGCCCTGGACGACGAGGCCTGGGGCACACTTCGTCTCGGCCCCGGCTGGACAGCCGCCGCAGGGGCGAACGAGGAGGTACGTGTCACATGAGCCAGACCGTCGACCGCGCGCTGAGCATCCTGCCGCTGCTCGCCCAGGGCCCCGCCGACCTCGGCCAGGTCGCCGAGCGGCTCGGCGTCCACAAGTCCACGGCGCTGCGCCTGCTCCGTACGCTCCACGAGCACGGGCTCGTCTACCGCCAGGAGGACCAGCGCTACCGCCTCGGCGCGCGCCTCTTCGCCCTCGCGCAGGAAGCCGTCGAGAACCTCGACGTGCGCGAGATCGCCCACAGCCACCTCGTCGCGCTCAACGAGCAGTGCGGGCACACCGTCCACCTCGCGGTGTACGAGGAGAACGAGGTCCTCTACATCGACAAGGTCGAGAGCCGCTACCCCGTACGCATGTACTCGCGGATCGGCAAACCCGTCGCGATCACCGTCGCCGCGGTCGCCAAGCTGCTCCTGGCCGACCTCACCGAGCCCGAGCGGCGCGTGATCGCCGAACGGCTCGACTACCCCATGTACACGTCCCGTTCGGTCCCGAACGCCGGCGCCTTCCTCAAGGAGCTCGCCGTCGTACGCGAACAGGGCTGGGCCACCGACCTCGGCGGCCACGAGGAGTCCATCAACTGCGTCGGTGCCCCCATCCGGGGCGCGGACGGGCGGGTCGTCGCCGCCATGTCGGTGTCCGCGCCGAACGTGGTCGTCACGGCCGAGGAACTCCTCACCCTGCTCCCCCTGGTGCGACGCACCGCGGACACCATCAGCCGGGAGTACTCCGGCACCACCCCCACCCAGAAAGCCTGAACCACCATGACCGAGAAGACCGCCCTCACCCCCAGCACCCACACCGCCCCGCCGGCGAAGTTCTCGCACGGCGTGAAGAAGGGGAACATCCTCCAGGTCGCCGGTCAGGTCGGCTTCCTGCCCGCCGTCGAGGGCCAGGCCCCCACCCCGGCCGGCCCGACGCTCCGCGAGCAGACCCTGCAGACCTTCGCCAACGTCAAGGCGATCCTGGAGGAGGGCGGCGCGAGCTGGGACGACGTGATGATGATGCGCGTCTACCTCACGGACGTCGACCACTTCGCCGAGATGAACGCGATCTACAACGAGTACTTCGGCGAGCAGGACCTCAAGGCCCCCGCCGCGGCCCGCACGACGGTCTACGTCGGCCTGCCCGAGGGACTGCTCATCGAGATCGACGCCCTCGCCGTCCTCGGCTGATCAGCGGACCCTCCCTCCGCGCCACACCCATCTGAACCGCTCTCCCCGCCTCAGCACCCAGCACCACGGCACGGCGCCCCATCCCTTCCCCCGAGGGGCGCCGTGCCGCGCTCCCCCCTGCCCCGAAGGGCCCTGTCACCAACGGAGTTGACCGCACATGCTGCTCGCCGCCGCCCCCGCCGCCGAGGCGCCACCCCACACCGGTGGACTGCTCCTCCTCATCGGCGGCACCCCCGGTCTGCTGACCGTCGCCGCCCTCGGCATCGCGCTCCTGCTCCTCCTGATCATCAAGGTCCGGCTGCAGCCTTTCGTCGCGCTGCTCGCGGTCTCCATAGCCGTCGGCCTCGGTGCCGGTCTCTCCGTCACCGAACTCTTCGGCACGGTCCAGAAGTCGGCCGCCGTCTCGGTCATCGAATCCGGCATGGGCGGCATCCTCGGACACGTCGCGATCATCATCGGGCTCGGCACGATGCTCGGCGCCATCCTGGAGGTCTCCGGCGGAGCGGAAGTGCTCAGCTCCCGCCTGCTCAACCTCTTCGGCGAGAAGCGCGCCCCGCTGGCCATGGGCCTCACCGGTCTGATCTTCGGCATCCCGGTCTTCTTCGACGTCGGCATCTTCGTCCTCGCGCCGATCGTCTACGCCGCCGCCAAGCGCTCGGGCAAGTCGATCGTCCTGTACGCGATGCCGCTGCTGGCCGGTCTCTCGATGACCCACGCGTTCCTGCCCCCGCACCCCGGACCGGTCGCCGCCGCGGGCCTCTTCGACGTCTCCCTGGGCTGGGTCATCCTGATGGGCGCCGTCGTCGGCATCCCGTCCGTGCTCGCCGCCTGGGCGTACGCCGCCTGGATCGGCAAGCGCGTCTTCGTCGACGTACCCCAGGACATGGTCGAGGCGGCCGAGGAGTCCAAGGCCGCCGTGGTCGCCGAGCAGCGCGCGGCCGGTGTCACCCCGCACGAGAAGCCCGTCCCGCTCGGTACCGTGCTCGCGATCATCGGCACCCCGCTGGTGCTGATCCTCGCCGCGACCTTCTCGTCCATCGCGCTGGACCCCTCCACCCCGCGCTCGGTCATCGAGTTCTTCGGCAACCCGTTCGTCGCGCTGACGATCGCGCTCTTCCTCGCCTACTACCTGCTCGGCATCCGGCGCGGCTGGTCCCGCAAGTCCCTCGAATCGGTCTCCACGGCCTCGCTCAAGCCGGTCGGCAACATCCTGCTGGTCGTCGGTGCGGGCGGGATCTTCGGCGCCGTGCTGAAGGGCAGCGGCATCGCCGACGCGCTGGCCGACACGTTCAACGACGTCGGGCTGCCGGTCATCCTGCTCGCCTGGCTGATCTCCGTCGTCCTGCGCGTCGCGCAGGGCTCGGCGACCGTCGCGATCGTCACCACGGCGGGCATCGTCGTCCCCCTCGTCGAGGGCCAGGACATGTCGCAGGCGCACCTCGCCCTGATCATCATGGCGATCTCCGCGGGATCGATCTTCGCCTCCCACGTCAACGACGGCGGCTTCTGGATGGTGTCGAAGTACTTCGGCATATCCGAGCGCGACACCCTCAAGACCTGGACGGTCCTGGAGACCGTGCTCTCGGTCGCCGGGTTCGTGGTCGCGGCGGCACTCAGCCTGGTGATCTAGCGCCTCTCGTCCGGATCATGCCGGGCCGGATCACCGGGGCCGGCACCGGGCCGGATCACCCGGATCACCGGCACCGGCCCGGGTCACCGGCTCCCCTCCGGGGCCGGGGACCCGGGCCCGTCGCCGTGGCCCGCGGACGACGCGCGCCGGCTCAGACCCACCTGACGCAGAGCACCGTTCTGTCGTCGTTCACCTCGAACAGCCAGTAGTCCTCCTGGTCGGTGCTGCTCTTCGAGCAGTAGCCGGGAGGATAGGTCGACTCGGCCCGCCACCGGCCGGTGATCTGCAGGATCACGTCGTAGCCCTTGGGCACGGTGTCCTTGCCGCAGCTCCACACGGTCATGAGCCGTGCGTCCGTCATCCGGTCGCCCTGCTGCTTGGCGACGAAGCACTCGCCCACGCGGAACTGGCGCTCCACACAGAGGGTTCTGCTGAACTCCGTCACGGAGCCCACGTGCGACCAGTACGACTCGCCCGAGCCGTCCGGACAGTCGGAACCGCTGATCCCGTCGTCGGTCGAGGTGACCCGGAGGTAGGCGTTCGCGGCGTCACAGTCCACGGTCTCGGGGGTGTCGGCCGACCAGTCGCCGTATCCGTCGTCGTAGGCGGTCAGGCAGTCCCCGGTCGACACCGCGTCGAACGCCTCGTCGTCCGCGTCGGGCGTCGGCTCGTAGCCGGTTCCCGAGCCGGTGCTCGTCCCGCCGCCGGTCGTACCGCCCGTCCCGATGGTCGGCGAGGCACTGGAGGTGAGGCCGGTGCCCCCTTTGCCGCCCGAGGTGTCGGACTGCGTGTTCTGCCAGACGAAGAACCCGATGACGGCCAGCACCACCAGCAGCCCCAGCCCGGAGGAGGACTTCCTGGCCCGGGCGGGCGGGGAAGGCGGGGGGGCCGGTGCGGGGCGGCGCGCCCGGGGACGGCTCCTGGTCGAGGCCGAAGCCGACGCCGATTCCGCCCGGGGCGACTGCTGCCGGGTCCGGTCCGCCCGGTCCCGTGCGGCCTGCTGCTCGGCCCGCTCCCGCTCCTTCTTCCCGGCCTTCCCGCGTTCCTTCTCCTCGGCCTTCCTCCGGACCTCCTCGGCCTTCCTGCGCTCCAGCTCCCGCTGCCACTCCTGCTCCCGGAGCCGCTCCTGCGCGAGCCGGGCCCGCTCGCGCTCCACCCGCTCCTTCTCGGCCCGCTCGCGCTCCACCCGCTCCTTCTCGGCCCGCTCGCGCTCCACCCGCTCCTTCTCGGCCCGCTCGCGCTCCACCCGCTCCCGCTCCGCCTGTTCGCGTGCGGCGCGCTCCCTCTCCTGCGTGTACACCCGGGTCGGGTCCGGCGGCGGGACCACGTCCGTCCGCAGATCGGCCGTCAGGCCCTCCGGGCCGGTGCTCCCGGTCGCGGAGCCCGCCCCGCGCTCCAGGGCCCGGCCCTGGCGCTCGTACTCCGTGATCAGGTCCGTCCACCGCTGGGGCAGCCAGCGGCGGCCGCCCTGCGAGACCGGGAGCCCGGCCAGCGAGCGGCGGAAGCGGTCCAGCATCTCGGCCGGCACGGGCCGCTGCCGCGGATCGGCCGCGAGGCAGGGGCGGATCAGCGTCGCGAGTTCCTTGGGCAGCCCGTCCAGGTCCAGTTCGCCACGCTGAACCCGTGCCAGCAGGGCCAGGGTGTCGCTGTCGGCGCGGTACGGAGGCCTGCCGAGGGCCAGATGGAACAGCGTCGCCCCGAGCGAGTACACGTCCGAGGCCTCCGTCGAGGGCTCGCCGCGCGCCTGCTCGGGCGAGGTGAAGGCGATCGTGCCCAGGGTGAGACTCGTGCGGGTGATGTCGTTCGCGTGGGAGATGCCGAAGTCGATCACCCGGGGCCCGGCGAGCGGCAGCAGGATGTTCTGCGGCTTGAGGTCCCGGTGGATGATGCCCTCGCGGTGCAGCGTGACGAGCGCCTCGGCCGTCCCCGCCGCCAGCCACCGCACCGCCGACCCGGGCAGCACCCCGGCGCTCCGGACCAGCTCGGACAGCGACGGGGCGGCGATGTAGTCGATCGCCATCCAGGGCCGCTCCGCCCCGGGATCGGCGTCCCGGACCCGCGCCGTGAACGCGCTGTCGATGCGCTGCGCGAGCTCCACCTCGCGGGTGAAGCGACGCCGGTCGACGTCGCTCACGACGCCCTCGGCCAGCAGTGTCTTCACGGCGGCCAGTCGCCCGCCGGAGCTCCGTGCGAGATAGATCCGCCCCATGCCCCCGGAGGCCAGCCTCCCGAGCAGTTCGTACGTACCGAGTGTCGCCGGGTCCCCGCTGCCCAACGGCTCGACTCGCGCGCCAGCCATGCCACTTCCCCCGTCCCCCAGCCCTACGGTCCAGCGCGCCCAGCGTCCCACGGGCAGGGGGCCGGTGCACCACCCTCTCCTGTCACGGAACGTCCACAGCTGCTCGCGGAGAGCGTGCGTGCGGGACGCGGACGCGAACCGTGTGCGGGGCGGAGGTGCGACGCGACCCCTTGTGCGAAAACGCACGATGCGCTTCGTTGATCGACATGGCGGAGACAAGCGGAACCACAGAGACCGGGGAGCTGGACTCCCGGCCGCGTAAATCGAGTTGGAGGTACATCGGCCCCGGCATCGTCGTCGCGGCGACCGGCGTCGGCGCCGGTGACCTGGTCGCGACGCTCATCGCGGGAAGCAAATTCGGCTACACGCTCATGTGGGCGGCCGTGATCGGCTGCCTCGTCAAGATCTCCCTCGCCGAGGCGGTGGGCCGCTGGCACCTCGCCACGGGCCGCACCCTCTTCGACGGCTGGCGCACCCTCGGCGGCTGGACGACCGGCTACTTCGCGGTGTACGTCGTCGTCTGGGGCTTCGTGTACGGCGCGACGGCCATGTCCTCCAGCGCCCTGCCCATCGTGGCACTCTTCCCCGACGGGCCAGGGCTCAAGACCTGGGCGATCATCACCGGGCTGATCGGCCTGGTCTTCGTCTGGTTCAACCAGTACGCCGTCTTCGAGAAGGTCATGACGGTCCTGATCGGCGTCATGTTCGTCGTGGTCGTCTACGTCGCGATCCGGGTGGTGCCGGACGTCGGCGCCTCCTTCGCGGGGCTGCTCCCCGTGCTGCCCGACGGCTCACTGATCTACACGCTCGGGCTGATCGGCGGGGTCGGCGGCACCATCACCATGGCGGCGTACGGCTACTGGGTGAACGCCAAGGGATGGTCCGACTCCAGCTGGATGAAGGTGATGCGGATCGACAACCGGGTCGCCTACATCACCACCGGCATCTTCGTCGTCGCCATGCTGATCGTGGGCGCCGAGCTGCTGCACTCCTCGCAGATCGCGCTGACCAAGGGGGACCGGGGGCTCATCGACCTCGGACAGGTCCTGGAGGACCGGTTCGGGTCCGCCACTGCGAAGCTGTTCCTGGTCGGCTTCTTCGCCACGTCGTTCTCGTCGCTCATCGGCGTGTGGCACGGGGTGAGCCTGATGTTCGCCGACTTCGTGGAGCGGATCCGCGCCGCCGGCAGCGGCGAGGCGGCGGCCGAGCGGCCGGCGCGCGAGCGGGTCGGCCGGCAGGAGCGGTCCGTGCCGTTCCGCGCGTATCTGCTCTGGCTGACCTTCCCGCCGATGACGCTCCTGTGGCTGGACGAACCGTTCGGCCTGGTCATCGGCTACGGGGTCCTGGGGGCGTTCTTCATGCCGTTCCTGGCGCTGACCCTGCTGTGGCTGCTCAACTCCTCCCGTACACCGAGGGAGTGGCGCAACGGCTGGCTCAGCAACGGGATGCTCGGCGCCGCGGGCCTGCTGTTCGTCGTCCTGTGCGTCCAGCAGGTGCGCGACCTGCCCTGGTAGGTGTTCCGCGCGGCTGTGCGGGCGCGCAGCAGCGCCGCCGGGGGAGCGGCGGCGCTGCTGGTTCACCGGTCCTACGGGGCTACGGAAGCCCGTGGACGTGCGGGCCGACCGCGCTCGACCAGGCGTTGCCCGCCGTGGCGTCCCAGTTCGTCGACCAGGTCATGGCCCCCCGGATCTCCGGGTAGGTCCTGGACGGCTTGAAGGAGCCGCAGCTCGTGCCCTTGGCCAGGCAGTCCAGTGCCGCGTTCACGATGGACGGGGCGACGTAACCGCTGCCCGCGCCCCTGGTGGAGGCGGGGACGCCGAGGCCGACCTGCGAGGGGGCGAGTCCGCCCTCCAGCTGGATGCAGGCGAGCGCGGTGAGGAAGTCCACCGAGCCCTGGGAGTAGACCTTGCCGTCGCAGCCGAGCATCGAACCGCTGTTGTAGTACTGCATGTTGACGACGGTCAGGATGTCCTTGACGTTGAGCGCCGTCTTGAAGTACTCACCGGAGGTCGACTGCATGTCGATCGTCTGCGGTGCCATCGTGATGACGAGGCCGGAGCCCGCCTTCGACGACAGCGCGCGCAGCGCCTTCGTCATGTACGTGGAGTTGAGGCCGTTCTCCAGGTCGATGTCGACGCCGTTGAAGCCGTACTCCTGGATGAGCGCGTACACCGAGTCGGCGAACGCGGTGGCCGAGGCGTCGCTGTTGACCGCGACGGACCCCTTCTCGCCGCCGACGGAGATGATGACGTTCTTCCCGGCGGCCTGCTTGGCCTTGATGTCGGCCTTGAACTGGGCGACGGTGTAGCCGTTCAGCCCGGCGGAGTCCAGGTTGAAGGTGACGGCGCCCGGTGTGGCCGTGGCGTCCGCGAAGGACACGGCGATGATGTCGTAGGCCGCGGGCACGTCGCTGAGCTTCTGGACGGCGGCGCCGTTGTTGAAGTTCTGCCAGTAGCCGGTCACCGCGTGCTTGGGCACCGAGGTGGACGGGCCGGGGCCCGGGTCGGTGGCCTTCGCCGTACGGCCGCTGACGGTGGCGGACTTGACGGACTCACCGGCGGCGTTGGTCGCGCTGACCGAGAACTGGTACGCGGTGTCCGCGGCCAGCCCCGTCACCGTCGCGGAGGTGCCGGTGGAGGTCGTCGCCTTGGTGCCGTCGCGGTAGACGGTGTAGCCGGTGGCCCCGGACACCGCGTTCCAGGACAGGGCGACGGAGGAGGTGGTCGTCGTGCCGACCGCCAGCCCGGCGGGTGCGCCCGGGACGGTGGGGGCGGGGTCCGTGCCACCGCCGCCGTCGGGACCGGTGACCTCGACGTCGTCCGCGAAGTAGGCGGCCTGGCCGTACCAGCCGTGGGTGTAGACGGTCACCGAGGTGGTGGAGGGGCCGGTGGTGAAGCTCGTCCTGAGCTGGGTCCAGGAGCTGGAGCCGGGCGACCAGGTGGAGACGTCGGTGGTCCCGGTGCCGCTCGCCCCGATGTAGGCGTAACCGCCCTGCACCCAGGAGCTCAGCTTGTAAGTGGAGTTGGGTTTCACGGCCACGGTCTGCGTGCACTTGGCGTTGTCCTGCCCGGCCGGCGTGGCCTTGAGCGCGGAGGTGCCGCCGTGCACGGGGGAGGAGACGGTGGTGCCGCTGCCACCGGAACAGGTCCAGTTGGCGAGCCCGGACTCGAATCCGGCGTTCCTGGCCACGTTGACGTCGGCCGCCTGCGCACTGGTGGCGAGACCGGTGAGGGTCAGCGCCCCTGCCGCCACGGCGGCCACGGCCCCGCCGAGGACAGGCCGGACGCGGTGTCTTCTGTGCCTGCTGCTGCCTGCGGAGCGTTCCACTTGCTGCCTCCGGTGGGGGAGTTGGGGGTGCTGGCGGGGAACGGTGGCCACCGTTGGCCGATAAACTGGTCCAGACCAATCGAGTTGTCAAGACCTCTGGCGGCCCGGATGCCCGTCGGCGCCGAGGGAGAGGCCCTGGTGGAGGGGTGCGTCCCCCTTCGGGTGGCGGCCTCCGGACCTCGGTGCACTCGCGCGGGTGACTCTCGCGGAGGTATCCGGAACGTGACGGAGCGGATATCGGCGAGGCGCTCGGGAAAGCGGCTGCGCCCGTTCTGACGTGGGCTGATGAATTGCCGTGCATTTCAAACCGGGATGGCGGGGGTAACCCTCCGCAGTGGTACAGAAGTTAACGACTCGGCTTTTGGTCCGATTTCGTACAGGCGCGTTGCGAACGCCCGCGCAGGATGTTGTCGTACTGGGTCCAGATATCTGTTCTCTGCCTGGTATGACGTGGTTAAAGTGCTGGGGAAGAAGCACGGAGCAGGAGCGATTGCGGCCGGAGTCGTCACGGACCACGGCCGGAGCCGAACGGGGAAGAGCGTGCCGACCGCAATAGCAGTGACCAGTGCTGATCTGGTGCTACCACCCACCGATCAGCAGACACCGACCGCGGCCCTGCTGCAGGCTCCCGACGCCCAGGCCCTCGATCTCGCGATCGGTGACATGAACCTGCTCCTGGAGCAGCACGGATACGTGATCGCGGTCTACCCGGCGGGCATCAGCCCCGCCCATGAACGCAGGCTGCACGCCATCCGCTCCGTCATGGAGAGCGATCGCATCGCCCTGGTCAAGGTGGACCTCCCGCCGCTCGGCGTGGCCGTCCTGGTGCGCCAGCTGCGGCAGTTGTCGATCTGCGACTTCAGCCCGGGGGTCGTCGCCTCCGCCGCGCGGCTGCTCGCCCACTACATCCACCCCGGAGCCCTGCTGAACTCGGTGGCCCGGCTCGACCGGGTGCCCGTCAGTCTCAAGACGCACGCCAAGTCCTGGGTGCCCGGCTCCCAGTTCGTCGTACTCGCCGGTCCCAACCCGCAGCTGGTCAAGATCGGGGCGGGCGTGGAACCGCCGGCCGGACCCGAGTTCCCCACCCATCTGCTCGTGGCCAAAGGGCAGTTGACATCGGAATGGGTTCAGCAGACCCTCGCGCCCGCGTGGAAGGTACAGGCCATTCAGGAGTGTCCGCTGCCTTCCGGATCGGCGCGCTGGTGGGGGACCGGGAAGCTGGTGGAATTCGCCTCCTTCCTGCCGGACATCTCGGTGATCTACCAGCTCGTCTCCTCCGTTCGGCGGGAGAACTGCCACTGGTGCGGAATGGAGCTCATCGGCGACCGCTGCGGCTTCTGTTCCTCCCCGCTGGCCCCGGCCGAGAACCGAATGCACTCCGCCGGTGTCCTGAACCATGGAGCGCCCGCACCACCCAGCTCCTGACGTCCCCGTACCGCTCCTCAGACACCGCGCATCTCTCTGTCCGCTGCCCCACGCATCCGATTCGAACGAGGTTGTCCGGCTCATGAACTCCCGCCAGCGCCGCGGCGTGATACTCCTGCTCCTGTCGGTCCTGTGCGCCTTCGGCGCCTTCGCCGGTGTGCTCTCCGTGATCAGCGACGTCAACTCCAAGGTCGGCCCCGAGGTCACGACGTATCAGGTGAAGAGCAACGTGGCGCCCTACACCGCTCTCTCCGGCAGCCAGTTCGAGAAGATCTCGATGCCCAAGCGCTGGCTCTCCGCCAACGCGGTCACCGACATCTCCGAGGTCGACGGCAAGATCGCGGTCACCGAGCTGCGCGAGGGCTCGCTGCTCCAGTCCGACATGATGGAGAAGCGCCCCGCCCTGCGCCCCGGTGAGCAGGAGATCGCCATCCTGATCGACGCCGCGACAGGTGTCGCGGGCAAGATCACCCCGGGTTCGACGGTCAACGTCTACGCCACGTTCGCCGGTGAGAACGAGGGCGAGCCCGCCCAGTCGAAGGTCATCGTCTCCAACGCCCGGGTGCTGGACGTGGGCAAGCTGACGGCGCTGGACCCGGACAACGACAACAAGGCGAACCAGGCGAGCGAGGCCGTCCCGATCACCTTCGCGCTCAACACCCTCGACACCCAGCGCATCGCCTACGCCGAGTCGTTCGCCGAGCACGTGCGTCTGGCGCTCATCGCGTCCGGCAGCGACGGCACGATCCGTCCGGGCGACCGCACCTACACGCTCGACAAGGACAAGTGAGGATGGGATGACCACCAGGATCCTCCCGGCGGTGGGTGACGCGGACGCGGCCAGGTCCGTCACCACACTGCTCAGTCAGCTCCCCGACGCGGAGCCCGCCGCTCCCGTCGGTGACTCCACCCAGCTCATCGACACGCTCGCACGCCTCGCGGGCGAGTCCCTCGACGAGCTGCCCGAGGTCGTACTGGTCCATGAGCGGATCGGCCCGGTTCCGGCCCTGGAGCTGATCCGGGAGGTCTCCCTGCGCTTCCCCGCCGTGGGCGTCGTACTGATCACCATGGACGCGAGCCCCGGCCTCTTCTCCGCGGCCATGGACTCCGGCGCGCGCGGGCTCGTCACGCTGCCGCTGAGTTACGAGGAACTGGCCAACCGGGTGCAGGCGGCGGCCCAGTGGTCCGTCGGCGTGCGACGCCACCTCGGGTCCGGCGGCGACGTCTTCACCGGGCCCGGCGGCACCGTCGTGACCGTCACCGGGGCCAAGGGGGGCGTCGGGGCCACCGTCGCCGCCGTGCAGATCGCCCTGGCCGCACAGACGTCGGGCCACACCGTGGCACTCGTCGACCTCGACCTGCAGACCGGTGACATCGCGTCGTACCTCGACGTCCAGTTCCGGCGTTCCATCGTGGACCTCGCCGCGATCTCCGACATATCGCCCCGGGTCCTGTCCGACGCCGTCTACTCCCACGACACCGGCATGGCCCTTCTGCTGGCGCCCGGAGAGGGCGAGCGCGGCGAGGAGGTCAGCGACCGCTCGGCCCGCCAGATCGTGAGCGCACTGCGCTCGCGGTACGAGGTGGTGGTCATCGACTGCGGCAGCCAGATGCAGGGCGCCAACGCCGCGGCGATCGAGATGGCCGACATCGCCCTGCTGGTCACGACGCCGGACGTGGTGTCCGTACGGGGCGCCAAGCGCATCGTGCGGATGTGGGACCGGCTGCAGATCCGCAAGGCCGAGGAGACGGTCACGGTCGTCAACCGCTTCAACCGCAGCACCGAGATCCAGCCGCCCCTCATCCAGAAGATCACCGGCACCCGGATGGCCGGCACGGCCGTACCCGCGAACTTCAAGGAGCTGCAGGGCGCGGTCGACGCGGGGCGGATGCACGAACTCGACGCCAAGAGCGTCGTCAAGCAGGCGCTGTGGGCGCTGGCCGGAGAACTGGGGCTGGTGAAGGTACCCGCGGGCGCCGAAGGCAGTGGCAAGTTCCGGAACGACCGGGGTTCGATCGGGCGCGGCCGCAGGCGGCGCGACGGCGGGGCCGGGGCCGCGGAACGACCTAGGGGGCAGGCCGACCGATGACATCCACCGACAGAGAACGCCCGGTCATACGGGCGGGGCGGCTCCGCCTCCGCCCCGGTGAACAGGACCGCGGACAGACCGCGGTCGAGTTCGTGGGCGTCACCCCGCTCATCATCCTGCTGCTCGTCGCCCTGTGGCAGTGCGCGCTGATCGGCTACACGTTCAGCCTGGCGGGCAACGCCGCCGATGTCGGCGCACGGGCCGGCACCGGAGCGCGCTGGCAGCAGAGCCAGGTCTGCGGCGACGCGGCGAGGGAGGACCTGCCGGACGCGTGGTCCTCGGCCGCGACCGTGCGCTGCTCCACCGAGCGGGGGCTGTACAGGGCGGAGGTCGACCTCAAGGTGCCCGTACTCGTGCCCGGCGTACTCGACTTCCCCATGACGGTCACCGGCGACGCCGCCTCGGTGAAGGAGGGCTGAGAGATGAAGCGGAAGCCGCAGACAGCACGCCGCGAACGCGGCCAGGTCGCCATCGAGTACATGGGCTTCATCCCCCTGCTGCTCATCGTCGGCCTCTGCGCGATCCAGCTGGGAGTGGCGGCGTACGCGGCCAACCAGGCGGGCACCGCCGCGAGGGCCGCCGCCCGCACCGCCAGCCACGACCGGCCCGAGAGCTCCCCCGAGGACGCGGGGCGCCGGTCCATCAGCGGCTGGCTCGCCGACGAGTCGACCTTCACCCCGCGCTGGGGCGGCGACGAGGTCACGTACACGGCCAGGGTCAAGGTCCCCTCGGTCATCCCGGGGATGGAGGACGCCTTCGGCTGGGCAGAGCGCAGTTCCACCATGCCCCGCGACTGAGCGGAGCCGCCGGCGACGGCACGTACGACCACACGGAGCGCGTCCGCCGGCGACGGCAGCACGGACGAGCGCACCGAGCAGGACCGCCGGCAACGGCTCCGGCACCACCGGCACGTCTGACCGAGGAGTTACGGAAATGAGCCTGCGGGCACGCATCACCGCCCCCGAGGAGCAACCCGGAGGGCGGGAGGACGGCCACCTGGTCGCCACCTACCGGGCCAAGCTGCTCGAGGAGATCGACCTCGCGGAGATGTCCTCGCTGGCGGCGGCGGACCGGCGGGCCCGGCTGGAGCGCGTACTCGGCCACATCATCAGCCGTGAGGGGCCGGTCCTCTCCACGGTCGAACGCTCCCAGCTCATCCGCCGCGTCGTCGACGAGGCCCTCGGCCTCGGCATCCTGGAACCGCTCCTGGAGGACGCCTCCATCACCGAGATCATGGTCAACGGTCCGGACCAGATCTTCGTCGAGCGCAGCGGCCGGGTCGAGCAGCTCCCCATGCGCTTCGGCTCGCACGAACAGCTGATGCAGACCATCGAGCGCATCGTGTCGACCGTCAACCGCCGCGTCGACGAAGCCAACCCGATGGTCGACGCCCGCCTGCCCAGCGGCGAGCGTGTCAACGTGATCATCCCGCCGCTCTCGCTGACCGGTGCGACGCTCACCATCCGCCGGTTCCCGCGTGCCTTCACGCTCCAGGAGATGATCGGCTTCGGCTCGCTGGACGAGCAGATGCTGATCCTGCTCTCCGGACTGGTCCAGGCGAAGCTCAACATCATCGTGTCCGGCGCCACCGGCACCGGCAAGACGACGCTGCTCAACGCCCTCTCGGGACTGATCCCGAACAACGAACGCATCGTCACCATCGAGGACTCCGCCGAACTCCAGCTCCAGCAGAACCACGTGATCCGGCTGGAGTCACGCCCGGCGAACGTGGAGGGCAAGGGCCAGATCACCATCCGCGACCTGGTCCGCAACTCCCTGCGTATGCGCCCCGACCGGATCGTCGTCGGTGAGGTCCGAGGCGGGGAGTCCCTCGACATGCTCCAGGCCATGTCGACCGGTCACGACGGGTCGCTGGCCACGGTCCACGCCAACAGCGCCGAGGACGCCCTCATGCGCCTCCAGACCCTGGCCTCGATGTCCGAGATCAAGATCCCCTTCGAGGCACTGCACGACCAGATCAACAGCGCCGTCGACGTCATCGTCCAGCTCACCCGGTTCGCCGACGGCGGGCGCAAGGTGACCGAGATCGCGGTGCTCGACTCCCACGGCCGCGACAACTACCGCATCGTGAGCGTCGCCCGCTTCAACGCCCAGCCGATGGCCGCCGACGGGCGGATCCACGGGCAGTTCCAGTATCTCCCGCTCCCGCGCAAGGTCGCCGAGCGTCTCTACATGGCCAGCCAGCCCATCCCGCAGGCCTTCGGGGTCGCCTCGTCCGAAGAACAGCTCGCCACCCGAGAGGCCAAGTAGGTACCGCCCCATGACCAATCTCCCCCTGCTCACCGTCGGCGTCACGCTGCTGTGCTGCGTGCTGGGCGTCGTCGGCCTGCACGCGTACTCCGGCGGTAAGGCCGACCGCGAAGCCCTCGTCGACCGGCTCTCGCACACCGGACAGATCCCTCAGGAGGGCCGGCACCGCCGGTTCCGGGGGATCGACCGAAGGCTGCGGTCCACGTCTCTCGGCCGCAAGATCGAACTGAAGCTCGCGGCCACCGGCCTGGAGATCACCCCGGGTGAGTTCTTCGTCTACGCGATCGTGGCCATGGCCGGGCTCTGGATCATCGCCTCGTCACTGCTGGCCAGCTTCTTCGGACCGGTCGCCGCGCTCATCGGCCTCTGGGGCACGAACGCCTTCCTCGAATGGCAGCGCACCAAGCGCACCGACCGCTTCATCAACCAGCTCCCGGAGCTCTCCCGCATCCTCGCCAACGCCACCCAGGCGGGCCTGGCCCTGCGTACCGCGATCGGCATGGCCGCCGAGGAGCTGGAGAACCCGGCCGGTGAGGAACTGGCCCGGGTCGCACGCCGGCTCTCCGTGGGGGAGTCCCTGGACGACGCGCTGAGCGAGCTCACGGACCGCCTGCCGTCACGGGAGCTGGTCGTCCTCGTCACGACGCTCGTGCTCTCCAACCGGGCCGGCGGTACGGTCGTCAGCTCCCTGCGCAACCTCACCGAGACGCTGGAGGAGCGCAAGGAGACCCGACGCGAGGTCAAGACCCAGCTGTCGCAGGTGACGGTGACCGCCTACGCGGTACCGGGCTTCGGCATCGGCGCGATGCTGCTGATGAACGCGGTCATGCCCGGCGCCCTCGACCGCATGACCGGCGCCCTCATCGGCCAGGCCGCGGTCATCGTGTCCATCGTGCTGTACGCGATCGGGTTCATCGTGATCCGTCGCCTGTCCCGTATCGACGTCTGAGAGGGGGACCGTCATGGATCTGCTGCTCGCCCTCGTCGTGGGCCTCGCGGTGTACGGAGCCATCGCCGGCATCCGGATGTACCGGGCCGACGCGAAACTGCCCGGCGACCTCGCCATCGCACTGGAGATCGGCTCCAGCCGCACCAGCGCGGTCGGCTCGGGGATCGACCGGATGGGCATGCGCTGGGCGCCGATGGTGCTCCGGCTCATGGGCCCCAAGGCCGTCAACAAGAAGCGCCGCCAGATCGACATGGCGGGCAACCCCGGCGGCCTCACCATCGACCGCTACGCCGCCCGCCGCGCCGTCTACGGAGCCCTCGGGTTCTTCGGGGCCTTCACCACGATCGTCCGGGGACAGCTCTTCGTGTCCCTGCTGCTGATCGCCTTCGGCCTGTTCTGGGTCGAGGTCGGCATCTGGTCCGCGATCCGCGTCCGCAAGGACCACATCGAACGGACGCTCCCCGACTTCCTCGACGTCCTCGCGGTCGTCGTCTCGGCGGGCCTCGGTTTCCGCCAGGCACTGGAGCGCGTCGCGGAGAAGTACGAAGGCCCCTGGGCCGACGAACTGCGGATCACACTGCGCCAGATGGACATGGGCGTCAGCCGGCGCCAGGCCTTCGAGGAACTGCGCAAACGCAACGACTCCGAACAGGTCGCCATGTTCGTGACGACCCTCCAGCAGGGTGAGGAACTGGGTGCGCCCATCGTCGACACGCTGATCCAGATCGCCAACGACATGCGGCGTACCGACGCCCAGAACGCCCGCCGCAAGGCGGCCAAGGCCGTACCGAAGGCGACCTTCGCGGTCACCTCGTTCCTGCTGCCCGGCACGCTCGTTCTTCTGACGGTGGGCTTCGTCTACGGAGCGAACGTCGACTTCAGCTTCATCTCGGGCTGATGTCCTGCGGGAGGAGCAGGAGTTGGGGAGGATGGGCATGACAAGCGAGGGGAGGCGAGGGGACCGGTGTCCTACCCACTGGGCAGTGGCCACAAGGGACTGACCGGAGAGGTGCGCCAGGCGATGGCCGACCCCGGCGCCCGCCCGGCGTTCGCCCTCCAGGTGAACGCCCTCCAGGCGATGTGCCGCCAGGTCTTCGGGTTCCGCCTCGCCATGATCGCCATCGCGACCCCGTACGCCGTGAGCCGCACGGCACCGGGGCTCGCCACCTGGCTCGTCGGCTCGGCCGTCCTCGTCACCTTCATGGGTTCCTACGTCCTCTTCCGGGACTGGGAACGCTTCGGTCCCCTCTTCCTGCGCCACCCCTGGCTCCTCGGCATCGACGCGCTCTTCGGCGCACTGCTCCTCGTCACCGCGACCCCCGAGTCCACGCTCGCCTACGTCACCGTCTGCACCCCGCTGCTGGCGGGACTCGTCTACGGCTGGCGCGGGGCCGCCGCCTTCGCCGTGCTCCAGGCCCTGATCGTCTCCGGCGTGTACGCCACCGACGTCCAGCTGGAGGCGAGCGACGGCACGGCGCTGCTGCTCCCCGGCTTCTGCGTGATCTCCGGAGCGGTGGGTGTCACGCTGCGCAACCTGCTCCTCCGCTTCGGGGCGGCCAGCCAGGCCCTCACCGACACCCGGGCGCGGCTCGCCGTCAACGAGGCCGTGGAGAGCGAGCGCACCCGGCTCGCCCGGGAGATGCACGATTCGGTCGCGAAGACCCTGCACGGCCTGGCCCTGGCGGCCGACGGGCTGGCCGCCTCCTCGGACCGGATGGATCCGCTCACCGTCAAGCACCAGGCGGAGCTCGTCGCACGGTCCGCGCGCCGGGCCGCGGCGGAGTCACGCGAACTCCTCTCCGACCTGCGCCGGGACTCCGGGCTCGACGAAGGCATCGACGTGATCGCCGAACTCATGGCGAGGGCGGACGACTTCTCCCGCCGCCACGCCCTGACCGCCACGTTCCGCCGACTCAGCGACGCCCCCGTGCCGCCGGTGCCGGCCCCGGTCGCCCGGCAGCTCCTCACCGTGGCGTCCGAAGCGATGGAGAACGCGAACCGTCACGCAGAGCCCACCTACCTCGTCGTCCTCGCCGGGGTGAAGGGCGATGTCCTGCGCGTCACGGTCTACGACGACGGGAAGGGCCTGCCCGACGGGACCACGCTCGACGACCTGAAACGGGCCGGCCACTTCGGGCTCGTCGGGATGGTCGAGCGGGCGGCGTCGATCGGTGCCCGTATCCGCATCGGCAAAGGCAAGGCGGCGAAGGGAACCGAGGTACGCATGGAACTCCCCCTCGCGGCCCTCGGCGCCGCGGCCCAGCCACCCGCACTCCCCGACTCCTACGGCCTCCCCACGGCGGCCTCCCACTGAACGGCCACGGAACGCCCGCGGCACCGCCGTCCCCGTAGAACACGACAGATACAGATCCGGCTCCAGGTCCAGGTCCGTCCCCAGCTCCAGGTCCGTCCCCAGTTCCAGGTCCAGCCCTATCCGCCCATCCGCCCAGCCGCAGATCCAGCCCAGCCCCAGATCCAGCCCAGCCCCAGATCCATCCGCCTATCCGCAGATCCAGCTCCAGCCCCAGACACCTGAGAGGAGGTCGCAGAATGCCGGACGACGTCTCCCGCACGTCGGGCCAGAACTGGGCTTCGCAGAACCATGCCTCCCAGCACACGTCCGCACACGCGAACCCGCTTCCCTCCGAGCTCAGCTCCCCCGGGTTCCCGGCGCCCCAGAGGCCCGCGACATCCGAGCTGATGCCTCCCTTCCCCGCCACCCGCGACGTCCCCGCTCCGGGCCCGCTCCGGGTCGTCGTCGCCGACGACAACCCGGTGGTACGCGCCGGCCTGGGCGTCCTGCTGTCCGGCCGCGAGGACATCGAGGTCGTGGCCGAGGCGGCGGACGGCCGCCAGGCGTACGAGATGGCCGTGCAGCACCGCCCGGACGTCGTCCTGCTCGACGTCCGCATGCCGGGCGTGGACGGCATCTCCGCGCTGCCGCACCTCGTGCGGGTGGCGCCGGTGATGATGCTGACGTACAGCCGCGAGAGCGAGATCGTGCACGAGGCGCTGCGGCTGGGGGCCGGCGGCTATCTGGTGCACGGCGAGTTCACCGCGGACCAGCTCGTGCAGGCGGTACGCGACACGAAGGGCGGCCGGGCCCACTTCACCGCCACGGCCGCCAACGCGCTCCTCGCCCACATGCGCCAGGGCCCCGTCCCGCAGGGCGGCCCGCTCCCGGACGGCCTCGGGGCAGCCCTGGCCTCCGGTTCACCGCACGGTGCGCCTGCACACGGCCCCGTCCCGCAATCGCTCCCACCTGCGACGCGACCGAACCCTCCGGCGCAGGGTCTTTCGCAACTGCAACCGGTTGTGGCACAGTCTTCCAAGGCGAATGACCCCCCGGGGGCATCCAACTCGCCGCATCACGGCCTGAGTTCCAGGGAGGTGGAGGTCATGGAGCTGATCGCGTCCGGCATGAGCAATCAGCAGATCGCCGCCACCTGCTTCATCAGCGAGAAGACGGTCAAGAACCACATCAACCGCATCTTCACGAAGCTGCACAGCGGAAGCCGCAGCGAGGCCATCGCCCGATGGCTGGGCACGGCACCGGGCGGCCGGCCCGGCCTGGGGGGCAGGTAGCCATGACACAGCGGGGGAAGCGCCACACCACGTCCGGGGCCGTCTGCGAAGCCATCCACGGGGCCGTCTGCGAGGCCCTGTCCGGGGCCTGCGAGGCGGTTCGCGAGGCGCCGTCCGGGGCCTGCGAGACCGCCCGGGCCCAGAAGCAAGGCCGCAGGGCCCAACTCACGCATTGGGCCCGGCTTTGGGCCCTGGGGCCCTCTCTCGGGAAGGGTGTTCCGCCGTACGTTTCTCATGTCGCAAACGGCACCGGCCAGGAGGAAGCCGGTAACGGAGGCGACAACAGAGAAACGTATGAGTCGGCCGGCTGTCGGTCGGCCGGACCTGGAGGGGAACACCATGTCGAACATCACCCTGAAGACCGCCGTCCGCGTCAACGGCTGGGCGAACACCGCGGTCAGCGCGATCCAGAAGCGCTACGAGGCCAAGGACCGGGGCCAGACGGCGTTCGAGTACCTGGGCATCATCCTGGTGGTCGTGGCGATCATCGGCGGCATGGTGGCCTCGGGCATCGGCTCGGCGATCACGACCCGCATCACGGGTCTGGTGAGCTCCATCACCGCTGGCTAATGCGGCGGAGTCAACGCAGCGACGCAGGGCAGGCCTTCCCCATCTACATCGTGATGGTGGCGGGCCTGCTCTTCCTCGCGTTCGCATTCTTTGCGGTCGGCAAGGCTTCGGCCACGCGTAATGGTGCTCAGGGTGCTGCGGACGCAGCCGCCCTCGCCGCGGCCCAGCAAGCCCGTGACGAGATAGGGCCGGCGTTCCTGGGGGCGCTCCTGCTTCCCGGGGGCCTGAACGACTTCTTCGGCGACCACTACATCAGCGGAGCACCGTGCAATCAGGCTCAGCGCTTCGCAGCGGACAACCGCGCGGACGTGGTGGGCGGGTGTGAGTGGCGTTCCGGTTATCAGCGTGACGAGGTCACCGTCAGGGTCAAGACCCGCAACACGGTGGGCGACACGGTGATTCCCGGTACCGAGTCGAAACACGCCACAGCCGAGGCGACGGCCGTGATCGAGTTCCGGTGCAGCTGGAAGCCTGCGGAGAAGCCTGACGAGGGCACGAGCCCGCAGCCGGACGAGGAGAAGGACGAGGACGACAAGGAAGAGACTCCGGGTCCGGTCACCTTCGACTGTGACGGCCGGAATCGCTTCGAGATCGATCCTCTCCATCCCGATCCGTGGGCCGAGCTGGGCAAGGCGCTCTTTGCCGTGCACCTGATCAACGACTGACAGCGAACGACGAGTAAAGGAATCAGAACCCATGAGCATTCGGCGCACCACAAGGTCCCGGAGGGTAGCTGCGGCTGTCTCGATGACAGCGGTGTTGACCCTCGCAGTCACCGCCTGCGGTGGTGACAGTGGCGGTGAGACGAAGGACTCCGGTTCCTCGTCGTCTTCGAAGCCCGCTGAGGAGGACAAGGGGGCTGGGGAGGACACGTCCGCCGGGGACGACGTGGACCCGAATGTGAAGCTTGCCGAGGTGCAGGGACAGGGCGGCCTCAAGCTGGTCGTCAATCAGGTCAAGCGCGACTCGGGCGGCTTCCTCACCGTCCAGGGAGAGATCAAGAACGAGAGCGACCAGTCCCGGAACTCGGCCGGCTGGGCGGGGTCGGAGCTCTCCCTCGTCTCCAAGAACCCGAACTCGGTGGCCGGGGCCGCGCTCGTGGACAAGGTCGGCAAGAAGCGCTACTACATCCTCCGGGACACGGAGGGACGGTGCTTGTGCACGACCGGCATCCTGCCGCTGCAACCCGGCAAGTCCACGCCTGTCTTCATGCAGTTCCCCGCGCCGCCCGAGGGGACATCGGAGGTCGACTTCATTCTTCCGACCTTCGGCACTGCATCGCTGAAGATTTCTGGGTGATGGCAGAAATGATCAACACAATCACGCACCGCAAAGTGGTCCGCGGCACGGGGCACGCGATCGCGGTCACGATGTTCATGGCGAGCGTCACGATGCTCGGCGCGACCGGGGCTGTGGCGGACGACGGCCCCAGCGTCCCACCGGGTACCGAGGCCACTTCGGAGCCGCCCGTCAAGATCGATGGCAACGACCCCGACCTGAAGATGCCGGACGGCGGCACGCTCGCTCCCGGCAAGGTCCTCGACATCATCCAGGTGGTCGAGGACGAGGGCGGCGAGGAGCGTCGCGAGGACAGCAACGCGGACATCAAGTTCGCGCTCCAGGCCGAGGTGCTCTTCGGCAAGGACAGCGCCAAGCTGAGCTCCGAGGCGAACTCCCGCATCGTCGCCATCGCGGCCGAGATCGAGAAGCAGAACGCGACGAAGGTCCGCGTCTTCGGCTTCACCGACAACCTCGGCTCCTCGGCGCACGGTGACGTGCTGTCCAAGCAGCGTGCCGAGGCGGTGAACAGCGTGCTGTCCAAGGAGCTCGATCCGTCGATCACCTTCGAGATCCGTGGCTACGGCGAGCAGTACCCCATCGCCGACAACACCACGGAGGAAGGCCGCAAGAAGAACCGCCGCGTGGAGGTCTCCTTCCCGCGCACGACGGACTGACGTCCAGCAGAACGGGCCGGCCACACGGTGTGGCCGGCCCTTTCGCGCTCGACGGATCAGCGGGAGGCGTCGTTGGGAGATGGGGGACAGATAAGCGCCTGGGATGTCCGATCCTGGCGTCCGGGACTTCCCAACGACCAGCAGTCGACGGACTCACGCCCGCACCGAAGTCGCCAGTGCCGCGCGGATCTCGGCGAGCATGCGGTCGGGTGACCGGAAGACCGTCGCGGCGGGGAAGCGGAGGATCAGCCGCACTCCGGGGCAGGCGCTCAGCGCGTTGAAGCGGTCCAGGTCGCGCCGGTGGGCATCACGGCTGCCGTGGTACGCGTAACCCTCGATCTCGACCACCACGCCCTCCCGGACGAAGAGGAAGTCAGCCCGTATCCGGCGGCCGGCGGGGGCCACCAGGTCTGCCTGGCTGACCGGGTGCAGGCCGGCATCGTGCATGCGCAGGCGGGCCACCGTCTCGGCGGGTGAGCCGCTCTGGGGATCGGCCAGCGCGAGCCAACCGGCCGCCCTCGGCACGCGGTGGCGACGGGTGGGGTGTGTCGCGCAGGCGAGGGCCAGCAGGTCGGTGGTGACCAGGCGCGTCCGGCGCACTCCTCTCACCACACGCGTACCCAGAGCGGAGTCCACAGCGACCAGCGCCTCGTCCCTCGGGCCGCCCAGGAGCAGGTCGCGCAGGGTACGCAGCGGAGTGGTGGCCCGCAGTCCGTGGCGCACGCACACTTCGCCCGGGGCGAGGGGCACACGGTGCACCTGGAATCCGTGACGCCGGCCGGTGGGGCTGTCGGGGGCGGTGAACTCCACGGCCTCGCGCAGCAATTCGATTCTGTGGAGCGTAGCGGCGCCGCGGTGGCTGAGAGTGAGCTCCGGGTGCAGTATCTGGACTGCGCGCGCTTTCAGCCACGGCGTCAGCTCGGTGCCCGGCGCCGCCCAGGCACCGGTTACGACGCGCTGCCAGCCCTGCGCGTTCAAGGACCGGTGCAGCTGCCGTGGTCCCACACCGGTCGCGACGACCTCCCGGGTGAGCAGAATGCCCCGCAGGGCGAGGCGCTGCAGATTCGTCGTCATGCCGAGAGGATGCCGCGCGGACCGGAACGCCGTGCAGGCCTGTGGACAACGGGGCGCGGTGTGTGGCCTGGGCGATGTCCGGCGGCTGCTCGGCCGCTACCGGCGCCGTGGCGTCAGCAGATCAACCGGGTCGGGCCTTCGGAGCCCGGGGAGAGGGGGTGTCCGAAGGTCCGGATTTGGGCCCGTGGGCCCAGGCGCCCACACCGGGCGACGTCGTACGGTAATCGAACAATTGGGTTCGTGACGCGGCGAGTTGAGGTCGGACATGTCCACGGTGGGGTCCACTCCCGATTTCGGTGGTTCCTGGCGACCGCCCGTTGCCGAGCGCCAGGACATGCCTCAGTTGCTGAGGGTGTCCCGACTCCTCGTCCACATCCTCTTCGCCATCACGGTCTTCGGCGGTGTGGGTCTGCTCCTGACAGCGGCGAGCGTCGACGCCCTGGACGGCGCGGTACTGGCGCTGACGCTGTACGGAGCCGCGCCCGGCGTCGCCGGATGGGTGCTGGCGCGTAAGGCGTGGACCGGTGGGGTGTGGGTCTGGCGCGGACTGCTCGCCGTACAGATATGGCTGATCCTCGGCGGCATATCGAGCCTGCGGGACGGTTCCCTGCGCGGGCTGACCCAGATGTTCCTGCCGCTGATCATTCTCGTCTTCCTGAGCCGGGCGGAGAGCCGTCAGTGGTTCCGTCTGGACGGAGGGCACCGGGAGATCCACGAGGAACCCCGCTTCTCGCTGTCACGGATGATCACGTGGCGCAGGGACCGGGGCCAGTCGGCGATGGAGTACCTGGGGCTGGTCACGGTCGTCGCCGCGATCATCCTCGCTCTCGCGCTGGGTGGTGTGGGAGGGCAGATAACCAATGGTCTGCAGGCCGCCATCTGCTCACTGACGGGCAGCTCCTGCCCCGCTCCGGGGACCGGCTCGGAAACGGTGGAGGCCGGTGACGGGCCTGCCGACGGCGGCGTGGACACCGGCGGGGCGGACACCGGTGGGACGAGCGGCACCGGGGGCGCGGACACCGGTGGGACGAGCGGCACCGGCGGCGCGGACACCGGTGGGACGAGCGGCGGCACGGGCGGGGCCTCGGGCGGCACCGACGGGGCCTCGGGCGGTACGGACAGCACCGGGGGCTCAACGGGTGGAGACTCCGGCACCACGGGCGGCACTACCGGTGGAGACTCCGGTACCGCGAGGGGCGCCACCGGCGGCACAGGCGGTTCAACCGGCGGCGCAGGCGGTTCAACCGGCGGTGACTCAGGCGCCACCGGCGGCACAGGCGGTACGGAGACCCAGCCCGTCGGCGACGTCGAGGTCGAGACCGACGAGGACAAGACCGACGCTGCCGAGGACGAGCCCGGCTGGGAGGACGACGAGGACTCCTCGGGCGAGGGCGACAACGAGGACGACGAGGGCTGCTTCTCCGGGTTCGGCGCGTTCTTCTCCTGCGCCGGGGACAAGGTCAAACAGGTCGGCCAGGGCCTCTTCGTCGACGGCATCTGGGGCGACCTCACGGGGATCTGGGACACGGTCACGGACCTCCCCGGCACCTGGGAAGGGCTGAAGGACTACGGCAGCTCGCTCGGCGACGCGTGGTCCGAGGGCACCAAGGACGCCGGTGACAAGTGGCGCAAGGGTGACTACTGGGATGCCCTGACCGACTGGGGCGGCTCCTCGGTCGACACCGGCCTGACCGTGCTCGACGACATGTTCATCGGCGACGAGGTCAAGGACCAGTGGAACAACGGCCAGAAGACCCGGGCCGGAACCACCGTCGTATGGAACATCGGCTCGCTCTTCATTCCCGGATACGGCGAAGCCAAGATCGTCCAGAAGCTGGGCAAGATTGGCAAACTCGGGAAGCTGGGCAAGCTCGGCGAGGCGGCCCAGAAGGCGGGCAAGGCTGCCGAGCGGGCACGCAAGGCCGCGGGCAAGGGCGATGTCGACGAGGCGAAGAAGGCCGCCGACGAAGCCCAGGAGCACGCTGACGACGCTGCCGACGAACTGGCGGAGAAGGGCTGCCTGATCAGCTCGGGGCCGCTGGGCGGCGGTCGGCCGCAGCCCGCGTTGGCCGGCGGCGTGAACGCGGCTGCGCACACCCAGGTCGCTTACCGCGTCAACGGCGTCCCGGTCCTCCTCCTCACGGAGAAGGAGTGCGACGGGGTCAGCCAGGAGGAGATCGACGCCGCCGAGCAGGCGCAGAAGGACGCCGACGCGGCCAAGGAGGCGGCGAAGGAGGCCAGCCGCAAGCAGGTCGCCAAGTGGGCGAAGCCCTCTTGGTACGGCGACCTGAAGAACCCCCGCAAGGGGTCGAAGGACCTGGGCAACGGACAGTGGAAGGCCAAGAAGTCCGTGGCCTACTGGCCAGGCATGGAGCGCTGGATGCGCTACCAGGAGCAGGTCTCCGGGGTGAAGCGCGGCAAGGAGTACGCGGTCAAGGACCCGCAGACCGGCCGGGACGTCGACTTCGACGGCTGGGACTCCGCCTCCCAGACCTACAAGGAGGCGAAGTTCGGGTACGGCAAGAAGGTGCGGCCTGACGGGACCCTCGAACCGGCCCAGGCGGCCAAGTTCGTGGAACAGGCACAGCGTCAGCTGCGTGCGGCCGGGGGCAAACCGGTTGAATGGAACTTCTCCAACAAGAAGGTGGCCGACGCGGCGCAGAAGGCGTTCGACGACGCCGACGTGGACGTGGTCGTGAAGCACACTGAGGTGAAGAACTGACGTCGGTGCGAACCGATCCCGAGGGGGAGAGCAGGAGAGCACCAGCACGGGTGCGAACCGGTCCCGAGGGAACGCACCGGCACGGGTACGAGCCCGCCGCCGAGGGAACGCACCGTACGAGCACGAGCACGAGCACGAGCACGGGTACGAGCACGAGGGATTGCGATGTCGAGCGAAGTCGTGGTGAAGGTGTCCTGGGGTCCGCGGCCCGAGACCCCCGGGGAACTGGCGGTGCGCTGGCTGGAGGTGCTCGGCCGGCTGACGGAGCTGTCGGGCCCCGCGCCGGTGGAATGGCGCTGGGACGTGGAGGACGGGAAGGGTGCTCCCGTCCCTGCCGCCGTCGAGGACGTGGCCGAGGCGATCGAGGCCGGGGGGCCCGAGGAGGACGCCGACATCGTCGGCCGGCAGGCCGCGGTCGTCGGTACCTGGCCGGACGGCGGATACGCCTATCTGCGGGCCAAGGGGGGAGGCAGCGACGCGTACACGCCGTTCACCGCGACGCTCCAGCTCTTCCCGGCGGCCGGAGCAGGGGCCGGCTCGCGACCGCCGCTCACCGACCGGCTCCCCGAGGTGCTCGCCGCCCTCGCCGAGGCCTGGGAGGCCGACACCGGCCTGGCGTACGACCGCGAGCTGTTCAACGCGGTCAAGTCGGCCTTCGCCCTGCGTAACTCCCGGCCGCGCTGCGGCTGGGTCACGTACCTCTCCGCCAACCGCGCCGCCCTCGTGCCCGGCGACCTGCCCGGACAGCGTCGTGACACGGCGGGCGGAGGGCTGGTCCTGGACTCCGGACGCGACACCGAAGCCGTCATGGCCGCCCAGCGGGCGATCGCAGATGCGGGCGCCCTGGAGCCCCTGCCCATCTCGGAGCCCCGGCCGCTCTGGTGAGCGAGGCGCTGGAGCTCCGGGCCAGGGTGCGCGACGACATCGCCGCGATCGAGGCGCTACGGACAGGCCCGTACGCGCCTCCCTGGGCGGGCTGCGCCAACCCCGGCCGCTCGGCGTCCGGCGAGGACTTCGCGGTCGTCGCGCTCCGGGTCAGCGAGGACTTCTACGGCGCGGACGACGACGGCGAGCGGATGGCCGCGGCGCACGAGGCGTTCGAGACCGAGCGCTGGGGCGTGGTCCTCGCCCTCGACGAGCGCTGGGGGCGGCACGGCGAGCTCTCCACCGCGGCGTACGAGGAGCGCGAGGCGGAAGGGCGGGACGTACCGCCGTTCTTCGCCGCGCTCAGCGAACTCGGCCTCTCCGGCGAGCTGCAGACCTGGGACACGGACGGGCGCACGGACGGGCGCACGGACGGGCGCACGGTCGGGATCGGCGTCGGGCAGATGGACCGCGAGGAGCCCGTCGTGCTCTTCGCGGTGGCCCTGGCGACGTTGACCGGGTGACGCCCGCCCGGCGACGCCGACCGAGTGACGCCCCCCAAGACCGACGCCATGTCCCCGAACCCAGCCCTCCCGGACCCAGCCCTCTCAGACCCAGCCCCGCATCGCCGCGAAGGCGAACAGCAGGCCCAGCGAGAAGAGTCCGAGCACCACGGCGAAGACCGTCGGCATCAGGACCGGCCCCCACGCCCCCGGGCCGGCGACGGTGGCCCGCCGCTCGGGGGCCGCAGGGTCGAAGGAGATCCGCACGGGAGCCCCGACCTCGAATCCGAAGGGGCCTGGGGCATGGTCCGTGAACTCCACCTCGCGGCCGTCCGGGGTGCGGAAGGCGAAGACGTACTCCGTGCGGTAACGGTTCTCCGCCCCGGACCCCCGGTCCACCACGCGCCGATCCGAGCACCGGCCCTCGACGCGCTCGCCGTGCCGGACCAGCCGCAGCACACGGAAGAGGCGGAGACCGGAGCGGACCGCGAACGCGCCGAGGAACGCGCCGAACAGCAGGAGGAAGGTGGCCGTACCACCCGGCAGTACGTCCATGAACGAGGCTCCGGAGCGGTTTACTTGACGGTGATGGAGTCGACGAACGTGTCGAGGTCCTCCGGGCTCAGCGCACCCTTCACCGCGTTGACCCGGATGGCGAACGGTACGTCCTGCGAGTCGACCCCGGCCACCACGACCCCCGTCATCCGGGTCCCCTTCGCCGGTGTCGACTCCTCGCCCGTCGAGGTGAACTCGTAGTCGATGCGGCGTGCTTCGCGGGCGCTCTCCTCGCCGGCGAGCCGCACGTCCTCGGTCGCCTTGCGGGTCGCTCCGAGCCCGATCCCCGCGCCCGCCGCCGCGGCGGCCTCCCCGGCGTCGCTGACACCGGTGGCGAAGTCCAGCTGGACCGAGACCATGCCGGTGCGCAGCCCCTTCTCCTCCTTCAGCGCGACCGCCGCGTTGGCCTCGCTGCGCTCCGAGGCGGGCTGCGGGGCGTACCCCTGGCTCTTCGGGTAGCCGACGGACACGCTCTTCGTGTCGAGCGTGCCCCAGCCGTCGGGGACGGTTCCGGTGTCCGTGCCGCCGCAGCCACCGATCAGGGTCAGCCCGAGGACGGCGACAGCCGCCGCGCCGAACGCCTTCGACTTCTTCAACGTCATCGCCTCTTCGTCGCGTGTGTTCACTGGGCGCAGTAGCTGTACGGGAGGTACGAGCGCTTGTCGCCCTGCGGAGCTCCGAGGAACCGCGCGTCCGTCAGTGTCTCCTTCTTGTGCTCGTCGGAGATCGAGAATCCGAGACTCATGCCCAGGGAGACCTCGAAGCCGAACTCCTGGGCGTCCGTCTCACCGTGGTACTGCATGGTGCTGGACAGGCCGTCCTGGAACATCAGCTGCTCGAAGGGGTCCGTACCCTCCGGCTTCTTGTCCAGAGCGTGATCCCCGAACATGTACTCGAACGGCGCTGTGTTGTTGCCGGATCCGTCGAGCCAGTTCTCGGCGATGGACCGCTTGGCCTCGGTGGCCTCGTCGGTCTCCTTGCCGAAGATGATCGAATTCGTCTGCACCTCGATGCCCGTGTCGCCGGAGGAGTCGGTGACGCTCCCCTTGCCGCCCCGCTTGTCGCCGTCCTTCTTGCCGTTGTCGCCGCCGGCCTCGCCCTTGTCGGACGTCGAGGTCTTCTCCACCGTCTTCGTCATGTCGATCCGGACGATCTTGCCCGTCTTCTGGTCGCGGGTGACCGTGATCGCCCCGGTGTTCGTGTCCTTGGCGCCCGCGGTGCCCCCGAGCGGACCGGCGCTGCCGCTGACCTTGCCCTCGAGTTCGAGCTTGGCGGTGTAGGTGTACGACTCGTTGCCGTTGACGTCGTCCTTGGTGATCGTCACGTCGGGCGAGAACTTGGCCTTGCCGCCGAGCTTGGCGCCGAGCTTGTCCTCGTCACCCGCCTTGATGGAGAGGCCTCCGTCGGCGTACACGTTGAGGCCGATGGTCGAGTAGGAGATCTTCTTGTCGCCGATCTTCTTCTCGATGTCCTCCTTCTTCTCCGCCCACTTCATGCCGGAGTACCAGCCGCCGCCGTAGCCGCCGCTGTGCTTCATCGAGGTCTCCCACATCTTCATCTCCTCGATGTCGTCACGCATCTTCTGCGCGTCGGCCTCGCTCTTGAAGACCCAGGTGTCACCGTTGGTGATCTTGACGCCGCCGCCGATGTCGATGTCCGCCTTCCCCAGGCTGCCGAGCTTGACCCCCGGTGTACTGGCGTTGGCTCCCGCCGACGCGGCGTCGGTGAAGGTCATGTAGACGAGCTTGTCGTTCTCGTCGACCTTCCCGTCCTCGTTCACATCGGTCTTGGCCTGCGCGACCTTCTGCTGGAAGCCGTACTCCTCGCCCCACTCGAACCAGCCGATCTTGACCTTGCCGCCCGCCGTGTCCGAGATGCTGGAGACCTGGCAGAGCTTCGGCTCGTAGTCCGCGTCGGTCTTCGGCTTCGCCGTGCCGTCCCCGCCGGTCGCGCAGCCGCCGCCGTCCCCGGTGAGGGAGGTGATGGCGCAGCGGATACGGTCACCGATCCGGCCCCCGATCCCGGCCATGGCGAGCGCCGCGACGAGCGCGACGACCAGCACGACGACACCGAGGTACTCGGTGGCCGTGGCTCCGCCGTCACGCCAGTTGTACGAGCGTGTGTGTGCCGACGAGGGCCCGGGGCGATCGTCCCTGTCCTCCAGGAGCCGGTCGGCCGCCAGCCCCACGGCCGAGCCCGTGACCATCGCGACCGCGGGCATCACCACGCCCTCGGTGCCCACCACGTCCCAGGCCACGGCATAGCCGTAGACGAGTCCGGCGACGGGGACGGCGAGGGCGCCCAGCAGACGCAGGAAGCCGGATTCCCGCTGCCGGTCGGGAAGGGCGCGGGCGGCGGCGAGGACCGTCAGCACGGTGACGAGGACGCCGGGCAGGTGCAGCAGGACCAGGCGCCAGCCGAAGGTCTCCAGCCGTTCGTCGGTCGCGAGCGTCTCGACGAGCGCCCGCGTCATGAGGAAGCCGGCGACGACGTACACGAGCGCGCCGGCCGCCCAACTGCGGCTCAGCGGGAAGAACCAGCCATCCCCGCCACCGGCGGAACCCGGCGGCACATGGCCCGGGATGCCGCGTCCCCAGTCTCTGCCACCGCTCACGGTTTCACCCTTTCGACGACGCCGGCCCTGTTGCCTCTGGAGGGTGAATGTACGGTCGAGAAACGCCCGTGACCCGGGCCCTCGGCCCCAAACGCGGGCCCAACTCCGCCGTGCGGGAGCCCGGTTCGCCGAGCGTGGCCCTGACGCACCCGGCAGGCGGACGGCACACCGTCGTGGGCCCCCGGACCCAGAGCGGACCTCACGCCACCGCCGAGGGGCGTCCGCCCCGCTCGTCCCTCCAGGTCCGAAGCCGCTGCGGCAGTTGGGCCCAGAGGCCCAAGACACCGGGCAGGCGCGGTCGTTAGCGTGCTGTACATGTCTGGTCCGGGGGTTGTGCGTCGTCGGTTGCGTCGTCGGTTGCGGGGGAGAGTGCCGCGGACGGGGGTGCGGCTGGTCGGGCTGCGCCGGTCGCGTGGGGGTGAGCGCGGCCAGGGTGCGGTCGAGTATCTGGGTCTGGTGCTGGTGGTCGCGGCGATCGTCGGTGCCCTGGTGGCGACGGGGATCGGTGCGGAGCTCACCGAGAAGATCAGCGCCCAGGTGTGCCGGATCGGTGGCGGCGGCGAGTGCGGCGGTAGCGGCGGCGGGGACACGGACGTCCAGGCGGGCGATCCGGCCGGTGAAGGCGACCCGGCTTCGGACGACGGCGCGCCCAAGTCGCAGACCCAGATCGACTACGACGCCGCGTTGAAGGAACTCCAGGACGCGCAGAAGGCCGAGAAGGACAGCTCGGACAAGGCCGTCGAGGCGGCGAAGGAGCTCGCGAAGATCCTGGCCGAGGAGCTGGGGATCACCGACGCCCTGGACTGCATCACCAAGGGCGACATGGGCGCCTGCACCGAGACGCTGATCAACGTGCTGCTGAGCCTGGTCGGGGGTGCGGTCGGGAAGCTCGCGGCGAAGTACGGGGCGCCGTGGAAGTGGAAGAAGGCCGCCGAGCTGATCAAGAAGCTCAAGAAGCACGGTGGTGACCTGTACGACGGTCTGAAGAACCTGATCAAGAACCGTAAGAAGGTCAAGGACGCCGAGAAGAAGCTCGACGACGCCAAGGCGAAGCTCGACGCGGAGAAGAAGGACCCGCCCAAGAAGGACGACAAGCCGCAGACGTGCCCGGTCAGTCACAGCTTCCCGCCCGGTACCCCGGTGCTCGTCGCGGACGGCAGGAGGGTTCCCATCGAGTCCCTGCGGGCCGGGGACACGGTGATCGCCACCGATCCGGAGCGGGGAGTCTCCGCGGTGCGCCGGGTGACGGAGACGTTCACCACCTACGACGACAAGCACTTCACCCGGCTGACCACACCGGCCGGCGGGATCACGGCCACCGACACGCACCCCTTCTGGCTCAACAGCCGGCAGGACTGGGTGGACGCCGGTGACATCGTGACGGGCGAGCGGCTCCGGCTGCCCGACGGCAGGTCGCTCGTGGTGACCGGGGTCTCCCGGTACACGGAGCGGCAGACCACGCACGACCTCTCGGTCAACGGCATCCACGCGTACTACGTCGGCATCGGCTCCGCCGACGCGCTGGTGCACAACAACGACTGCGAGTTCGAGACCGACCCGGACGTCAAGGGACCCGCGGCGGGCAAGAAGCTCAAGCCGCCGCACCCCAGGCACACCGTGGCCGGCGCGAGGAACGGCATGGTCAAGGAGAAGAACACCGTCATCCTCAAGGGCAATGAGGCCGACATCACGAACGACATCAAGGGCATCGCGGAAGGCAAGGGCAAGCTCGTCGACAACGGCAGCGCCTACGAGATCAACGGGCGCAAGTACGGCGTGGAGGAGAACGGCCGGACCTTCCCGATCTCCGGCAAGGGGCTCGTCGAACTCGACAGGAACGAGTACGCGGCGCTCAAGGAGATCGCCAAGGCGGGCGGCAAGACGGATTCACCCGCTTTGACAAGGAACCCGCGCTTTGCCGACCATCCTGAGGTGGTGGAGAAGGCCAAGAAGGTTTACGACGGGACCTATTCATGACCGCGAGCTACACATTCCTGACCGTGCACCGGCCCGCGCCGCACCTCATGGCGCCGGCGCTGGCCGGAGCACTCGGCGTGAAGGCCGCCGACGTGGACGTCGCGGACGAGGACACCGGTCAGGCGGACGACAGGAACTGGGACGCCCCGGTCCTCTGCACGCACCACGCTGTCGCCGGCGACCTGGCGCTCGCCTGGGACGTCTCCGCGTCGCAGGCGGTGGCGGCGCCGCCGGCCGAGGAGGAGGCGGCCCTGCGGCTCGCGGACGCACTCGGTACGACGGTCCTGTACCCCGCGCGGGAGAAGGCCCCTTCGGCCTACTGGGCGGTGGGTCCGGACGGGACGGTCACCCGGGCGCGTCTGCTGGAGGGGGGCGGGGACGAGGAACCTCCGGCGCTCCTGGTGGACGCGGTCGAAGCTCTGATGGACCAGCTTCCGGCGGCCCGGGTCGAGGTGCTGGCCGAGATCCTGCGCGAACAGCGCGTGGAGACGCCGGTCACCGACGCCTACACGGCGGCGAGGGACCCGCACGGCCACGCGCCGGCCCCCGGCACCGTGAACCGGGCGCGCGAGGCACTCCTGCTCTGGGAACGCCTGGTGCGCCGGATCGACGCCGGATGGTCACCGGGCGGGCGCTACACCGCCGAGCTGTACATCGAGGACCTGCGCACCCGCGACCGGCTGGCCGACCTGGCCGCCGTCGCCGGCCCGGAACGGGAGCCGGTCGTCCGGGCCGTGGCCGAGCTCGACGAGGTGTTCCGGCGCGGCACCGAGGACGACTCCGGCGCGCTGCTGGGCCGTCTCACCCGCTCGGGCTCCGCCGTCGCCGAGCGGGGCTGGTGGTGGCACCGGCGCCCGGTGAAGCTGCCGTGGGACGACTGAGACGGGCCGCGCGGGTGGACGGGCGCTGATGACCGCGGACGTACAGCTGGTGAAGGACCTGGTGTCCCGGATCCCCGAGTTCGAGGATCTCTACGAGTCGCACGTGTTCGACGAGAACGGCACCGTGCTGCCGCACGTGTTCTTCTGGGACGTCACACAGGAGACCGTGCAGTCCTACCTCGGCGCCGATGCCGACGCACCCGACTGGCGCCGGACGCTCACGTTCCTGGAAGCACAGAGCGCGCGCGGCGTGCCCGGCATCGACGAGGTGATCGACACCTCGTTCCTGGAGTACCTGCCGTTCCCGGGCGAGCCCGGACACGCGATCGTCGAGGAGCTCGGACCGGTGCTGGCGGCGAAGTTCACCCGGGTCCGGCCCTCCGGGTGACCTGAGAAGGCCCGTTACCCCCGCACGGGCGGCACCGGTTCTGAGGGCGCGGGAGCGGTACGGCGGAAGCGGCCGTCGAGCACCAGGTGCGCCCCCACCCCGAACACCAGCCCCCAGAAAGCCGAGCCGATGCCGAACAGGGTGACGCCGGACGCCGTGGCGAGGAACGTGATCAGGGCCGCCTCCCGGTCCTTCTCCTCCCGCACCGCCCCCGTCAGTCCGCCCGACAGCGCGCCGAGGAGCGCGACCCCGGCCAGGGCGGCGACCAGTTCCTTCGGCAGGCCCGCGAAGAACGCCACCAGCGTCGAGCCGAACGCCCCCACCACCAGGTACACGGCACCGCAGGCGACTCCCGCGACGTAGCGGCGCCGGGGGTCGCGGTGCGCCTCGGGTCCCGTGCAGATCGCGGCGGTGATGGCCGCGAGGTTCACCGCGTGCGAGCCGAAGGGGGCGAGCACCGCCGAGACCAGACCGGTGGAGCCGACCAGCAACCTGTCGTCGGGGCGGTAGCCGGACGCCGTCAGCACGCCGATGCCGGGGGCGTTCTGCGAGGCCAGCGTCGCCAGCGTCAGAGGCACGGCGATCCCGACCAGTGAGGCCACCGAGAAGGCGGGCGTCGTGAACACCGGCTGCACCAGGCCGACATGGTCCAGCCGCACATGAAGCCTCGCGCTCGCCGCGCTGCACACCACACCGGCGGCCAGCGCCAGCAGGACGGCGTACCGGGGGAGCCACCGCTTGCCCAGCAGGTAGGCCAGCAGCACGGATCCGGCGATGACCGGGGTGTGCTCCAGCGAGGTGAACACGTCCGCGCCGAACGAGAAGAGGATGCCGGCGAGCATGGCGGAGACCACCGCGCCAGGCACGAGCCGCATCAGCCGTCCGAAGACCCCGGTCACCCCGATCAGGGCGATCACGACACCGGACACGACGAAGGCGCCGATGACCTCGCCGTACGCGTACGAGCCGATGCTGGTGACCAGGAGCGCGGCACCCGGCGTCGACCAGGCGGTGACGACCGGCATGCGGGTCCGCAGGCTGAGGCCGATGCAGGTCAGCCCGCTGCCGATGGAGATCGCCCAGATCCAGGAACCGGTCTGTCCGGCGTCCAGGTGCCCGGCTCGGGCGGCGGAGAGCACGATGACCAGCGGGCCGGAGTAGGAGACGACGACGGCGACGACACCCGCCAGCACGGCCGACAACGAGAGGTCGCGGACCAGCCGTGGCCGTGGGGCGGGCGCACCGGGCACAGCCCGCTCCGCGCTGTCCTCCGCCGTCGGTACCGATGAACCGGCCATCCGCTGTCGTCCTTCCTCCGCCGCTCACGTCGGCCGTACGCCTCGTACGGCCGCCCGAAACCCTCGCACGAGGTGCCGCACCCGCTCCGCGGGGTCCGGCACCCGAGACGGGACGGCGGCGGCCGTGACGCCCGGGCCGGAAACCGGGCCCGAGCCTGCCGCCCAGGCCGGGTACGGGCCCCGAGTTGGGTCCCTGGGCCCACGACGGGCAGCCGTCCGGAACTTAGCGTCTGCGCAGCAAGTGATCGACGCCCGTCCCGGCGCTCCCCCCACGGCGCCGGGCCGGGCCGCCAACGGAAGGTGGAGCCGCGTGCCCACGGCTGAGCAACTGTCGATGACCGACGAGGAGTCCCGGCTGCTCCAGCTGGGACTGATGGAGTGGTGCGGTCCGGCCCGGTGCACGGAGGAGTTCGCCGTGGCCATGGGCTTCGACAGCGCGCAGGACGTCAGCCGCCGTGGCATGTCGATCCGCAGCGCCCTCGCCGACAAGGAGTCCCTGGACCCCATGGACTGGGCGCGGGCCCTGCTGGCCACCGAGCTCGCCTTCGCCAGCGACGTGGTCGGCTCCGGGTACGAGTGGTCCACCACGACCGGCTGGGCCGACGACGTCACGTTACGGGTCCTGCGCTCGGCGCAGCTGAAACTGATCCGCACCGTCGCCCCGCTGGTGGGCCGGGAACTCGGTACCCGGCCGGCCCCGCAGGTGGAGGTACTGCGGGCGGGCGGAGCGCCGCCTCCCCGCCCGGCTTGGTGACCTGCGGCCCCTCGGGCACATAATCGGCCGCATGCCCGATCAGCACACGCGCTCCCGCCCGCAGGCGCCCGAACCCCGCAGCACCCGGCACCGCGCCGCGGCGCAGCTCGCCGCCGCCGGGCCCGCGCTGGGCGCCTACGCGGCGGTCCGGGCCGTCGGGCTCCTCGTCCTCTGGGTGGCCGCGTCAGCCGCGGGCAAGGACGCTGCGCACCTGCTGGGCGGGCGCTGGGACTCCGTCTGGTACCAGCGGATCGCCGCACACGGCTACGGCCACACCGTCACCCTCCCCGACGGCGGTGTCCATCCCGACCTGGCCTTCTTCCCGCTCCTGCCCGCTCTGGAACGCGGTATCGCCGAGCTCACCCCCCTCACCGTGGAGGGCGCGGGGATCGGCGTCGCCTGGCTCGCGGGGCTCCTCGCCGCCTGGGGGATCTTCGCCGTCGGAGCGAGGCTCCACGGGCGGCGCACCGGGGTGCTGCTGGCGGCGCTGTGGGGGGCGTACCCGACGGCGTTCGTGCAGTCGATGGCCTACACCGAGAGCCTCTTCACCGCACTGGCCGCCTGGTCCCTGTACGCGGTACTCCGGGGCCGCTGGATCGCCGCGGGGGCGCTGTGTGTGCTCGCGGGACTCACGCGTCCCTCGGCCGCGGCGCTCATCGCGGCGCTCGCGGTCACCGCCGCCGCCGTCCTCGCCCGCGAGTACCGGAAGGGCGGCGACAAGGGCCTGCTGCGCCGCCACGCGCGCATGCTGCTGGGTGTCTGCCTGGCACCGCTGGGCTGGCTGGCGTACGTGGTGTACGTCGGCGTGCGGCAGGGCAGTCCCCTCGCCTACTTCGAGGTGCAGGCGCAGTGGGGCAACAGCATCGACGGAGGCAGGGCGCTGGCCGCCTTCGTCATCGGTCTGCCCCTGCCGGCCGCGCTGGGACTGGGCGCGGCCCTGGTGCTCCTGGGGTGGCTGGTCGTCCTGTGTGTACGGCAGCGGCAGCCGCTCCCCGTGCTCGTGTACGGCATCGGGATCGTCGTCGTCTCGCTCATCGGCTCCGGTTACTTCGGCTCACGCCCGCGCCTGATGATGCCCGCCTTCCCGCTGCTCCTGCCGCCGGCCGTGGCGCTCGCGGGGCTGCGTACGACGGCGCGCACCGGCACGGTCGTCGCCGTATCGGCCCTGGCCTCCGCCGCGTACGGGGCATGGACACTGCTGGGGCCGGGACCGCCCTGAGCCGGGTTGGGCCCACGGGCCCACGCGCGCGGGGCATCCCGGTTGTTAGCGTGCGGATCCGGTGCACAGCGGGTCAGGAGCGGTGAGCGATGAAGGTACGGAGCACTGTCGTGGCGGCGAGCGCGCTCGTCCTGTGTCTGGCGGCCACCGGCTGCGGCCCGGACGACAGCGGCGACGACGGGAGCGGCAAGGGGGCCGGCACGTCGGCCGCCGCCTCCCGGACTCCGGATTCCGGCGCCCCCGCCACGACCGGCGCCGCCACCCCGGCGCCCACGCCCAGCAGCAGCGGCAAGACCCTCACCGAGGCCGAGCTCGCCGAGGTGGCCCTCACCACCGGCGAGGTGCCCGGCTACGAGATCGCCCCGCTGGAGGGCACCGACGAACGCGGCACCGAGGAGTCCCAGGACAAGGACTGCCGGCCGATCACCGCGATCATCAACGGTTCGCCCGAACCGGCCCCGGCCGCCACCGTCTTCCGTACGGCGATGGACACGACGGAGGAGGGCGAGGACGACCAGACCGTCGTCACCGAGATCCTCACCTCCCACCCGGCGGGCGGCGCCGAGGAACTGCTGCGCTCGGTCCGCGACGCGGTGCGGGACTGCGCCGACGGGTTCCGGACGACGAGTGCGGACGGGCCTTCGACCTACACGGGCGTCAAGACGCTGCCCGCGCCCGGGGCCGGCCAGGAATCCTTCGCCTACCAGGTGACGGGCAGCCTGGCGGGGGCGAAGGTGCCGCTCGTCTTCCACCTCGTGCGGACCGGCTCCACCGTCGTCACCTTCTACGCGGCCAACTTCCTGACGGCGGCCACCCCGGAGGTCCCGGCCGCGCTCGTCACGGCACAGGCGGCGAAACTTCCGTGACGGACGCGGAGACCCGCACCCGGGTCCCCGGCCGCAGACCCCACCGCTCCATCTCCCCGGCCCCGGACTCCACCACATGGCGGGCGCGGAGCCTGGGCAGCCCGAGGCGGCCCGGCTTCATCGTGCGGACCGCCAGCACGTTGAACTTCCGGTCCAGGTACGCCACATCGATGGTGAACCGCATCCGGAAGGTGTGCACGCTCCCGGCCGGCGTGAGCAGGAGCGCCCCCTCGACGCCGTCCACGCCGAGCAGCCCACGCGTCCGCGCCCGGTAGGAGGCGGCGATCCGCAGCGGCACCTCCCGCACGTCCGCATCCGTCCCGACCGTCAGTGTTCCGCTTCCGTCACGCCATTTCCCCATGGGAACCGACCGTAGACCCCCCGGCCCTCCTGTGGGTCCTGAACGGCCCTGAGTGGGCCCCAGGGCCCAAGACCGCGCCCCACGGGCCGGATTAGGGTCGGCGCCGTGGACGCCACCCTCATCGCGGCAGCCGTGCTCTGGGGCGCCGCCGCCGGACTGCTGCTCCCGCGCGCCGCCTACCGCTTCTCCGTGGAGACCGGCGAGCCCTGGAGGGACGCCTGTCCGGCCGGGCACACGTTCACCGGGCCCCTGCGTGGCTGGCTCGGCACGGCCCGGTGCGCGGCCTGCGCCGTGGCCGTCCCCGCGCTGCCGGGCGCCCCGGCACCGGACACCCCGGCGGGCGGCGCCTCGGCACCGGACACCCCGGCGGGCGGCGCCCCGGCGCTCCCGCCGCCTGCCCGGCGGCGCGGCTACGCCCCGGGCATCCTCGTCCCGGTCGTCACCGTGCTCGCCTGCGCGGCCCTCGCCGCCGCCACCGGTAGCCGTCCCGAGGTGGTCGTCTGGCTGCTGCTCGCGCCCGTCGCCGTACTCCTCGCCGTCGTCGACCGCCGGGTGCACCGGCTGCCCGACCCGCTGACGCTGCCCCTGGCGGGTGCGGCCACCGTCCTCCTGGGGTGCGCCGCGCTGCTGCCCGAACACGGCGGGTCCTGGAGCTCGGCGGTGCTCGGCGGGGCGGCGCTCGGAGGCTTCTACTTCCTGCTCTTCCTGATCAACCCCACCGGGATGGGCTTCGGTGACGTGAAGCTCGCCCTCGCGCTCGGCGTGGCACTCGGCTGGTACGGCTGGGCGGTGCTGTGCGCGGGCGGATTCGCGGGCTTCCTCTTCGGCGCGCTGTACGGGGCGGGGCTGATGCTGCTGCGCCGGGCCGGCCGCAAGACCGGTATCCCGTTCGGCCCCTTCATGATCGCCGGTGCGCTCGTCGGTCTGCTGTTCGGAGGCCTCGCCGCCTGAGCCTCACCGGGCGCACGGACGTACGGACGTACGGGATATGCGGTCGCGCGGGGTGACGGAAGGCTGACACCCTTCCCGTATGACTGGACCGTCCGGACCCCGCGTCCCCTCCTCGCAGGATTCCGCACTCGCCGCGCCCGCCGCACCCCGCTCCCAGGGCGACTGCTTCGACGCCCTCGTCGCGGAGGCCGGGGCCGTCTCCGTCGACGGCTGGGACTTCTCGTGGCTCGACGGCCGGGCAACCGAGGAGCGGCCGTCCTGGGGCTACGCACAGGCCATGGCGGGCCGTATGGCGCGGGCCCGCGCCGCCCTCGACATCGACACCGGCGGCGGCGAGGTCCTCGCCTCCGCGCCCGTGCTTCCCGCACTGACCGTGGCCACCGAGTCCTGGCCGCCGAACATCGCCCGCGCCACCGCGCTGCTCCACCCGCGCGGCGCAGCGGTCGTCGCGGTGGGGGAGGAGCCGCCCCTGCCCTTCGGGGACCGCGCCTTCGACCTGGTCGTCAGCCGCCATCCGGTGACGACCTGGTGGGAGGAGATCGCCCGGGTGCTGGCGCCGGGAGGCGTCTACTTCTCCCAGCAGGTCGGCCCTGCCAGCGTGTTCGAGCTCGTCGAGTACTTCCTGGGCCCCCGCACCGCGCAGGAGCGTGGGGCACGGGACCCGCGCCGGGCCCGGGAGGCGGCGGAGGCGGCCGGGCTGGAGGTGACGGATCTGCGCGCCGAGCGACTGCGTATGGAGTTCCGCGACATCGGCGCCGTCGTCTACTTCCTGCGCAAGGTCATCTGGATGGTGCCGGGATTCACGGTCGCCGGCTACCTGCCGCAACTGCGGTCCCTGCACCGCCGGATCGAGACGGAAGGTCCGTTCGTCGCGCACAGCTCGCGGTTCCTGATCGAGGCGCGCAAACCGGAGAAGGCCCCAACGCCCCTACCCTGAAGGCGGATTCACAGGAGCCGGATGCAACGGCATCCCCTGCCCCTCCGTCCTACCCATGAGTAGTGCGACCCTGGTGGTTGAGCGCACAACGAAGGAGCAGGTCATGTCGGTGGGAAGGGAAATGCCGGGCGACGAGATCAGCCCGCCGGTGGGCCGTCCGCGCCACGGGAAGGCCGACTGGCTCACGGGTGCGCGGATCATCGCCGTCCAGGGGCTGTTCTACCGGCCGGAGGGCCGTGCGGGGGAGCCGGAAGCCGTCGAATTCGTGCTGGACGGCGGGCAGTCGGTCCTGCTGACGTGTGCGTCCGACCACACGCTGAGCATCACCTCCGGAGCCTGGCCCGGCCTCCCCGACTGGTGCGTGCCGGCCGGCCAGTGGCAGTTCGAGCAGCTGGACCGCCTGCCCCCGCCGCCGTACGGCGGGGCGTGGACCGTCATCGGCACGCAGGAGCGGCGTGACGAGCACGGCGAGGTGCGCGAGGCGGTGATCCGCTGCGAGAACGGCGACTTCGTCGTCAACGGCGGGGACACCGTGGGGATCCGCTTCCTGCGCGGCTGAGTCGCAGGGGCCGGCACTCCCGCGCCCACCGCCGCCTTCACCACCGCCGTGCCCTCAGTGCCTCGGCCTGCTCCGGCGCCACCGGGGTTCTCGGGGAGCCTGCCCGCCATTCGGGCTCGTGTCCGAGGCGTCTTCGTGTCTTTCGGGCCCGGTCCGTCATGGAACCGGATCCAGGACACCTACAGGACGGAATCTGTCCTCCACGCGGGGTGGGGGTGTGCCCGCAGCGCATTCCGGCGAACTCGGAGAGTAGTTGTTTCGTGGCGTGGCACGCAGCATCACTTACGAAGGGTTATGGTGGAAACCCCCCCTCGGGCCGGTCCGTAACCCCCCCCACGGACCGGCCCGTTTTTTGTGCCCGGGGTGTGCGGCGGTTGTGCGGGCCATGTGCCGCCCGCCCCCGGTGACCCCGCGGCGTGGGGCCCCGGGCGGCCCGGCCCGCCCGCCTCAGCCCCGGTTGGCCCAGATGTTGGTGCTCGCGGTGTCCACGGCGAAGGTGTCGATCTCCTTCAGCTCGGCGGCGGTCAGCGCGGGGGCGGCCAGCGCCGCCACGTTCTCCTCCAGCTGCCGCACGCTCGACGCGCCGATCAGCGCGGACGTCATCCGGCTGTCCCGCAGGACCCAGTTGAGCGCCAGCTGGGCGAGTGACTGGCCCCGCCCCCGGGCGATGTCGTTCAGCCCGCGCAGCCGGCGCACCATCTCGTCGGACAGCAGCCCCGGGTCCAGCGACTTGCCCTGACTGGCGCGGGACCCCTCAGGAATGCCCGCCAGGTACTTGTCCGTGAGCAGGCCCTGGGCGAGGGGCGCGAAGGAGATGCAGCCCATGCCGGCGGACTCCAGCGCGTCGAGCAGCCCGTCGGACTCCACCCAGCGGTTGACCATCGAATAGGACGGCTGGTGGATGAGGGCGGGGACGCCCATCTCCCGGAGGATGCGGGCCGCCTCGGTGGTCTGCGCGGCGTTGTAGGAGGAGACGCCCGCGTAGAGCGCCTTGCCCTGGCTCACGGCGGAGGCGAGCGCCCCCATCGTCTCCTCGAGCGGGGTCGAGGGGTCGAAGCGGTGGGAGTAGAAGATGTCGACGTGGTCGAGGCCCATCCGCCGCAGCGAGGCGTCGAGGGAGGACAGCAGGTACTTGCGGGACCCCCACTCCCCGTACGGGCCGGGGTGCATCCGGTAGCCCGCCTTGGTCGAGACGACGATCTCGTCCCGGTAGGGGGCGAAGTCCTGGCGGAAGAGCTTGCCGAAGTTCAGCTCGGCCGAGCCGGGCGGCGGGCCGTAGTTGTTCGCCAGGTCGAAGTGGGTCACACCCAGGTCGAAGGCGCGACGCAGGATCGCCCGCTGGGAGCCGAGGGCGCGGTCGTCGCCGAAGTTGTGCCAGAGGCCCAGCGAGACGGCCGGCAGCTTGAGCCCGCTGCGGCCGGTGCGGCGGTACTCCATGGACTCGTAGCGCGACGCGTCGGGGAGGTAGGAGAGGGAATCAGTCACGTTTCACTCCTTATCACGGACTTGTGACAGGCCGGGTTGGGCCCCCGTGACCCGTCCGCAGTAATGTGGCCGCTTCGGGACCTGCCGGTCCGCGGCGCGTGAAAGCGGTGCGCGAACCGCGCGGCGGTCCCCCGGGGGGCGGCCCCGGACCCCCGGCGAGGGGGAGGGCGGGCCTTCGGCCCGTACGGAACCGAGAGGGTGAACTCAGTGAACTTGCGCGACCTGGTGTACGGGCTCTACGCACGCCGGGTGGAAGGCCGCCTGGATCACGCTCAGGTGCCCAAGCACATCGGAGTCATCCTCGACGGCAACCGGCGGTGGGCGAAGGCGTCCGGCGGCTCGGCCGTGGAGGGACACCAGGCCGGGGCCGACAAGATCTCCGAGCTGCTCGGCTGGTGCAGCGAGACGGACGTCGAGGTCGTCACCCTGTGGCTGCTGTCCACGGACAACTTCGACCGCCCGGAAGCCGAGCTCATCCCGCTGCTCGGCATCATCGAGAACACGGTGCGCCAGCTGGCCGCCGACGGGCGCTGGCGGGTCCACCACGTGGGCACGCTCGACCTGCTGCCCGCGCGGACCCAGACCGTCCTCAAGGAGGCGGAGGAGGCCACCGCCGGTGTCGACGGGATAATCGTCAACGTCGCCGTCGGCTACGGCGGACGCCAGGAGATCGCGGACGCGGTCCGCTCGCTGCTCCTGGAGCACTCGGCCAAGGGCACGACCTTCGAGGAGCTCGCGGAGGTCGTCTCCACGGACCTGATCTCCGAGCACCTCTACACCCGCGGGCAGCCCGATCCGGACCTGGTGATCCGTACCAGCGGCGAGCAGCGGCTGTCGGGCTTCATGCTCTGGCAGAGCGCCCATTCGGAGTACTACTTCTGCGAGGTCTTCTGGCCGGCCTTCCGTAAGGTCGACTTCCTTCGCGCCCTGCGCGACTACGCGGCGCGGCACCGGCGCTACGGGGCCTGACGGCACCGCCCCGCAGCCGTCCGGAACCGCAGGACGGAGGAGGACCGGGAGACCGGCCCGGCACACCTTGTCGCAGGCCGGGGCATGGCTTCGCGTGTTCGAGGGAATACAGCTCTCAGGTCGACGTCCGGTCAGTAACCAGGCGGACGTCGCAACCAAGTGAGCGGCACCCAGCCCGCTCGCCCGGGAGGCCCTTTGCACACGAAGGACCGCACGACACGCGGCCGACGCGGAGGGCCGGAGTTCGGCCCGCGCTCGGGGTCCGAACCCGGTCCGTCCTCTCCCTTCGGGAAGTTCCGCGACGTCCGTCGGACTCCCCGACCTCGTCCGAGGGGGTACGTCCTTCCGTGGTGACCAGCACCAAGCGCCGCATGCCCGACCGGCGCACCTATGTTCTCGACACCAGCGTCCTGCTGGCCGACCCCAACGCCATGGCCCGCTTCGACGAGCACGAAGTAGTGCTGCCGATCGTCGTGGTCACGGAGCTGGAGGCCAAGCGGCACCACCCGGAACTCGGATACTTCGCCCGTCAGGCCCTGCGCCTGCTGGACGACTTCCGCGTCCGGTACGGCCGGCTGGACGCCCCGATCCCGCTCGGGGACCTGGGCGGTTCGCTCCGTGTCGAGCTCAACCATTCCGACCCCGGCGTACTGCCCGCCGGCTACCGGTTGGGGGACAACGACTCACGGATTCTCGCGGTCGCGCGCAATCTCCAGGCCGAGGGGTACGACGTCACCGTCGTCTCCAAGGACCTGCCGCTCCGGATCAAGGCGTCCTCGGTCGGTCTCCTCGCCGAGGAGTACCGCGCCGAACTCGCCATCACCGACTCCGGCTGGACCGGGATGTCGGAGCTCTCCCTCGCGGCCGAACAGGTGGACCTCCTCTTCAGCGAGGAGACCCTGTACGTCCCCGAGGCCGCCGAGTTCCCCGTGCACACCGGACTGGTCCTCCAGTCCGAGCGCGGCAAGGCGCTCGGCAGGGTCACGGCCGAGGGCAACGTGCGTCTCGTGCGGGGCGACCGGGAGGCCTTCGGCATCCACGGCCGCAGCGCCGAGCAGCGCATCGCGCTCGATCTGCTCCTCGACCCGGATGTCGGGATCGTGTCCATGGGCGGCCGGGCGGGCACCGGGAAGTCGGCCCTCGCACTCTGCGCCGGACTGGAGGCCGTGCTGGAGCGCCGCCAGCACAAGAAGGTGATGGTCTTCCGGCCGTTGTACGCGGTCGGCGGGCAGGAGCTCGGCTATCTCCCCGGCAGCGAGGCCGAGAAGATGAGCCCCTGGGCGCAGGCGGTCTTCGACACGCTGTCGGCGGTCGCCGGACGCGAGGTCATCGAAGAGGTGCTGGGACGCGGGATGCTGGAGGTCCTGCCGCTCACCCACATCCGGGGCCGCTCGCTCCACGACGCGTTCGTGATCGTGGACGAGGCGCAGTCCCTGGAGCGGAACGTCCTGCTGACCGTGTTGTCCCGGATCGGGGCGAATTCGCGCGTCGTGCTCACCCATGACGTGGCGCAGCGGGACAACCTCAGGGTCGGCCGGTACGACGGAGTGGTCGCCGTGGTCGAGAAGCTGAAGGGGCATCCGCTCTTCGCGCACGTCACGCTCACCCGTTCGGAGCGTTCGCAGATCGCCGCACTCGTGACCGAAATGCTGGAGGACGGCCACATCTGACCCCGAACATCCCATAGATGCCGCCCGGCGAGCCAAGGAGCTTAGCCGGGCGGCATTGTGTTGCGCCGTCATTTCCGAAAAAGTTGTGCGCCAAACGGGGTGTGAGCTTTCACACGCAACACAGAATTGCAACAGGCCGTGTCCGTCCGGCAGAGTCTTGCTTCCGTCAGGCCCCGCATACGGCACTTGGGCACCTCCGAAGGCGCCCCGCACCACACAACTCAACAATCGCCGTCCGTATGCCGCCCGCGAGCACCACGCGGCGCTTCCGCAAGGAAGCCGCCCACCGGGCCCGTGCCTCCCGTGACCCATGCAGTAGGGAGGCCAGTGTCAGGGGCACGATTGCGCCCGCGAGGTCACCTAAGCGGGCGATGCTGGAAGGACACCGTGTGAGCCGGATCTCGGTCCGGGGGTTCGCCGTGGCATCAGCCACCGCGGTCACCACCGTAGGCGCCGTCGTAGGCGTTGCGTCGGGCAGCGCTCCCGCTGCCGACGACAACAACTTCGAGGCGGCCGCAGCCGACACCACGCTGCTCGCAGACATCCCCGCGGGCCAGCAGGCCCAGGTGCAGACCGCTTCGCTGACGCAGCAGGCCGATGCCCAGGCATCCGCGGCCGACGCGGCGGCGAAGAAGTCGGCCGAGGAGACGGCCCGCATCCAGGCCGCCAAGGACGCCAAGTCGAAGAAGCAGGCGGCCGAGGACAAGCTGGAGGCGCAGCGCGAGGCCAAGGAAGAGGCCGAGCGCGCGAGCCGGTCCTCCGTCCGCGACGCCTCCTCGTTCTCGGCGCAGAGCTCCTACAGCGTCGCCGAGGTCCAGGCCATGGCCCGTGCCATGATGCCGGCCGACCAGTTCCAGTGCTTCAGCAACATCGTGGAGCGCGAGTCGGGCTGGAACTACAAGGCGACCAACCCGTCCTCCGGTGCCTACGGCATCATGCAGGCGCTGCCCGGCTCCAAGATGGCGTCGGCGGGTGCGGACTGGCAGACCAACCCGGCCACCCAGATCAAGTGGGGCCTCAGCTACATGAACAGCGACCGCTACGGCAGCCCGTGCGCCGCCTGGTCGTTCTGGCAGGCCAACCACTGGTACTAGGACCCCGCGAGGTCCAGCTCTCAACTCCGGCAAGCCCCGCACCGTCTCGTACGGTGCGGGGTTTCCCGCGTGTACGGTCGAACCCGGAGCTCCGGGGGCGTGCGGGGAGCGGATGGGGGAAGGAAAAGATCCATGTCAAAACTTCCGGGGTGGCTCGGTCGGCTGGGCGCCGAACTCACCGAGATCGGGGCGCGCCTGGAAGAACGCCGCGCCGAGGACGAGCGCCGCGCCGACGCCGACGCGGCGAAGGACGCGTCCTCGTCGACGCTGTCCACCGTCGTCGCCGAGCGGGTGCCGGCCCCGCCCTCCTACGCCCCTGCCGTCGCCGCGCGGCCCGAACCGGTGGCCGCGATCCCCTGGGGGATGCGCGTCGCCGCAGAGGCCGGATGGCGGCTGCTGGTCCTGGCGGGCACGCTCTGGGTGCTGATGCGGATCATCAGCGCCGTACAGCTGGTCGTCCTCGCCTTCGCCGCCGCGATGCTGGTGACGGCGATGCTCCAGCCGACGGTCGTACGGCTGAAGCGACTCGGACTGCCGCGCGGTCTGGCGACCGCGGTCACGGCGGTGCTCGGATTCGTCGTCATGGGCCTGGTCGGCTGGTTCGTCGTATGGCAGGTGATGGACAACCTGGACACGCTCTCCGACCGGGTCCGTGACGGCATCGACGAGCTGAAGCGCTGGCTCCTGGACAGCCCGTTCCATGTCACCGAGTCGCAGATCAACGACATCGCGAAGAACCTCAGCGACACCATCGGCACGAACACCGAGGAGATCACCTCCGCCGGGCTCCAGGGCGTCACCGTCATGGTGGAGGTGCTCACCGGCCTGCTGCTGGCGATGTTCTCGACGCTCTTCCTGCTGTACGACGGGAAGCGGATCTGGCAGTGGGTGCTCAAGCTGGTGCCCTCGCAGGCCCGTCCCGGCGTCGCGGGCGCCGGACCGCGCGCCTGGCGGACGCTGACCGCCTATGTGCGGGGCACGGTGATCGTCGCCCTGATCGACGCGATCTTCATCGGGCTGGGGATCTACTTCCTCGACGTGCCGATGGCGGTCCCGCTCGCCGTGTTCATCTTCCTCTTCGCCTTCATCCCGCTGGTCGGCGCCGTGATCTCGGGCGCGCTCGCCGTGGTCGTCGCGCTCGTCACCCAGGGCGTGTTCACCGCGCTGATGGTGCTGATCGTCGTGCTCGCGGTGCAGCAGATCGAGGGCCACATCCTCCAGCCGTTCATCCTCGGCCGCGCGGTGCGCGTCCATCCGCTGGCCGTCGTGCTCTCCGTCGCCGCGGGCGGCATGGTGGCGGGCATCGGGGGCGCGGTGGTCGCCGTACCGCTGGTCGCGGTGACCAACACGGTGGTCGGCTATCTGCGTTCGTACGGGCAGGACCCGGCCGTGCTCGACGGGCCCGGGCCGCACGGGGCCACGGCGCTCTCGGCGATGCCGCCGAAGGAGCCGCCCGCCTCCCGGCCCCACCCCACGGGCGGTTCCGGTTCCGGTCCCGTCGCGGAGGACGAGGGCGGCGCCGACGGCGGTACCGGGGCGGCCTCGCAGGACGACGGGAAGCTGTAGGGCCCGGGGAGCAGGCGGGGCGGCCGGCCGTACCCGCAGCGGGCGGCTGAGCGATACGGCGTGCGATGACACAGCTCGGTGCGGCCCGGACCGTGCCCGCTTCCCGCCCGCGCACGGGCCGGACGCGTCCGGCCCCGCGCCCCGCTTCCCCTCACCGGGCGGACATGAAAGAAGGGCCCCGGGGACGGTCGGTCGTCCTCGGGGCCCTTCTCGTACAAAGGTACTGCGGGTCACTGCTCGGCGACCACGGCCTCTGCTTCGAGGGTCACGCCGACCGCCTGGATCACCGAAGCGATCTTGACGGCTTCCTGGATGGTCTCACGGTCGACGCCGGCCTTGCGCAGCACCTGCTCGTGCGAGTCCAGGCACTGGCCGCAGCCGTTGATCGCGGAGACGGCCAGCGACCACAGCTCGAAGTCGACCTTCTCCACGCCCGGCTTGCCGATGACGTTCATCCGCAGGCCGGCACGGAGGTTCCCGTACTCGGGGTCCGACAGCAGGTGCCGGGTGCGGTAGAAGACGTTGTTCATCGCCATGATCGCCGCGGCCGACTTCGCCGCGGTGTACGCCTCGGCGGAGAGGTTGGCCTTGGCCTCCGGCTCCAGCTCGCGCAGCACCTTCGGCGAGCGCGAGGCGATCGCACAGGCCAGGACGGTGCCCCACAGCTGCTGCTGGGGGAGTTCGCTGTTGCCGATGACCGAGCCGAGGTTCAGCTTCAGGTCCTTGGCGAAGTCCGGTATGGCGGACTTCAGTTCGTCGAGTGCCATGTCGTATCAGCTCACTCGCCGGAGAGGAGGGCGACCGGGTCGAGAGTGTTCTCGCCCTTGGTCCAGTTGCAGGGGCACAGCTCGTCGGTCTGCAGGGCGTCGAGGACCCGCAGGACCTCCTTGGGGTTACGGCCCACGGAACCGGCGGTCACCATCGTGAACTGGATCTCGTTGTTCTGGTCGACGATGAAGACGGCGCGCTGGGCGAAGCCGTCCTCGCCCTCGATGCCGAGGTCACGCATGAGCTCGTGCTTCGAGTCGGCCAGCATCGGGAAGGGCAGGTCGGTCAGGTCCGGGTGGTCCTTGCGCCAGGCGTGGTGCACGAACTCGGAGTCACCGGAGAAGCCGAGGATCTGCGCGTCGCGGTCGGCGAACTCGTCGTTCAGCTTGCCGAAGGCGGCGATCTCGGTGGGGCACACGAAGGTGAAGTCCTTCGGCCACGCGAAGACGATCTTCCACTGACCCTCGTAGGTCTTGTGGTTGATCTGCTCGAACTCCTTGCCGCTCTCCAGCGACACGCAAGCGGTCAGGTCGAACTCGGGGAACTTGTCACCGACAGTGAGCACGCGCACTCCTTGCTGCGTAGGAAATCCCCTTTTGAGGGCGTTCCTGGGGGTTGGACTGCCCCCACCTTGGCACACAGTGCATTGATCACGGAAATAGCTACACTTGGTCCGGATGATCGGAGGTGCCTATCAGTGGCGTATGTAAATCAGGCTATTAGGGTCAAGCAGCCCAGCCTCTCGCAGCTGCGCGCCTTCGCGGCCGTGGCGGAACATCTGCACTTCCGGGACGCGGCGGCGGCAATCGGGATGAGTCAGCCGGCGCTTTCGGGGGCGGTGTCCGCGCTGGAGGTGGCACTGGGTGTCCAGCTCATCGAGCGTACGACGCGCAAGGTGCTGCTCACACCCGCCGGGGAGCGGCTCGCGGTGCGGAGCCGGGCGGTGCTGGAGGCGCTCGGCGAGCTGATGGAGGAGGCCGAGGCGGTGCGCGCGCCGTTCACCGGGGTACTCAGGCTCGGCGTGATCCCGACGGTCGCGCCGTACCTGCTTCCGGCCGTGCTCAGGCTCGTCCACGAGCGCTATCCCGAGCTGGACCTCCAGGTCCACGAGGAGCAGACCTCCTCGCTGCTGGACGGGCTCGCGGCCGGGCGGCTCGATCTGCTGCTGCTCGCCGTGCCGCTCGGCGTGCCCGGGGTCACGGAACTTCCCCTGTTCGACGAGGACTTCGTGCTCGTCATGGAGAAGGAGCACCGCCTCGCCGGAGCCACCGGCCTGCCGCGCGAGACGCTGCGTGATCTGCCGCTGCTGCTGCTCGACGAAGGGCACTGCCTCCGCGACCAGGCGCTGGACATCTGCCGTGAGGCGGGACGCACCCAGGGCGCCCCGGTGACGACGACCGCCGCCGGGCTCTCGACGCTGGTGCAGCTGGTCGCGGGCGGGCTCGGGGTGACGCTCCTGCCGCGTACGGCGGTGACGGTGGAGACCGGGCGCAACGAGGCGCTGTCCACCGGGTACTTCACTGATCCCGCGCCCTCCCGGCGGGTGGCCCTGGCCGTGCGGACGGGCTCGGCGCGGCACGAGGAGTTCGAGGAGCTTGCGGCCGCACTGCGCGGTGCGATGGGGACACTGCCGGTACGGATCCCCGGCGAGGGGTGAATGCGCCCCCGGCGCACTCACCCCTCGGGTGTCACCCGGCCCCTCCGGGGGTCACTCCGTACGCAGACCGTCCGGACGCATCAGACGCCACAGCAGCGGCAGCGAGAGCAGGGTCACGAGCACGATGAGTGCCCCGCCCGCGCCCGCCATCGGCAGGAACAGCCACCACTGGGTCACCGTCTTGTCCAGCATCCAGGTCATGACGGCACCGAGTCCGAGACCGCCCGCGATCGCGACCAGGAGGCCGGCGGTCACCGGTACGGCGGTCTGCCAGAGCACCGACCAGCAGAGGGTGACGCGCCTCGTGCCGAAGGCGACCAGGACCGACAGAAGTCGCTTGCGCTCCCGCAGTTGTTCCAGCTGGGAGATCAGCATCGAGGAGGCGATGAGCAGCAGCGTGGCCACCGCGCCGAACCGCAGGCCCGTCTGCACGCTGGCGTACCGAAGGTCGCGCTCCGTCGAGGCCAAAGTGGTGACCCGCATCCCCGGGTCGATCCGGGCAGCCGTGTTCCGTACGTACTCGGAGACGTCCTCCACGCCCTCGTCGACCTTGATCTGCGCGATCGTCTGGGCGCTCGGCAGGGTGCGGGGGTCGATGGCGCCGACGGTCGCCATGATGCCCCAGTGCTCCTCGCCGATCGGGTCGCGGCTCGCCGTGACCGTCGGCGTGTCTGCCGGCAGGGTCCAGAGCACCGACTTCGCACCTGGCAGCCAGTCGAGGGAGGCGTTGAGTTCGATCTGCTCGCCCTTGCGCGCGGTCTCGTCGACCCAGTCGCTCATCTCCTTGTCGCCGCGGGGGTGGACGACAAAGCTGTCGCCCTCCGCGCAGGAGCGGATCTCGGCGAGCTCCTTCAGGGTGGCGCAGTCGCCGATGGTGAGGGAGGTGGTGGGCGTGACCTCGTCCTCCTTGTACGTCCCCGGCTTGGTCACGTACGTCTCGACCGTGCCGATGACGCGCTCCACTCCCTCGGTCGCCCGGAACTCCTCGATGGTCCGGGCGGCGGCGTCCCCGGTGACCTTCTCCGAGAAGGTGTGGAACTGGGCGCGCGAGGGGTCCTGGCCCGTCATCGACTCGAACTCGTCGCCGACCGCCGCGAACAGCATCTGGAGGGCCACCGCGCCGGCGACGGCGACGGTGATCCCGCTGACGGCCCGGGACGCCGCTCCACTGTTCAACTGGAGCCGGCGCACCGCCAGCTGCCAGGCCGGTGCACCACCGCGCAGTCGGCTGACACCGGCCTCGATCAGCCAGGGCAGCAGCAGTGCGAGCCCGAACAGGACGAGTACGGCGCCGGCCGCGATCGGGTACGGGTCGACAGATGCGTCCTCCTCGACCTTGCCGGTCAGCCCCAGGACGGCCAGGCCCAGGGCCGGTACCAGCAGTCGCCACCAGAGGCGGCGTCGGCGGCGGCCCGTGTGGCGCATGACGCCCAGCGGCTCGACGGCCACCGAGCGCATGGCGACCAGTGTGACGAGCACGGCGGACAGCGGCACCGCCACGGCGATGAGCGCCGCCTGCCAGAGGGCGGGCGTGAGGTCGGAGGGGAACGCGCTGTGGTTCCAGAGCTCGATGTGGCCGATGAACCTGCGGCCCACCAGGAAGAACACCAGCCCGGTCAGCAGGCCGAGCAGCGAGCCGAACAGCGCTTCGCCCGCCGCGATCCGACGGGTCGTCCGGATGTCGGTGCCGACCAGGCGCAGGGCGGCCAGCCGGCGGTCGCGGCGGTCGCCGCCGAACCGCACGGCGGTGGCGATGAAGATCGCGACCGGCGACAGCAGCACGACGCAGATCAGGATGACGAGGACGACCAGGACGGGCGTGAGCGGCTCGGCGGGAGTGTCGTCGCCGTAACCGGCCAGCCGGTGGCCGCCGGTGGCGGGGGTCAGCGAATCGCTGCCCACGTAGAAGTACAGCTCGTGCGGCGAGCGCAGGCCTGGGTCGGCGATCGTCGAGGTGACCCGGTACGGCAGCCGCTCCTTGAGCAGGGCGCCCTCGGGCGAGGCCAACAGCTCGCGGAGGGCGGGGGAGGCCGCCATCTCACCGGGTCCGGGGAAGGCGTCGACCCCGGGCGGGACGACCGGGTGCGCCCCCTCCGCGCGCATCAGGAAGCCTCCGATGCCGACGCCGCGGTACTCCGTCGCCGCGTTGATCCGCAGGACCGTGCTGTCCGTCTTCGGGACGTCGGCGTTGCGTGACGCCGAGACCTCCTCACGTGCCTGGTCACGCGCGGAGCGCTCGGTGAGCAGATGCGGCACGGACGCGGCGGCCAGCAGCAGGGCCACCCCCAGCCCCACCCCGACGGCGGTCAGCGCGGTCCGGGCCCAGCCCTCCCGCCCGCCCCCTGCGGCGAAGCGTATGCCGAGGCCGAGGTCACGCAGCCAGGTCATACGGCGTACTCCAGATCACGGCAGCGGCCGTCACGCACGACGACGTCGCGGTCCGAGTAGGCGGCGACGCGCGCCTCGTGGGTCACCAGGACGACGGCGGTCCCGGCCGTGCGGGCGGACTCGGTGAGCAGTTCCATGACCCGCTCGCCGTTGATGGAGTCCAGCGCTCCCGTCGGCTCGTCGGCGAAGACGACCTTGGGGGTGGCGACCAGGGCGCGGGCCACGGCGACGCGCTGGCCCTGGCCGCCGGACACCTCGCCGGGGCGCTTGGCGGCGACGTCGTCGACCTCCAGACGCGCCATCCACTCCAGGGCGGTGCTTTCGGCCTCCCTCCGCTTGGCGCCGTTGAGGCGGAGCGGCAGGGCGACGTTCTCGACACAGGTCAGCTCGGGCACGAGCTGACCGAACTGGAAGACGAAGCCGAAGTCCGTGCGCCGCAGGGCACTGCGCCCGGCGTCGGACATGGCGGACAGTTCGCGTCCGCCGTAGGTCACGGTGCCCGTGTCGGGGGTGACGATCCCCGCCAGGCAGTGCAGCAGGGTCGACTTGCCCGAACCGGACGGGCCCATGACGGCGACGACCTCGCCGGGGTGGACGGAGAACGAGGCGCCGTCGAGCGCAGGGGTCGAGCCGTAGGCCTTGTGCAGGTCCTGGGCGACGAGGAGGGAGCCGGCGGGAGTCACGGGGCGACCACCTCGGCGAGCTTGTCCAGCCGCGCGGCGGTCAGTTCCAGCCAGCGCAGGTCGGCTTCGAGGTGGAAGAGGGCGTGGTCGCAGATCAGCTGGTCGGCTAGGTCGCCCTTGCGCTTGCGGTCCGTGAGGATGCGCATCAGGCGCAGGTGCTCGGACCGCTGGGCGTCCAGCAGATCGGCGGCGCTGCGGCCGGTGAGCAGGGCCAGGACGACCTTCGTGTACAGGGTCGACTGGAGGTACGGCTCGGGCTTCTCCGGCTGTGCGAGCCAGCTGGAGACATCGGTGATGCCCGCGTCGGTGATGGCGTAGCGCTTGCGCTCCGGCCCGCCGTCGGTCTCGACCCCGTCGACCTCGACGAGCCCGTTCTTGAGCAGACGCGACATGGTCGCGTAGACCTGGCCGTAGTGCAGGGGCCGGTCCTGCCCGAACTTCTCGTCGAAGGCGCGCTTGAGGTCGTAACCGTGGCGGGGACCGGACTCCAGGAGTCCGAGGAGTGTGTGACCGATTGACATGAGGCGCACTGTACACGGTGTGTATACCTGGCATGTATACGAGTGCGTGAGCATGCCGGCCCCCGGGGTTCCCACCCGGGGGCCGGCGGTGCGCAGTCACCCGGTGGGCCCCGGCTGCTCCCCCGGAGGGGACTTCGGCGGCCGGCCCCGGCGGGGGATGGGTGCCGCGCCCCCCGGGAGCCGGCCCGCCTCCGCGAGGGCGCGCCGCAGCAGGAACTCGATCTGCGCGTTCGCGCTGCGCAGCTCGTCCGACGCCCACCGTGCCAGCGCGTCGTGCACCGCCGGATCCAGCCGCAGCAGCATCTGCTTGCGGGCGGGGCCGCGCCGGGCCGGCCGGCCCGCGCCGGCGTCGGGAGGAGTCGCTTCGTCCGTCACTGGTAGAGCGTGCCCGTGTTCAGGACCGGCTGCGCGGCGCGGTCACCGCACAGCACCACCATCAGGTTGCTGACCATCGCCGCCTTGCGCTCGGAGTCGAGCTCGACGATGTCCTGCTCGGCGATCCGGGTCAGCGCCATCTCGACCATGCCCACCGCACCCTCGACGATCTGCTGCCGGGCCGCGACGACCGCGCCCGCCTGCTGCCGCTGGAGCATCGCGGAGGCGATCTCGGGGGCGTACGCGAGGTGGCTGAAGCGGGACTCGATGATCCGTACGCCCGCCGCCTGCACCCGGGCGGTGAGCTCCGCCGCGAGCTTCTCGGTGATCTCCTCGGCATTGCCCCGCAGCGAGAGACCGTCCTCCTCGTGGGCGTCGTACGGGTACTCGATCGCGATGTGCCGGACGGCCGCCTCGGTCTGGGTGGCGACGAACTCCAGGAAGTCGTCGACCTCGAAGAGCGCCTGCGCCGTGTCCTCGACCTTCCAGACGACGATCGCGGCCAGTTCGATCGGGTTGCCGTACGCGTCGTTGACCTTCAGGACGGCCGTCTCGTGGTTGCGGACACGGGTGGAGATCTTGCGGCTGGAGGTCAGCGGGTTGATCCACCGCAGGCCGTCCGCGCGGATCGTGCCGACGTACCGGCCGAAGAGCTGGATGACCCGGGCCTCGCCCGGAGCGACCATCTTCACACCGCTCATGCAGAAGAAGGAGGCGACGGTCAGGAGCAGGCCCAGGACGAAGAGCGGGATGCCGACGCCGTTGTGCCCGTCGGAGCCGAGCACGCCGCCGACGATGGCCAGGGCCACGCCGAGGAACACCCCGAGGACGGTCAGCAGGAGCCCCAGACCGCCGGGGATGGAATGAGCGGTCGTCTCCCTGACCTGCGGGGCAGGCATCTCGGGCGCGTCCGGGGTCAGGTCGGCGCCGGGATCGGTGGTGCTGGGAAGGCCGTGCTGTGCGGACATGGGTCCCCCGTTTCGTGCGGCATAGCGCCGCGCTAGCAATGTGATTACACATTAACGGGTTTCGCAACCTTGCGCATCCCTCGCGAGTCGGTTCCTTCAGGACCGGGTGCTGATTCTCACGTCCGGAAAAGACCGGATCGCTTGTCATTTGTCCAGGCTTTCGGTGTTAGCTGGCAGGTCTGACCGGAGCGGTACGAGCAGAAGAACAGGAGCACCACAGCGATGGGCCGAGCGGATGCGCGACGGGCTGCCAGGAGCGGTGGCAAACGCCGGCTCTTCACGTGGCGGAAGATCCTGGGTACGTTCTTCGGACTCTGCCTGCTCGTCATGGGGGCCTTCGCGGCGCTCTACATGTACGTCGACGTGCCTGAGGCCAACGACCAGGCCCAGAAGCAGAGCAACGTCTACAAGTACAGCGACGGCACGCTGCTGGCCCGGAGCAACTCCGAGGTCAACCGGGAGATAGTCGACCTCGGCGTCGTACCCGAGAGCGTCCAGCACGCCTTCGTCGCCGCCGAGAACAAGTCCTTCTACCGGGACCAGGGCGTCGACCTCAAGGGCACCACGCGCGGTCTGCTCAACACCCTCTCCGGCAAGGGCAAGCAGGGTGGCTCCACGATCACCCAGCAGTACGTGAAGAACTACTACCTCACGCAGGACCAGACGGTCACCCGCAAGCTCAAGGAACTGGTGATCTCGCTCAAGGTCGACCAGCGGATGAAGAAGGACGACATCCTCGCCGGCTACCTCAACACCGTGTACTACGGGCGCGGTGCGAGCGGTATCCAGGCGGCCGCACAGGCCTACTACGGCGTCGACGCCAAGGACCTCGACACCTCCCAGGGCGCCTACCTCGCCGCGCTGCTCCAGGCCCCGAGCCAGTACGACTGGGCGGTCGCCTCCAAGACCGGCAAGAAGCTGGTCAAGGAGCGCTGGGCCTACACGCTGGACAACATGGTCGACGAGGGCTGGCTCGACCAGGCCGAGCGGGACAAGCTGACCTTCCCCGTCCCTGACTCGCCCAAGGCGGCCCCCGGCATGGACGGCCAGACCGGCTACCTCGTCGAGGCCGCGAACGACGAGATGGAGCGCCAGGGCGTCACCGAGGAGATGCTCGACGCCGGCGGCTGGACCATCACCCTCAACATCGACAAGAAGAAGCAGAAGCAGCTGGAGAAGTCGGTCGACGCCCAGCTGGAGGACCAGCTCGACCGCAAGGCCAGCAAGGTCGACGCGACCGTCCAGGCGGGTGCCACCTCCGTCGACCCCAGGACGGGCAAGGTCGTCGCCCTCTACGGCGGAGTCGGTGCCACCGAGCACTGGATATCCAACGCCACCCGGCAGGACTACCAGCCCGCGTCCACCTTCAAGCCGCTGGTGCTCGCCTCCGCGCTGGAGAACGGGTCGAGGACCCAGAACGGCGACCTGATCGGTCTGAACACCGTGTACGACGGCACCAGCAAGCGCCCCGTCGTCGGCAGCGACACCCCGTTCGCCCCGCAGAACGAGGACGACATCAGCTACGACAGCCCCACCGTCCAGACGGCGATGGACAAGTCGATCAACTCCGTCTTCGCGCAGATGGTCGTCGACGTCACCCCGAGCGCGGTGAAAAAGACCGCCCTCGCCCTCGGCGTACCGGACAAGAACTTCCCCGAGCGGCCCGCGATCACGCTCGGCACCATGAACGCCTCGACGTGGGACATGGCCGGGGTCTACGCCACCCTCGACAACCACGGCAAGAAGGTCACCCCGACCATCGTCAAGTCCGCCGAGCACCGTGACCGCACCATGGAGCCCGTCGACGGCACCGGCGGCCAGGTGATCAGCCGGGCGTCCGCCGACACCGTGACGAAGGCGCTGACCGAGGTGGTCGACATCGGCTCCGGCCGTGCGGCGAACACCTCCGCCTACGACGCGGCGGGCAAGACGGGTACGTCGGAGAACAACAAGGCGGCGTGGTTCGCCGGGTACACCCCGGAGCTCACGACGGTCGTCGCCCTGTTCGGCGAGTCCACCAGGGACGGCGGAGGCCAGGTCACGCTGACCGGCACGGCCAACTCGGGCCGCGCCAACGGTGGCGGCTTCCCCGCGAGGATCTGGGCGGACTACACCCTCGGCGCGCTCGGCGGCGGCTCCGACGCGGCCTTCGACCTGGAGGGCGTCGAGCGTGGCGAGACGGCGGTGACCGAGAGCCCCTCGGTGACCCCCTCCGAGTCCGAGGAGCCCTCCGAGACCCCGTCCGAGGAGCCCGAGACGCCCTCACAGACGCCGAGCGAGACCCCGAGCGAGGAGTCGCCGCCGGCGCAGACGCCGAGCGAGACCCCCTCCGGGACGCCCAGCACGACGCCCAGCACGACCAAGGACCCCGGTGACGGGGACCAGCCGCCCGGCGAGCGGCCGGGCGCGGAGAATCTGCTGGGTCAGTAGACACACGAGGGGCGGGTGCCGGCCGGCACCCGCCCCTCGTGTGTGTCCGGCGGCAGCGGCCGTCCACCTTCTTCGCCACAGCCGGTCAGGTCGCTCCGTCCACGCCCCAGGTCAGCTCCGCCGACAGGATGTCGGCAACACGTGGAGCCGGCGTCGGAAGGACGATCAGGGGGTGGCCATCTCGAACCAGACGACCTTGCCCGTCGAGAGCCGGGTCGCGCCCCACCGCCTTGCCAGCCGGTTCACCAGGAACAGCCCGCGCCCGCCCTCGTCGGTCTCCCGCGCGCGCCGCTGCCTGGGCAGCTGCGGCGAGTCGTCGCCGACCTCGCAGCGCAGGATCTCGGTGCGCAGCAGCCGCAGCGTCACCGGCCGCTCCGCGTAGCGCACCGCGTTGGTGACCACCTCGCTGACCAGCAGTTCCACCTCGTCCGACAGATCGTCCAGACCCCACCGGCTCAGCGCCCTGCGGGCCAGCCTGCGTGCCCGGCCCGGCGCCGCGTCCTCCGGCTCCAGGGACCAGTAGGCGACATCGCTGGGCGCGATCCCGTCGAAGCGCGCGGCCAGCAGGGCGATGTCGTCGTCACGGTCTCCCGGGCCGAGCATGTCCAGCACGTCGTCGCAGAGAGCCTCCAGCGGCGGCGAGTGGTCCGGCCCGGTCAGCTGCGCGGTGGCCGCGAGCCGCTCCCGGAGGATCTCGATGCCCGTCCAGACGTCCCGCATACGGGACTCCACCAGGCCGTCCGTGTAGAGCAGCAGCGTGGCCCCGGCCGGCGCGTCCAGCTCGACGGCCTCGAAGTCGACCCCGCCGACCCCGATGGGAGCCCCCGGCGGCACCCGCAGCACCTCGGCCCGGCCGCCCAGGTGCAGCAGCACGGGCGGCGGATGGCCCGCGTTGGCGACCGTGATCCGGTGCGCGACCGGGTCGTACACCGCGTACAGACAGGTCGCCATGCGGTCGCTGCCGAGCCGCTGCGCCTGCTCGTCCAGATGATGCAGGACCTCCTGCGGCGGCAGGTCGAGGCCGGCCAGCGTCTGCGCGGTGGTGCGCAGCTGGCCCATGATCGCCGCGGACGTCATGGAGTGACCCATCACGTCACCCACGACCAGGGCGACCCGGCTGCCGGGAAGCGGGATCGCGTCGTACCAGTCCCCGCCGACCCGGGCCGTCTCGGCGGCCGGGAGATAGCGCGAGGCCAGGCGTACGCCGGTGGGCTGCGGCAGGGAGTCGGGCAGCATCGTGCGCTGCAACTCGTCTGCGATGTAGGCCTCGCGGCCGTACAGCACGGCCTTGTCGATGCCGAGCGCGGTGTGCGTGGCCAGCTGGGCGGCGACCAGCAGGTCGTTGGCCTCGAAGGGCGGACGGTCCGTGCCCCGCAGGAAGACGGCGGCACCGATCACCCGCCGCCGGCCGCGCAGCGGTGCCAGGATCGCGCGGTGCCCGGTGGGTACGGTCCGGCCGGCCCCCAGCAGCTCGGGCAGGGCGACGCGGGCGGCGGCGGAGTCCCCGAAGACGGGCCGTACCCCGCGCAGCACCTCGGCGAGCGCGCCGCCCGCCCGGATCTCGCACAGGTCGGCGGCCGGCAGCAGCCCGGCCTGCGGGTCCGTGACCGGCAGCCGCAGCCGCTCGCCGTCCGAACCGCTCTCGCTCTCCTCGTCGGGCAGCCGCAGCCTGTCCGTACGCCGCAGCCGCAGCACGAACGGACTCACCGGCCGCTCGTCGCCCACCGGGAGCGGGTCGCGCAGATAGACGAGTATGGCGTCGGAGAACGTGGGCACGCTCGCCCTGCACAGGCCGAGCACGATCTCGTCCAGGTCTATGCCCCTGGCGATCCGGCGGGTCGCCGCGCCCACGAACCGCAGCCGGTCGCCCTCGCGGCGGCTGACCGCATGGGTGTCGGCGCCGGGCGCGGCGGAGTCCGCGGCCGCGCCCGGAGCGGGATTCGGGACCGCCGCGGTGTTCGCGGCAGGATTCACCGCGGCCTCGGCCGCGGCGCCGGGCACCCGGGAGGGGCCGGGGATCGCGGCGGTGGCCGCGGCGCTCGGCGGTGCCTCCTGCTGCCGGGGCCGGGCGCGTTCCTGAGGCCGGGCAGCGAGCGGCTGCCGGCCTTCGTGGGAGGTGGGATGCTCCGTCACGCGTGGGGTTCCGTCCGTCCGGGCCGGTTGTATGAGGCAATCACCTTGTGAGGCGCCACTGTGCCCCGGCAGGAGCGCCGAGAACAACGGCTGTCACCGGATGCCCTCGGGAAAGGGGCCGAAACCGTACGGCCGCCGTGCGGTCTCCTACGGCGTCTCCCGGCGGCGGGGCAGCGGAAAGCAAGCACGTCTCCACCCCTCGTAGTGGTTCGTGCGACCGCACGGCCCACCCGGCTTCGTGGCCCGTGTGACTCGTGCGGTGCGTGCGGTGACTGGTGGTCAGGTCCCCGGCCGTTCGGGCCGGTTGCGGTGAAGCGGTCCGGCGAAGCTGTCCATGGAGGCCGATCCTACGTTTGCCCCCCTGGGGTGCATCAAGGGTCTCACGACGGCGTGGGGGCGGGGGCGCGGTCCCAGTCATCCGGCAGCGCGGGCACCTGCCACCGCGGGTCGGGCCTCCAGTGTTCCCAGCCGTCGCTGAACGGCGGGCCCCAGCGCCGGATCACCTCGACGGCCGCCAGGCCCGCCTCACGCACGCGCCCGGCGGTGGCGGCGTCCATCAGCCCGACCCGCTGCGCCTGGGCGAACTCGTCCTCGTCGAGCCACTCCCAGCTGTGGTCGGGACGCACGGAGATGTCGAGGAAGTGGTCCTGCGAGTCAACCCCGCCGGACCAGCGTGACCTCGGCTCCTCCAGGTTGACGTACCAGTTACGGAAGAGCCAGCCGCGGTCCCAGAACAGCCAGACGGACCACGGGTCACCCGGCCGGGCGAGCTTGAGCACACCCGAGCCGAACCAGCGCGAGCGCACCGTCGTGCGCGGGCGGGTGTAGCGGGTGGCGAGCGGTTCGGCGTGGACCTGGGTGCCGTCGGCCAGGACCGGCCGCACACACTCGGTGCCGGACGCCATCCAGACGGCCAGCAGCTCGTCGGTGTCCTGGACGACGGTGACGGGGCGGCAGATGTGCACCGCGGGGCCACCGCCGCCCGGCCTGCCGTTGGCCCGGTAGCGCCAGAGGATCTGGTCCCCCGGTGCCCAGTGGCCGCCGTCACCCGCACCCGCCGGGGTGCCTGCTCCCGTACCCGCTTCCGTCGCTGTCATGAAGAGATCTTAGGGACGTCGCCCCCGGCGCGCCGCCCCGCGCGTCATGGCCGGGTCATACGCAACACGTCGAGGGCCGCGTCGAGCTGTTCCCGCGTCAGGTCACCGCGCTCCACGTAACCCCCGGCCAGCACGGTCTCCCGGATCGTCGTGCCGTCGGCCAGGGACTTCTTGGCGACCTTCGCCGCTTCCTCGTAGCCGATGTACTTGTTCAGCGGGGTCACCACCGAGGGCGAGGACTCCGCGTACTGCCGCGCCCGCTCCGCGTTGGCCGTGATGCCGTCGACCGTGCGGTCGGCGAGCAGCCGGGAGGCGTTGGCGAGCAGCCGCACCGACTCCAGGAGGTTCTTCGCGATCACCGGGAGCATCACGTTGAGCTCGAAGTTGCCCGCGGCCCCGGCGGCGGCGACCGTGGCGTCGTTGCCCGTCACCTGGGCCGCGACCATCAGCACGGCCTCCGGGACGACCGGGTTGACCTTGCCCGGCATGATCGAGGAGCCGGGCTGGAGATCGGGCAGATTGATCTCGGCCAGCCCCGTGCGCGGCCCCGACGCCATCCAGCGCAGGTCGTTGGAGATCTTGGTGAGCGACACGGCGACGGTACGGAGCTGGCCGGAGGTCTCCACGAGTCCGTCCCTGGCCCCCTGCGCCTCGAAGTGGTCGCGGGCCTCCGTGAGCGGGAGCCCCGTGGTGCGGGCGACCTCGGCGATCACGGCGGCCGAGAAGCCGGGCGGCGTGTTGATCCCGGTCCCCACCGCCGTGCCCCCCAGGGGGAGTTCGGCGAGGCGGGGGAGCGAGGAGCGCAGCCGCTCCACGCCGTGGCGGATCTGGGCCGCGTAGCCGCCGAACTCCTGGCCCAGGGTGACGGGAGTGGCGTCCATCAGATGCGTACGGCCCGATTTCACGACGTCCGCGAATTCGGCCGATTTCCGCTCCAGGGAGGCGGCCAGGTGTTCGAGCGCCGGGATCAGATCCGCGGTGACGGCCGCGGTCGCGGCGATGTGGATGGAGGAGGGGAACACGTCGTTGGACGACTGGGAGGCGTTCACGTGGTCGTTGGGGTGCACCTCGCGCCCCAGCCGCTCGGCGGCGAGCGTGGCCACGACCTCGTTGGTGTTCATGTTCGAGGACGTGCCGGAACCGGTCTGGAACACGTCGACGGGGAAGTGCTCGTCCCAGCGCCCCTCCGCCACCTCGGCGGCGGCCGCCTGGACGGCGTCGGCGATCTCGGGGTCCAGCACCTTCAGCTCTGCGTTGACCTTGGCCGCGGCGGCCTTGATCCGGGCCAGGGCCTCGATGTGGGCCCGCTCGAGCCGTTGCCCGGAGATGGGGAAGTTCTCCACCGCGCGCTGTGTCTGCGCCCGCCACTTGGCGTGCGCGGGCACCCTCACCTCGCCCATCGAGTCGTGCTCGACGCGGTACTTCGTTTCCTCGGCCGATCCGTCCATGGTGTGCAAACCTCCTGATGCTGATGAGCGCGTGGTCCGTTCCCCGTATTCCCCGGGTGTCCCGCCGGGCGCCTCCCGGGCGCCGTCCGCCAGAAAATATCCGCACGCGGGCCGCCGGCCGGACATACGCGGCGGGTCGGGCGCCGTCGGAGGGCCCCGGGAACACCCCAGGGGTGCCCCGCCGTGGCGGGGCACCCCTGGGGACACTGCGTCCGGGCGGTCAGCCGAGGCCGGGACCGCGGACCGGGATGCTGGTGAAGGTCGGCGCCGGGGCGGGCTCGGTGAAGAAGTCGTTGCCCTTGTCGTCGACGACGATGAACGCGGGGAAGTCCTCCACCTCGATCCGCCAGACCGCCTCCATGCCGAGCTCCTCGTACTCGACGACCTCGACCTTCTTGATGCAGTCCTGGGCCAGACGCGCGGCGGGGCCGCCGATCGAGCCGAGGTAGAAACCGCCGTGCGCGTCGCAGGCGTCGGTGACCTGCTGGGAGCGGTTGCCCTTCGCGAGCATGACCTTGGACCCGCCCGCGGCCTGGAACTGGGCGACGTAGCTGTCCATGCGGCCGGCCGTCGTCGGGCCGAAGGAGCCGGAGGCGTAGCCCTCGGGGGTCTTCGCCGGGCCCGCGTAGTACACCGGGTGGTCCTTGAGGTACTGCGGCATCCCCTCGCCCGCGTCGAGCCGCTCCTTGATCTTGGCGTGCGCGATGTCGCGCGCCACGACCAGCGGGCCGGTGAGCGAGAGCCGGGTCTTGACCGGGTACTTGGTCAGCTCGGCCAGGATGTCGTCCATCGGCTGGTTCAGGTCGATCTTCACCACGTCACCGGACTCGTCCAGGTGCTCGTCGGTGGTGTCCGGGAGGAAGCGCGCCGGGTCCTTCTCCAGCTGCTCCAGGAACACGCCCTCGGCGGTGATCTTGGCGGTCGCCTGGCGGTCGGCCGAGCAGGACACGGCGATCGCGACGGGAAGCGAGGCGCCGTGCCGGGGGAGGCGGACGACCCGGACGTCGTGGCAGAAGTACTTGCCGCCGAACTGCGCGCCGATGCCGATCTTCTGGGTCAGCTCGAAGACCTTCTGCTCCAGCTCGTGGTCCCGGAAGCCGTGGCCGGTCGGGGAACCCTCGCCGGGCAGCTCGTCGAGGTAGTGGGCGGAGGCGTACTTCGCGGTCTTCAGCGCGAACTCGGCCGACGTGCCGCCGACCACGATCGCCAGGTGGTAGGGCGGGCAGGCCGCCGTACCCAGCGAACGGATCTTCTCCTCCAGGAACTTCATCATGGAGGTCTCGTTCAGGACCGCCTTGGTCTCCTGGTAGAGGAACGACTTGTTCGCCGAGCCGCCGCCCTTCGCCATGAAGAGGAACTTGTACGCGCCGCCGTCGGTCGCGTACAGCTCGATCTGCGCCGGGAGGTTCGAGCCGGTGTTCTTCTCGTCCCACATGGTCAGCGGCGCCATCTGCGAATAGCGCAGGTTCAGCTCGGTGTAGGCGTCGAAGATGCCGTGCGACAGCGCCTCCTCGTCACCGCCCTCGGTGAGGACGTTCTGCCCGCGCTTGCCCATGACGATGGCCGTACCGGTGTCCTGGCACATGGGGAGGACGCCCGCGGCGGCGATGTTCGCGTTCTTCAGCAGGTCCAGCGCGACGAACTTGTCGTTGGACGAGGCCTCGGGGTCGTCCACGATGCGGCGCAGCTGCGCCAGGTGGGCGGGGCGCAGATAGTGCGAGATGTCGTGCATGGCCTCGGCCGCGAGGGTGCGCAGAGCCTCCGGAGCCACCTTGAGGAACGTACGGCCGTCGGCCTCGAAGGTCGAGACGCCCTCGGCGGTCACCAGCCGGTACGGCGTGGTGTCCTCTCCCAGGGGGAGCAGATCGGAGTACGCAAACTCTGGCATTACGGCCATTCCTCACTCGGCGACAGCGGCTGACCACCCTTGGGCAGCGCATCCACCAGGGTAGAACCCCCGGGGCCCGCCGGGTCTGTGAGGTAAGGCTCACCCGGAAGGCCGGCAGTTCCCGGCCGCAATCCGGGCCGGGGGACGCGCGCGGGTACTGGTCGCGATCTATCGCGTTTGAGTAAGCTGGTCCGGTGGACCTCGAGAAGCAGCCCCAGCAGCCCGTCGCTCCGGCCGGTCCCGCGCCTGCCGGAATCCGAGCGTCCGACGCGGACCGGGACCGGATCGCGGACATCCTGCGCGAGGCCATGGCCGAGGGCCGGCTGACCGCCGAGGAGCATGCCGAGCGGGTCGACCTCGTCTACCGGGCCAAGACCGTGGGCGAACTCGAGCCGCTGGTGCGGGACCTGCCGGTACAGCCCGGCCCCGCCCGCCCCTCCGCCCCGGCCTACGGGTACGACGCCGAGGCCCCGACCGGGCCCGCCGAGAATCTGGTGGCGGTGTTCAGCAGCTCCACCCGCAAGGGGCGCTGGCGGGTCAGTGGCCGTACGAACGCCTTCGCGGTCTTCGGCAGCGTCGAGATCGACCTGACCGAGGCGCTGTTCGGCCAGCGGCTCACGGTCATCAACGCCACCTCCGTCTTCGGCAGCGTCGAGATCAAGGTGCCCGAGAACATCTCGCTGCGCGGCAGCGGTACGGGCATTTTCGGCAATTTCGAAGTCGACACACTGGAATCCGCCGACCCGGAAGCACCGGTGGTCATCGTGAACGGCTACTCCGTTCTCGGCAGCGTCGAGGCAAAACCCAAGCGTGGCAAGCTCATTGCCAATCTGCACAAGCAGTTGCGCAAGCACCTCGGCCACTGACGGCGGTCGGCGGGGACGGCGCGATTTTCGGCCAGATTCCGATTCGGCGGCCTTGCGCGAGGCCGAAGGCGGCGCCACTCAGTGCATAGGCGTGCGTACAGCGGGTAGGGACAGCTGCATCGTCTCGCGCTCACGAAGCCCAAGCCGTCGTCAGGAGTGGACCGTGCTGCATTCGCCGCATCAGCCCCTGCAGGTCGCCGCCGTTCCTTCCCAGCGCACTCCCGCGCGGGAGGACCAGGCGGGGCCCTGGCACTCGGAGGCGGTGTGCCGCCGGGACGAAGCCGGGCTGTTCTTCGCTCCGTCGAAGGAGCCTACCGCTGCCCGGCTCTCCCGCGAAGAGGCCGCGAAGCAGGTCTGCGCGAGGTGCCCGGTGATGGTCGAGTGCCGGGAGCACGCCCTCATACAGCCCGAGCCCTACGGGGTCTGGGGCGGACTGACCGCCGCCGAACGCCGGGTGGTGCTCGCCCGGCGCCGCCGGCGGGACATGGAGCTCAAGGCCGCCGCCCCGGCGGAGCGGATAGCCGCGGCCGGCTGAGCCTCGCGCGCGAACGGATGTGGGGGCCGCCCGCGCGGGCGGCCCCCACATCCGTTCGGCCGGGTCTCCTGAGGCGGCGCGGTCACGCGACGCGGACACCCGGCCCCTTGCCCGGCTCTCCTGCCCGGCCGCCGTGCCCGGCCGTCGTGCCCGGCCCTTCGGCTCGGCTGGGTTGCCCGGCCGCTCAGCTGCTCAGTCGGCGGTTACTTGGCGCGGTCGAAGTCGATGGCGCTGTAGGCGCGCAGCTTCGAGAGCCGGTGTGTCGAGTCGATCTTCCGGATCGTGCCGGACTTGGACCGCATCACCAGGGACTCCGTGGTCGCCGTCTCCGCGCGGTACCGCACACCGCGCAGGAGTTCGCCGTCGGTGATCCCGGTGGCGACGAAGAACACGTTGTCCCCGCTGACGAGGTCGTCCGTCGAGAGCACCCGGTCGAGGTCGTGACCGGCGTCCAGCGCACGCTGCCGCTCCGCCTCGTCCTTGGGCCAGAGCTTGCCCTGGATGACACCGCCGAGGCACTTTATGGCGCAGGCCGAGATGATGCCCTCAGGGGTTCCGCCGATCCCCATGAGCAGGTCGACGCCGGTGCCCTCGCGTGCGGCCATGATCGAGCCGGCGACGTCGCCGTCGGAGATGAACTTGATCCGGGCGCCCGTCTCCCGGATCTCCTTGACGATGCCGTCGTGCCGCGGGCGGTCGAGGATGACGACGGTGACGTCCTCGGGGGTGGAGCTCTTGGCCTTGGCGACGCGCCGGATGTTCACGGACACGGGGGCGTTGATGTCGACGAAGTCGGCCGCCTCGGGCCCGGTGACCAGCTTGTCCATGTAGAAGACCGCGGACGGGTCGAACATCGCGCCGCGGTCGGCGGCGGCCAGGACGGCGATCGCGTTGGGCATGCCCTTGGCGTTGAGTGTGGTGCCGTCGATCGGGTCGACGGCGATGTCGACCTCGGCTCCGGTGCCGTCGCCGACCCGCTCGCCGTTGAACAGCATGGGGGCTTCGTCCTTCTCGCCCTCACCGATGACGACGATGCCGTTCATCGACACCGTGGAGACGAGGGTGCGCATGGCTTTCACGGCGGCGCCGTCGGCGCCGATCTTGTCGCCGCGGCCGACCCAGCGTCCGGCGGCCATGGCGGCGGCCTCGGTGACCCGGACCAGTTCCAGGGCCAGGTTGCGGTCTGGGGCCTCCGGGGAGACCTCGAGCTGGGACGGCAGATGATGCTCGGACATCGGAGCGCACCTTTCTGTACGACGACGACCGGAAAAGAGGGTGCTGTGACTCTATCGGTAGGTCGATAAAATGAGCAGAGCGGGTCACGAATGAGCGGATGCCCGCTGGAGGGGCGCCCGGGGGCTCATGCCACCATTGGGTCCGTGGCAAGCATGCGAGGCAAGCAGACCGTCCGGGACATGTTCCTGTCGATGCTCGTGATCACCGCAGTGGCGGGCGTCGTCTACATCTTCATCCCGCACGACGACAAGGCCGACCCGATCAAGGCGGTCGACTACCGGGTCGAGCTCGCGACGGCCCGTCGCGCCGCGCCGTATCCCGTCGCGGCCCCGGCCGGGCTGTCGAAGGACTGGAAGCCGACCTCCGTCTCGTACGAGAGCCAGGCGGGTGCGGGCTGGCACCTGGGTTTCCTCGACCCGGACGGCCGGTACGTCGCGGTGGAGCAGTCCACGACCCCCGCGAAGAAGTACGTCCCCGAGGTCAGTCACGACGCCGAGGACACCGGCCGCACCCAGGAAGTCGCCGGCGAGGAGTGGCAGCGCTGGGAGGGCCCGAAGTACGACGCCCTCGTGCTGCACGCCGAGGGTGTCACCACGGTCGTCACCGGCTCGGCCCCGATGGAGAGCCTGACGGAGATGGCCGCGGCACTGAAGACGGCCTCCTGAGGCCCCACGCGCATACGGAAGGGCCCCCGACGCTCGGCGTCGGGGGCCCTTCCGTATGCGCGGCCTGAGGGATCAGACGGTCGTGACGACCTCGTCGTAGGACAGGCGGGGCAGGCGCGGGAACCAGGCGTCCTCGCCGGGCTTGCCGATGTTGACGGCCATGAGCAGCTTGTGGTCGCCGTCCAGGAACTCCTTCTCGATGCCCGCGGCGTCGAAGCCGGTCATCGGGCCGGCGGCCAGGCCGGCGGCCCGGACGCCGATGATGAAGTAGGCGGCCTGGAGCGCGGCGTTCAGGGCGGCGGACTGCTCGCGGACCGGGCGCTCGGAGAAGAACGCGTCCTTGGCCTGCGGGAAGTGCGGCAGGAGCGCCGGGAGCTCCTCGTGGAACTCGTGGTCCGCGACCAGGAGGGCGACCAGCGGGGCGGCCGTGGTCTTCGGGCGGTTGCCCTCGGCCATGTGCTTGACCAGGCGCTCGCGGCCCTCGGCCGAGCGGACCAGGACGACGCGCAGCGGCGACTGGTTGAAGGCGGTGGGGCCGAACTTGACCAGGTCGTAGATCGCCTGGACCTGCTCGTCGGTCACCGGCTCGTCGGTGAACGTGTTGGCAGTGCGGGCCTCGCGGAAGAGGAGGTCCTGGGCGGCGGGGTCAAGAACGAGGGACATCTGGAGCAGTACCTTCCGAACGAATGCAGGGGGTCGAGCGATGTGATCACCGTAGCCGAGTAATAGATTAAATTTCAACTAAATCGACCCCGGAGTGATCCACCGCACAGCCTTCGCCGCATGAAGGACGCGATGAACGAGAACGCGGTGCCTGACCCACCGTCGGGACCGCTGCCTACGGGCCCGGGCGTACGGGGACGCTGCCTACGGGCCCGGGCGTACCGGGACGCTGCCTACGGGCCCGGGCGTACCGGGACGCTGCCTACGGGCCCGGGCGTACAGGGACGCTGCCTACGGGCCCTGGGCGTACAGGGACCGCTGCCTGCTCGCCCCGTTACGAGACCGCGTCCGGGACCGCCGGGCGCGCCCCTCAGTCCGTGCTGCCGCCGCCGTCCGGCGTGGGCTCCTCCGGGCGGGCCAGCGCCGCGTCCAGGCGGGCGCGCGCTCCCTCCAGCCAGTGCCGGCACACCTTCGCCAGCTCCTCGCCGCGCTCCCACAGGGCCAGCGACTCCTCCAGCGTCGTGCCGCCCGCCTCCAGGCGGCGTACGACCTCGATCAGCTCGTCCCGCGCCTGCTCGTATCCGAGCGTGCCCGTCGCGGCAGCCGTCGTCGTCCCGTCGTCCGTCATGCCGTCCACCCTATGCGCGGGGTCCGACAGACCCGGCCCCTCACTCCGCGACCCGTACGGTGAACTCGCCCTCGGAGACCCGCGCGCGCAGTTCGTCGCCCGGCGCCCCGGCCTCCTCGGGGGAGCGCACCACGTGGCCGTCCGGCCGCTGGAGCACCGCGTACCCGCGCTCCAGCGTGGCCGCGGGCGACAGCGCGACCACCCGGGCCCTGGTGTGCGCGAGCTCCGAATCCGCGCGGTCCAGCAGATGCCCCAGCACCCGGCGGCTGCGCCCCACCAGCGCGTCGACCTCCGCGGCCCGCTCGTCCACCATCCGGTGCGGGTGTTCCATCGAGGACCGGCCCAGCGCGTGCGCCAGCCCTCGCTCCTCCCGGTCGATCAGCCCCCGCACGGTCCGCAGCGCCCGGTCCCGCAGCTGCTGCACGCGGTCGAGCTCCTCGCCCACGTCAGGGACGACCTTCTTCGCCGCGTCCGTAGGCGTCGACGCCCGCACATCGGCCACCAGGTCGAGCAGGGGCGAGTCCGGCTCGTGCCCGATGGCGGAGACCACCGGGGTACGGCAGGCCGCCACCGCGCGGATCAGCTCCTCGTCCGAGAACGGCAGCAGATCCTCCACGCTGCCGCCGCCACGGGCGACGACGATCACGTCCACCTCGGGCAGCGCGTCCAGCTCCTTGACCGCCTGGACCACCTGATTCACCGCGTGCACACCCTGCACGGCCGTGTTGCGCACCTCGAAGCGCACGGCGGGCCAGCGCCGTCGTGCGTTCTCCAGCACATCGCGCTCCGCCGCCGACGCGCGCCCGGACACCAGGCCGATCAGCTGCGGCAGGAACGGCAGCGGCTTCTTGCGGTCCAGGGCGAAGAGGCCCTCGGCCGCCAGCGACTTCTTCAGCTGTTCCAGCCGCACCAGCAGCTCGCCGATGCCCACCGGCCGTATCTCGGTGGCCCGCAGGGACAGCTGCCCCCGGGGGGCGTACCACTCGGGCTTCGCGAGCACGACCACCCGCGCGCCCTCCGTCACCACATCGGCGATCCGGTCGAAGACCTGCCGGAAGCAGGTCACGCTCACCGAGATGTCGTGGGAGGGGTCGCGCAGCGTCAGGAACACCACCCCGGCGCCCGGCCTGCGCGACAGCTGGGTGATCTGCCCCTCCACCCAGACCGCGCCGAGCCGGTCGATCCAGCCGCCGATCAGGCGTGACACGTCGCCGACGGGCAGCGGGGCTTCCGGGGACGTAGTGAGAGCCATACGGGCGAGCGTATCGGCCGCGACCGACAAACAGGGCTCTTCGTCCGGGCCGTGCCGGACGCCCGCAGCGCCGGCCGCGCCGGCCGCCCGCGGTTCCGGGCCGCCCGCGCGATGGACGCCAGCCGCCCGGGCGGCGGACGCCAGGAGGCCCCACCGCACCGCCAGCCGCCCGGGCGGCGGACGCCAGGAGGCCCGGCGGCCCCACCGCACCGCCAGCCGCCCGGGCGGCGGACGCTAGGCGGACCGCCGCCCCCACTGCACCGCCAGCACCACCAGCCCGATCCCCAGCCAGCACAGCCCGACCAGCTGGGCGCTCGTCGTCGCCTCCAGGATCACCGCGATCAGGATGGCCGCACCCACCACCGGCATCAGCACGTGCCGCCACCAGCTCGGCGGGCCCTCCATCCGGCGTACGGCGAACCAGCCGACCACCGACGCGTGCAGCAGCACGAACGCCGTGAGCGCGCCGATGTCCACCACCGACACCAGATGGTCGAGCCCGTCGTCGCGCCGGGCCGCCCAGACCGCCGCCACCAGGGTCACCACCGCGGCCCCCGTGATCGCCACCCGCGGCACCCCGGACCTGGAATCGACCTGGGAGAGGAACGAGGGCAGCCGCCGCTCCCTGGCCATCGCGAACACGAGTCGCCCGGCAGCCGCCTGCCCGGCCAGCGCCGCGAACGCCGCGCCGATCGCCTTGCTCACGGCCACCAGGTCGTGCAGCCAGGTCCCGACCGAGGCGTCCACCGCGTCGTAGAAGGCCGATCCCTGCTTCTCCGGATCCGCCGCCAGCTCCGCCGAGGACACCGGCTCCAGCAGCGCCGCCAGATACGACTGGGCCACGAAGAGCACCCCGGCGAGCACCAGACAGAACAGGACGGCCCGCGCCACCTTCGCCGAGCCGCCCGTCACCTCCTCGGCGAAGGAGGCGATCGCGTCGAAGCCCAGATACGAGAGCACCGCGACGGACACCGCCCCCAGCACCGCGGTCATCGAGAACGCGGAGTCCCCGGTCAGCGGCGTCAGCCAGCCCCGCTGCGCCCCGTCCCTGGCCAGCACCACCACCGCCGACACCACGAACACCAGCAGCACCACGATCTCCATGGCGAGCACCGCGAAGCCGACCCGGGCGGCCGCCCGCACGCCCCAGAGGTTGAGGGCGGTCGTCACGACGACGGCGATCGCCGTCCACACCCACCGCGACACCTCGGGCACCAGCGCGTTCATCGCGATCCCCGAGAAGAGGTAGGCGACCGCGGGGATGAGCAGGTAGTCGAGCATCGCCATCCACCCGGCGATGAACCCGGGTCCTTCCCCCAGCCCTTTGCGGGCGTACGCGAAGACCGACCCGGCGAGCGGGGCGACGTGCACCATCTGCGCGTAACTGAACGCGGTGAAGGCCATCACGACCGTCGCCACGAGATACACCAGCGCCACAGCCCCTCCGGACTTGGCGTCCAGGGTGCCGAACACGCCGACCGGGGCCATCGGTGCGATGAACAGCAACCCGTAGACCACCAGGTCCCTGAACCCGAGTGTGCGGTGCAGCCTTCCCTCGTCCGTGCTGCTGCCGGCCATGAACCCTCCATCGCTTGATCGCGTACGCATCAGTCTCCCGACCATGCCGATCCGGCGCCTGTTCGGTACGGCCTTACGATGGGACGCATGACTGCTACGCCCAGCCCGTCACCCGCCGCCGCCCCGAGTGGAGGCGCTACGCGCCGCAGTAACACCCGCCGTGTCCTGCTCGCCGCGCCCCGTGGCTACTGCGCGGGCGTGGACCGCGCCGTGATCGCCGTCGAGAAGGCCCTGGAGCAGTACGGGGCCCCGATCTACGTCCGCCACGAGATCGTGCACAACAAGTACGTCGTGCAGACGCTCGAGAAGAAGGGCGCGATCTTCGTCGACGTGACCGCGGAGGTGCCCGAGGGCTCCATCGTGATGTTCTCCGCGCACGGAGTCGCCCCGACCGTCCACGCCGAGGCCGCCGAGCGCAAGCTCGCCACCATCGACGCGACCTGCCCGCTGGTCACCAAGGTCCACAAGGAAGCCGTCCGCTACGCCAAGGAGGACTACGACATCCTCCTGATCGGGCACGAGGGCCACGAGGAAGTCATCGGCACGAGCGGCGAGGCGCCCGACCACATCACGCTGGTCGACGGTCCCGAGGACGTCGCGAACGTCGAGGTCCGCGACGAGTCGAAGGTCGTCTGGCTCTCCCAGACCACGCTCTCCGTCGACGAGACGATGGAGACCGTCGGCGCGCTCAAGCAGAAGTTCCCGAACCTCCTCTCCCCGCCGAGCGACGACATCTGCTACGCCACGCAGAACCGTCAGATCGCGGTGAAGAAGCTGGCCGAGGACGCGGAGCTGGTCATCGTCGTGGGCTCCAAGAACTCCTCCAACTCGATCCGCATGGTCGAGGTCGCCCTCGACGCGGGCGCGCCCGCCGCCCACCTGGTCGACTTCGCCGACGAGATCGACGAGGCATGGCTGGAAGGCGTCACCACCGTCGGCCTCACCTCGGGAGCCTCGGTCCCCGACGTCCTGGTCGACGGCGTCCTGGAGTGGCTGGGCGAGCGAGGTTACGCCGACGTGGAGACGGTGAAGACCGCCGACGAGTCGATCACCTTCTCGCTGCCCAAGGAGCTCCGGCGCGACCTGCGTGCCGAGGCCGCCGCGCTCTCCGCCGGGTGACCCGGGCTCTCCGCCGAGCAACCCCGGCTCTCCGCCGGACAACCCAGCCTCCTCGCCGGACAACCCGGGCGCGCTCCCCGGATCGACCCTCCGGGGAGTGATACGCGCCACCTGCCCGTACCGTGGATCACATGGAGATTTTCGGTGTGGACATCGGCGGTTCGGGCATCAAGGGTGCGCCCGTGGACCTGGACCGCGGAGAGCTGGCGCAGGAGCGCCACAAAGTACTGACACCTCACCCGGCCACGCCCGACAGCGTGGCCGCAGGTGTGGCCGAGGTCGTCGGCCACTTCGACTGGCAGGGACCGGTCGGCATCACGTTCCCCGGGGTCGTCACCGGCGGCATCACGAGGACCGCGGCCAACGTGGACAAGGGGTGGATCGACACGGACGCCCGGGCGCTGCTCAGCGACCGCATCGGCCGGCCCGTCACGATCCTCAACGACGCCGACGCGGCGGGCATCGCCGAGATGACCTTCGGTGCGGGCCGCGACCGCAAGGGCACCGTGATCATGCTGACCCTCGGTACGGGCATCGGCAGCGCGGTCTTCACGGACGGGCACCTCGTCCCCAACACCGAGCTCGGCCACCTGGAGCTGCACGGTCACGACGCGGAGAAGCGCGCCTCCACGAAGGCCAAGGAGGACGAGGACCTCAGCTGGCAGCACTGGGCGCACCGGGTGCAGAAGTACCTGGTGCACGTGGAGATGCTGTTCTCGCCCGAACTCTTCATCATCGGCGGCGGCGTCAGCCGCAAGGCGGAGAAGTTCCTGCCGCTGATCGAACACGTACGGGCCGAGATGGTCCCGGCCGTACTCCAGAACAACGCCGGGATCGTCGGCGCGGCCATGGCGGCCGCCGGCAAGTGAGCCCGGCCTGACCCGGAGGGGAAGCCCTACGGGCGGGGGCGGCGTGCGGCGGCCCGGTCGGCCCTGACCAGGTGCCGCTGCCGCTCCCGCATCTGCCGGATCTTCCGTACGGAGGCGATGAGACCCGCCACGAGCGTGCCCCCGTACAGCCAGCCGGCATGGACGGCGAGCGCGGTCACGACGGCCATCGCCTGCCCGCCGAAGCCGCCGGTGCCCCCGGCGACGGGGATCACGCCCACCGCGAAGGCGATGGGCACGATGATCGGGGCGGTCACCAGGTCGGCGGGCCGGACCCAGTAGGCGGTGAGGGCGCTGACGAGCAGGAACAGCACCCCGTACACGGCCTCGGAACCGCCGAGGAGCAGTTGGTCCAGGCAGGCCAGCAGGAACATGGTCAGGGCCGCGAAGAGCCCGGCACCGATGCCGGTCAGCCTGGGGTTGGGAAACCTCCGCAGCGCGAGCACCCAGGGCGCCACGGAGCCCGAGCGGGGCCCTGCCGCCCCCTGGCCCGGCGCCGACGCGGGGGCGACCGCCACCGTCACCGGAAAGGCGGACGCCGCCGTGCCCTCACCGAGGCCACCGGGCGGGGGAGGCGCCACCTGCGAGGGCTGCCTGCGCTGCGGGGTACGTGTCCTGTGCTGCTCCACCCCGACAACCTAGGTCGCGGGACGGTCTCCCGCGGGTGCGGGACACGCCCTTTGGATGACCTTGGCTCTGCGTTCGAGGCCACACGGCCGAAACACAACCGTTCGGCCCCGGGAAGAGCCCGGCGTCCGCACCCGTGACGGGGCGCCCGGCCCCGCCCGTAAACTGGAGAATCGGGTCCACGCGCGGCCCGCCCGCACAGCCCCCTCTCCTCACTTCAGGAAGTCGCCAAAGTGTCGCTCACGATCGGAATCGTCGGCCTGCCGAATGTCGGCAAGTCGACCCTGTTCAACGCCCTGACCAAGAACGACGTGCTGGCGGCCAACTACCCGTTCGCCACCATCGAGCCGAACGTCGGCGTCGTGGGCGTCCCCGACCCGCGCCTGGACAAGCTCGCCGAGATCTTCAACTCGCAGAAGCTGCTCCCCGCGACCGTCGACTTCGTCGACATCGCCGGCATCGTGCGCGGCGCGAGCGAGGGCGAGGGCCTGGGCAACAAGTTCCTCGCGAACATCCGCGAGTCCGACGCCATCTGCCAGGTCATCCGGGCCTTCAAGGACGAGAACGTCGTCCACGTCGACGGCAAGGTCTCGCCCAAGGACGACATCGAGACGATCAACACCGAGCTGATCCTCGCCGACCTCCAGTCCGTCGAGAAGGCCGTCCCGCGCCTGACGAAGGAATCCCGCCTCCAGAAGGAGAAGGTCGCGGTCCTCGCCGCCGTCGAGGAGGCCCAGAAGATCCTCGAAGCGGGCGACACCCTCTTCTCCAAGGGCATCACCGCCGGCACCGAGAAGGGCCGCCTGCTCCACGAGCTGCACCTGCTCACGACGAAGCCGTTCCTCTACGTCTTCAACGTCGACGAGGACGAGCTGGTCGACGAGGACTTCAAGAACGAGCAGCGCGCCCTGGTCGCCCCGGCGGAGGCCATCTTCCTCAACGCCAAGATCGAGTCCGAGCTGATCGAACTCGACGACGACGAGGCCCTCGAACTCCTCCAGTCCATGGGCCAGGAAGAGCCCGGCCTGGCCACCCTCGGCCGCGTCGGCTTCGACACCCTGGGCCTCCAGACCTACCTCACGGCAGGCCCGAAGGAAGCCCGCGCCTGGACGATCAAGAAGGGCGCCACGGCCCCGGAGGCGGCCGGTGTGATCCACACCGACTTCCAGAAGGGCTTCATCAAGGCGGAGATCGTCTCCTTCGAGGACCTCGTCGAGACCGGCTCGGTCGCCGAGGCCCGCGCGAAGGGCAAGGCGCGCATGGAGGGCAAGGACTACGTGATGCAGGACGGCGATGTGGTGGAGTTCCGCTTCAACGTCTGACGGGCAGTCAAGACCTGCGCCCGGCCCGCTTGTTGGTGGGTCGGGCGCAGGTGTACGTCCGCGTGGAGTCCTTGTGCCGCGAAGCGCTGAGCTGTTGGTGACGGGTCTGGTTGGCGCGACTGCGGTCGGCGTTCAGACTTTGACGACATCTACGGCGGGGCCGCACAGGAGCGTCAGGTCCTCGGGATCGGAGGTCAGGGCGGTGACCGGCTGGGGTGCGGTGCGGGCGATGACGGCGAAGGCGGCGTCGATGGCGTACTTGTGGCCGTGGAGGCGGTGGCTGCGCAGGAGGGCTGCGGCCTGATCGGTGATCTCCTTGGTGACGTCGTGAACGTCGACGCGGGAGAGGACCCACTTGAGCCGGGCGGGGTGGATGCGCTCGTAGTCGGCCTCGAGGGTGGTCATGGCGCTTGTGGCCACACGGATGCCTTCCTCCGATGCCGCTTGGATCAGGGCTATGACGGTGCGGTCCTTGCGGTAGAGCTTGGAGAGGCCTTCGCTGTCGAGCAGCAGGGTGCCGGGCATCAGGCTGCGGCCCCGCCGACCTGCCGGTGGTCATGGCGCAGCAGCGCGCGGGCGGCTTCGACCTCCTCGCGGGTGAGCTCGTCATTGTCGGTCGCGAAGTCGGCGACGATCTCCCGGAGCTTGTCCATGGCGACCCGTTGTTCGAGGGCTTCGGCGACGTAGGAGGAGAAACCGCCGGGCCCGACGTGGGCGCGTGCGGCTTCGGCGAGTTCCTCGGGCAGGCTGATCGAGTACTTCTTGCTACTGCTCATGGTGCCCATGCTACCGGTGGTCGTAAGTCTCTGGGTGTAGATGGTCGTGGCCGCGCGGACTGTGTGGACGGGTATCCGTCCGGTCCGCAGAGAGTCCGCAGGACACCCGTAAGCGCCCGTCGCAGGCCAACGCGAGCCAACGGAGAAATGGCTGGTCAGGGCCCTAGGCAGGGCTCCGCCGCAGGTCAGGATCTGGCCGCATACGTTCCGCTTCAACGTGTAGTGGCTGACATGTCACCGCGTCGCTGACGTGGCAAACATGCAGGTCAGAGAGGGCCCGACTCTTCGGAGTCGGGCCCTTGGTTTTCCCGTGCTGGGATGGGGCCCAGATGGGATCGGGATGGGATCGGGATGGCCGTGCTGGGATTTGCGCGAGCGGGGCGATGGCCGAGTGTGAAGGTAGTGCGGGCGTGGCGCCTTTCCTACTCGTTTGACACAATCGGGGCCATGGCTGAGACGACGTACAGCATCGGGGAAGGCCCGGCGACGCGGGTGAGCCTGTCGCTGCCGGAGGGGACCGCGGAGGCGATCCGGGCGCGGGTGGGGAAGAGGGAGTTCTCCGCGTTCATCGCCGAGGCGGTCGAGCGTGAGCTGCGCGGGCAGGTGCTTGACGAGTATCTGGCGGACTACGAGAGCCGCAAGGGGCCGGTTTCCGAGCAGACTCGTCAGCGGGCGCGGCAGGTCTTCGACGAGGTGTTCGCCGAGGAGGGCGAGTGGCCCGCCGCAAGCTGAGTCACGAGGGGACGCTCGTCCTGGACAGCGAAGGGCTCTCGAAGCTGCTCACCGACGACGAGCACGTGGTGGCTCTGATCGCTGAGGCGCGCTCACGCGGCATGGAGGTCGTGAGCAGTGCGCTCACCATCATCGAAGCCGTCCACGCCCGTACGAACACGTCCCGCCTGAACTGGGTGCTTTCCGGGCTGCGGGTCGTCCCGGTCGGTGACGAGGAGGCGAGGGCTGCCTCGACGTTGCTGATGAACGCCGGGTTGCACGGACGCAAGTGCGCGATCGATGCGGCCGTCGCCGAGGCCGCGCTGCGACAGCACCGCCCCGTGGTCATGCTGACTTCCGCTATTGACGACATGGCCAAGCTGTGCGGCGAGCGGGTCCGGCTCGTGGCGGTGTGAATTCCCCTGGTCCGGCTTCTGCCTTTCGACGGTTGATCAGTGAGTGGCGGTGGAGCTACCAGTATTCGGCGGACCACCGGTTTCGGTAACCGGCGATCCGCCGCTATGTTGCAGCGGATTTGGAGGTACGCCTCCGCGAACGCGAGCCACGCCTCGATCTCGGTCCGCTCCTGCCCGGGCGGAAGCGATGTGGCGTGGTCGCGTACTGCTGCGATGTATTCGGTCAGGCGGCTGGCCTGGTACCAGGTGTCTGTCTGTTCCCCGAGGTGTTTGACGCGGTAGGCGTGGGCGTAGGCGGCGTGGGCTCCCTGCATGGCGGCTTCCCAGCGCTTTTGCTTGTACCTCTCTGGCTTTCTGGTCTGCAAGGGGTTTACGCTCCGCGGCTTCGCCACGGAGACCGACCTCCTGCATGATCTCGGCGAGTTGTTCTTCCAGAGGCCGGTCGGGGAGATCCGCCCATTCGCTTGCACGGTGCGGGCTGCCGCCGCGGAGCATGAAACGCAGACGGCTGGAGGGGTGTGGTCGAAGCGGGCGATGCGCATCCATGAGTACTTCTTGGCCTCGGCGAGCTCCTTGTCAGTGGGGACGTGTTCGCTGCGATCTTGTTCTTGAAGGACGAGGAATCCGACGCTTTCGCCTTGGGCGGTGATGGAGAAGTGCGGTGGGGCCTTGCGGCGCCGATGGGGTGGGGGAGCGCCTTGTGTGGTTCCGAGCGCTGCCTTGTGGCCCCTTGTGCTCCGGTGGGGTGATGAGGGTTTGGATGATGCGCAGGGCTCGGCCGTGGAGGGGTTTGGTCAGGCCCATGGGCTGCGGCCGCGGTATCGGTCTTCCCGTACTGCACAGTTCGCTCTGCGCGGCCTGGACTCCGGCCTTCCTCAGCGGCTCGTAGGCGGCCACGATCTCGGTGAGGCCGTCCGTGGCCGGCGGCTGTCAGCGAGGGCCGGTTCCCGGCAGGGGCCGGCCCGTGTACGCCTCCGCGAGATAGGTGCTGCCTGCCCGCGACTCGACGACGCTCCGCAGTTCGCCGATCTGGCGCATGCGGTCGAAGTCGCTTGCGCCAGGCTGCACATGGAGCATGTTCGTCAACCACCAGGAGAAGTGCTGCGCCTTCCAGATGCGCTGCCGGGCGGTTTCGGCGAAGGCGTCGAACAGGGTCTCGTCCCGGTCGAGCAGCAGGCTCCGCAGCGCGTCGGTGAGCAGGACCACGTCGGCTACGGCGAGGTTCATGCCCTTGGCGCCGGTGGGCGGGACGGTATGGGCCGCGTCGCCGACGAGGACGACGCGCCCGCGGCGCATCTCGTGCGCCACGAAACTGCGGAAGCGCAGCACGTCCCGCTGGAAGATCGGGCCCTCGTGGAGGGTGGTGCCGGGTACGCGGGCCTGGAGCATCTCCCACAGCTGTTCCTCGCTGTACGCCTCGGTGTCGGTGTCCGGGTCGCACTGGAAGTACATGCGCTGCACGTCGGGGCTGCGCTGGCTGATGAGCGCGAAGCCGTCCGGCGAGTTGCTGTAGATGAGTTCCTCGGCGCTGGGCGGCGCTTCGCACAGGATGCCGAACCAGGCGAACGGGTACTCCCGGAAGTAGCCGCCGTACGCGCCCGTCACGGCCTTGCGGGCGACGCCGCGCGAGCCGTCCGCACCGACCACGACGTCGGCCTCGATCTCGATCGCGTTGCCCTCGGCGTCCCGGGCGACGACGCGTGGCCGGCTGCTCTCCGCGTCCTCGACGCGCTCGGCGGTCACCCCGAAGCGCAGGTCCTGGTCGGCGGCGAGACGCGCTGCGACGAGATCCTTCAGGACCTCGTGCTGCGGGTACAGCCACACCGCGCGTCCGACGGTGTCGGTGAAGTCGATCCGGTGGCCCTCGCCGCCGAAGCGGAGCTCGATGCCCTCGTGCTTCTGGCCGACCGTCAGGACACGGTCCGACGCGCCCGTCTCGGAGAGGACCTCGACGGTGCCCTGCTCCAGGATCCCTGCCCGGATGGTGGTCTCGATCTGCTCGCGGGTGCGGGAGTCGATCACGACCGACTCGATGCCGCACCGGTCCAGCAGGTGGGAGAGCAGCAGGCCGGCGGGTCCTGCGCCTATGACGGCGACACGGGTGCGTACAGGCATGTCGTTTCCTTCGACGGGCCGACGGGGTTGGCAGGGAGTCTGGCCCAGCGGGACGCCGCCGACGACCAGTGGTCCCATTGAACGGGAATCGGATTTCCGGGCGGTACCCCCGGCGCGGCCCGGTTGCGCGGGTCGTTCCCCGAAGGCCACGCCGGCAGGACGCGCGTGGCCAGGTCCATGCCGGCCGGGTGCCGGGGTGTCCGGCGCGGGCGACTACGGGCGGAGCGTGCCCATGGTCGCCGAGATACGGGCCGCCGCCGCTCGGAGCTCCTCGACCGCGAGCCCGGTCGGCGCGTCCCGGGGCAGGACCACCGACAGGGCCGCGATCACCGGGCCGCGTCCCTCTCGTACGGGCACGGCGACCCCGGTCGAGACGGCCTCGACCGATCCCGGTGCCACCACGACGCCCTCACGGCGGATCCGGGCCAGGTCGCGGCGCAGCCGCGCCGGGTCGGTCTCGGTTCCCGCAGCCACCGCGTCGAGCGGCCCGGCGAGGATGCGTTCCCGCAGTTCCTCCGGGCTGTGGGCGAGCAGGACGAGTCCCGACGACGAGGCGTGCAGCGGCAGACGGCCGGCGATCCGGGTGATGTTCGCGCCGGCATGCGGGTGGGACAGGCGCTCGATGAAGAGCGTCTCGTCGTTCTCCAGCACCGCGAGCTGGGTGTGCTCCCGCAACCGGGCCTGGACGCGTTCCATGAGAGGCAGCGCCGCCTGCCGCAGGCGCAGGGCGTGCGAGCCGCGCAGGGCCAGTTCCCACAGGCGCATGCCCAGGCGTACCCGCTGGTCCTCGTCGCGCTCCAGCAGACCGCACTCCAGGAGGTCGGCCACCATCCGGTGCCCGGTGGAGGAGGGCAGGTGCGCGCGACGGCTGATCTCCGTCGCGGTCTGCACGGTGCGGTCGGCGTCGAACGTCTCGAGGACGCGAACGATCCGTTCGGTGACCGACTCCCCGGAAGGCGAGTTCGCCATCGTCCGCCTCCGCTCCCGCTCCACCCGGAGCATTACCGGCGAGAGTACATGTCCGGATTCACCGGATCGCCGTAGCACCCCTGGGCGTGGAAAGGAGCCCGGATGCGCCGCGAATGGGTCCCGCTCCCCGGCGCCGCCGTCATTCCCCGAGAATGTCCAGGCCGTTGGCCGATGGCGGATCAGAGTGTCCGCCCGATTCTCCGGTGGCGGTCGTGGGCAGCTCGACGGGGGCCTCGACGGAAACGGGGCCGGACGTGTTGACGGGCAGGGACGGAATCGACGTGGGTACGGCCGGCGGCGGGAGTTTCGTGGTCAGCGAGATCGACCCGACGCGAATTCCCAGGGCTGTTGGGTCCGTTGCCTCGTAGGTTGTCTGCGGCTCCCCGGCGACGGGGCGCGCGGTGTCCTGGCCCGTGCGCGGGTCGCTCCCCGGGGCCGGGGAGGTGGAGGGCGAGGGTGCGTGAGCGCGGTGCGGCGTTGTACGGGGAGAGGGCAAGCCCTCGGCCGTCGCGGCCGGCGGGGCACCCGCTCGCGGAGGCCGGGTGTCCGGCAGGCCGGGGGAGGGGGCGGGCAGGAACAGTCCCGCCACGGCGACCGTCGCAGCCGAGGTCGCCACTGCCGACCGGGTGGCGCCCGTGCCGGGGAACCTGCGTACACACATCCAGACGGTCACGGCCACCGCGAGGCTTCCGGCCAGGGCGTCCCGTAGCGACCGCCGGGCCCTGGCGAGCAAGGACTCGGTCGCCCGGTAGCTCAGCCCCAGGGTCCGGGCCACCTGTCCCACGTCGAGATCCCGGGACCTGAGCCGCAGCGCCTCCGCCTGGCGGGCAGGCAGCAGCTCCATGCCGCGGTCGGCCAGCCACTGGGCCTCCGCCCGGTCGCACGCGGCCTCCTCGACCTGGCAGGGCTCGACCGGGGCGGGAAGGCTCCTGGCCAGCTCCGAGTCGCGGGCGATCTGGCGGTGCCGTTCGGCGCACGCGCGTACGGTCGCGAGCCTGAGCCATGGGCCTATCCGGCCGTACTGCACATCCGGGTCCTCCACCGCGCGGAGCATCGCTTCGTGGACGGCGTCCTCGGCCTCTTCGTCGCTCGACGAACGACGGCGCGCGATCTCCAGCAGCTCCTCCCGGTGGCTCCAGACGAGCTCCCACCGGTTGCCGGGGCTGTGCCGGGGGCGAGCGGGGTACCGGTTCCTCACGTGCGAAGCCCTCCGGTCCGCCGTCCAGGCGCGGGTCGGTGCCGGTGTCCAGGTGTGCCGACGCCCTTGTGGTTCAACGCCCTTACGCCCCGATGTCGTCACGCGCCGATGCCCTGACGCGCCAACGCCCCTACGCCCCGCGGCCTGGTCGGCATCGGGGCATACGGGCTCGGCGTCGGATCAGACCGAGAGCGTGGCGGCGGAGCCGAGCCCGGCAACGCCCAGCACGTCCACGCCGACGGCGCCCGAGAAGTCGGCGGAGAGGGGCGACTCGACGGAGACGGCACCGGCCAGGCCGCCGAGGAGGCCGCCGGACACGTTGTCCAGGTCCGCGTCGGAGATTTCCTGGGTCTGGATCTGGGGAGCGGAGCTCATGAAGTGAATTCCCTTCGCATTGCTTTCGAATGGCAAGGGCCCACTCCGTCAGGAAAAAGGGCCCTCGCCGTTTTCGCGGGAGTCGACGCGTTCACATGTCCGAATGCGGTACATGCTTTTGCGGCTTCGCGATGTGAAGGATGAAAGCACGTGGGCGCGCCGTGGGGCCACCTGGAGTGCAGCCCTGCGTATTGCTTTTCGTCGTCGGGAAACCGGTGCGGTCACATCGCTCCATGGACCGGTACAACTTCTCCACGCGACCGCCCGACAGACGCTCCGCCGTCCCGGACTTTAATCCGCCGCGAACAGGACATTCTCTGACATGCCCGCCGTGGATGCGCCTCCGGCGTGGAGAGCCACCGAAGGTGCCACGGCATCTGCGCACGCGATGTGCAGATCCGCCGCAGACGGGCACGGCCGAGGTGCCTGACCCGCTCTCCGGCCGTCGGCCCGGGGCCGGTGGCCTCCCGGCCCCTCGACACCCCTCGACCCCTCGACCTGGCAGGTCCACGGGAACGGCGCCGGGACGGTGGGTCCTGGTGGTTGGGTGGGTAGGGCAGGGAGCGGTGGGCCGCCGGGTACGGGATCCGGCAAGGAGGGGGAGTCATGGAGCCGTTGGCGGCCGGGGATCCGGAGCGAGTGGGCGACTTCGTGCTGCGCGGCCGGCTGGGCGCGGGAGGAATGGGGGAGGTGTTCCTGGGCCGGTCGCCGGGAGGCAAGGCCGTGGCGGTGAAGGTCGTGCATCCGCACCTGGCCAGGCAGGCGGAGTTCCGGCGCCGTTTCCGGCTGGAGGTCACGGCTGCGCGGGCGGTCAGCGGCGCGTTCACCGCGCCGGTGATGGCGGCCGGCCCGGAGGACGACCCGCCGTGGATCGCGACGGCCTACGTCCCAGGGCCTTCCCTGGCCGAGGCCGTGGCCAGGTCCGGGCCCTTGGCGGAGGACTCGGTGTGGCAGCTTGCCGCGGGGTTGGCCGAGGCGTTGGGGGCCATCCACGCGGAGGGCCTGATCCATCGGGATCTCAAGCCGTCGAACGTGTTGCTGGCAGCGGACGGCCCTCGCGTGATCGACTTCGGGATCGCCAGAGCCATGGAGGCCACCGTGCTGACCGGAACCGGCACGACCATCGGCACGCCCGGCTACATGGCCCCGGAACAAGCCGAAGGCCGGCAGGTGGGGCCGCAGGCCGACGTCTTCTCGCTCGGTGCCGTCCTCGCCTTCGCCGCCAACGGCAGGGAGCCGTTCGGTCAGGGCTCGCCACTGGGCATCCTGCACCGCGTGGTCAACGGTGAGCCGCAACTGGACGGGCTGCCGGAACGTGTACGCGCGTTGGTGGCCACGTGCCTGGCCAAGAACCCCGCCGACCGTCCCACCCCCGCCCAGCTGCTCGTAGAGATCGCCGGGCACTGGGATCCGCCCGAGGAGTTCCCGCATGCCCCGCCGTGGTCCGAGGCTGTGACGGCCCTGATCCAGTACCGCGGTCCGTCGACCACCGCGCAGTACACCGCGTACGGAGCGACGCCGCCTTCCCACCACTCCGAGCCCACGCACACCCCACCCCCACGGAGCTCCCCGACGCCCGCGGGCCAGGGGGTCCCGGATACGGAGCCCCCGGCCGGCCCGGTCGGCGAATCCGCACGCGAGGCGGACCCTGAACACCTCCAGGCTCTGAACGCCCGTGCCGAGCGGGCGGGCAGTCTCGGAGAGGCCGGGGATCACATGGAGGCGGCGCGGCTCCATGCGGAGGTCGCGGCCGAGCGGGCGCGGGTCCTGGGGCCTGATCATTACGACACTTTGCTCTCCCGTCATCTTCAGGCGTGGGAGTTGGGTCGGGCTGGGGAGCACGGTGAGGCGGCGCGGTTGTATGGGGAGGTGGCTGTGGATTCGGCGCGGGTTCTGGGGCCTGATCACACCGACACGTTGAATGCCCGTTGTCTGCACGGTACGTATGTGGGTGAGGCGGGTGAGCATGCCGAGGCGGTGCGGTTGCTGGCCGGTGTGGTGGCTGATCGGGCGCGTGTTCTGGGTGCTGATCATCCGGATGCGTTGGCGGTGCGCTCGAAGCGTGCGGGGTTCGTCGGGGCTGCCGGTGATCATGTGGAGGCGGCGCGGTTGCATGCCGAGTTGGCCGCCGATCAGGCGAGGGCGCTCGGGGCTGATCATTACGACACGCTGTTGTCTCGTCATCTTCAGGCGTGGGAGTTGGGTCTGGCTGGGGAGTGTGCGGAGGCGGCGCGGTTGTATGGGGAGGTGGCTGTGGATTCGGCGCGGGTTCTGGGGCCTGATCACACCGACACGTTGAATGCCCGTTGTCTGCACGGTACGTATGTGGGTGAGGCGGGTGAGCATGCCGAGGCGGTGCGGTTGCTGGCCGGTGTGGTGGCTGATCGGGCGCGTGTTCTGGGTGCTGATCATCCGGATGCGTTGGCGGTGCGCTCGAAGCGTGCGGGGTTCGTCGGGGCTGCCGGTGATCATGTGGAGGCGGCGCGGTTGCATGCCGAGTTGGCCCTCGATCAGGCGAGGGCGCTCGGGGCTGATCATTACGACACGCTGTTGTCTCGTCATCTTCAGGCGTGGGAGCTCGGGCAGGCCGGGGAGCACGGTGAGGCCGCGCGTCTGTACGCCGAAGTGGCCACCGACTCGGCCCGCGTCCTGGGGCCCGACCACCCCGACTCCGTGAACGCCCGCTCCGGGCACGCCGTGCAGGCCGCGAAGCAGGCGGAGGCGACACGGTCGCAGGGCTGAGAGGGCACGTCCGGCAGGAGTTATCGGTCCTGCGCGGTCACGGTCAGCTCCGTCACCCCCGTCGGCTTCTCCGCGTCCGCGGAGCGGACCGTCAGGCGGATCCGGCGGGCCGTGTCGCCCGGGTGGAACGGACGCCAGGTGTGGCCGTCCAGGGAGGTCTCCAAGGTGTGCGAGGCCGGGGCCACGTCCGTCCAGCGGGGCGTGAGCGCGGCGATCCGGGTCGCGTTCCGCAGAGTGACCGTCAGGGTGCCGGCCGCGCCCTCGGGTGACCAGGACGTCGACGGGCTGCCGTCCACCGCCGCCTCCGCGTACAGGCCCGGGGCCTCGGAAGTGGCCGTAGCGGGCCGGCAGCGGGCCACGTCCGGCGTCGGGACGAGGTCGGGGCGGCGGGTGGGAATCGTGAGGGTGCCGGAAAGGCGGCGGGGGCCCGTGGGGGTGTGCACCGTGAAGGGGGCGCCGTCCGTCAGCCGGACCGTGGTCGTCCGCGGGCCGACGGCGACGTCGTACGTACGGCCGCGGTAGCGCAGCCCCGTCACCTGCACGCCGTCGCGCAGTTGCGGCGGCAGCAGCGGGTCGAGGCGTACGCCGTCCTCGCGCAGCCTGAGCCCGGTCAGACCGTGCGTGAAGACCTGGAGCAGACCGCCCTTGCCGGTGAGGAAGTCCTCGGCGGGGAAACCGGACAGCGGGTCCTGGGCGCCGGACTTCTCGCCCCTCGCCTCGGAGAAGAGGTTGTACGGGCCCCGGACGAACGGACGTACGGCGCGCCGGAGGTAGGTGTACGTGGCGCAGCCCGGCTCCCCGATCGCGGCGGCGTCGATCGCGTGCACCGAGTCCGTCATCGCGGGGCCGTCCGGATCGGTGCGGGCGGCGTAGTGGTCGAGGGTCGCCGCGGCGGCGCCCTCCTCCATCGGCCACTCCAGCGGGTAGACCAGCAGCACCGTGTCGGCCTGCTTGATGGTCGAGCCGTTGTAGCCGGCGTACTGGAGGAAGATCTTCCGCTCCGCGTCGTACGGGATGCGCAGCCCGTCGGCGACCCGGGCCCAGCCGGTGGGGGCGCGGTGGCCGAGGATTCCGGCGGCGCGGGTGGCGTTGCGCAGGGCGGTGGCGGCGACGGCGTTGGTGAAGACGCCGTCCGTGACCCCGTTGCTGTATTCGTCGGGACCCGCGACGTTCTTCACCGAGTAGCTGCCGTCCGCGTTCGCCGTGGCGCGCGACTGCCAGAAGTCGGCGACGCCCTTCAGCAGTGGCCAGCCCCGGTCAGCCAGCCAGGCCCGGTCGCCGGTGGCCAGGTAGTACTGCCAGACGGCGAGCGAGACGTCGCCCTGGAGGTGGTTCTGGGTGAGGCAGTGCGGCGGATCCCAGCTCTGGCACTCGGAGTCGAGGCGCCCCTCGCTCGCGCTGGTCCAGGGGTAGAACAGCCCGTCGTACCCCAGCTTCTCCGCGTTCGCGCGGGCGGCGGTCCGGGTCCGGTAGCGGTACTCGACGACGGAACGGGCGAGTTCGGGGCGGGTGACGAGCAGTCCCGGATACATCCACGTCTCGGCGTCCCAGAACACCATGCCCGCGTAGTTGTCGCTGGTCAGCCCGGCCGGGGCGATGCTGTCGGAGGAGCCGGGCCGGGTGTTGGCCAGCAGTCCGTACTGTGCGGCCCGCAGCCACGCCTGGAGGTCCGGGCTGCCGGGCACCCCGACGTCCGAGGCCCACGCCGTCCGCCAGGCCGCCGCGTTCCCCGCGAGGACCCCGGCCCAGCCGCGCCGGGCCGCGCGTCCGGCGGCGGCCCGCGCGGAGGCGAGCGGCGTGCGGGAGGTGAGGGTGGTGTCGACGCCGACGTACTTCTCGAAGGTGTACGAGCGGCCCGCGCTGACCCTGGTGGTGCGAGCCCCGTCGGTGCCCCGCTGGACGATCGCGCCCTCGGTGCCCGTGCCCAGCGTGCGGAAGGTGCCGTCCTCGCGGACCGTGACCCGTCGCGCTCCGCGCTCGTCCAGCCGGCCGGTCACCGTGGCCGTGCCGCTCCAGTGCGGGGTCATCCGCAGGCGTACGGCGCCGGTGTGCACGTCGGAGCGGTCGGTGAGCACCTCGTAGGTGAGATCGGTCGCGCGGCCGTCCGCCGTGGTCCACCGCAGGGAGGTGACCACGACGCCGCAGCGCAGATGCAGGGTCTGGCGGTAACGGGAGATCCGGCCGGCCGGGGTGGCGGAGCCGTACGTCTCGGAGCCGACGCGCACGTCGAGGGTGGTCCAGCTCGGCAGCGCGGCGATCACCTCGCGCCCCTCGGCCAGGTCGCCCTCGCGGCCGTACAGCCCGGAGACGAAGGCACCGTCGTACCGTGGGGTGTAGAGAGGCCAGCCGGTCTTCTCGCCCGTGGCGGCGTATCCGGCGCCGGTGGCGGGCACGCGGTGGCCCAGATAGCCGTTGCCGACGTAGGGGTCGTAGCCCCGGGCCTCGCCGAAGGTGGTGGACGCCGGTGCCCATGAGGCGTCGGAGCGGGATTCCGCCCCGCAGACGGGCGAGTGGGTGCGCCCCGTCACGTACGGGAGCGAAGGCGCCGGAGTGTGGCCCGCCGCGTACGAGAGCGGGGGCAGGGGGGCGACCAGGGCGCCCGCGACCAGTGGCGTGAGGAGACAGATGCGCTTGAGGCTCACCGTACGAAGGTAGGGAAGGCGGCGCTGCCCGTGCGGTAGCGGCGCGCGGGAGCAGCGACCCGGTTCTCGGCCGGGGAGGGAGAGTGGCATGTCGTACCCGGAACCCGTCTACCAGGGCGGTGAGGGCGAGATCACCGCGCAGTACCGCTCGGCCGGCACCGCCCCGAACCTGCTGACACGCAGCGGCGGGAACACGCACTACCTGGCCACGACCGAGTCGACCCACGGGGAGTTCGGGCTCTACCGGGTCACCCTGGGCCCGAAGGCCGGTGGCCCGGCCACGCACTTCCACCGGTCGATCTCCGAGTCGTTCTACATCCTCGACGGGACGGTGCGGATCTACGACGGCGAGCGGTGGACGGACACCGTCGCGGGTGACTTCCTCTACGTGCCGCAGGGCGGACTGCACGCCTTCCGCAACGACTCGGAGGAGCCCGCGTCGATGCTGCTGCTCTTCACTCCAGGGGCGCCCCGCGAGGAGTACTTCGAGAAGGTGCACCAGGTCTCCGACTGGCCGGAGAAGGACCGCGCGGAGTTCTTCATCAAGCACGACACCTACTGGACGGACTGACGGCCCACCACATACCCGCCCTGACCTCGTGCGGCCTCAGGGCGCGAGGCCCGTCTTGAGGCCCGCTCCGCAGAGTGGCACGACCACGCTCCGGTCCGTCACGTCTCCGACAGCCGCCCAGCAGACGACCCCCGTCGTCTCCACGAAGAAGCCCCGCGCGGCCAGATCCTTCTGCGCCTCCCGGATCCGGTCCTCCGGCACGGTGAGGAAGGTGCCCCCCGACTTCCGCACGGCCGCGAGGATCTGCCGGGCGCGCGGCGGGCGGGGGATGGCGATCCCCTCGGCAAGCGTCGGTGACGCCTCACCCGGGAGGTCCGGCAGATCCTCCACCCCCGCGTGGAACGCCCTGGCCAGCGGGGACACCGCCTCCGCCTGTACGGCGACCAGGGCCGGGCGGCGGTCGATCAGGCCGTGCGCGAGGAGTTCCTCCGTGGCCAGGGCGGCGCCCAGCAGCAGGGTGCCGTTGCCGACGGGTACGGCGATGGCGTCCGGCAAGGTGCCGCCCCGCTCCTCCCAGATCTCGTAGACGTACGTCTTCGTGCCGTGCAGGAAGTACGGGTTGAAGACGTGCGAGGCGTAGAAGGTGCCGGACGCCCCGGCGGCGCTCCGCGCGGCGGACGCCGTGGCCTCCCGTCCGCCGGGCACGACCTCCAGGCGGGCGCCGTGGGCCCGGATCTGCTCGGTCTTCTTGGGTGACGTCCCCTCCGGGACGTACACCGTGCACGGCAGCCCGGCGCGGGCGCAGTAGGCGGCGACGGCCGTGCCCGCGTTGCCGCTGCTGTCCGCGACGACCCGCTCGGGGGAGAGCCTGCGGGCGAGTTCGGCGAGCATGACGGCGCCACGGTCCTTGAAGGAGAGCGTGGGCATCAGGAAGTCGAGCTTGGCCGAGACATGGGAGGTGAGGGGGACGAGCGGGGTCCGTCCTTCGCCGAGGGAGACGGCCGGGGCCGAGAGGGGGAGCGCCTCTTCGTAACGCCAGAGTGAATTGACGCGTCCGCTCAGCGAGTCGGGACGGACCGCTGACAGGTCACCGGCGTCGAGATCCCAGGGGCCTCCGCAGACCGGACAGCACCAGGTCAGCGCCGTGCCGGCGGCACGAGAGCCGTCACGCGGGCAGACGTAGGAGGCCGTGATGGTCCGTGTGTCGGGCATGTGGCCAATGTATTGCCCGCCCGGTGACACCCTTGTGCGATTCCTATGGATCGGCCAATCTTTCGCTCAGCAGGGCGCGCCGCTCACGTGAAGCCACACGGAGCGCGGCTCCTCCTGTGTCTGGTTTGTCATGCTCATGACCTACCCTGCCGTGTCACCCACCTGACGCACCCCCAGGCGACGCGATGCGGGCCATGCACCCCCATGCATCCCCCACCCAGCGCACCGCAACCGAGGAGGACTCCCCCATGGCAGCGACACGTTCCGCACGCTACGCGCGAAGACTGGCCGCGACCAGCGTCATAACCGGCGCGGCCCTGGCGCTCGCGACCGCCGCCGCCTTCCCGGCCGCGGCGTCCGGCAGCGCGCCCGAAGGCCGGATCGAGAACGCCGGCGTCCCGGGCGCGATCAGCGGCAGCTACATCGTCACGCTCGACGAATCCGCGGCCGAGGCCGGTTCGAAGGCGGGCAAGGCGCTCGCCGCGGAGTACGGCGCCACGATCAAGCGGACCTACCGCGCCGCGGTCAACGGTTACTCGGTCGAACTCTCCGCCGCCCAGGCGAAGAAGTTCGCCGCCGACCCGGCCGTGAAGTCCGTCGTGCAGAACCGGACCTTCACCATCTCGGGCACCCAGCCCTCCCCGCCCTCGTGGGGCCTGGACCGGATCGACCAGACGGCCCTGCCGCTGAACAGCAGCTACACCTACCCCGACAAGGCGGGCGAGGGCGTCACCGCGTACATCATCGACACCGGTGTGCGCATCAGCCACAGTGACTTCGGCGGGCGCGCCTCGAACGGCTACGACGCGATCGACAACGACAACGTGGCGCAGGACGGCAACGGCCACGGCACCCACGTGGCGGGCACCGTCGCGGGGACGTCGTACGGAGTCGCCAAGAAGGCGAAGATCGTCGGCGTACGCGTCCTGGACAACAGCGGCTCCGGCACCACCGAGCAGGTCGTGGCGGGCATCGACTGGGTGACGGCGAACGCGGTCAAGCCGGCCGTCGCCAACATGAGCCTGGGCGGCGGCGCGGACTCCGTGCTCGACGCCGCCGTGCAGAGCGCCATCAACTCCGGCATCACCTTCGCCGTCGCGGCGGGCAACGAGTCGACCAACGCCTCCACCAAGTCCCCGGCGCGCGTGGCCGCCGCGATCACGGTCGGCTCCACGACCAGCACCGACGCCCGCTCCAGCTTCTCGAACTACGGCAGCGTCGTGGACATCTTCGCCCCGGGTTCCTCGATCAAGTCGACGTGGAACACCGGCGACAGCGCCACGAACACCATCTCCGGCACGTCGATGGCGAGCCCCCACGTCGCCGGCGCGGCGGCGCTGTACCTCGCCGACCACCCGGGCCAGACCCCGGCGCAGGTCTCCGCCGGACTGGTCGCCGCCGCGACCAGCGGTGTGGTGACGAGCCCGGGCACGGGCTCCCCGAACAAGCTCCTGAACGTCGGCGCGGGCGGCACCACTCCGCCGCCCACCGGCAGCAGGTTCGAGAGCACGACCGGCTACACCATCACCGACAACGCCACGGTGGAGTCCCCGATCACCGTCTCGGGTGTCAGCGGCAACGCGCCGTCCGCGCTCAGCGTGCCCGTCGACATCACGCACACCTACTCGGGTGACCTCAAGATCGACCTGGTCGCCCCCGACGGTTCGGTCTACAACCTGAAGGCCTACGGGACGGGTGGCAGCGCCGACAACGTGATCACCACGTACACGGTCAACGCCTCCTCCGAGACCGCCAACGGAACCTGGAAGCTCCGGGTCTCCGACAACGCCACGTACGACACCGGGCGGATCAACTCCTGGGCCCTGCAGTTCTGACACGGGCCGCACGATGAACCGGTGAACGCGAGGCGGGGCGACTGCCCCGCCTCGCATCCGTCCCGGACCGTGCCCCTCCCGGGGCGGTGCACGTGCCGGAGCGCCCTGGCGTCAGTGCCGGCGCAGACCCCGGTCGACCGCGGTCATCAGCTCGCCGTCGTCCGTGTCACCGTCCAGCGACCAGAACATCGCGCCGCCCAGACCCCGGTCACGGATGTACGAGGTCTTGGCGCGCAGCACCGACGGGTCGTCGTACGTCCACAGGGTGGAGCCGTCGAACAGCCAGGCGTGGCCGTTGCGGGCGTCCCGGTGCACCTCGAACTTCCCGGAGCCGGCCAGCTTCTTGAGCGCCTTGTAGTCCTCGTAACCGGCGGCGTACGTGGCCGGAGCGGGTGCCGCGGCCGGCTGCCCGAGCCCGTCCCCGCCTCCGGTGACGCCCGTCCACCCCTGGCCGTAGAACGGCATACCCATGACCAGCTTGCGGGCGGGGGCCCCGCGCCTGATCCAGTCACGGACCGTCTGGTCGACGCTGAAGTCGCCCTTGGCGTACAGGGCCGACTGCTGGGCGGTCGTCGCCTCGCCGGAGACGTGGAAGTCGTACCCCTGGAGGTTGACGAAGTCGAAGTCCCGCATGATGCGGGGCACGTCGAATCCCGCGTCGATCTTGGCGGGGGCGGTCGGGACGAAGGCCGAGAGCTCGTAGTGCTTCGGCTTCCCCTTCCGGCTGCTCCTGGCGTGCGCGTCGAGCTGCGTACGGAACTCGTGGACCAGGGCGGTGAAGTTGCGCTTGTCCTCGGGGCGGTGGACCGTGTCGGTGTCACCGGCGGAGCCGGGCCACTCCCAGTCGAGGTCGATGCCGTCGAAGAGCCCGGCGGCCGCCCCCTCGCCCCCACGGGCGCCGTCGACGGGCAGGTTGCCCTTGATGTACAGATCGATGCAGGACTTGACGAGCGCCTTGCGGGAGGCGGCCGTGCGGGCGGCGTCCGAGAAGTGGGTGGACCAGCTCCATCCGCCCAGGGAGATCATCACCTTGAGGCCGGGGTGCTTGGCCTTGAGCTCGCGCAGCTGGTTGAAGTTGCCCGCGAGGGGCTGCGTCCCGGTGTCGGCGACACCGTCGACCGATCCGGCGGCGTCCAGCGGACGGGCGTAGTCCGCCCAGGCGTCGGCCTCCCCGGGCACGTTGCCTGTGAAGCACTCGCCTTCGGGACTGACGTTGCCGAAGGCGTAGTTGATGTGGGTCAGCTTGGCCGCGGTGCCGCTGGTGTCCAGGTCCTTGACCTGGAAGTCGCGCCCGTAGACCCCCCATTGGGTGAAGTAGCCGACGGTTCGGTACGCGCGGTCGTGGTGGCCGGAGGCACGGTCGGTGCCGTCCGCCGTCGCCGCGGGGGCGAGTCCGGCGAGCAGGGTGAGGGCTGCGGCGGCGGTGATCGTTCCGGTGAAGGTTCTTCGGCGCATGGGGCTCGTTCCTGTGCGTGATCCGGGATGAGGGCCGGGTGCGTGTCGGAGAGGTGTTCCGTGGCCTGAAGGGCGACGGGAGCCGTGCTGTGCACAGGAACGTATTGGTCTGGACCAAAAGTGGTCAAGGCTCTGTCGACATCCGTCGGACATGCGCGGCAGATATGCGCTGGTAGCCGGGGAATCATCACTTCGGGTGAAACTCTGGCCCGTGCTTGCGGTCTTCAACCCACGGTTGCGACGCTGTTGCTGTCTGTCAACCTGTTGGGAGTGGCCTGTGGCTTTCGGTGAGCAGCCCGCCTATCTGCGCGTGGCGAGCGATCTCAGGGAGAAGATCGTCAACGGTGCGCTGCCGCCCCATACGCGTCTGCCCTCGCAAGCCCGTATCCGCGAGGAGTACGGGGTCTCGGACACCGTGGCCCTGGAGGCGCGCAAGGTGCTGATGGCGGAGGGGCTCGTGGAGGGGCGTTCCGGTTCGGGCACGTACGTGCGGGAGCGCCCGGTGCCGCGCAGGATCGCCCGCTCCGGCTACCGGCCGGGAGGCGGCTCCACCCCGTTCCGTCAGGAGCAGACGGCGGACGGGGTGCGGGGGACCTGGGAGTCCCGCAGCGAGCAGGAGGGGGCGAGCCCCGAGATCGCCGAGCGCCTGGGGATCGAGCCGGGTGACCGCGTGATGCGCACGAGATACGTCTTCCGGGAGGCCGGCGAGCCGGTGATGCTCTCCACCTCCTGGGAGCCCCTGGCCGTCACGGGGCGTACACCGGTGATGCTGCCCGAGGAGGGGCCGCTGGGCGGCTGCGGCGTCGTCGAGCGGATGGCGGCCATCGACGTCGTCGTGGACAACGTCGCCGAGGAGGTCGGCGCGCGCCCGGGGCTGGCGGAGGAGCTCCTGGCGCTCGGCGGGGTCCCGGGCCACGTGGTGATGGTGATCGGGCGGACGTACTACGCCTCGGGGCGCGCGGTGGAGACGGCCGACGTCGTGGTGCCCGCCGACCGGTACAGGATCGCCTACCATCTGCCGGTCAAATAGCGGGCGGGGCGGTCCTGGTGACGGGTAATGGCGGGCGGGGCGGCCGCGGTGACCGGTGGGAGGGGTCAGGTGTCCGCCCCGCGTGATGCCGAGTTAACGCCTGCGGCCGTTACGTAACCGGCGGGCAACGCCCCGTCGTGACGGCTTGTCATGTCCGCCTCCTAACTTCCCGTTCGTCACCCGCACACCGGACCGACGAACGGGAAGTCACCGATGACGGACATCGCAACGCCCACACCGGGCGAGGCGCCACTCCAGGAACCTCAGGAAGACCCACGGGTGCCGAGGCGGAGCTACGCCCGGCTCGCGGCCGACGAGAGCCGTGAGGACTACTCCCTGCGCTACGCACCGCACTCCTTCCGGCGCTGGTCGCCGTCGACGGTCGCGGGGACGGCGCTCGGCGGCATCGCGTATCTGGCCGACTTCGCGATCGGCGCGTCGATCGTCTTCACGTACGGCTTCACCAGCGGGCTGGCCTCGATCCTGGCCGCGGCGGTGATCATCTTCCTCACCGGCATACCGATCGCCCGGGCCTGTGCGAAGTACGGCCTGGACATGGACCTGGTCACGCGCGGCGCGGGCTTCGGCTACTTCGGGTCGACCCTGACCTCGCTGATCTACGCGTCCTTCACCTTCATCTTCTTCGCGCTCGAAGGCTCGATCATGGCGCAGGCCATGCACCAGGCGATCGGGCTGCCCGTGGAGATCGGCTATCTGGTCACCACGCTGATCGTCATCCCGATCGTGTTCCGGGGCATGGGCGCGCTGGCCAAGGTGCAGGCCTGGACGCAGCCGGTCTGGATCATCGGCATGGTGCTGCCCTTCGCCGTCCTCGCCTTCGAAGCCCCGGACTCCTGGGGCGCGTTCAGTTCCTTCGGCGGTACCGAGGGGGCCGGGTCCGGTTTCTCCTGGATCGCCTTCGGGCTCGGCACGGGTGTCGCGCTCTCGCTCATCGCCCAGATCGGTGAGCAGGCCGACTACCTGCGCTTCATGCCCGCCAGGACGGAGGCCAACAAGCGGCGCTGGAACCTCGCCGTTCTCGCCGCCGGCCCCGGCTGGGTGATCATCGGTGCCGCCAAGCAGCTGGGAGGCGCCTTCCTCGCCTTCGTCGCGCTGGAGGCGGTCGGCAAGACACACGCCCTGGAGCCGATCGCGCCGCAGATCGAAGCCCTCAAACCGTGGCTCGGCTCCTTCGCGCTGCCCGCCGCGGCGCTGTTCGTGATCGTCTCGCAGATCAAGATCAATGTGACCAACGCCTACAGCGGCTCGCTGTCCTGGTCCAACTTCTTCTCCCGGATCACGCACAGGCACCCGGGCCGCGTCTGGTACATCTTCCTCAACCTCGCCATCGCGCTCACGCTGATGGAGATGAACATGTTCGCCGCCCTCAACAAGCTGCTGGGCTTCTACTCCAACGTGGGCATCGCCTGGATCGCGGCGGTCGCGGCGGACCTCGTCATCAACAAGCGGATCGGGCTGAGTCCCCCTTACATCGAGTTCAAGCGCGCCTACCTCCACGCGGTCAATCCGGCCGGCTTCGGGGCGATGGTCATCGCCTCCACCGTCTCGATCCTCGCCTTCTTCGGGCTCTTCGGCAGGTATGCCGAGGCGTTCTCCACCTTCATCGCCGCCGGACTCGCGCTGGCCCTCTGTCCGTTGATCGCCTGGCTGACGAAGGGGAAGTACTACCTGGCCCGGCCGAATCCGGTCAACGGCCCGGGCGTCGAGATCGCCGACATCACGGCCACGCACACCTGCGCGGTGTGCGAGACCGGCTACGAGCTGCCGGACATCGCCGACTGCCCGGTCCAGGCGGGGCCGATCTGCTCGCTCTGCTGCTCCCTGGACGCGGAGTGCGGTGACGTCTGCCGCAAGGCGCCAGGCGCCGGCCCGGTACTGATGCCGATGCCGGTGCTTCCGGCCCGGACAGGGGCCGCCGGCTCCGTCGTCTGACTGCGGGGAACCGAAAGGGGCGCATTCGAGAGAGTGCGCCCCTTTCGATGTGGCCGGATGCGTGCCTCTTTGTGTAAATCCGCATCCGCTGAGTAAAGGTCAGGCGTACGCTCGGGCATATGCGTACTGCGGTTTCCTGGGGATCCTTAGAGACGTGCACGCCGGTGGGGAGAGGGGCGAGATGCTGGGGAGAAATGTCATGACCGACAGCGGCGCCGTGCTCCCGTGGCTGGTGATCAGACAGGACGACAACGGCAACAGGTACCGCGTCGGGCGTTATGCGACGCAGGACGAGGCGCAGAAGATCGCGGACGGCCTGGACCGGAACGGACACAAGCAGCTCTACTGGGTGGAACGTACGACCCGGGGCGCACACCCGTAACGGGAGACGTCACCGGTTACGCTCCGGCGCATGAGTGATTCCGTGGTGGTGGCCGGGGCCGTCTGTGAAGGTGGACGGCTCCTGGCCGCCCGCCGTAGCGCCCCGCCGGAGCTGAAGGGGCGCTGGGAGCTGCCGGGCGGCAAGCAGGAGGCCGGCGAGAGCGGCGAGCAGGCACTCGTGCGCGAGCTCCGGGAGGAGCTCGGCGTGGAGGCGGAGCCGCTGGAGCGCATCGCGGGGGAGTGGCCGCTGAAGCCCGGCCTCGTGCTCCGGGTGTGGACGGTCCGGCTCGTGTCGGGCGAGCCCAGCCCGCTGGAGGACCACGACGAGCTGCGCTGGCTCGCGCCGGATGAGGCGGACTCCGTCGACTGGCTGGACCAGGACCGGCCCGCCGTGGCGGAGGCCGTGCGCCGCCTGCGCGAGGGGCCGCGCGTCTGACACGGGCAGGGCGCATGTCCGAGGGGCCGCGCGTCTGACGCGGGCAGGGCGCGCGTCCGACGTGCCGCGTGAGGGGGGCGGGCGCGCGCAGACCGTGCGCCCGTCCGATGTCCGCAGGCCGTGCGCCCGTCCGGAGGGGCACCGGGCTCGGATGCCGACGCGGGTCACGTGCCCGTCCCAGGTGCCGCGCCGAAGGCCGGGTGTGCGCCGGAGTCGAGCGGCGCGACGACTCCGCCGTCCGCGCCCCGGCCGCCCGCCCGTCGGCGCCAGTGCGTCGCCCGGCGCCGTTCCCCGGTCCGTGGCCCTCCCCGTCCGCCCCGGTCGGGGCGCCCCCGCCCGTCTGCCGTGGTGCCCGCCCGTCTGCCGTGTCCGCCCGCTTGCCCGCGTTCCGCCCGCCAGCCGCCATCCCCCGGTCCGCGGCCCTCCCCGGCCGCCCCGGTTCGCGCCCCCGCCCTTCTGCCGTGGCCGCCCGCCCGCCCATGTCCCGCCGCCCGACGGGCCGTCCGGCGTACGGTCCGGAGGCCTCGGCGCATACACCCGTACGACCCATCCCTCCCCATCAGCGATAAGTTGTTCCGGATATCGGGTATGTGCCGATTATCCCCTTGATGAGGGATACGCCTGCTGCCGACCCTGGGAAGTGATCGGCGTGACCGATACCGAAGGCGATTGCGCCGAATGGAGCTTTCCGGCGGTGCCGGGCTCCGTGCGCAGCGCCAGGCATGCGGTCCGGGACGCCTTGCACTACTGGGGATTCGACGCGGCGGTGGGGGATCTCGCCGTGCTCCTCGTCAGCGAGCTGGTGACCAATTCCCTGCGCTACGCGTCCGGCCCCATCGGGGTCCGGCTGGTGCGTCCGCACCCGGACGGAGAGCGGCCGGGCGAGGGGGGTCACGAGCCGGGTCTGCTCGTGGAAGTTTCCGATCCGGTTCCGGATCCGCCCACCGAACGCAGTGCCGGACCCGAGGACGAGGGGGGCCGCGGACTGCAGCTGGTGGCTTGTTCCGCGCGCCGCTGGGGGACCCGGCGCGGAAAGACCGGCAAGACCGTGTGGTTCGAGCTCCCTCTCCCTGGTTAGGAGTGCAAGGGGACGCACAGCGATCACCGGAGGTCGGGCAGAACCTGGCTGAAAGGGACTGAGACCGTGCTGTGATCGTGAACGCCGTGCCGGTGAGGCCCGTAGTGCTGAATACTGCGGGCAGGACCGGTCCGGTGTGTGAGCTGGAGGGGACGGTCGCGTGAGCGAGATACCTGGGACAGCGGGCGACGTCATGTGGCAGAGCAGCCCGCCTGGCTCGATCTATGACTACATCAGGGTCGCGTCGTTCTCGATCGGGCCCGACGGGCTGATCGAGCAGTGGAGCCGGAGGGCCGCCGGTCTGTTCGGCATGGCCTCCGACGAGGTGGTGGGCAAGGACCCCGTCGAGGCGTTCATGCCCGCCGAGCTGCGCCCGGATGCCCACAGACGAGTCGGCGAGATCCTCGACGGCAAGGAGTGGACGGGTCTCGTCCCGTTCCGGATCCCGGGCGAGAACTCCGTACGCGGACTCGCCGAGGTCTACGTCATGCCGAGCGAGACGGGGACGGGTGAACGCGCCGCGCTCTGTATCGTCGTCGATGTGAGGGCGCTGCGGCGCATCGAGACGGACCTCGCGGCCTCACAGGCTATTTTCGGCCAATCTCCCTTCGGGTTCGTCCTCTTCGGTACCGACTTCGCCGTCGTACGGGCCAACCAGCGGTTCGCCACCGTCTTCGGGGGCGAGGCCGACGACCACCGTGGCCGCACCGTGGAGGACTACCTGCCGCGCCCGGAGGCCGATCGCCTCTCCGCCACGCTCCGGCGTGTCCTGGAGACGGGTGAGGCGGTCACCGACCTCCAGCTCGTGGGGACCCCGCCCGGCGCCCCAGGACGGCGCCACTGGTCCATGAACCTCTACCGCGTGCACAGCGGTTCGGGCCGCCCCGTCGGCATCGCCGGTCTGGCCACCGATGTCACGCAGCGGCACATCGCCGCCCGCGAGGCGGCCAGCGCCCGCCGTAACCTCGCGCTGCTCAACGAGGCCAGTGCGCGCATCGGCAACTCCCTCGACCTGGAGACCACCGCCAGGGAACTGCTGGACGTCGCGGTGCCCGGATTCTGCGACCTGGCCTCCGTCGACCTGTACCAAGGCCTGCTCACCGGCGAGGAGGCGTCCCCCGCCAGCTGGGGCCGTCATCACCAGGAGTCGGGCACCGGCTCGGCCGAGCTGCGCAGGGTGGCCCACGCCAGCGCCGTGTCCGACGCGCTCCCCGGGGTCATCCCTGGCGCCCGTGCCGGCGAGGGGGCACCCCACGGGAACACAGGACCGCCCGCGCTCGGCTCGGTCCACCGCTACCCGTTCCACTCGCCCTGCGCCGTCGCCCTGCGCAGTGGACGCGTCGCGGACGTCCCCGGGGACGAGCGCGGCTTCGTCCACTCCACCCTCGCTGTGCCGATGGTCGCCCACGACGTCGTCGTCGGCCTCGTCCAGTTCTCCCGTACGAAGGGCAGCGAACCCTTCGGCGAGCGGGACAGGGCCCTGGCCACCGAGCTCGCCGCCCGCGCCGCGGTCTGTATCGACAACGCCCGCCTCTACCGGCGCGAGCACGAGCGCGCGCTGATACTCCAGCGCAGCCTGCTCCCACCGGGCGACCCGGAGGCGGCGGGGCTCGACATCGCCTGCCGCTACCTTCCGGGCAACACGGCCACCGAGGTCGGCGGCGACTGGTTCGACGTGATCGAACTCCCCGGCCACCGCACCGCGCTGGTGGTCGGAGACGTGATGGGCCGGGGGCTGCGGGCAGCCGTCGCCATGGGCGAGCTGCGCACCGCCGTACGCACCCTGGCGCTCCTGGACCTGGAGCCCGCCGAGGTGCTCTCCGCCCTGGACGAGGTCGCCCGGGGGCTCGGCACCCCGGGCGGTGGCGAGCGGAGCGACGGCTTCGGCGCGGGCGGCGGGGCCCAGTGGCCCTCCCGGGCTGCACAGAAGTCACGCGAGGCCGACCTCTCCGAGGTCTATCTGGCGACCTGCGTGTACGCGGTCTACGACCCGGTCACCCGGCGGTGCACCTTCGCCAACGCTGGCCATCTCCCCCCGGTGGTGGCCGAGCCCGGTGAGCCCGCGATGCTGCTCGACGTACCGCCGGGCATGCCGCTCGGTGTGGGGGGCGAGCCCTTCGAGGAGGTCGAGGTCGAGCTGAAGGAGGGCTCGCTGCTCGCCCTCTACACCGACGGGCTCGTCGAGTCCCGCGACCATCCGCTCGACGAGGGACTGGACGCGTTCAGGTCGGCCCTGGCCGAGCCCTCGCAGCCACTCGAGGACGTCTGCGACCACGTGCTGTCCTCGCTGGACACCCGGCACGGCGAGGACGACATCGCCCTGCTGATGGCCCGCATCCAAGGGCTCGCCCCGGACGCGGTCGGTGACTGGCGGCTGCCGCGGGAGCTCCGCTCGGTGGCCCGCGCCCGGGAACTGGCCCGCGGACAGCTCACCGCCTGGGGCCTGGACGACCTGGTGGACACCACCGAACTGCTCGTCAGCGAACTGGTCACCAACGCGCTGCGCTACGGCGAGGGCGAGATCAGGCTGAGGCTGCTCCGCGACCGCACGCTCGTCTGCGAGGTCTGGGACGCGGGCCTCGTCCAGCCGCGGCGCCGGCGCGCCCGCGACACCGACGAGGGCGGGCGCGGGCTGCAACTGGTCGGGCTCCTCAGCGCCGCCTGGGGATCACGGCGCACCCCACGCGGCAAGACGGTCTGGTTCGAGCTGGCGCTGCCCGACGGAGAGCCCGCCGCGGAACTCTCCGTGGAGCAGTTGCTCAGCATGTACTGACCGCGCGCGGGGAAGGGGCGCGCGGTCACGAAGCGGACTTCAGGGCGGCGAGCCTGGCCTCGATCTCCGCGCTGTCCCCGAGGCTGTCCAACTGCTCGAACTGGGCGTCCAGGGACGAGGCGGCGAGTTCCTGCTTGCCGACCGCCTTCGCCTCCTCGCGCCGCACCTTGTCCTCGAAGCGCCCGAGTTCGCTCGTCGGGTCCATCACGTCGATGCTCTTCACGGCGTCCATCATCCGGTTCTGCGCCTGCGCGGACGCGGCCCGCGCCACCAGTTCGTCGCGCTTGGACTTCAGCTGGGTCAGCTTGTTCTTCATCTGGTCCAGACCCGACTTCAGCTTGTCCACCACCACGGTCTGCGAAGCGATGGCGGGCTCCGCCGTCTTCGCCTCCTGCTCCGCCTGGAGCTGCCGCCCGAGGGCTACCTTGGCGAGATTGTCGAACTTGTCGGCTTCCGCCCCCGCCGCCCCGGCCCGCAGCTCGTCGGCCTTCCTGCTGGCGGCGAGCGCTTTCTGGCCCCACTCCCTGGCCGCGTCGACGTCCTCCCGGTGGTCCTCCTCCATCAGCCGGAGGTTGCCGATGGTGGCCGCCACCGCCTGCTCGGCCTCCGCGATGTTGTTCGTGTAGTCGCGGATCAGCTGGTCCAGCATCTTCTGCGGGTCCTCCGCCTGGTCGATCAGGGCGTTGATGTTGGCCCGCGCGAGCTGGGTGACTCGGCCGAGGATGGTCTGCTTGCTCATGGCACCTCTCCTTGTGACGACAACTGGTGCTGCTCCTGGTGACGGCAACTGGTGCTGCTCCTCGTTACGGCAACTGGTGCTGCGGAACGTGGGGCCCGCGGCCGGGGGTCCATGGCCGGAAAGGGCCGGGGGCAGCCGTCAGAAACGACCCCCGCCGCCGCGTCGGCCCCGGGTCCCGCCGCCGCCGAAACTGCCCGGCCCACCGCCGAACCCGCCGCCGAACCCGCCTCTCGACCCGCCGAATCCGCCGCCGGGACCTCCCCCCAGCCCTCCTCGGCGACCACCCCCGCCGAGCAGACCGCCGAGGATGATGCCGCCCAGCACGGCGCCGCCCGCCCCGCCCCCGCCGCGCGGGCCGCCGAAACCGCTCTGGTTCCTGTACTCCCGTACGTCCTGCTCGGCCAGGCTCCGCGCCTGCGCGGCCAGGGCGTCCGCCTGCTGGGCCTCGGCCAGGGCGCCCTGCGGATCGTTCGACCCCGACAGTTCCCCGGCCCGCTCCCAGCGCCGCTGGGCCTCCGCGAGCCGGGTACGCGCCTGGCTGCCCACCGCGCCGCGGTTGGTGGTGATGTAGTCGGCGGCGGCGCCGATCGCCGCCCGCGCGGTCAGCATCGCCTGGTCGAGGAGCGAGCGGGCCCGCTGGTTGCCGTGCTCCTGCTCGCGGGCTCCGGCCAGGGCCTCGTCCAGCGCCGCGTCCGCCTCCTCCACCCTGCGCAGCGCGTCGATCGGGTCGTACGGACCCGAGGCCGTCTCGCCCTTCACGTCGGCGACCACGGCGTCGGCCCGGGCGACCCTGCCCCGCAGGTCCGCGGTGGACACGCCTTCCTGGGTGCCGTCGAGCAGGCCCCTGGCGTCGGCGAGGTCGGTCTCCGTCTCGGTGAGCGCGCCGGGCAGCTTCTCCGCCGCCTCGGCCAGCTCCCCGGCCCGCCGGTCGACGGCGTCCACCAGTGTGGAGATCTGCTTGATCGCCCCTTCGGCGGCGCGGACGTAGACGGCGGCCTCGGCGTTGTTCCCGCTGTCCACGGCCTGGCGGGCCTGGTTGAGGCTGGAGGTGGTGAAGACCAGCCGGTCCTTGGCCTGTTCGATGTCCTCGGCCGAGGGGGCGGTGGCCGAGGACGCGTACCGCTCGCGCATCGCGGCGAGAGCCGTCTCCGTGGTGGAGACCCGGGCGATCAGCTCGCGGAACGTGGTCTCCGCCGTCCCCACCGCCTGCGGGGCGTTCTGTTCGAGGGCGCGCAGCCGGTCGAAGTCCTCGGACACGGCGTCCAGGCGCTCGTTGGCGTCCGTGCAGCGGCTGATGATCTCTTCCATCATGCGGCGACGGGTCGCGTCGTCCTCGGGGAAGGCGTCGTCCAGCTGCTGCCGCAGCCGGAAGGCCGTGGTCAGTTCGGCCTTGGCGTGTGTCACGGCCGCGGCGAACGGAGCAGCGGCCTCCTCGCCGAACTGGGCGGTCGCGAAGCCGAGTTCCTCCTCGCTGGTGCGCACGGAGTCGTCCGTGTCGACCAGGTCGGCCTTCGCCCGCGCGTCCAGTTCCGGCAGGGGAACCTGTGGCTCCGCCCCGCTGCCCCAGCCGCCCGCCGCAGGAGTCGTCCGGGTCGCCGTACGCCGTCTGCGGCGGACGAAGGCGAAGACGGCGACCGCGGCCACCACGACGACGACGGCCAGCGGCACGAGCAGACCGGCCGACGCGCCGCTGCCCGATCCGCCGCCGGGATCCGCGGCACCCGGGGTGATGGCGGGGGTGGGCACCGGGTCGCCGGCCAGGACCGCCGCGTACCCGTCGGCGGCGCCGATCGCGGCACCGGCCCAGTCGTCCTGCCGGAGCGCCGGCTCGATCGCGGTGTTCGCCACGTCCTGGAGCTGGGCGTCGGTGAGCCGCGACCCCTGGTCCACGGAGTAGGCGTACTGCCGGTCGTGGGTGGCCACGGCCAGCAGCAGGTCCTCCTGCCCGAGACCGTTGCGGTTCGCGGTCTCGTCGGCCCAGGTCCGGGCGTCGCGGCCGGAGAAGTCACGGACGTACACCACGAACAGCTGGACCCGGCGCTCTTCGAACAACCGGTCGAGTGCGGCCTCGACCTCCGGCTCCCGGTCGCCGAGCGCGTCCACCTTGTCGGTGATCTGCCCGTCGCGGGACAGCTCCACGGGGTCCTCCGCCCGGGCGCCCGGGGCGCCCGGCAGGGCGATCCAGAGCACCGCTGCCAGCACGGCGACGAGGACCCTGCCGGATGTCGAAGGCCGGGGTATCCCGGTACGGCTCGCAGGCGGCGTCACATTTGGGAGGCTATGTCCGCCCCCTGCCGCCCGCGACCCGACGCGTGCCCGACGCGTGCCCGACGGTGCCGGGGGCCGGCCTGCGGGGGCTGGGGACGGCCTCGTGGGCGGCGGCCGGGGAGCCGCGGCCGGACGTGGTGGTGCGGTGCGGGAGCCGTCGCCCGTCAGGTGGCGACGGCTCCCGCACCGGAGGAGCCTGTCAGGCGGCCCCGGTCGAGGGGCCGGTCTCAGCCGGCGGTGCGGGGCAGCTCGCGGGAGCGGCCGAGGGATCCCAGCCACTTCGCCGAGGGCCGCGCGGTCCGCTCGAACGTCTCCCAGTTCACGCCGATCAGACCGAAGGTCGGCGTGAACGAGCCCCACTCGTAGTTGTCCAGGGCGCTCCACGCCAGGTAGCCCTGGACGTTCAGCCCGTCCTCGATCGCGCAGGCCACCTCGTTCAGGGCGCCCGCGTAGTAGTCGACGCGGCGGGTGTCGTCGGCGGTGGCGATGCCGTTCTCCGTGACGATCAGCGGCATGTCCGGGCCGATGACCTCGGCGGTGTGGCGCAGGGCGTGCCCCACGGCGGCCGGGTAGTACTCCCACTGGGTCAGCGTCCGCTCGACGTCGGCCGACGTGGGGATCGGGCCGTCGGGGCCGATCTCGGTACGGGTGTAGGACTGCACGCCGATCCAGTCGTCGCCGCGGGCCGCCTCGATGAAGACGTCCTCGCGCGGGTGACGGTAGGCAGCCGTGACGTCCTCCGCGCCGGGGCGCGCCTGGTAGACCTGGTTGGCGACGGTCCAGCCGACCTGGATGCCCGCGTCGAGCGCCCGCACCTCCTTCACGGCGGCGTGGTGCGCGGCGATGACCGCCTCGGTGGTCTCGTCGTCCGGGGTGGGGAGCCCGGCGGGCGGGAAGCCGATGTCGCCGCGCTTCGCCTGGCCCGCCATGACGGCGATCATGTTCGGCTCGTTGATCGTGCAGACATGGCTCACGCCCTCGGAGATCACGGGCGCGCAGGCCGCGACGTACCGGGCGAACAGCTCGACGGCGCCCTCCGCCGTCCAGCCGCCGCGTGCCTCGAACCACTGCGGCACGGTGAAGTGGTGGAGGGTCACCATCGGGCGCAGCCCGCGGGCGATCGCACCCTCGACCATGCGCCGGTAGTGGGCCAGCTCCGCCCGCGAGAAATGCCCCTCCAGGGGCTCGATGCGCGCCCACTCGACGGAGAAGCGGTAGTCGGTGAAGCCGAGGGACGCCAGCAGGTCCATGTCCTCGGGCCAGCGGTGGTAGCTGTCGCAGGCGTCCAGGCTGGGCTCCTGGATGTGGGTACCGGTGGAGTGCTCCTTGACCCACCAGTCGCTGTCGGTGTTGTTGCCCTCGATCTGGTGGGCGGCCGTGGAGGCCCCCCACAGGAAGCCTTCGGGGAACGGGACAGGGGCGTGCGTCATCGCGGAGTGTCTTTCTGTGCGTGAAGGGGTGCGGCCGCGAGGTGGGGTGCGGCCTCGTGTGCGTCGGTGGGCGGGCGGGCTACTTCATGCCCGCCGTGGCGATGCCCTGGGTGAAGTGCCGCTGCAGGGCGATGAAGAGGATCAGTACCGGCAGCACGACCAGGAACGCTCCGGCCATCAGCATGCCGTTGGAGCCGCCGGCCTTGTTGGGGTCGGTGGCGAACGTGGCCAGCGCGACCGGCAGCGTGTACTTGTCCGGGTCGTTGGTCGCGATCAGCGGCCAGACGAAGTTGTTCCAGGAACCGAGGAAGGTGAAGATCGAGAGCGTCGCGAGAGCGGGCTTCACCAGCGGCATGACGATCCGCCAGAAGATGTACCACTCTCCCGCGCCGTCCATCCGGGCCGCTTCCAGCAGCTCGTCGGGGATCGACTGCATGAACTGCCGCATCAGGAACACACCGAACGCGCCGGCCGCGAAGGGCAGCACCAGTCCGGCGTACGAGTCGATCAGCTTCAGCTTGCTCATCAGCACGAACAGCGGCAGCAGCATGAGGTTCCCGGGCACCATCAGGGCACCGAGGACCACACCGAAGATCTTGTTCCGGCCGACGAACCTCAGCTTGGCCAGGGCGTACCCGAGCATGGAGCAGAAGACCAGGTTCGAGACGGTGACCAGCACCGCCACGATCACGGAGTTCATGAAGTAGAGCGGCAGGTCCAGCTTGTCCAGCAGCTGCCGGAAGTTCTCCAGCGTCCACTCGGTGGGGATCCACACCGGGGGACTGGCCGAGAGCTCGCTGGTCGTCTTGAACGACGAGACGGCCATCCAGAGGAACGGCGCCGACATGACCAGCAGGCCCAGCGAGAGCAGGACGTAGACCAGGAGGCGCTTCGCGTGCCGGGGCCTGGCCCCGGGCGCCGTCCGCGGGACGGCGGTCGCGTTCGGGGCGGTCATTTCGTGTTGTCCTTCAGCAGTCGGAGCTGCAGCACCGTGATGCCCATGATCACCACGAAGAGGACGTACGCCATGGCGCTCGCGTAGCCCATGTGGAAGAAGTTGAAGCCCTCGCGGTACATGTTCAGCGAGACGGTGAGCGTCGAGTCGGAGGGGCCGCCCTGCGTCATCACGAACGGCTCCTCGAAGACGTTGAGGTAGCCGATGGTGGTGATCACCGTGGCGTAGAGCAGCGTGGGCCTCAGCAGCGGCACCGTGATCGCCCGGAACTCCTGCCACACCCCGGCGCCGTCGAGCTTCGCGGCCTCCCGGACCTCGGTGGGGACGGCCTGCAGGCCCGCGATGAAGAGCACCATGACCGTACCGACGTTGCGCCAGACCGCCATCGCGATCATCGACGGCATCGCCAGCGCCTCGGAACCGAGGAAGTCCGGGGCGGTGAGGCCCACTTCGGAGAAGAGGCCCGCGATCAGCCCGTCGCCCGGGTCCAGCACGAACCGCCACACGACCGCGACGGCCACGATCGTCGTGACCACCGGAGCGTAGAAACCGACCCGGAAGAAGGTCCTAGCCCGGTCGATGCCGTTGTTCAGCAGTACGGCCACGACCAGTCCGAGGGCGATCGTGAGGGGAACGCCCACCACGACGAAGTACGCCGTGTTGAACAGCGACGTGAGGAACTTCTCGTCGCCGAACAGCTCGGTGTAGTTCTCGAAGCCGATGAAGTTCGCTTCCCAGGGGCGCGTGACGTTGCGCAGCCCGAAGTCGGTGAAGCTCATCAGCAGCGTGGCGAGGATCGGGAACGCCATGAAGACGGTGAACAGGACGAGGAAGGGCATGGAGAACAGCCAGCCCGCCGCGTTCTGTACGCCCATCGAGCGCTTGCGGCGCCCCGATCCGTCCCGGGGCGGGATCGCCCCGGGACCGTCCTTCACCTTGGCCGGCTGTGCGGCCGTCGAGGTCGTGGTGCCCATGGCTCCTACTTCACGAGGCCTTCGATCTCGGACTGCGCGGTCTTCAGCGCGTCCTCGGCGGAAGCCTTGCCCTGCGTCACCTTCGCTATGGCCTGGTCGACCTTGTCGGTGATCTCCGTCAGCTTCGCCGTGGAGGGGGAGGACTTGGCGGTGTCCATCTGCTTCTTGAACACCTGGAGGTTCGCGTCGCCGGCGAGTGTGCCGGACTCCCAGGCCGCGGTGTTCGCGGGGAGGTCCTTGGTGCGCTCGTACCAGTCGGCCTGGCCGTCGGCTCCGGTCAGGTACTCGATGAACTCCGTGGCCGCGGCCTTGTGCTCGCTGTCCTTGGAGACCACCAGGGAGGAGCCGCCCGCCATCGAGACGGAGGACTTGTCCGCGGGTACGGGGGCCACGGCCCACTTGCCCTTGATCTGCGGCTGGCCCTCGTCCAGCAGGGTCACGTGCCAGGGGCCGCCGAAGAACATGGGGACCCGGCCGTTGCCGAAGTCCTTCACGACGTCGTAGCCCGGCTGCACCGACTTGTCGGACAGGCCCTTGTCGAAGTACGTGCCGTACTCCTCCAGTGCCTTGACGGCCTCCGGGCTGTCGATGACCGCCTCGCCCTTGTCGTCGAGGATCGCGCCGCCGGCGGAGTAGAGGAAGGGGTAGAAGTTCTGCACCGTGTCCAGGCCGCTGGGCTGGATGGACAGGCCCCACCGGGTGCCGGCCTTCTTCTGGTACGCGGCGGCCAGGGACTGCATCTCCTGCCAGTCGGCGGGCGCCTTGTCGACGCCGGCCTCCTTCGCGAGGTCGGTGCGGTAGTAGAGGACCCGGGTGTCGACGTACCAGGGCACGCCGTACGCGGTGCCGTCCACCTCGCCCTGGTTCCACCCGGCGGGGAAGAAGTCCGCCTTGTCGAAGGTCTTGGTGTCGACCGGCTCCAGGACACCGAGCTCGGCGAACTCTCCCATGTAGCTGCCGCCCATCTGCGCCACGTCCGGCATGGTGCCGGCCGCGGCGGCGGAGACGAGCTTCTGATGGGCGACGTCCCAGCCGACCGGGGTCACCTTGACGGTGATGTTGGGGTTGGCCTTCTCGTACACCTCGGCCACCTCGGCGAGCTTCTCCCCCTCGGCGCCCATGGCCCACACGGTGAGCGTCTGCTTCGCGTCCGCGGCGACGTCTGCGCCACCGGAGCTGCCGCAGGCGGAGACGCCGAGGGCGAGCGCGACGGTGATGGCCGCGGAGGTGGTTCTGGCGGTGCGGGACATGGAGGGCTCCTCCTCGAGCAATCCGGATGTATGCGCTGCCTGTAAGCGCATACATCACTCTGCTGCAGTCATTCGGAAAACCGCAAGAGGGTGCTGGGTCACACTCGTGCAACGTGCCGGACACCGGGAGGGCTGTTCGTGGGCACCGTATGCGCACTGTTTGCGAATTTGAAGTGGATGTGACCGATTCCGCTTGATTGGCAGGATTCCTGGCCCGCAAGCAGCCCGTTACTGTCCTGCTCATGACTTCGTTCGCCCATGACTTCCCCTTCGACCCGGCCTACGGGCGGACGCTCGACGAACTGCTGCGCATCGAGGCCCCGCCCGCTCCCGGTGACTTCGAGGCGTTCTGGACGGCCCGTCACCGCGAGGCCCGCGCCGTCGTCACCGCCCCCGAACTCGGGCCGGTGGAGGAGGAGCGCGACGGGGTCGCGCTGCACGGGGTGACCTTCACCTCCGTCGGGGGTGTGCGCCTCGGAGGCTGGGTCGCGCTGCCGTCGGACGGTCCGGCGGAACGCGGCTTCGTCATCGGCCACGGATACGGCGGACGGCAGCAGGCCGGGTCCGACGTGCCGCTGCCGTTGCCCCGGTCGGCCGCGATCCTGCCCTGCGTACGGGGCATGGGCGGCCGGGGCCTGGTGCCCGGGATCCCGGCCGAGGCCGCGGAGCACGTCCTGCACGGCATCGGATCGCGCGACACCTACGTCATCGGGGACTGCGTGGCGGACCTGTGGTGCGCGGCATCGGCGCTCCAGGAACTGCTGCCGCAGCTCGCCGGCCCCGCGCGGCTCGGCTATCTCGGGGAGAGCTTCGGCGGCGGGCTCGGGGCGCTCGCGCTGCCCTGGGACGACCGGTTCGGCGCTGCGCAGCTCACCGTCCCCACCTTCGGCAACCACCCGCTGCGGCTCACCCTGCCCTGCGCCGGCAGCGGGGAGTCGGTGCGCGACCACCACCGGCGGCACCCCGCGGTCACGGAGGTGCTGCGGTACTTCGACGCGGCGACGGCCGCGGCGCGGCTGAAGCTGCCGACGCTGGTCGCGGCGGCCCTGTTCGACCCCGCGGTCCCGCCGCCCGGTCAGTTCGCCGTCCACAACGCGCTGCCCGGCCTCCGGGAACTGCTCGTGCTGCGGGCGGGTCACTTCGCGTACAGGGGGATCGTGGCGGAGACGGCCGGACTGACCGCGCGGCGCGCCCGCTTCTTCGGTGAGCACCTCTGAGGGGCGTCTTCGGGGAGCACCTCCGAGGGGGGCTTCGGGAGCACTTCTGAGGGGCGCCTCCCGCCGACGGGCCCCTCCGGACCTCGCGTCCGGAGGGCCGGGCCGCAGCCGGACCGGCTGACCGGGCCGCAGCCGCCTCTCGTCCGGCAGGCTTAGCCGCAGCCGCCCCTCGTCCGACCGGGCGCAGCCGCAGCTCGACCGGCGCGCCTAGCCGCAGCCGCAGCTGGAGCGGCGGGCCAGGGAGACCGGCAGCTCCAGCGAGACCGGGTCACGGCTCGGGTCCGCCAGGCGTTGCACCAGCAACTCCACGGCCTGTTCGCCCAGCTGCCGGATCGGCTGGCGCACGGTCGTCAGCGACGGACGGACGATCCGGCTCAGCGGAATTCCGTCGAAGCCGGTCACGGCGATGTCCTCGGGAACCCGCACCCCGCGCCGCTCCAGGGCGCGCAGGGCGCCCACGGCCATCTGGTCGTTGGCGAAGAGCACCGCGTCCGGGCGTTCGGTGCCCCGGTCGAGCAAGGTCTCGGCCGCCCGCGCCCCCTCGGCCCGCGTCATCATCCCGGTCCGCAGGTCGGGTGCGTCGGGGACCGGCAGCCCGGCGTCCCGGCAGGCGTCCCGGAAGCCCTGGAAGCGGGCCTCGGCGTCCGGGGAGTCGGTGCCGCCCCCGACGAAGGCGAGCCGGCGCAGCCCGTGGTCCTCGATCAGGTGGCGGGCCAGCTCACGCTCCCCGGCGGCGTTCGCGACGACGAGGTGGTCCAGGTGGTCGATCTCCCGCGGACCGGCGAGCATCACCACCGGCAGCCGGCGCGATATGACGTCGAGGTCCTCGGTCGGCACGGTCTGCGCCAGTACGGCGAAGCCGTCGACCCGGCCCGCGACCTTGGCGACGAGGCTCTCGGGCCCGCCCTCCAGCGAGGCCGCGATCAGCAGGGCGTAGCCGTGCCGCCGGGCGGCCCGCTCCATGCCCCGGATGATCTGGTCGGAGTACAGCATCGCCGCGTCCTCGGCCTCGCTGTCGCTCTCCGCGTCGGCCTCGGCGTCTGGATCGGCGTAGTCGGGGAAGCACAGGCCCAGCACTCCCGTGGTGCGGCTGGCCAGCCCGCGGGCGTTGCCGCTCGGTACGTAGCCGAGCTCTCGGGCCGCCTCCAGGACCCGCTCCCGGGTCTGGGCGCGCACGGAGCCGGGGTTGCGGTAGACCCGGGAGACCGTGGCGATCGACACGCCCGACCGCTCGGCGACGTCGTACACCGTGGGGGCACTCACTCGACCGACCGTCCGCTTCTTCTTCCCTGCGACACCCGCTGCTGCGGATGGCGGGCCCTCTTCTGAAAGCGCATTCACCCTAGATCGCGTGCCCGGCGGCGGGCAACAGTGAGCCCTCCGTGCGCTCCCTGCGGAGGAGCGCGTACGGCCGCCCAGGGTTTGCCCAAAAATAGACAGGTTGCCTTGCAAGGTGTCCTGTCCATCTTTACGGTGGGAGACATGTCCGAAAGCTCCGGCGGCGCCCAGGCGCGGCCCACCGCCGACCCTGCGGCCGACCCCACCGCCGAGCGCGTCGCGGCCGATCTCGCCGCCGTGGTCGGACGGCTGCTCCGGCGGCTGCGGAGCTCCTCGGCGGACAGCCTGCTCACGCCCTCCCAGCGATCGGTCCTGGCCAGGCTCCAGGACGGCGGGCCGGCCACCACGGCCGCGCTCGCCCGCGCCGAGCTCGTCAGGCCGCAGTCGATGAGGCTGACGCTGGGCGCGCTGGAGAGCCAGGGTTTCGTCACCCGGGCTCCCGACCCGGCGGACGGCCGCAAGTCGGTCGTGTCCGTCACCGAGCAGGGCAGCGCCACCCTGGCGGGAGTGCGAGCGGCCAAGCGGAGCTGGCTGGCCGAGGCGATCGCGGGGGAGCTGGACGGCGCGGAGCGCCGCGCGCTCGCCGAGGCCACCGAGCTCATCGCCCGTCTGGTCGACGAGTGAGCCGGCCGGGCGCGCCGGCGGTGCGGCGGGCGGGGCCACCGGCGGCCCCGGCCCCCTCCGACGCCCCGGGCTTCGGCGCCCGGCTCACCGCGCCCCTGCTGATGGGCTCCCTGCTCAACCCGCTCAACACCACGATGATCTCCACCGCCCTGGTGTCCATCGGGCACTCCTTCGGCATCGGGGCGGCCGACACCGCGTGGCTCATCTCCGTCCTCTATCTCGCCAGTGCCGTCGCCCAGCCCGTCCTCGGCAAACTCGCGGACACCCTCGGTCCGCGCCGGGTCTTCCTGGCCGGCCTCGTCGTCGTGGTCGCGTCGGGCCTGGTCGGCGCCCTCGCACCCGGCTTCGGCGCGCTGATCGTCTCCCGGCTGCTGCTGGGCATCGGCACCTCCGCCGCCTACCCGGCGGCCATGGCCGTCCTGCGTGACGAGTCGCGGCGGCTCGGCCGCCCCACCCCGCGCCCCGTGCTTGCCCGGCTCTCGTTCGCCGCCCTGGGCAGCGCGGCCGTCGGGCCCGCGCTCGGCGGACTGCTCGTGACCGTCGTCGGCTGGCGCGGCATCTTCGCCGTCAACGTGCCGGTCGCGCTGCTCGCCCTCGGTGCCGCGCTGCTCTGGGTCCCGGCCGACCCGCCGCGCGAGCGGGCCGCCGACGGGAGCGGGGCGAAGGTCTCGCTGGACCCGCTCGGGATCGGCCTGTTCGCCGCCGCGCTGACGGTCCTGGTCTTCTTCCTGCTGGACCTGGCCCACCCCCGGTGGTGGCTGCTCGCCCCCTTCGTCGCGCTGACCGCCGTACTCACCCGGTGGCAGCTGCGCGCCCCGCAGCCGTTCATAGACATCCGGATGCTCGCGGGCAACGGGGCGCTGCTGCGGACGTACGCACGCCACGGGCTCAGCTACCTGCTGATCTACTGCATGATGTACGGCTTCACGCAGTGGCTGGAGGAGGCCCGGGGCTTCTCCTCGGGCCATGCCGGGCTGCTGATGCTGCCGATGTCCGTCACCGCGCTCGCCTGCTCGCTGCTCGGTGCCCGCACCAAGGGGCTGCGTGGCCCGCTGACCCTGGCCTGCGTCCTGCTCACCGCCGGTGCGGGAATCCTGCTGCTCCTCTCCGGCGACACCCCGCTCGGCGTCCTGCTGATCGCCGGAGCGTGCTTCGGTGCCCCCCAGGGGCTCGTGGGCACGAGCAACCAGGCGGCCGTCCAGGCCTACGCCCCACCGGAGAACATCGGGGCCGCGGCCGGGCTCCAGCGCACCGCCCAGTACATCGGCGCGATCACCGCGTCCAGCCTGATCGCCCTCGCCTACGCCGACGCGGCGAGCGACGCGGGGCTGCACCTCATGGCGGCGGTCGCCGTCGTCCTGGGCGTCCTGCTGACCGTGCTCACCCTCACCGACCGCGCCCTGCGCGCACGCACCTGACCGTGCTCACCCTCACCGACCGCGCCCTGCGCGCACGCACCTGACCGGGCCCGCCCGGCTGCCCCGCGCGCACGCACCGAACAGCACCACGCCTAGGAGTACGCACATGACCGCCACCGTCCTCGACCCCCGTACCGCGCTCGTCGTCGTCGACCTCCAGAAGGGCATCGTCGCCCTTCCCACAGCGCACCCGGCCGAAGAGGTCGTCGCCCGTTCGGCCACCCTGGCGGAGGCCTTCCGGGCCAAGGGTCTTCCGGTCTTCCTGGTCCGCGTGACCGGCGGAGCCCCCGGCCGCACGGAGAGCGGTGCACCGGCCCGCGAGCCCGCCCCGGACTGGGCCGACATCGTGCCCGAGCTCGGCCCGCGTGACGAGGACGTCCTCGTCACCAAGCAGCAGTGGGGCGCCTTCCACGGCACCGCGCTCGACCTGGAACTTCGCCGCCGGGGCATCACCCAGGTCGTGCTCTGCGGAATCGCCACCAGCATCGGCGTCGAGTCCACCGCACGCGCCGCCCACGAGCACGGCTACCACGTCACCGTCGCGACGGACGCCGTCACCGACATGGACGCCGACGCCCACCGCAACAGCGTCGAGAAGATCTTCCCGAGGCTCGGCGAGACCGGCACCACCGACGCGATCACCGAGCTGCTGGGCTGACCCGACGGGTTCGGACCCGGGGCCCGGGCTCCGGCCCCGGGCTCCGGCCCCGGGCTCCGGGTCTCGAAACCGGGGCCGCACGGGTGAGATCCGCGGTCCCAGCGGCCGTGTCTGCCCCCGCCCGCGCGTGAAAGTGCGTTCAGTGGATCAGCGAATCAGTCTGATCAACTGCAAATGCCACCAGAACGCATTTATCCGGTCCATTCCGGTACAGGGTGGGCCGGGCCGGCCCCGGAGGTATCAGCCATGGCCCACGTCGGCGTCCCGCGCGGGACGGCCCGAAAGCGCCGCTCGGTCGCGCTCCTGGCGACAGGTGTGCTCACGATCCCGGTTCTGGCGGGCTGCACCTCGGACAGCGAGGGCCCCACTCCGGTGGCCGTCCCCCAAGACATCGCCCCGGCCGCCCGGGACCGGGTCGCCGAGGGCTCCACCCTCACCTGGGCGATCGACGCGGTGCCCGCGACCCTCAACGCCTTCCAGGCCGACGCCGACGGCGCGACCGCGCGTATCACCGGCGCCCTGCTGCCCTCGCTGTTCCCCATGGACGCCAAGGGTGAGCCCAAGCGCAACCCCGACTACCTGGAATCCGCGAAGGTCATCGAGCAGGAGCCCAAGCAGGTCGTCCTCTACAAGCTCAACCAGCAGGCGGTGTGGAGCGACGGCCGTGAGATCGGCGCCCCCGACTTCGTCGCCCAGTGGCGGGCGCTGAGCGGCAAGGACTCCGCGTTCTGGACCGCGCGCAACGCGGGGTACGAGCGGATCGAGAAGATCGAACGCGGCAAGGACGACCTCCAGGTCCGGGTCACCTTCTCGAAGCCGTACGCGGACTGGCGCTCGCTGTTCTCGCCGCTCTACCCCAAGGAGGTGACCGGTTCACCCGGCACCTTCAACGACGGCGCCCGGACCACCCTCAAGAACACCGCCGGGCCCTTCCGGCTGCGTGGGGTGGACAAGAAGAAGGGGACCGTCGTCCTCGACCGGAACCCGCGCTGGTGGGGGAACGAGGCCAAGCTCGAGTCCCTGGTCTTCCGCGCCGTGAAGGCCGGTGACCGGGCCGCCGCACTCACCGACGGCACGGTGGACGTCGCCGACATCGAGCCGGCGACGGCGAACCGCATCGCCCTGGCCGCCCGCGAACGCGCCGGGAACGCCGGGGCGCCCGCCCACGGCCCCGGAGCCGGCATCACCCCGGCCGCGGCCCTGCGGTCCTGGGCGCTGGCCCACGGATCGGACGAGGAGGCCGCCGAGACGGCGCGGGCCGCCCGTAAGAAGAACCAGGAGGCCGTCGCCGTGTACGCCGCCGAGCAGAAGGCGCTGCGCGGATTCGACGTGCGCAAGTCGCTGGAGCCCGCCTACACGCAGCTCGCGCTGAACGGGGAGTCCGGGCCCCTCTCGGACGACCGGGTGCGGCGCGCCATCGCCCGCACCCTGGACCGCCAGGAGCTGGCCGACAGCGTGCTGAAGCCGCTCGGTCTCTCGGCCGAGCCGCCCGGGAGCCACCTGGCCCTGGCCGGTCAGCCCGCGTACAAGGACAGCAGCGGGGCGCTCGGCGAGCAGGACACCAAGGAGGCGCGGGCGCTGCTGGCCGACGCGGGCTGGACCCCGGGCGGAGCCGTCCGCAGGACCGAGGACACCAAGGCGGGCAGCCAGGCCGAGAAGGAGAAGGCCGGGGACGGAAAGAAGGCCGAGGAGACCGAGGAGAAGGCGGGCAAGGCCGAGAAGGACGAGAAGGCCGAGGGGAAGGCCGGCAAGGACGAAGCGGCGGACAAGGCCGGCAAGGACGACGCGGCCTCGCGGGAGGAAGGGTCGTACATCGTCGGCGACGACAAGCCCGGCGACCGTGCGGCCGCCGGGGACGCCGAGATCGCGGCGCAGGACAGGACCCCCGGCGGCGCCGCCGGCGCCTACGCCCCCGCGGGCACCGCCGCCCCCGCCCCCGGCTCGGTCAAGAACCGGGTGGGCAAGGCGGGCAAGCCGCTGACCCTGCGCTTCGTCCTCCCCTCGGGCCCCGGATCGCAGTCGCTGCGCAGGGTCGGCGAGAAGATCGTCGAGATGCTGGACACCATCGGCATCGGCACCCAGATCACCAAGGTCTCCGACGAGAGCTACTTCAAGGACCACATCGCCTCGGGCGACTACGACATGGCGCTGTACTCCTGGCCCGCCACCGCCTACCCGGCGACCGACGGCCGTCCGATCTTCGCCAAGCCGGAACCCGCCACCGACGGCTCGCTGCTCGTCGAGCAGAACTACACCCGGGTCGGTTCGGACCACATCGACCAGCTGTTCGACCGGGCGGTGTCCGAACTCGACGCCAACGCGTCCAGGGAACTGCTGAAGCAGGCGGACGCCCGGATCTGGGCCGCCGCAGGATCGATTCCGCTGTATCAGAGGCCACAGCTCGTCGCCGTCGACAAGAAGCTCGTGAACATCGGCGCCTTCGGCTTCGCCGCGCCCCGGTACGAGGACATCGGATTCACCGCGCGACAAGCGGCAGGTTCCCCCGCGAATCGTAAGAAGTAGCAGGTCAAAGCCGTATTCGAAGCTCAGATACAGCTCAACTCCCTTGCCCGCCGGAACCTCCGGCGGGCAAGGTGGTGTCCGCCCCGACCCGGGCCGCCCCCTCTTTCACACCCCTTGCCGTCCGTCCGCCCACCGGCCGGACGATGACGTGATACCACCTGAATATCGGCTGAATTATGGCCGAACCCCGGCTCCGGCGATCGGCCCGGGAAGCCCCGGACTCGACGGGCCCGTACCATTGGACTAGCCGTGGCGTGCCGCCCGGCGGGCGTACGAGGACTCGAGACCGACTGAGACGCCTGATCCCACGATCCGAGAGAAGCGCAAGCCACCCATGCCCACGCGCCACGACATCCGTAACGTAGCCATCGTCGCCCACGTCGACCACGGCAAGACCACGCTGGTCGACGCCATGCTCAAGCAGGCGGGCGCCTTCGCCGCCCACGCCGCCGAGAACCTCGACGAACGCATGATGGACTCGAACGACCTGGAGCGTGAGAAGGGCATCACGATCCTCGCCAAGAACACGGCGGTGAAGTATCACCCCAAGGACGGCGGGGACCCGATCACGATCAACATCATCGACACCCCCGGCCACGCCGACTTCGGCGGCGAGGTCGAGCGCGGTCTGTCGATGGTGGACGCGGTCGTCCTGCTCGTCGACGCCTCCGAGGGCCCGCTGCCCCAGACCCGCTTCGTGCTGCGCAAGGCGCTGTCCGCGAAGATGCCGGTCATCCTGTGCATCAACAAGACCGACCGCCCCGACTCCCGGATCGCCGAGGTCGTCGATGAGACGTACGACCTGTTCCTGGACCTGGACGCGGACGAGGACCAGATCGAGTTCCCGATCGTCTACGCCTGCGCCCGTGACGGCGTCGCGTCGCTGACCAAGCCCGAGGACGGCACCGTCCCGCAGGACAGCGACAACCTGGAGCCGTTCTTCTCCACGATCCTGTCGCACGTCCCGGCCCCCGAGTACGACGAGGCCGCGCCGCTGCAGGCCCACGTCACCAACCTGGACGCCGACAACTTCCTCGGCCGCATCGCGCTCTGCCGCGTCGAGCAGGGCGAGCTGCGCAAGGGCCAGACCGTCACGTGGATCAAGCGCGACGGCACCATGTCCAACGTCCGCGTGACCGAGCTCCTGATGACCGAGGCGCTCACCCGCAAGCCCGCCGAGGTCGCCGGCCCCGGTGACATCTGCGCCGTCGCCGGTTTCCCGGACATCATGATCGGCGAGACCCTGGCCAACCCCGAGAACCCGATCGCGCTCCCGCTGATCACGGTCGACGAGCCCGCCATCTCGATGACCATCGGTACGAACACCTCGCCGCTCGTCGGCAAGGGCGGCAAGGGCCACAAGGTCACCGCCCGTCAGGTGAAGGACCGCCTGGACCGTGAGCTGATCGGTAACGTCTCGCTCCGCGTCCTCGACACCGAGCGCCCGGACGCCTGGGAGGTCCAGGGCCGTGGTGAGCTCGCGCTGGCGATCCTCGTCGAGCAGATGCGCCGTGAGGGCTTCGAGCTGACGGTCGGCAAGCCGGAGGTCGTCACCAAGCAGATCGACGGCAAGACGCACGAGCCGATCGAGCGCATGACCATCGACTCCCCCGAGGAGCACCTCGGCGCCATCACGCAGCTGATGGCGACCCGCAAGGGCCGCATGGAGACGATGACGAACCACGGTTCGGGCTGGGTCCGCATGGAGTGGATCGTGCCCTCCCGCGGCCTCATCGGCTTCCGTACGGAGTTCCTGACGCAGACCCGCGGTACGGGCATCGCGCACTCCATCTTCGAGGGCCACGAGCCCTGGTTCGGCGAGCTGCGTACCCGTCACAACGGCTCGCTGGTCGCCGACCGCGCCGGCTCGGTCACGCCGTTCGCGATGGTCAACCTCCAGGAGCGCGGTGTCATCTTCACCGAGGCCGGCACCGAGGTCTACGAGGGCATGATCATCGGCGAGAACTCCCGCGCCGACGACATGGACGTGAACATCACCAAGGAGAAGAAGCTCACCAACATGCGTGCGGCGTCCGCGGACACCACGGAGAACGTGGTCCCCGCCCGCAAGCTGTCGCTGGAGCAGTCCCTGGAGTTCTGCCGCGAGGACGAGTGCATCGAGGTCACCCCGGAGACCGTGCGTATCCGCAAGGTCGTCCTGGACGCCAAGCAGCGTGGCCGTACCGCCTCGCGCGCCAAGAACGGCTGACCTGACGTAGTCGCACGGCCGGCGAACCGCCGGTTCGGGTCATTGACATGAGGCCCGGGCCCCCGCAGACACTGTGGGGGCCCGGGCCTTTCGTCAACCCGTTTTTCTGACCGACGTGTCCGCATATCGTGCGTCGCTCTCCGGAACATGTGTTAACGGTCCGTTTCGGGGGTGTCTGTCTGGGATCACTTTGTCCGGATTTCGGTCAACCATGCCTTCTCGATGTTGTCAAACCGAGACCCTTTAAGTGTGGTTTACAGCCCGGTGTTCCTTAATAGTTGGCTCCATTGAGCTCGGGTCAATGGGTCGTCGCACTGTGGGGAGTGCGGACTCACGAGCACACTCGGGGCACTGGAACGATCGCCGTCAGGGGTGTCGGTGGATCTCTGCAGTGCCCCTCTTGTAGTCAAAAGTGGACTCATGAGGAGGAAACCCATGCGCGGTGCCAAGAGCGCCAAGTGGGTCGCGGGAGCGGCAATCATCGCCCTGGCCGCGACTGCCTGTGGCGGGGGCAACGATGACGACAGCAGTAACTCTGCTTCGAAGGAGAAGGGCAAGCCTGAGGGCTACGTCTCCATCGACGTCGGCGAGCCGCAGAAGCCGCTGATCCCGGCCGACACGAACGAGTCGCTCGGCAGCTACGTCATCCAGTCGGTGTTCACCCAGCTCCTCGACTTCGACGCCGAGGGCAACATCGTCTACACGAACGCCGAGTCCGTGAAGTCGGACGACAACAAGACGTGGACGGTGAAGCTCAAGGCTGGCTGGAAGTTCCACGACGGCACCCCGGTCACGTCCGAGTCCTACATCAAGGCGTGGAACTGGTACGCGAACGTCAAGAACGCCCAGCAGAACGCGTTCTGGTTCGAGGACATCAAGGGCTACGCGGACGTCCACCCCGAGAAGGGTGACCCGAAGGCCACGGAGATGTCCGGCCTGAAGGCCGTCGACGACACGACCTTCACCATCGAGCTCAACAAGCCCGTGCCGTACTACGAGTACAAGCTCGGCTACACGACCTTCGCCCCGCTGCCGGAGGTGTTCTACAAGGACACCAAGGCGTTCGGCCAGGCGCCGGTCGGCAACGGTCCCTACATCTTCGAGAAGTGGGACCACAAGAAGCTCATCCAGGTCAAGGCCAACCCTGACTACCAGGGCCCGAACAAGGCCAAGAACAAGGGTGTCCTCTTCAAGAACTACGCGACCGTCGAGGCCGCGTACCAGGACCTGATCTCCGGCAACCTGGACATGATCCGCCAGGTCGGCCCGAAGGACCTGCCGAAGTACAAGCAGGACCTCGGCGACCGCGCGATCGACGAGCCGTACGCGGCCATCCAGTCGCTGGTCCCGACCTTCTACTCGAAGACCTTCAAGGACATCGACCCGAAGGTCCTCCAGGGTCTGTCGATGGCGATCGACCGTGACACGATCACCAAGACCGTGCTCAACGGCACCCGCAAGCCCGCCACCAGCTTCACGCCTCCGGGCGTCGCCGGTAACCAGGACCTGGGCACCGACGTGTTCAAGTTCGACGCGGCCAAGGCGAAGGCGCTCGTCACCGAGGGCGGCGGCGTTCCGGGCAACAAGATCTGGATCCAGTACAACGCCGACGGTGGTCACAAGGAGTGGGTGACCGCGGTCTGCGAGTCCATCCGCAACTCGACCGGGGTCGACTGCGTCCCGGACGCCAAGCCGGACTTCCAGACCGACCTGGAAGCGCGTGACAACGACGAGGTCAAGTCGATGTACCGCGGTGGCTGGGTCGCCGACTACCCGCTGAACGTCAACTTCATGCGGGAGCTGTACGGCACCACCGCCGAGGCCAACAACGGCCGGTTCTCCGACAAGGAGGTCGACGCGGCCTTCAAGAAGGGCGACAACGCGGCTTCCCTGGACGAGTCGATCAAGGCTTACCAGGACGCCGAGAAGCTCGTCCTCGAGAAGATGCCGGCGATCCCGCTCTGGGAGTACAAGACCAACGGTGGCTACTCGAAGTCGGTCGACAACGTGACCATCGACTTCCACGGTGACTACAACATCACCGAAGTCACGGTCGTCAAGTAACACACGCCTGAGGGCCCCCACTCGGCCATCAGCCGCCCACACCAGGCAGTAGGTCCCGGGGGCCGCTCTTCCTATCGGGAGAGCGGCCCCTGGGCTGCTTCATCCCCTATCGGAGGCAAACATGGGGCGTTACGTCGCGCGGCGACTGCTCCAGATGATCCCGGTCTTCCTCGGCTCGACCGCGCTGGTCTTCGCCATGATGTACGCGCTGCCCGGCGATCCCGTGCGCGCGCTCGCAGGCGAACAGGCCGTCGACCCCACGCAGATCGCGGAAATGAAGAAGGAGCTCGGGCTCGACCTGCCGCTCTGGCACCAGTACTGGAACTACCTGGTCAATCTGTTCCAGGGTGACTTCGGTACGCAGATAGCCAGCGGCCGGCCGGTCGCCGACATCATCTCCGAATCGTTCCCGATCACCGTCAGACTGGCCCTGTTTGCCTTCATCTTCACGGTTGTCGTCGGCATCTCCATGGGCATCTTCGCGGGTCTGAAGGCCGACACCCTGCGTGACCGCGGGCTGCTGGTCCTGACGCTCCTGCTCATCTCGGTGCCGTCGTTCGTACTCGGCTTCCTCGGCCAGTACTTCTTCGCCTTCCAGCTCGACTGGGTCGAGCCGAATGTGAGTCTGGAAGCGAGCTCCAGCGAGCTGATCCTGCCCGCCGTCGTGCTCGGGTCCCTGTCGCTCGCCTACGTGGCACGACTGACCCGTACCTCGGTCGCCGAGAACCTGCGCTCCGACTACATGCGCACCGCCGTGGCCAAGGGGCTGCCGCGCCGCCGCATCGTCGGAATCCACCTGATGCGCAACTCGATGATCCCCGTGGTCACGTTCCTCGGCACCGACCTCGGTGCCCTGCTCGGAGGAGCGGTCGTCACCGAGGGCATCTTCAACGTCAAGGGTGTCGGCTCCGCCGTCTTCGGCGCGCTCCGGCAGCGCGAAGGCGCCACCGTCGTCGGCATCGTGACGCTGATCGTCATCGTCTATCTCGTCGCCAGCCTGGTCGTCGACCTGCTCTACGCGGTCCTGGACCCGAGGATCCGTTATGCCTGAGACACTGAAGGAAGCCACCGCGGAGACCCCCGGGGCCGTGGCCGCACCCGTCGTCGCCACAGCCGTCGGCAAGCCCCGCAGCCTGTGGTCGGACGCCTGGCACGACCTGCGGCGCAGCCCGCTGTTCGTCGTCTCGGCCGTCCTGATCGTCTTCCTGCTGGTGATGGCCATATTCCCCGGCCTGTTCACCGGCGCCGACCCGCGCTACGCGGACCTGGCCCACCACTACCTGCAGAAGCCCAAGTGGGGGAACTTCTTCCAGGAAGACTGGTTCGGTTACGACATCCAGGGGCGTTCGATCTACGCGCGTGTCGTCTACGGCGCACGGGCCTCGATCACCGTCGCCGTCGTCGTCACCGCCCTGGTCACGATCCTCGGCACCGTCGTCGGCATGCTCGCCGGTTACTTCGGCGGCTGGATCGACACGATCCTGTCCCGGGTCACCGACATCTTCTTCGGCGTGCCCTTCATCCTCGGCGCGATGGTTGTCCTGACCTCGTTCGAGGAGCGGAAGATCTGGGTCGTCATCCTGGCTCTGGCCTTCCTCGGCTGGACCCAGATCGCCCGTGTCGCGCGCGGCTCCGTCCTGACGATCAAGCAGGCGGACTACGTGATGGCGGCCAAGGCGCTGGGCGCCTCGACCACCCGCATCCTGCTCCGGCACATCCTGCCCAACGCGATCGCCCCGGTGATCGTCGTCGCGACCATCGCGCTCGGCGGCTACATCTCGGCGGAGGCCACCCTGTCCTTCCTGGGCATCGGTCTCGCCGAGCCGACCGTGTCGTGGGGTGTCGACATCTCCTCCGGCCAGGAGCAGCTGCGTAACGCCGCGTTCGTGCTGATCATCCCGTCGGTCATGGTGTCGATCACCGTCCTGGCGTTCATCATGCTCGGCGATGCGGTACGCAACGCCCTCGACCCCAAGCTGCGCTGAGGGAGGCGTACATGACCATCATCGACAAGACGGCGGATGTTCCTGCTCCGCGTGGTTCGAACGACGAGAGCGGCCCGCTGCTCGAAGTCCGCGACCTGCACGTGGAGTTCCACACCCGCGACGGCATCGCCAAGGCCGTCAACGGAGTCAACTACAGCGTCAGCGCCGGCGAGACCCTCGCCGTGCTCGGCGAGTCCGGCTCCGGCAAGTCCGTGACCGCGCAGGCGATCATGGGCATCCTGGACATGCCCCCGGGCCGCATCCCGAAGGGGGAGATCCTCTTCCGCGGCCAGGACATGCTCAAGATGTCGGGCGAGGAGCGCCGGCAGATCCGCGGCCGGAAGATCGCGATGATCTTCCAGGACGCGCTGTCCTCGCTGAACCCGGTGCTCTCCGTGGGCTACCAGCTCGGCGAGATGTTCCGTGTCCACCAGGGCCTGTCCAAGAAGGACGCCAAGGCCAAGGCGATCGCACTGATGGACCGCGTGCGCATCCCGGCGGCGAAGGAGCGGGTCAACGACTACCCGCACCAGTTCTCCGGTGGTATGCGCCAGCGCATCATGATCGCCATGGCGCTGGCCCTGGAGCCCGACCTGATCATCGCGGACGAGCCCACCACGGCGCTCGACGTGACCGTCCAGGCACAGGTCATGGACCTCCTCGCGGAGCTCCAGCGCGACTTCAACATGGGCCTGATCCTGATCACGCACGACCTCGGCGTCGTCGCCGACGTCGCCGACAAGATCGCCGTGATGTACGCGGGCCGGATCGTCGAGACCGCCCCGGTCCACGAGATCTACAAGCGCCCCGCGCACCCGTACACCAAGGGTCTGCTGGAGTCGATCCCGCGCCTGGACCAGAAGGGCCAGGAGCTCTACGCGATCAAGGGCCTGCCGCCCAACCTGCTGCACGTGCCGTCCGGCTGCGCCTTCAACCCGCGCTGCACGATGGCGCAGGACATCTGCCGTACGGAGATCCCGGCCCTGCGCCCGGTGACCGAGCAGGACGGTACCGAGCTGGTCGGCCGCGGCAGCGCCTGCCACTTCTGGAAGGAGACGATCCATGGCTGAGCTCGACAAGGAGTCCGTGGACGCCACCCCGAACGTCACCGAAGTGGCGACGGTCAACGCGGCCACCGAGACGGAGGCCGTCGCGGCCCTCGACGCGCCGGTGTCGCAGGGGGAGCCGATCCTCCAGGTGCGCAACCTGGTCAAGCACTTCCCGCTGACCCAGGGCATCCTGTTCAAGAAGCAGGTCGGCGCGGTCAAGGCCGTCGACGGGATCTCGTTCGACCTGTACCAGGGCGAGACCCTCGGCATCGTGGGCGAGTCCGGCTGTGGCAAGTCCACGGTCGCCAAGCTCCTGATGACGCTGGAGCGGGCCACCGCGGGTGAGGTCTTCTACAAGGGCCAGGACATCACCAAGCTGTCCGGCCGTGCGCTGAAGGCCGTACGCCGCAACATCCAGATGGTGTTCCAGGACCCGTACACCTCGCTCAACCCGCGTATGACGGTCGGCGACATCATCGGGGAGACCTTCGAGATCCACCCCGAGGTGGCCCCGAAGGGCGAGCGTCGCCGCAAGGTGCAGGACCTCCTGGACGTCGTCGGTCTGAACCCGGAGTACATCAACCGCTATCCGCACCAGTTCTCCGGCGGTCAGCGCCAGCGCATCGGCATCGCCCGCGGCCTCGCGCTCAACCCGGAGATCATCATCTGCGACGAGCCGGTCTCCGCGCTCGACGTGTCGGTGCAGGCGCAGGTCATCAACCTGATGGAGAAGCTCCAGGACGAGTTCAACCTCTCCTACCTCTTCATCGCGCACGACCTGTCGATCGTCCGGCACATCTCGGACCGGGTCGGCGTCATGTACCTCGGCAAGATGGCCGAGATCGGTACGGACACGCAGATCTACGACCACCCGACGCACCCCTACACCCAGGCGCTGCTGTCGGCGGTCCCCGTCCCGGACCCGGATGCCCGTGAGGGCCGCGAGCGGATCATCCTCTCCGGTGACGTCCCGTCGCCGGCGAACCCGCCGTCGGGCTGCCGCTTCCGCACGCGGTGCTGGAAGGCGCAGGACAAGTGCGCCACCGAGGTGCCGCTGCTGGCGATCCCCGAGCGCTTCAAGGCCACGGACACGCCGGCCGCGCACGAGTCGGCGTGCCACTTCGCCGAGGAGAAGGACGTCGTGCACGCGGCCTAGTGCCGCCGAGAGCGACAAGGACGCCCGGTCCCCGTTGGGGGGCCGGGCGTCCTCGCGTTCCCGCGCCCTGTAGGGCGTACGGCGTAGGCCGACATGCGACGAAGTGTCATATGAGGTGATATGAGGCATTGAGCTACTCATGTGAACCCTAGGAGGCACTTCATGCGCGGAGCCACACAGGCCAGGTGGGCCGCATGCGCCGTCGCTGTCGCCCTGACGGCCACGGCCTGCGGCGGTGGGGACGACAGTGGCGGAGGTGGCGCCGACGGGATCGTGAGCTCGTCCTGGGGTGACCCGCAGAACCCCTTGGAGCCCGCGAACACCAACGAGGTGCAGGGCGGCAAGGTGCTCGACATGGTCTTCAGGGGCCTGGTGCGCTACAACCCCAAGACCGGCGAGGCCGAGAACGAGATCGCCGAGAAGATCGACAGCACGGACTCGCAGAACTTCACCATCACGATCAAGGACAACTGGACCTTCAGCAACGGCGAGAAGATCACGGCGAAGTCGTTCGTGGACGCGTGGAACTACGGCGCCGCCCTGAAGAACAACCAGAAGAACGCCTACTTCTTCCAGTACATCGACGGCTACGACAAGGTCCACCCCGAGTCGGGCTCGGCCAGTGCCGCCACCCTCTCCGGCCTCAAGGTGGTCGACGACACGACCTTCACGGTCAAGCTGTCGCAGAAGTTCTCGCTCTGGCCCGACACCCTCGGCTACGCGGCCTTCGTGCCGCTGCCCCAGGCCTTCTACGACGACCACGAGGCCTGGCTCTCCAAGCCGATCGGCAACGGGCCCTACACCATCGACCAGTACGCCAAGGGCTCGTCGATGAACCTGCGCAGGTGGGACGGCTACCCCGGCGCCGACAAGGCGCAGAACGGCGGCATCGACCTCAAGGTGTACACCGACAACAACACCGCCTACACCGACCTGACCGCGGGCAACCTGGACCTGGTCGACGACGTGCCCGCCTCGCAGCTCAAGAACGTCGCGGCGGACCTGGGCGACCGGTACATCAACACCCCGGCCGGCATCATCCAGACGCTCGCCTTCCCCTTCTACGAGAAGGCGTGGAACACCCCCGGCGCGGTCAAGGTCCGCCAGGGCCTGTCGATGGCGATCAACCGCCAGCAGATCACCGATCAGATCTTCCAGAAGACCCGCACCCCCGCCTCCGACTGGACCTCGCCGGTCCTCGGCGAGGAGGGCGGCTTCAAAAAAGGGCTCTGCGGCTCCCCGTGCGAGTACGACAAGGCGGCGGCCAAGAAGATGATCGAGGAGGGCGGCGGCATCCCCGGCGGCCAGCTCAAGATCTCGTACAACGCCGACACCGGCTCCCACAAGGAGTGGGTCGACGCGGTCTGCAACAGCATCAACAACGTCATGGGCGACAACAAGGCCTGCGTCGGCGGGCCCGTCGGCACCTTCGCCGACTTCCGCAGCCAGGTCTCCACCCAGAAGCTGACCGGTGCCTGGCGCGCGGGCTGGCAGATGGACTACCCGCTCATCCAGAACTTCCTCCAGCCGCTCTACTACACCAACGCCCCGTCCAACGACGGCAAGTGGAGCGACAAGAAGTTCGACGACCTGATCGACAAGGCCAACGCGGAGAGCGACAAGGCCAAGGCCGTCACCACCTTCCAGGACTCGGAGAAGGTCCTCGTCGAGCAGATGCCCGTCATCCCGCTCTGGTACCAGAACGGCAGCGCGGGCTACTCGGACCGGGTCGAGAACGTGTCACTGAACCCCTTCAGCGTCCCGGTGTACGACCAGATCAAGGTCAAGTGACCCCCTGAAGCCGGGGGCCGGTGCGGCACACCGCACCGGCCACCCGGCTTTCCGGTCCCCACGCCTGCTCGCCCAGGGGGCGTCCAGCCGGTCACGCAGGGCTCGCGGGGCCCGACCGGCCGGACACCTCCCCAACCCCCGGAGCCCTTCATGGGACGTTATGTGATCCGGCGGCTGCTGCAGATGATCCCCGTCTTCTTCGGCACCACGCTGTTGATCTTCCTCATGGTGAACGTGATGGGTGACCCCATCGCGGGCCTCTGCGGCGACCGCCAGTGCGACCCCGCGACCGCCGCCCAGCTGCGCACGGAGTTCGGCCTCGACAAGCCCGTGTGGCAGCAGTACCTGACCTACATGGGCAACATCTTCACCGGTGACTTCGGTACCGCGTTCAACGGTCAGCAGGTCACGGAGCTGATGGCCACGGCCTTCCCCATCACCATCCGGCTCACCATCGTGGCGATCGTGTTCGAGATCGTCATCGGCATCAGCCTCGGTGTCGTCACCGGGCTGCGGCGCGGCCGGCCCGTCGACACCGTCGTACTCATCCTGACCCTGGTCGTCATCGCCGTGCCGACCTTCGTCACCGGACTGCTGCTCCAGCTGCTCCTGGGAGTCGAGTGGGGCATCATCAAGCCCTCCGTCTCCCCGGAGGCACCGGTCGACGAACTCATCGTCCCGGGCCTCGTCCTGGCCTCCGTGTCGCTGGCCTACGTCACCCGGCTCACCCGCACCTCGATCGCGGAGAACGCCCGCGCCGACTACGTCCGGACCGCCGTGGCCAAAGGCCTTCCCCGCCGGCGGGTGGTCGTACGGCATCTGCTGCGCAACTCCCTGATCCCCGTCATCACCTTCATCGGCACGGACGTGGGCGCCCTGATGGGCGGGGCGATCGTCACCGAGCGCATCTTCAACATCCACGGAGTCGGCTACCAGCTCTACCAGGGCATCCTGCGCCAGAACTCCCAGACCGTCGTCGGGTTCGTCACCGTCCTGGTCCTCGTCTTCCTGGCGGCGAACCTGATCGTCGACCTCCTGTACGCCGTACTCGACCCGAGGATCCGCTATGCCTGAGCAGAAGCCGTGGGACGAGACGACGGGCAGCGGGGCCATCTCGGGAGCGGGTGCGGGCGGGGGCATGGACCTCGCGATGGACGAGGGCGTCACGCTGGAGAAGACGCCCGGAGGTCCCGAGGGCACCGGTCCCGCCGGCAAGCCGCGCAGTCTCTGGTCCGACGCCTGGCGGGACCTGCGCCGCAACCCCGTCTTCATCATCTCCGGGCTGGTCATCCTGTTCCTGGTGATCATCTCGATCTGGCCCTCGCTCATCACGGACCAGGACCCGCTCAACTGCGACCTGGCCAAGGCCCAGGAGGGTTCCCAGCCGGGGCACCCCTTCGGCTTCGACGGCCAGGGCTGCGACGTCTACACCCGCACCGTCTACGGCGCCCGCACCTCCGTGACCGTCGGCGTCCTCTCCACCGTCGGGGTGTCGCTGCTCGGCGGGGTGCTGGGCGGACTCGCGGGCTTCTTCGGCGGGGCGTGGGACGCCGTCCTCTCCCGCATCACGGACGTCTTCTTCGGCATCCCCGTGGTCCTCGGCGGGCTCGTCTTCCTGTCCGTCGTCACCAGCTCCACCGTCTGGCCCGTCATCGGCTTCATCGTGCTGCTGGGGTGGCCGCAGATCGCCCGTATCGCGCGCGGTTCCGTCATCACCGCCAAACAGAACGACTACGTCCAGGCGGCCAGGGCGCTGGGCGCCTCCAACCCGCGGATGATGCTGCGCCACATCATGCCCAACGCCATCGCGCCCGTCATCGTCGTCGCGACCATCGCCCTCGGGACCTACATCTCGCTGGAGGCGACCCTCTCGTACCTCGGCGTCGGCCTGAAGCCCCCGGCCGTCTCCTGGGGCATCGACATCTCCGCCGCCTCCCAGTACGTCCGCAACGCGCCGCACATGCTGCTCTGGCCCGCCGGAGCGCTGGCCGTCACCGTGCTCGCCTTCATCATGCTCGGCGACGCGGTGCGCGACGCCCTCGATCCCAAGCTGCGCTGAGGAGTCCGCTGCCATGTTGCTCGAAGTGCGCGATCTGCACGTGGAGTTCCACACCCGGGACGGGGTGGCCAAGGCCGTCAACGGGGTCAACTACTCGGTGGCCGAGGGCGAGACACTCGCCGTGCTCGGCGAGTCCGGCTCGGGCAAGTCCGTCACCGCCCAGGCGATCATGGGCATCCTCGACACCCCGCCCGGGAAGATCAGCGGGGGCGAGATCCTCTTCCAGGGCCGCGACCTGCTGGAGCTCAAGCCCGAGGAACGGCGCAGGGTCCGCGGCCAGGAGATGGCCATGATCTTCCAGGACGCGCTGTCCTCGCTGAACCCGGTGCTCAGCGTGGGAGAGCAGCTCGGCGAGATGTTCGTCGTGCACCGGGGGATGTCCCGGGGGGACGCCAAGGCCAAGGCCATCGAGCTGATGGACCGGGTGCGCATCCCGGCCGCCCGGGAACGGGTCGGCAACTTCCCGCACCAGTTCTCCGGCGGCATGCGCCAGCGCATCATGATCGCCATGGCGCTGGCGCTGGAGCCCGACCTGATCATCGCGGACGAGCCCACCACGGCGCTCGACGTGACCGTCCAGGCCCAGGTGATGGAGCTGCTCGCCGAGCTCCAGCGTGAGCTCAACATGGGGCTCATCCTCATCACCCACGACCTCGGCGTGGTGGCCGACGTCGCCGACAAGATCGCGGTCATGTACGCCGGCCGGATCGTCGAGACCTCGCCGGTCCACGACATCTACGAGGCGCCCGCACACCCGTACACCAAGGGCCTGCTGAGGTCGATCCCGCGCCTGGACCAGAAGGGCCGGGAGCTGTACGCGATCAAGGGGCTGCCGCCCAACCTGCTGCACATCCCGCCCGGCTGCGCCTTCCACCCCCGCTGCCCGATGGCCCAGGCCGTGTGCCGCACGGACGTGCCGCCGCTCTACACCGTGGACGAGGAACGCCGGAGCGCCTGCCACTTCTGGAAGGAGACGCTCGATGCACGCTGACGGAGCGGGACGCGGGGACGGCACAGGAGCGGTGGGCTCCACGCTGCTCTCCGAGGCGCGGGAGACGGGCCGCACGCGGCCGTACGCCGAGGGCGACCCGATCCTGGAGGTGCGCGGCCTGGTCAAGCACTACCCGCTCACCCGGGGCATCCTGTTCAAGAAGCAGATCGGTGCCGTCAAGGCCGTCGACGGCGTGGACTTCGACCTGGCGGCGGGCGAGACGCTCGGCATCGTGGGGGAGTCCGGCTGCGGCAAGTCGACCGTCGCCAAGATGCTGGTGCATCTGGAGCCGCCGACCGGGGGCTCGATCCGCTACAAGGGCGAGGACGTCACCCAGCTGTCCGGCCGCGCGCTGAAGGCCGTACGCCGCAACATCCAGATGGTGTTCCAGGACCCGTACACCTCGCTGAACCCGCGCATGACGGTCGGCGACATCATCGGGGAACCGTACGAGATCCACCCCGAGGTGGCCCCCAAGGGCAACCGCCGGCAGAAGGTGCAGGATCTGCTCGACGTCGTCGGGCTCAACCCGGAGTACATCAACCGTTATCCGCACCAGTTCTCCGGCGGTCAGCGCCAGCGCATCGGCATCGCCCGCGGCCTCGCGCTCAACCCCGAGATCATCGTCGCCGACGAGCCGGTCTCGGCCCTCGACGTGTCGGTCCAGGCCCAGGTGGTCAACCTGCTGGACCGGCTGCAGGCCGAGTTCAGCCTGAGCTTCCTCTTCATCGCGCACGACCTGTCGATCGTCCGGCACATCTCCGACCGGGTGGGCGTCATGTACCTCGGGCGGATCGTCGAGATCGGCACGGACGAGGAGATCTACGACCACCCCACGCACCCCTACACCCAGGCGCTGCTGTCCGCCGTGCCCGTGCCCGACCCGACGGCCCGGGACCACCGCGAGCGGATCATCCTGCACGGAGACGTCCCCTCGCCGGCGAACATCCCCTCCGGCTGCCGCTTCCGCACCCGCTGCTGGAAGGCGCAGGAGCGGTGCGAGCTGGAGGTGCCGCTGCTGGCGGTGCCGGCCGTCCTGAGGGACGTGGACTCACCGGCCCGGCACGACTCCGCATGCCACTTCGCCGAGGAGAAGCAGGTGGTGCCGCAGGAAGCGCCAGGGTGGGAGGCCACGCCGGGTCAGGAGGAGGCACCCGGGCCGGAGCAGGGGCAGGGGCTCCGGCGGGAGGACGGGTCCGGGCAGGGTGACGCGCCGGCCTCGCCGCCCACGGGTGAAACGGGCGACAAGGAATGATAAATGAGCCTCATTTTCGTTAACACGGAGGCAACTTGACCGTCGCGTCTCCGATATACGAACGCACCACCATGGACAAGGTACGGCCGTGCGGGTGCCGTGAACCGGCCGGGGCGTTCATCACGTCGCCCCGGCCGGTTACCCGTTCCCCCTGATTCCCAGAGGTCCCCTTGTCCAACGGCGGACCGCGGTGGAGTATCGCTGGGGTGATACTCACACGGGGAGCCAGAATCACCGGAGCGGTGCTGTGCGCCGTGCTCGCGGCCGTGGCCGCCGCCTGGATCGTGCGTGACCTGCGCGCCGTCGGCGATCCCACGGATCTGCTGCGCTACTGGGCCGGCTACAGCGACGCCCGGCCGGACCGGCTCCCCGCCACCACGCAGACCGACGTGGTGCTGCTCGTGGTGAGCGTCCTCGTCCTTGTCGCCGCGCTCCGCTCATCGATCGCGGCCTCCGCGCTGGTCGTCACCGGTGTGGTCACCCTCGTCCTGCGGCTGCCCGGTGTCCGGACCGTCGGAGCGTCCTGGATGGACGGACGCTTCAGCGACGAGCTGCGCACCCGCGCCCTCGTGGGCACCTTCGCCGTCCTGGCGGCGGGTCTCGCGCTCGTCATCACCGGCGCGGCCGGGCGCAGGCAGCCCGAGGACTCCTACGAGCCGCTGCCGACCCGGCCCGGGCAGGCGGCGGGCGTCACGGCCTTCCTGCTGCTCGGCGCCTCGGGGGCCGTCCTGCTCGCCTGGGAGGTCCGGCAGTTCTTCACGCTGCCCGACGCGCTCTACCCGGACTGGTTCATCGGCGGACGCGCCATCCCGATGGGGCTCACCGACGCGCCGCCCGGCTGGGGGAACGTGGCCCTGGCCACGGTCTGCCTCGTGGTGGCCTGGACCGCGCTCTTCCGGGCCGTCCACGCACGACCGCTGGGCATGATCGCCGCGGCCTTCCTGCTGGTCTCGGGAGGCTCCGGGATCGCGCGCGCCTTCCACCACCGGCTGCTGGACCGCTTCGGCGACCTCGGGGCGGAGTACCAGCTCATCGTGCTCACCTCGTTCCTGCTCGCCTTCACCGGGGCCGTCGTCCTGCTCGTCCTGGCCCGCCGGGGCTTCGAGAGCACTGGCGCGGGGGACCAGGGGTACGGCGGCTACGGCTACCCGCAGACCGGTGCGCAGGGTTACGGCTACCCGCACACCGATGCGCAGGGTTACGGCTACCCGCCGGGCGGGACCCCCGGCTACGGCTACCCGCAGACGGGCGCACCCGGACACGGCCACCCCTCGGGCCCGGCCCCCGGCTACGGCTACCCGCAGGGCGGCGGCCAGGGGTCGTCCCCGCCGCCCTCCTCGCCGCCGCCCAGCTGGTGAGCGCCCCGCCTACGCCCGGACCAGGCCCAGGGACCGCTTGAGGAAGTCGACCTGGAGCAGCAGCAGGTTCTCGGCGACCTGCTCCTGCGGCGTCATGTGCGTCACCCCGCTCAGCGGCAGCACCTCGTGCGGGCGGCCGGCGGACAGCAGCGCGGAGGAGAGCCGCAACGCGTGCGCCACCACCACGTTGTCGTCGGCCAGGCCGTGGACGATCATCATCGGCCGCGCCTCGCCGGCCGGGGCGGAGAGCCCTTCGTCGGTGACGAGCGAGTTGCGGGCGTACACCTCGGGCTGCTCGGAGGGATCGCCGAGATAGCGCTCGGTGTAGTGGGTGTCGTACAGCCGCCAGTCCGTGACCGGTGCGCCGACCACCGCCGCGTGGAAGACGTCCGGGCGCCGCAGCACCGCGAGTGCCGAGAGGTAGCCGCCGTACGACCAGCCCCGCATCGCCACCTTGGAGAGGTCCAGGGGGAAGCTGCCGGCCAGCCCGTGCAGCGCCTCGACCTGGTCGTCGAGACTGAGGGTCAGATCGTCCCTGACCGCCTTCTCCCAGGCCGGGGAGCGGCCCGGAGCACCCCGGCCGTCCGCGACGATCACGGCGAAACCGTGGTCCGCGAACCACTGGGACGTGAGGTGCGCATTGTGCGCGGCCACCACCCGGCGGCCGTGCGGGCCGCCGTACGGATCCATCAGGACGGGAAGCGGACCGTCCGACTCCTCATAGCCGGTGGGGAGCAACACGGCGCACGGGATGCGCCGTGCGCCCCCCTCCGTCAGCCGGACCCGGGCCCGCAGCGACGGCTCCTGGGCGAGACTCGCCACGGTGGCGATCCGCTTGCCGTCCCGCAGGACCTGTACGTCCGCTCCGGGCCTCTCCGGGGACGCCGAGACCAGCACGGTCACCCCGCCCGCGCGCACCGCGGAGTGCACCCCCGGGCCCTCGCTGACGCGCTCCACGCCCAGCTCGTTGACCCGGTACACATGGCTCTGTCCCGTCTCCGGATCCGCCGCGTCCTCGCCCGCCGTGGCCTGGACCAGGATGTCCGACCCTCCGATGTCCAGCACCGCCTGGACGTGCAGCCGGCCGCCGGTCAGCAGCCGGTCGCCCACCGAGAGCACGCGCGCCCCGCCCTCGTCGGCGACCCGGACGAGCTGCCCGTCAGGAGCCCACGCCGGGACTCCGGCGAAAAGATCGAGCCAGATCCCGTCCTCGTCCACATGTACGGTCCGCGTCGCGCCGCTCTCCGTGTCGACGGCCAGATAGAGCTGACTGCGCTGGTCACGGGCCTGCACCAGGAGCAGCGGTGCGCCGTGCGAGGACCAGTGGACCCGAGCCAGATAGGGAAAGCGCGACCGGTCCCAGACAACCTCCGTGCGTGCCCCCTCCAGATCCGTCAGGAAGAGACGCACCTCGGCGTTGGCCGTCCCCGCCGCCGGATACGCCATCTCGGAGGGCTTGCTGCCCGGGTGCGCGGGATCGGCGATCCACCACCGCTGCACGGCGCTGTCGTCGGCCCGGGCGACGAGCAGGCGCTCCGAGTCCGGCGACCACCAGAAGCCCCGGTAGCGGCTCATCTCCTCGGCGGCGACGAACTCCGCCAGGCCGTAGGAGACATGCGCCTCCTCCGGCTCGGCGAGCGCACGGTCCCCCTCGCCCTCGGCGCCCACCACGCGCAGCGCGCCGCGGGAGACGTAGGCGATGTGCCGGCCGTCGGGGGAGGGGCGCGGATCGATCACCGGGCCGGGTACGGGCAGGGCGCGCGCCGTGCCCGCCCTCAACTCGGCGACGTACACCTTGCCGGAGAGCGCGAAGGCCGCCAACTCGGCCGCCTCGTCGACCGCGTAGCCCACGATGCCCGCCGAACCCTCCCGGGTCCGCTCGCGCCTGGCCCGCTCCTGCGGCGACAGTCTCTCGGCCGAACCGCCCAGCAGGGTGGCCGGATCGGCGGCGACCCGCTCCTCGCCCGTCGCGGTGTCGAGGACCATGAGCCGGTTCGCGCGGTCGGTGCCCGAGGACGACCGGAGGAAGACCACCCTCGTCCCATCCGGTGAGACCGTGAAGGCGCGAGGTGCGCCGAGAGTGAACCGCTGGGTCCGGGCGTGCTGGCGGGGAAAAGACAGCTTCTGCGAGGTCATGGCCCCGAACCTAGCCCGCGGCGGCCGGTCCGTGCGCCCCTCGTGCTGCTGTGCCCCGATCAATGCGTCGGCACGGATAGTTATGATCCGTAGCGCTCGGTGGGTATGAACCTGCTGGCTCCATGTGTGCTGCCTGTCCCGACCGTACTGATGGAGGTGAACCGCCGTGGCACTCTCGATTTCGGCGGTGGTGCTGCTGGCGATCGTCGTCTTCCTGCTGATCCGGAAATCCGGACTGAAGGGCGGACACGCGGTGGTCTGCATGTTGCTCGGGTTCTATCTCGCGAGCTCTTCGATCGCACCGACCATCTCGGAGGTGACGTCGAACGTGGCAGGAATGATCGGGGGCATCAAGTTCTGACGGGCGGCCCGGGCGGCCGGGACACCGTGGGGCGGTCCGTGCGGGGGACGGTCTGCTCGTAGGGTGGTCCCATGAAGGACCTTCCCGGCCGCCGTCTGCTCCTGGTGCACGCGCACCCCGACGACGAGTCGATCAACAACGGCGCCACGATGGCCAGGTACGCGGCCGAGGGCGCCCACGTCGCGCTGGTGACCTGCACCCTCGGCGAGGAGGGCGAGGTCATCCCGCCCGGCCTGGCGCACCTGGCCGGGGACCGGGACGGCGGCCTGGGCGACCATCGCGTCGGTGAACTCGCCGCCGCGATGCGGGAGCTCGGGGTGAGCGACCACCGCTTCCTGGGCGGCCCCGGCACCTACCGCGACTCCGGGATGATGGGCACGGAGCAGAACGACCGGCCCGGCGCCTTCTGGGCCGCCGACCTCGACGAGGCCGCCGGGCACCTCGTCGGCGTGATCCGGGCCCTGCGCCCCCAGGTGCTGGTGACCTACGACCCGGACGGCGGCTACGGCCACCCCGACCACATCCAGGCGCACCGCGTCGCGATGCGCGCCGCGGACCTGGCCGCCGACCCCGCCCACGAGGACGGCGCGGCCCCGCACACCGTCGCCAAGATCTACTGGAACCGGGTGCCCCGGTCCGTGGCGGAGGAGGGCTTCGCCAGGCTGCGGGAGACCGCCCCGGACGCCTTCCCCGGGATCGCCGCGATCGACGACGTACCCGGAGTGGTGGACGACGCGGAGATCACCACGGAGATCGACGGGACCGGCTACGCGGAGGCGAAGACCGCCGCGATGCGGGCACACGCCACCCAGATCGCCGTCGACGGCCCGTTCTTCGCTCTTTCGAACGATCTCGGGCAGCCCGTCTTCACGACCGAGTACTACCAATTGGTGCGGGGCGTCCGTGGCGTGGACCATGGTGAGCGGGAGCGCGACCTCTTCGCGGGCCTGACCGACGCGCCCCTCGCACCGGGAGCACAGACATGAGCAGCAGGCAGAGGCAGCGCGCCTCGTCGCAGTCGCCGCGCACCAACGCCCCGCCCAGGAGCCCCGGTCCCACCGGACTCGCCGCGCCCCCGAACCCCCGGCGTATCCCGCTGTACGCCGGACTCGCGGTGCTCGGCGCGGCCGTCGGGCTCGCGGGCACCCTCGTCCAGGCGGCTCTGTTCCCGGGCGGGTTGCTGCTCGCGCTCGCCGCGTCGGCAGGGCTGTTCTACGGCGGCCGGGTGCTGACCCGTACACAGCTCGGCGCGCTGGTACCGGCCGTCGGCTGGTTCATCGCCGTCGTCCTCCTCCTCGGAGGGCGTCCCGAGGGCGACTTCGTCTTCGGCGCCGAACTCGGCCTCGCGCTCTTCATGCTCGGGGGGATGGCCGCCGCTGTGATGTGTGCCACGATGTCGCGGCTGCCGTATCCGGCCAACGGCACCGGTGGAACCGGCGCGTGATGTGGTATGTCCCGCTCCCGGTTGTCCCTCCGCGCGGCGGTGGGTGCATCCTTGATTCCCCCGGGCGCGGAGAGTCTTACGGCGGCGGCCAGTATGGTGGTGCGCGCGCCGAGCCGTCCCCTGGCCTGCGGCACGGGGGAAGTACGGGCGGCGGAGCCAATCGGGAGAACCTGCTTTGAGTCGTGAAACTGACAGTTCGTCCTCCGGGCCCCAGGGGCGCGGCGGAGCCGCGTACCCGTCGGGTACGCCGCCGTACGGATCACGCCAGTATCCGTCGCTGCACCCGTCTCAGGAGGGGGCGGAGGGGACTCCGGAGTCTGCGGATCCGCCTCAGCCCGAGGAGCCCAGAACCGAGACGACGCTGACGACACGTATCCGGATCAACATCCCGGGTTCGCGTCCGATCCCGCCTGTCGTCATGCGTACGCCCATGAGTGACACCGATCCCACCGGGGGCCGTCCGGCCACCGAGCGGACCGGCAGCACCCCGAGGCCCGGCGCTCCCGTGCCGTCGCCCGCCGGCCCGCCCGGCGGTTCCGGCCCGGAGCCGCGTGACGGTGGTCCCGTCGCCGAGGCACCGGCCGAGAAGCCCGCGAAGGAGAAGAGCGGCAGCGACTGGTTCGCCCCGCGCAAGGCGCCGGCACCCGTCGCCGGTGCGGCGACCCCGGGCTCCGCTCCGGGCACGCCCGGCCAGGGCGCCGGTGCTCCGGCCCCGGGCGGCCCTTCGGCCGGAGGGCCTGCTTCCGGCCCCGCGCCGACGCCGCCCCGCACGGACGCGCCCTACTTCCCTGACGGCCCGCAGGGTCCCGGCGATCCCGGTGCACGCCAGGGCGGCAGCGCCCTCGACGCGCTCGGCGCGGGCGGCCCCGGCGGCTCGCGTCCCACGCCGAACCTCGGTACGAGGCCGCCCGGCGGTCCCGGCCCCTCCGGGCCCACCACCGGCCCGGTCACGGGCAGTTCGGCGCTGACCCCCAACCTCGACGGCTTCCCCGGCGGCGGCCGGCCGGGCCCCTCCGGCGCCCGCCCCGGCGGACCCGGCGGCGAACCGCCCAGGATGTCGGACGACACCGCGATCCTGACGCCGCAGGCTCCGGCACCCGGCCCGGGCTCCGGTACCGGCGGGAACGTCTCCGGCGACACGCTCACCAGCGGGATCCCCGTCATCCCGCCGGACTCGCGCGATGCCCGCTCCCCGTTCCCCGGCGGCCCCGGCGGGCTGCGGCCCGAGGGCCCCGCAGGCGGCGGCCCCGCGGATCCGGCCACGCCGGCCCCCGCCCCCCGGCCCGCGCCCCAGGCCGCCGCGCCCGCCAAGAAGGGCCGCTCCAAGCTGGTCCTCCTGGGCGTGGCCGTCTTCGTGCTGCTCGGCGTGGCCTACGGCGCGGGACTGCTGCTGAACCACTCCGAGGTACCCAAGGGCACCACCGTGCTCGGCGTCGACATCGGCGGCGGGACGAAGGAGGAGGCGGTCACCAAGCTGGAGGCCGCGCTCGGCAAGCGTGCCGAGACGCCGCTCCAGCTGTCCGTGGACGGCAAGAAGGAGAAGCTCGCCCCCGAGAAGGCGGGCCTGACCCTGGACAGCCAGGAGACCGTGCGCGGCGCCGCGGGCAGCGACTACAACCCGGTCTCGGTGATCGGCTCCCTGTTCGGCGGGGCACGCCCCGCCGACCCGGTGATCCCGGTCGACGAGGAGAAGCTCGGGGTCGCGCTGACCGACCTGGCGGGTGTCTCCGGCTCCGCCAGCGACGGCACGATCAAGTTCGAGCCGAACAAGGCCGTCGCCGTACCGGGCAAGCCGGGCAAGTCGCTGGACGTCAACCGGTCGATGATCTCCGTACGTGACGCCTATCGCGCACAGGTGCAGACCGGAGAGCCGGCCGTCGTCGAACTGCCCGTCGCCGCAACCGAACCCACCATCACCCAGGCCGAACTCGACCGGGCGATGAAGGAGTTCGCCGAGCCGGCGATGTCGGGTCTGGTGACCATCAAGGCCGGGCCCAAGCAGATCGACTTCGGCCCCGCGAGGTCGCTGCCGCAGATCCTGTCCATGAAGCCGGTGGACGGCAAGCTGGTCGCGGTCTACGACAAGAAGGCGATCGAGACCCTGCTCGACGGCGTCTTCGACGGCATCATGATCACCAAGGGTGACGGCAAGCAGTACCCCGTCAGCGCCGACGACGTGGCTCACGCCATGCAGGGCGCGCTGCTCGGCAAGACGCCTGCCGAACGCACCGTCGCGATCGAGCTGAACGGCGAGGGCTGACCGGCCTGGCAGTACCGTACGGCCCCGCCCCCGCCCGGACCTCTCCGGGCGGGGGCGGCGCCGTACGGTGGCGATGTGCGACAGTGCGGGTCCGTCCATGAGGAGTTGGCCGCGGGGCCGCTCGGGGAGGAGACCCATCGATGTCGACCCTGTGGAGTCTGACGATCGACTGCGCGCACCCGAAGGCCCTGGCGGCCTTCTGGGCATCGGCGCTGGGGTACGTGGAGAAGCCCCCGCCCGCCGGGTTCGCCGACTGGCAGCAGTGGTTCGCCCACCACGAGGTCCCGGAGGAGGAGTGGGACGACGGTGCCTATCTCTGTGATCCGGACGGCCACGGCCCGAACCTGTCCTTCATGAAGGTCCCGGAGCCGAAGACCGTGAAGAACCGGCTGCACCTGGACGTGCAGGCCGGAGGGGGGCGTGAGACGCCCTGGGAGACCCGGTGGCCCCGGGTGGCCGAGGCGGTCGAGCGGCTGACAGCCGCCGGTGCGACCGTCGTCCGGGAGTACGAGTCGCAGGGCCGGCCCGACCACGTCATGATGGCCGATCCGGAGGGCCACGAGTTCTGCGTGCTCTGAGGACGGCCGAGTGGTGCGTGCGCCGAGGGCGGCTGAGTGGTGCGTGCTTTGAGGGCGGCCGAGTAGCGCGTGCGCCGAGGACGGCTGAAGGACGCGCGTACCAATGCGGTCGTCACGCTCATGCGCGCCTCCGCGTTCCCCATGCGGCCAGAATACGGCAGCCGCGGTCACCCGCCTGGTTCGCGGTACGAATTACCGGAGGGAGAACCTCTGGCGGAGCCGTCGGTGAATTCCTCGGCGGAGCCGGGCCTAATTGAGAAGGGCCCTCGCGGCCTGGGCCCGGTGGCGGATGGCCTCCGCCGCCGTCGGCTCGATGCCGTCGACGATCTCGGCGTACTCGTCCATCTCCGCGGCGCCGCGCAGGAACTCCCCGCGCTGTACGAGGAGCTGGGCCCGCTCGTAGCGGAGCCTGGCCGGGTGCGAGGGCAGCAGCAGGGAGAGTTCGAGCGCCCACAGCGCGACGTCCGTGCGCTCGGGCCGTGCCGACGCCCAGGCCCGGATGTTGTTCAGGACGCGCAGCACGGTCTCCAGGGGCCTGGCCGGCACCGGCGCCGAGGCCTCCGGCGGGACCCCGGTCGCGCCCGTCACCAGCAGGTCCGCGTCCTCGCCGGTCAGCGGCGCGCCGCCGGCGAAGGGATCGGCGAGCACCCGCTCGGCCGGGTCACCGAAACCGACCACGTAATGACCGGGGAGCGCCAGGCCGTACACGGGTGCGCCGGCCCTGCGGGCGACCTCGATCCAGACGACGGACAGCAGGATCGGCAGCCCTCTGCGCCGCCGCAGCACCTGCTGGAGCACCGAGGAGTCCAGCCGCTGGTAGTCCTGGGACGATCCACCGAAACCGCAGCGCTCGCCGAGCAGTTCCGCGAGTGCCGAGGCCCAGGCGCGGGGGCCGCGCGCCCCGTACGGGAGGAGGCCCGCCAGCCGGTCCAGTTCGATCTGCGCCGCGTCGACGCCGTGCGGATCGGGGTCCCCGGCCGTCGCCGGGAACGCCTCCGCGCCCAGCAGGAGACAGAGCAGCGCGAGGTCCGGCCGCTCGGCGCGCGCCTCTTCGGCGAACCGCTGCCGGCGTCCGGCCGTGCCGGGATCATCGGTGCTCATGTGTGACACGTACCCCTGCTGCTGTCTCCGTCACGCGGGCCGGAAGTGGTGGTAACTGTGATGGGTGGCGAAGCCCATGCGCTCGTACAGCGCACCGGCCCCTTCATTGTCCGTCTCGACCTGGAGCCATGCGGCCGAGGCGCCTTCGTCCAGCGCGGTGCGGGCCAGGGCCGCCATGACGGCTGTCGCGAGGCCCCGGCGGCGGTACTCAGGGCCCACCTCGACGGCCATGAAGCCCGCCCAGCGGCCGTCGGCCACGCAGCGCCCGATCGCGGCCGGCGGTCCCGCCGGATCATCGCCCGGCACGGAGGCGAACCACACCGACGGGCCGCTGTTCAGCACCTTCAGCACATGGGGCCCCGGGGTCTCGAAGCGCTGGTAGCGCGAGAGCCACGCGTCGTCCGTCGTGCGGGACACGCGTACGGCGGTGACGTCCGCGTCCAGGTCCCCGATCGGTGCCAGCGCCGCGATCCGGAGGTCGGCCGTCACCTCGCGGTGCCACCCGTGCTCCTCCAGGCCCGCGCACAGCAGCTCCTGCGTGCCCTCGGCGCCCGTCGCGGCCTGGACGTAGGCCGGCAGGCCGCGTTCGCCGTACCAGTGGCGGACCCGTTCGAGCGCGTCGCCGAGCGGGAGCCCCGGATCGCCGAGCGGCAGCACCGAGTTGGCACGGCGGGTGAATCCGGCCGAAGCGCGCAGCCGCCACCCGCCCAGCGTCTCGCTCTCCACCGGCTGCCAGGCACGCGCGGTGACCAGGGCGAGTTCCGCGAAGGACGCGGCCGGCCCCCGGCGGCGAGCGGGCGCGGGCGGCACCACCTTGCCCGCCACGAGCGCGGATTCCGCGATGTGGACGCTCTCGCCGTTCTTCGTCGTGACGGAGAGCACTCCGGCGTCCCACGATGTGAGAACGCCGACCGTGTCGGTGAACTTGGCGCTCTGGCCAGGGGCATCGACGGCGCGCCGGATCGAGACGCGTTTACCCACGTCAGCAGCTGTCATGCGAACCTCGAGCTGTCCGCCCATGGTGAATTCCACAGCTCTGTACGCCCCTCCTGTTCGGATCGTGCCCCGGAACGGAGATACTAGGTGGCGGGCATCGACGACGCCGCGCTCCCGCGCGAGAGCCAACGCCCTACCGAGGAGGAACGACAGCGTGACCTACGTCATCGCGCAGCCTTGTGTCGACGTGAAGGACAAGGCCTGCATCGAAGAGTGCCCCGTCGACTGCATCTACGAGGGCTCACGGTCCTTGTACATCCATCCGGACGAATGCGTCGACTGCGGAGCCTGTGAGCCGGTCTGCCCGGTCGAGGCCATCTTCTACGAGGACGACACCCCGGAGGAGTGGAAGGACTACTACAAGGCCAACGTCGAGTTCTTCGACGACCTCGGCTCGCCGGGTGGTGCGTCCAAGCTGGGTCTCATCGAGCGCGACCACGCGTTCATCGCCGCGCTGCCGCCGCAGAACCAGTAGCAGCGGCCGCACGAGCGCCGCCCGGCCCCGTACGGCTCGTCACCGTACGGGGCCGACGTGTTTCCGGCAGCCATGCCCCCGTACGAGAAAGCAGAGTTCCGTGTCCGCAGCAGTTCCCGTGTCGTCCCGTCTCCCCGTCTTCCCCTGGGACAAGCTCGCGCCCTACAAGGCGACGGCCGTCGCCCACCCGGACGGTCTCGTGGACCTGTCCGTCGGCACGCCCGTCGACCCGGTGCCCGAGCTGATCCAGCGGGCGCTGGTCGCCGCTGCCGACAGCCCGGGCTATCCGACGGTGTGGGGGACCGAGGCGCTGCGTGACGCCCTGACCGGGTGGGTGGAGCGCCGGCTGGGCGCGGTGGGCGTCCGGCACGAGAACGTGCTGCCGGTCGTCGGCTCCAAGGAACTGGTCGCCTGGCTGCCCACGCAGCTCGGCCTCGGCGCGGGCGACAAGGTGGCCTACCCTCGGCTCGCCTACCCGACGTACGAGGTCGGCGCCCGGCTCTGCGGCGCCGAGCCCGTCGTCTACGACGACCCGACGGAGCTGGACCTCGAGGGGCTCAGGCTGCTCTGGCTCAACTCGCCGTCCAACCCGACGGGCCGGGTGCTCCCGCAGGACGAGCTGACCCGGATCGTCGCCTGGGCGCGCGAGCACGGGGTGCTGGTCTTCAGCGACGAGTGCTACCTGGAGCTCGGCTGGGAGGCGGAGCCCGTCTCCGTGCTCCACGAGGACGTCTGCGGCGGGACGTACGAGGGCATCGTGGCCGTCCACTCGCTCTCCAAGCGCTCCAACCTCGCGGGATACCGCGCGGCCTTCGTCGCCGGAGACGCGGCGGTGCTCGGCGAACTGCTCCAGATCCGCAAGCACGGCGGGATGATGACCCCGGCCCCCGTCCAGGCGGCCACGGTCGCGGCCCTGGGCGACGACACGCACGTGGCGGAGCAGCGCGAGCGCTACGCACGGCGCCGTACGGTGCTGCGCGCCGCGCTGGAGGCCCACGGCTTCCGGATCGAGCACAGCGAGGCGAGCCTGTACCTCTGGGCCACGCGGGACGAGCCGTGCTGGGAGACCGTGGCGCATCTGGCCGAGCTCGGCATCCTGGTGGCGCCCGGCGACTTCTACGGCCCCGCCGGGGGCCACTTCGTGCGGGTGGCGCTGACGGCCACGGACGAGCGGGTGGACGCGGCGGTCAAGCGGCTTTCGTAGAGCTGCCGCGGGGGCGAGGCCGGGGTGCCCGCCCGGAGGTGTGCCGAGGGGCCTCGGGAGTGCGCACTCCCGAGGCCCCTTCGTGTCCGTGCGGCGCGCGTGCCGGCGGATCAGCCGATCGGCAGGCCCTTGGCCGGCAGGCTGTCGGAAGCCAGCTCGCCGTCGGTCACGGTGCCGGCCTTCTCCAGGGTCTTGCCCGCGGCGGGCAGGGTCGTGCCGACCACCTTGCCGCCGGTCTCGTTCGCGACCTCGGAGCCCTGCTTCGCGGTGGAGTCCACCGTGCTGCTGAGACCGGCGCCGTCGAGCGAGGTGAGGCCGCCGAGCGCGGGGGTCTGCGGCAGCCCCGCGGCGCCCGCGGCACCGGCCGCGCCGACCACGGGGGCCGCACCCGCGGCGATCAGCAGCGCGGCACGGGCGATCCGACGGGTCAGGGGGAGGGACATGATGCTCCTTCGGCGGGACGTCGACAGTGTCGTGGCAGATGTGGAATCTGCCTGTCCGGTTGATCGGACGCACTGAACAACAGGCCGGGGGGCGGGGAAGGTTGCGGGGCACCGAGGTAAAGAGTCGGTAATGCGTCAGATAATCCGCAATGGAGGAACCCGGGCGAACGGGGCATGCGTCGAGGGCCTGATGAACCGTCCCTCCCCTTTACGCGTAAGGAAATACAGGGCTCGGCGGGGGCGGGGGATCGGCCGCTCGGGCAGTGGTTCGGGGCGGTGGCGTACGGCCCGTACGGATGACGGCCCGTACTACTGAGCGAGCCGCATTCGGACGGTGCCGCGGGCCGATTCCGAACGCTCGCTGCGCCAGCCCGTGTCACCGGTCCATATCCGGCCGTCGTACGAGACCTCCTCGATCCGCAGCGTGCCGGCCCGGGCGACCGCCCAGTGGGCGAGCTCCCAGCCGCGCCGGGAGGCCGAATCGTCCCCGGCCCGCACGGGCACCGACACCGTGCTCGCGGCAGCGGCGCCCGCCGACCTCGTGGAGGGCAGGACGTCCTTGCCGAAGGCGCGTACCAGGTCCGCCCGCACCTCGGCCGCGTCCCCCGGGCCCGCGCCCGGCTCCGTCGACAGCGAGCAGGTCAGCGAGGCGGGCGCGCGCCCGGTCAGGGCGGCGGACAGCAGGGTGGCGTCCGGCTCGTGCTTGGCGTACGCCTGCGGGAAGCCGCTCTTCTGGACGCGCTGGGCCGCGACGGTCAGCGGCAGCCGCGAGTAGCCGGGGACCTCGGCGAGGTGCTCGTAGAACTTCCCGGCCGAGTAGACCGGGTCCATGATCTGCTTCGGCGTTCCCCAGCCCTGTGAAGGGCGCTGCTGGAAGAGCCCGAGCGAGTCCCGGTCGCCGTGGTCGATGTTGCGCAGGGCGGACTCCTGGAGAGCGGTCGCCAGCGCGATCGTCACCGCGCGCTCCGGCAGCCCGCGCGTCATGCCCACGGCGGAGATCGTCGCGGCGTTGGCGGCCTGGTCGGGAGACAGCTCGTACGTGCGCCCCTCGCCCCCGTCGGCCGGGCCCACGGTGCAGCGGGGAGCCCCTTTGTAGCCGGAGAGGTACTGCACGGCCAGATAGCCGGCCAGGGCCACGAGCACGGCGAAGGCGGCCATGACTCGGAAGAGGAGGCTGCGGCGGGGAGCGGAGGTGGTCCGGGGCACGGGGCCAACCGTACTGGAGGGTACGACGGGGGCCGAGACCGAAGTCCCTTAGGCTCGTGACCATGGATGGACACTCGCTCGACCTCGCACTGGACGGCCCGGCGCTCACCGCTCGGCTGGTCGACTTCCCGTCGGTCAGCGGGCAGGAGAAGGACCTCGCCGACGCCATCGAGGCGGCCCTGCGCCCGCTGCCGCATCTGACCGTCGACCGCCACGGCAACAACATCGTGGCCAGGACGAACCTCGGCCGTGCCGAGCGCGTCGTGCTGGCGGGGCACATCGACACCGTCCCGATCGCGGACAACGTGCCGTCCAGGCTCGACGACGACGGGGTGCTGTGGGGATGCGGGAGCTCCGACATGAAGTCGGGCGTCGCCGTCCAGCTGCGGATCGCGGCGACCGTGCCGGAGCCCAACCGCGACCTCACCTTCATCTTCTACGACAACGAAGAGGTCGCCGCCCACCTGAACGGCCTCGGACACGTGGCCGAGGCGCACCCGGAGTGGCTCGCGGCGGACTTCGCCGTCCTCCTGGAGGGCTCCAACGGTGAGGTCGAGGGCGGCTGCCAGGGCACGCTCCGCGTCCATCTGCGCTTCACGGGCGAGCGGGCCCACTCCGCTCGCGGCTGGATGGGGTCCAACGCGATCCACGCGACCGCCCCGGCACTGGCCCGGCTGGCCGCGTACGAGCCGCGCCGCCCGGTCATCGACGGGCTGGAGTACCGCGAAGGGCTCAACGCCGTGGGCATCGAGGGCGGCGTCGCCACCAACGTCATCCCGGACGCCTGCACCCTGGTCGTCAACTACCGCTACGCCCCGGACATCACGGCGGAGCAGGCCGAGGCGCACGTCCAGGAGGTCTTCGCGGACTGCGGCGTCGACGAGTTCGTCGTGGACGACCACACCGGCGCCGCGATGCCGGGTCTCTCGCACCCCGCCGCCAAGGCCTTCATGGAGGCGGTCGGTGGCGTCGCGCGGCCCAAGTTCGGCTGGACGGACGTGGCCCGGTTCGGCTCCCTGGGCGTCCCCGCCGTGAACTACGGTCCGGGCGACCCCCTCTTCGCCCACAAGCGGGACGAGCACGTGCGGGTCGAGCGGATCACGCACTGCGAGGAGCGTCTGCGCTCCTGGCTCACCAGCTGACTCACGGCATTCCCCTGCACGTAACCTCCGCCGATCTACGCTGAAGCGACACACGCACAACGCAGGTCGGCGGAGGGAGCAGGTCATGGGCAACCCGGAGGACGCACGGATCCCCGAGGGCGCGCAGATTCCCGAGGGTGCGGTGAAGCCCGAGGAACAGCGACTGGGGCCGGTACTGCGTCGCAGGGACCAGGTCCAGCCGGGCACGACCGATCAGAGGCTGCTGGACTCCGAGGGCGACTCCGAATGGGTCCACACCGACCCCTGGCGGGTCATGCGGATCCAGTCGGAGTTCGTCGAGGGCTTCGGCGCGCTGGCGGAACTGCCCAGCGCCATCAGCGTCTTCGGCTCCGCGCGCACCCCGGCGGGCGGGCCCGACTACGAGGCGGGCGTACAGATCGGCAAGGCGCTCGTCGAGGCGGGATTCGCCGTCATCACGGGGGGCGGCCCAGGGGCGATGGAGGCCGCGAACAAGGGGGCCCGGGAGGCCAAGGGCGTCTCCGTCGGGCTCGGCATCGAGCTGCCCTTCGAGTCGGGGCTGAACCCCCACGTCGACATCGGCGTCAACTTCCGCTACTTCTTCGTGCGCAAGACGATGTTCGTGAAGTACGCGCAGGGCTTCGTCGTCCTGCCGGGCGGCCTGGGCACCCTGGACGAGCTCTTCGAGGCCCTGACGCTGGTGCAGACGGGCAAGGTGACGCGCTTCCCGATCGTCCTGTTCGGCACGGCGTACTGGGGCGGCCTGGTGGACTGGCTGCGGGACACGGTGGTGGCGGGGGGCAAGGCGTCCGAGCGGGACCTCATGCTGTTCCACGTCACGGACGACGTGGACGAGGCGGTCCGGCTGGTGACCAAGGAGGTCGGCCGCTAGAGACCCCGCACCCGGACCCGCCCCCCGGCCACCGCAGGCCCGGGAGGCGCGTCCGGCGCCGGACCCGGGCCGGCTCCGCCCTCCCGCTCGGCCCCAGGGTCTTTCGTTCGGATCAGGCCAGCCCCCGGCGCGCCACGGCGGGCGCGCGGTGGCCCGCGATGGACGCCACCATGTCCAGGACCTGCCGGGTCTCCGCGACCTCGTGCACCCGGTAGACGCGCGCGCCCAGCCACGCGGACACGGCCGTCGTCGCGAGCGTGCCGAGCACGCGCTCCTTCACCGGCTTGTCCAGCGTCTCTCCGACGAAGTCCTTGTTGGAGAGGGAGACCAGGACCGGCCATCCCGTGGCCGTCATCTCCTCCAGCCGGCGTGTCGCCTCCAGCGAGTGCCGGGTGTTCTTCCCGAAGTCGTGCCCCGGGTCGATCATGATGCCGTCCGGGCGGACCCCGAGTTCCACCGCCCGCTCGGCCAGGCCCACGGTCACCCGCAGGATGTCCGCCATGACGTCGTCGTACGTCACCCGGTGAGGGCGGGTACGCGGTTCGGCGCCGCCCGCGTGGGTGCACACGAGTCCCGCTCCATGGCGTGACGCCACCTCCGCCAGCTTCGGGTCGACGCCGCCCCACGCGTCGTTCAGCAGGTCCGCCCCCGCCTCGCAGACCGCATCGCCCACGTCGTGCCGCCAGGTGTCCACGCTGATCACCACGTCGGGATGGCGGCGGCGCACCTCGGCGACGAAGCCCACCGTGCGGCGTGCCTCCTCCTGTGCCGTCACCTCTTCGCCGGGGCCCGCCTTCACCCCGCCGATGTCGATGATCGCGGCGCCCTCGGCCACCGCCTGCTCGACGCGGGAGAGCGCGGGCTCGTCGCGGAACGTCGCCCCCTGGTCGTAGAAGGAATCGGGAGTCCGGTTCACGATCGCCATGATCACCGGCTCGTTCGGGCCGAATTCCCGCCGCCCCAGCCTGAGCGCACCGCTTCGCATCCCTGGTTCCTCCTGTAGCTCGCCTGCGCCTGCGACCCTAACTGTCAGTGGCGCATGGCACGATCTGACCCGGACAGGTATGCCGCTCCCGAGGAGATGAACGTGTTCTGGTTCTTGCTGCTCACGATGGCCGTGGTGGTGGCCGCGGTCACGCTCGCGGTGGTCGGTGGAGGCACGAGCGCGGTGCTGCAGGACGTCGAGCCCGAGCGGCTCACCGACCCGTTGCCCGCGACCCGCCCGGTCGGCCGTGCGGACATCGAGGCGATGAGGCTGCCCATGTCCGTGCGTGGCTACCGCATGGCGGACGTGGACGAGGCGCTCGACAGGCTGGGCGCGGAACTCGCCGAGCGGGACGCCCACATCGCCGAGCTGGAGTCGACGCTGGCCGGGGCCCAGGCGAGCGCGGTGACGGGACCCGACCTGTTCAAACGGCCCGGTGAGCCGCTCACCGGCGAGAGCGGCACGCCTCAGGACGAGGAGGACGGGCGATGAGCGGGGCCGAACCCGCAGCGGACGGCCGCCCGCGCTGCCCGTGGAGCCTGTCCACGGAGGACTACCTCGCCTATCACGACACCGAGTGGGGCCGGCCCGTCCACGGTGACGACCAGCTCTTCGAACGGCTCTGCCTGGAGGCGTTCCAGTCCGGGCTCTCGTGGCTGACGATCCTTCGCCGGCGCGAAGGCTTCCGCAGCGCCTTCTCCGGGTTCAAGATCTCCGCGGTGGCGGCGTTCACCGACGCCGACAGGGAGCGGCTCCTCGCCGACGCCGGGATCATCCGCAACCGCGCCAAGATCGACGCCACGCTCGCCAACGCGGAGGTGCTGGCCGGCTGGGGCGAGGGAGAGCTGGACGCGCTGATCTGGTCGTACGCCCCGGATCCGGTGACCCGGCCCGCCCCGCGCACACTCGCCGACGTCCCCGCCGTCACCCCGGAGTCCACCGCACTGGCCAAGGAGCTCAAGAAGCGGTCCATCCGCTTCGTCGGCCCCACCACCGCCTACGCCCTGATGCAGGCCTGCGGCCTGGTCGACGACCATCTCGCCGACTGCGTGGCCCGGGGCGGGCGCTGAGGGCCCGCCCTCGGACGCCTCTACTTGCCCAGATACTTCGGCGGCTGCTTGGCCAGGAAGGCCTCCACCGCGATGGTGTGGTCCTGCGACGCGCCCGCCCTCGTCTGGAGCTCGTCCTCCTTCTCCAGCGTCTCGGAGAGCGTGTGCCCCGCGCCGTAGGCCACGGACGCCTTCAGCGCCGCGTACGCCACCGTCGGTCCGTCCGCCAGCGCGCGGGCCACGGTGCGGGCCTCCGCCGCCAGATCGGCCGCCGGCACCACCTTGTTCGCGATGCCCAGCTCGTACGCCTCCTGGGCCGAGATCGAACGCGGGAAGAACAGCAGATCCGTCGCGCGGCTCGCACCGATCAGCCGGGGCAGGGTCCAGGAGACGCCCGAGTCGGCTGTCAGCGCCACGCCCGCGAAGGACGTGTTGAAGGCGGCGGTGTCGGCGACCACGCGGTAGTCGGCGGCGAGAGCGAAGCCGAAGCCCGCCCCGGCGGCGACCCCGTTGACCCCCGCGACCACGGGCTTCTCCATCTCGGTGATCGCCCGCACGATGGGGTTGTAGTGCTCCCGTACGGTGCTCAGCGCGTTGCCCGTGCCCGACGCGCTCGCCTCGGCCAGCTTGGAGACGTGCTCCTTGAGGTCCTGGCCGACGCAGAAGGCGCGCCCGGTGGCGGTCAGCAGAACAGCCCGCACCGCGGGGTCCTCCGCGACCGCCAGCAGCGCGTCGCGGAGCGCGACCTTCGCTGCCGTGTTCATGGCGTTCATCGCGTCGGGGCGGTTGATCGTGATCGTCGCGAGCCCGTCGCTCACTTCCGTGAGCACGGTGTCGGCCAGGTCGGCCATCGCTGGGTCTCCTTAGGGCTCCGGCATTGTGCCTGTCCAGGCAAGCATGGCGGACTTCCGGCGGGCCGGACATGTGACCTGCGTCTAACGATTGGCTCTCGGCTGAGGGCCGAGGGTGGCGCAGTATCGCAGCCGGATCGCCGAATTGGGGTGTTTTGGGGAAGCGCGTTGCGCAAGCGATGCCGGCCGATGTTGGTCATCGGGGTCTTCGATGCGGGATAATGCGGAGGAAGCATTGTGTTCGACGCCGGTGAGGCAGCGCCTGTCATGGGGCCGCCGGCTGCGATGAGCTGGTTTCAGGAAGGGGAACGAGCATGGCGGCCATGAAGCCGCGGACGGGCGACGGCCCGCTCGAGGTGACAAAGGAGGGGCGGGGCATCGTCATGCGCGTTCCGCTCGAAGGCGGCGGTCGGCTTGTCGTCGAGCTGACTCCGGACGAGGCCGACGCACTTGGCGACGCACTCAAGCAGGTCGTCGGCTGAGGCGCAGGCGCCCACACTTCACCACTGCCCCGGCACGGACTCCGTGCCGGGGCAGTGGCGTGCCGGGGGGCGTCGAGGGCTGCTTCCGCGAGGGCAGTAGGGGTGTGCGGAGGCGGGGAGGCCGACGGCCGGTCAGCCGCGCCGCACCGCGCACAGCAGGCCGTCGCCCACCGGGAGCAGGGTCGCCATGAGCTCCTGGCTCTCGCGTACCGCCCGCAGCAGCTCACGCAGGCGCAGCACCTCGGCCGGCTGTGCCGCGGAGTCGATGGTGCGTCCGTCGGCGAAGACGCCCTCGAAGCAGACCAGGCCGCCCGGTCGTAGCAGGCGCAACGATTCAGCGAGGCAGTCGAGACTCTCGAGCCGGTCACCGTCGCAGAAGACGAGGTCGTATCCGCCATCGGCGAGCCGCGGCAGCACGTCGAGGGCGCGGCCGGGGATGAAGCGGGCCCGGTTGGTGGCGAACCCGGCCGCACGGAACGCCTCCCGGGCGAACTGCTGGCGCTCGGGCTCCGGATCGACGGTGGTCAGTACGCCGTCCGGACGCATGCCCTGCAGCAGATAGATCCCGGACACGCCGGTCCCGGTGCCGATCTCGGCGACCGCCTTGGCGTCCGCGGTGGCGGCGAGCAGACGCAGAGCCGCGCCGGTACCTGAGGACACCGGGCGGAGCCCTGATTCCTGGGCCCGGTCCCGCGCCCAGAGCAGAGCTTCTTCCTCGGCGACAAAGGCGTCGGCGAATGCCCAGCTCGTCTGCCGGTTGGCGGTAATGACCCTCTCCTGTCCCCGTAGTTCGCGCAACGGTGACTGTATCCGCTGCACCCGGGAACCCGCAGATGGGACCAGGCGTTAGAAGGGGGTGGAGGACAACGGCTGGACCGGCCCCTCGGGCCGGGCCCGGAATGTGCCTCTTGCTCCAGGGGAGACCCGGGGCGCCAGCAGGTAAAAGGCTTATCCGGAGCTAACGGGCGAGGTGGCTATGGTAGGGGCTCCACTGGACACCACCAGAGCCGATAGGGGAGGTGCGGCTGCGCCTGTGGATCGGAGAGGAGCGCTGCGGCGCTTTCTCAGGTCGGCGGGTGAGCCGAAATCCGTGACCGACATTGCTGACCGTTCTTCCAACGATTCCGCACCGACCGCGACCTTCGCCTCAGATGCGGATTCCCAGGCGTGGACCCCGCCCTCATGGGAAGAGATCGTCAGCACGCACAGCGCCCGTGTGTACCGCCTCGCCTACCGGCTGACGGGTAACCAGCACGACGCCGAGGACCTCACCCAGGAAGTCTTCGTCCGCGTCTTCCGGTCGCTGTCGACCTACACGCCCGGCACCTTCGAGGGCTGGCTGCACAGGATCACGACGAATCTCTTCCTGGACATGGTCCGCCGCAAGCAGCGGATCCGTTTCGACTCGCTCGGGGACGACGCCGCCGAGCGCCTGCCGAGCCGTGAGCCGTCTCCGCAGCAGGTCTTCAACGACACGCACTTCGACGCGGACGTCCAGCAGGCGCTGGACACCCTCGCGCCCGAGTTCCGTGCCGCGGTCGTCCTCTGTGACATCGAAGGCCTCTCCTACGAGGAGATCGCCGCCACGCTCGGCGTCAAGCTCGGCACGGTACGCAGCCGTATCCACCGTGGCCGCTCGCACCTGCGCAAGGCACTCCAACACCGTTCGCCCGAGGCCCGCGCCGAGCAGCGTTCCCTGGCGGACGCGGTCCTGGCAGGGGAGGGCGGAACGGCGTGAGTGGCACAAGTCCGACCCCCGCGGAGCAGCATCTCGGGGACCGGCTCGCCGCGCTTGTCGACGGCGAGCTCAAACACGACGCCCGGGAACGGGTTCTGGCCCATCTCGCGACCTGTTCGCGCTGCAAGGCCGAAGCCGACGCCCAGCGGCGGCTGAAGAGCGCCTTCGCGACCTCGGCGGCCCCCTCGCCCTCCGAGGGTTTCCTCGCCCGGCTACAGGGTCTGCCCGGGGGCTCCGGCACCGACGAGGACGGCTCCGACGGCCCCTTCGGCGGCAGCCGCCGTTTCGGGGACGGCATCTTCCCCGTGATGCAGCCCGGTGGCCCCGACCAGGGACGCTCGCCGCTGGACGGCTTCGGCTACCTCCCCACGGCCCACGGTTCGACCGCGGTGCTCCCGGGCGGCTCGTCCGGCCGCGGCTTCCGCATCCATGACGTCACCCGCGAGGCCGACCGTTCTCCTTGGCGCGCCCGCCGCTTCGCGTTCGCCGCGGCCAGCGCCGTGTCGCTCGCGGCCATCGCGCTCGGAGGTGCCCTCCCGCTCGACTACAGCCCCGAGGCTCCCTTCAGCGCCGAGGGCGCGGGCAGCAGCGCGATCCCGCTCGACGCGCAGGAGCGGACCGGTGGCGCCGGAACCGCGGCCAGCCGCAGCGGTGGCGGCGCGCTCGCCGTGCAGGGGGGCAGGGAAGGGTCCGTCGGCCCCGCTCCCTCCGCCTCCGGCCGGCCCGTGCTCGCGTCCGCGCCCTCGCTGCTCAGCACGTCGGCGCTCACCGGGGGCACGTACACCTTCCCCGTGCTGAACGTGAGTGTGCCGCCGCTCATACGCCCGACCGACGCCGGCCCGCTCTATTCGGCCGCACCCGGCGGGGGAGGGGACCTGAAGCAGGCCGCGCCCTCCGCCACGGCCGCGGTCCCGCAGCTGTACGACCGCGCCATGCCCCTTTCCCCACTGCGCTGACCGGCGGCCTGCGCACCGATTCGCAAACCTGGTTGAATTCCGGGTGGGACGCCTCTGTGGGGCGTGCAAGGGCCAGTTGCGGGGAGAGCATGGACGACGGTAGGCCCAGCGGGGCGAAGACGAAGTGGTGGAGCCGTCCCTCGACGGGGCGGTCGGGCCCGGCCGAACCGGAGGCCTCCGCACCCGCCACCGGCGCGGCGGACGAGACCGCCGGCTCGCCCGCGCCGTCCGCCGGGGCCGAGGACTACCTGCACGCGCCTCCGGCTCCCGCCGCGCCGTCGGCCTCCGGGCCCGTGACTGCGGAGCGGGCGGCCCGTACCGAGCCCGAGGACTACACACCCGCGCCCCCGGCACCCGCCGAGCCGGCCACCCGGGAGCCTGCAGCCCCACTCGTCGCCGGGCCGGACGTTCCCGCCTCCGCGGCTCCCGACGCCCCGGCAGCTCCGCTCGCCGTCGGGCCGGACGTTCCCGCGGCCCCCGCTGCCACGACCACTCCCGCGCCACGTGCTCAGCCCCTGCACGCGCCGGACGAGTACAGCACCCCGCCCTACGGCGGCCCGGGACCGTGGGCGCCCGCGCCGCCCGTGCAGCGTCCGGTGCCGACTCCGGCTCAGGGCACCCCCGTACCCCCGCCGTACGCGGGCACGAACGGGCACGGGATGACCGCACCCGCACCCGCACCCGCACCCGCCCCGGCGCCGGCCGGCCAGGCGGTCGGCGGCGAGGGCTACGCGCCTCCTCCGCAGTCCCACGCGGCGCCGCACCCGCACCCCACGGTGCCCCCTCAGCCCTCCGCGCAGGCTCAGCAGCCGCACCTGGGCCCGCAGGCACCGCAGCAGCCCTCGCAGTGGCTGCGCTACGACCCCTGGGGTGCGCCTCAGCAGGCCCAGCAAGGTCCGCAGCCGCAACAGCCCCTCAGCCACCAGGGACCCGAGAGCCGGCCTCGCAGGGGCCGCCGGGGGTCCGTCCTCGTCGGCGCCGCGCTGCTCGCCCTCGTCGCGGGCGGGATCGGTGGCGGCATCGGCGCCTACGTCGAGCGCAACGGCGGCCTCACCACGGTCGACCTCCCCCAGGCGGGACGCGACGACGGCGGCCGGGCGCCCGAGAGCGTCGCCGGTATCGCCGCGAGCGCGCTGCCCAGCGTGGTCACCCTGCACGTCAGCGGCTCGGGCGAATCGGGCACCGGAACCGGCTTCGTCCTCGACGGCAAGGGCCACATCCTCACCAACAACCATGTGGTCGCCCCCGCGGGCTCCACCGGCGACATCACGGTCACCTTCAGCGGAGGGGAGACCGCGTCCGCCGAGATCGTCGGCAAGGACAGCGGGTACGACCTCGCCGTGGTCAAGGTGACCGGCGTCTCGGGTCTCAAGCCGCTGCCGCTCGGCAACTCCGACAACGTCCAGGTGGGCGACCCGGTGGTGGCCATCGGCGCCCCCTTCGACCTGTCCAACACGGTCACCTCGGGCATCATCAGCGCCAAGCAGCGGCCCATCACCGCCGGCGGCGAGAAGGGCGACGGCACCGACGTCAGTTACGTCGACGCCCTGCAGACCGACGCCCCGATCAACCCCGGCAACTCGGGCGGCCCGCTGGTCGACTCCCGGGCCCATGTCATCGGCATCAACAGCGCCATCCGCGCCGCCGACAGCGCCTCCGGTGCCGACGGCGGCCAGTCGGGCTCCATCGGCCTCGGCTTCGCGATACCGATCAACCAGGGCAAGCGGGTCGCCGAGGAGCTGATCAACACCGGCAAGGCCACCCACCCCGTGATCGGCGTCACGCTGGACATGGAGTTCACCGGCGACGGAGCCAAGGTCGGCGGCAAGGCCGCCGACGGCGGAGCGGCCGTGACGGAGGGAGGCCCCGCCGACAAGGCGGGCATCCGGGCGGGCGACGTCATCACCGCCGTGGAGGGCCAGCGCGTGCACAGCGGCGAGGAGCTGATCGTCAAGATCCGCGCCCACCGGCCGGGCGACCGGCTCGCTCTCCGGCTGACCCGCGGTGGTGAGGAGCTGTCCAAGACGTTGACCCTGGGTTCGTCGAGCGGCACCTGACGGACACCGGCAGGTACCGCACGGACAGCTTCGCCGGGTACCGTGGAGCGGCCCGGGCCCTGACGACCTGGCGGCGGAGATCACGCGGAGACCACGCAGAGAACACGAGGAGCAGCAAGGTGTTCAATGACATAGGCGCACTCGAGTTGCTGACGCTCGTGGTTCTCGCCGTGCTCGTATTCGGCCCGGAGAAGCTGCCGAAGGTCATCCAGGACGTCACGCGCACCATCCGCAAGATCCGTGAGTTCTCGGACAGCGCGAAGGAAGACATCCGCTCGGAGCTCGGACCGCAGTTCAAGGACTTCGAGTTCGAGGACCTCAACCCCAAGACGTACATCCGCAAGCAGCTCGCGACCGGGAACGACGAACTGGGGCTCAAGGAGATCCGGGAGAGCTTCGACCTGCGCAAGGAGATGGCCGAGGTCACCGACGCGGTGAACGGCCGCGAGAGCGCGTCCTCCACCGGCACCGCCGCCGCAGCAGCGGCGTCCGGTGCCGCCGGGGCCCCCGACCTGCTCAAGAAGCCCGCGCAGCCCGCCAAGGACGAGCGCCCGCCCTTCGACGCAGACGCCACCTGAGACCCGTCAATCCCGGCTCGTCCGGACGGTATGGCTATTCTCCATCTGTCCGGTTGCGAGGTTGCCCATGCCCATGGGGGGAGGGCCGCTCCGGATCAGCGGAAGATCGAGGAGGCGGCCGGGCAGATGGAGACGACGAGTCGGGTAGGGGCGGACGGTGCGCCCAGCACAGTCACCGCAGAGGGGGTGCCGGCGACCCGGCGTACTGTCGACGGCTATCTCAAGGCGCCGTTCCCCTGGTACGGGCTGGACGGGGCCTTCACGGGCCCTCGCTGGCTGATGCACGTCACCGCCGCGGCGGACGACACGGTGCAGCACGGTTCCACCGGGCACGGCGAGGAGCCGGTGGTGCGCGCCGACGCGGGGGCGGAGAAGGCGCGTTTCGCGGTGGTCGTGACGGTGGGCAGCAGCCCGGTGCGTGACAGCGACGACGGCACGGGTGTGCTGGACGCGACGACGGTCTCGTCGGCGGCCTGGCTGGCGGGCGCCGGCCTGCTGGACTGCACCTGGCCCCCGCAGATGGACCACACGCTACGTGGCGAATGGCTGAACCAGCAGACGGAGACCGCCTTCGAGCTCGCCGACGACCTCGGCCGGGCTCCCTGGTCCACGCTCTCGCTCCCGGTGGACGGGGTGCCGGCGGAATTCCACTACCGGGAGTCCGAGTTCGGCTGGGTGCTCGCCGGATCGGCCCCGGACGGGGTGCACATCGGCGCGTACGGGCGTGGCATGAGCGCCTACGGCCTGGGTTTCGCCGTGATCGGTGACATCGCCTCGTACGAGAGCTGAGCGACGCGCGTGAGCTGAGCGACACGCGAGAGCGGGTGGCCGCGGCCCGGACGAGGCCACCGCCACCCGCTCAGGGGCTCAGAACTTGTTGCGCGGGGTGAGACCCAGCGACATGCCCGACAGGCCGCGCTGACGGCCGCTCAGCTTCCCGGCGATGGACCGCAGGGCCGAGCCGGCCGGGGAGTCCGGGTCGGACAGGACGACGGGCTTGCCCTCGTCGCCGCCCTCGCGCAGCCGTACGTCGATCGGGATGGACCCGAGCACCGGCACCTCGGCGCCGACCGTCTTCGTCAGCCCGTCGGCGACACGCTGACCACCGCCCGAACCGAACACGTCGACCATCTCGTCGCAGTGCGGGCACGGCATGCCCGACATGTTCTCGACCACACCGACGATCTTCTGGTGTGTCTGCACGGCGATGGAGCCGGCCCGCTCCGCGACCTCGGCCGCCGCCTGCTGCGGGGTCGTGACGACCAGGATCTCCGCGTTGGGCACGAGCTGCGCCACGGAGATCGCGATGTCGCCGGTGCCCGGCGGGAGGTCGAGCAGCAGGACGTCGAGGTCGCCCCAGTACACGTCGGCGAGGAACTGCTGGAGCGCGCGGTGCAGCATGGGCCCGCGCCACACCACCGGGCTGTTGCCCGGGGTGAACATGCCGATGGAGATCACCTTCACGCCGTGCGAGGACGGCGGCATGATCATGTTCTCGACCTGGGTGGGCTTGCCGTCCGCGCCGAGCATCCGGGGCACGCTGTGCCCGTAGATGTCCGCGTCCACCACACCGACCTTGAGCCCGTCGGCCGCCATCGCCGCGGCGAGGTTCACCGTCACCGAGGACTTGCCGACGCCGCCCTTGCCGGACGCGACCGCGTAGACCCGGGTCAGCGAACCGGGCTTGGCGAACGGCACCTCGCGCTCCGCCGTGCCGCCGCGCAGCGAGGAGGCGAGCTCCTTGCGCTGTTCGTCACTCATCACGTCGAGCGTGACCTCGACCCGCGAGACGCCCTCGACACGGGCCACCGCGTCGGTCACGTTCTTGGTGATCGTCTCGCGCATCGGGCAGCCGGAGACCGTGAGATACACGGTGACAGCGACTACACCGTCAGGATCGATCTCGACCGACTTCACCATGCCCAGCTCGGTGATCGGTCGGTGGATCTCCGGGTCGTTCACTGTCGCCAGTGCTTCGCGCACCGCGTCTTCCGTAGCCATAGGACGATGGTACGGCGCCGGTCCCTACGGGCGGGTAGCCCCTCCGCGGTCGTCTTCGTCACTCTCGGCCGTGAGGAGGAGCCGCCGCTCCTCCATGTCCTTCACCATCGCCTCCAGCTCCGAGCGGATCCAGTCACGGGTGGCGACCTCGCCGAGGCCCATCCGGAGCGCGGCGATCTCCCTGCTGAGGAACTCGGTGTCCGCGATGGAGCGCTCGTTCTGCTTGCGGTCCTGTTCGTGGGTGACCCGGTCCCGGTCGTCCTGGCGGTTCTGGGCGAGCAGGATCAGAGGGGCCGCGTAGGACGCCTGGAGCGACAGCATCAGCGTCAGGAAGATGAACGGGTACTCGTCGAACCGCAGGTCCGGCGGCGCGAAGATGTTCCACACCACCCACAGGATGATGATCAGCGTCATCCATACGATGAAGCGTCCGGTGCCGAGGAAGCGGGCGATGCGCTCGGAGAACCGGCCGAACGCCTCGGGGTCGTACTCCGGCAGCAGCCGGCGCCGGGGCGCCTTCGGCTGGTCGAGCCGGGGCCGCGGGGGGCGCACGATGCCCGAGGCGCCGGTCGGCACGGCCCGCGAACGGTCCTCAGCTGCCACCGGTGGTCTCCTCCTCGCCCTGGAAGTCGGTCTCGCGCCAGTCCTCGGGGAGCAGGTGGTCCAGCACGTCGTCGACGGTCACCGCGCCCAGCAGCGAGCCGCTCTCGTCCACCACGGGTACGGAGACCATGTTGTACGCCGCCAGATAGCTGGTCACGGCGGGCAGCGGGGTGTCGGGCGTCAGCGGCACGAGATCGCTGTCGACGATCGAACTCACCAGGGTGAACGGGGGGTCGCGCAGCAGCCGCTGGAAGTGCACGGTGCCGAGGTACTTGCCGGTCGGCGTCTCGTCCGGCGACCGGCACACGTACACCTGGGCGGCGAGCGCGGGGGACAGGTCCTGCTGGCGCACCCGGGCCAGTGCGTCCGCGACCGTCGCGTCGGGCCGCAGGATGATCGGCTCGGTCGTCATCAGCCCGCCCGCGGTCCGCTCCTCGTACGACAGCAGACGGCGTACGTCGGCTGCGTCGTCCGGCCGCATCAGGGCCAGCAGCCGTTCCTTGTCCGCCTCCGGGAGCTCCGAGAGCAGGTCGGCCGCGTCGTCCGGGTCCATCGCCTCCAGGACGTCCGCCGCGCGGTCCTCCTCCAGCTTTCCGAGGATCTCCACCTGGTCGTCCCCGGGGAGCTCCTCCAGGACGTCCGCCAGCCGGTCGTCGTCGAGCGCCGCGGCGACCTCGGCCCGGCGCTTGGGCGTCAGGTGGTGCATGGCGTTGGCCACATCGGTGGGGCGCAGCCGTTCGAAGGTCGCCACCAGGCTCTCGGCGCCCTGCCCGTGCTCCTCCAGCGAGAAGCCGCTGATGGCCGACCACTCCACCGTCAGCGTCTCGCCCTTGCGGCGCAGAGCACCGCCACGGCCCTTGCGGACGAAGAACTTGTCGATCTCCCAGTCACGGCGCGCGGGGAGCTGCTGGATGGCGACGTCGAGGACGGTCACCTCCTCGTCCGTCTCCGCCAGCCGCACCCGCCGGTCGAGGAACTCGCCGAGGACGAGTCGCTCGGTCGGGCGTTGCTCGAACCGCCGCATGTTGACCACGCCGGTGGTGATGACCTGGCCCGACTCCACTCCGGTCACCCGGGTCATCGGTACGAAGATCCGCCGCCGGCTCACGACCTCGACGACCATGCCGAGCAGACGCGGGGGCCTGCCTCCCACCCGCAGCATCGCCACCAGGTCACGGACCCGGCCGACCTGGTCGCCGTTGGGGTCGAACACCGGTACGCCGGAGAGGTGGGAGACGAAAACTCTGGGAGCGCCTGCCGCCATCCTGTGCGCCTCCCTCGTCCTTCACGTCCTCCTCCGCCGTGATCAGGCTAGCCCGTACCGGTCCGGGGCGCCCTGGCGGACCGTCCGTAAGGCGCTCTGCCGAATGGCGTACGCGGCACGGGTACGCTGCCGTCTGCCACCCCCCGACACACAGATGAGAGGCAGTGCGCCCGTGACCTCTTCCGCCCCGGCCGTCCGGGCCCGACGCCGGACCGTTGCCGCCGTGGTGCTCTGCGCGGGAATGACCGCCGCGCTCACGGCCTGCGCGGGAGAGGACCCCGACAAGGGGACCAACGGCGTCGGCAAGCTGACGGCCGCACAGATCGACAAGAAGACGCGGGCGGCCGCCGATGCCGCGAAGACGGTGCGGCTGACGGGCAAGCTGGTCAGCAAGGGCGTCACGTACACCCTGAACATGCGGCTCAGCGGCGAGGGCGGCACCGGATCGGTCACCTCGAAGCAGAACACCTTCGCGCTGCTGAGGGTCGGTGACGAGCTCTTCCTCAAGGCCGACGCGGGCTTCTGGAAGGACGAGACGGGCGACGACGAGAGCGACCAGGCCGCCGACAAGCTCCAGGGCAAGTACGTCAAGGTCCCCGAGGACGACCCGACCTACCAGCAGCTGCGCGGCTTCACGGAGAAGGAGACGCTGCTCGACGGGATGCTCACGCTGCACGGGAAGGTCAACAAGGGCGGCCGGGACACCATCGGCGGGGTGCGCACCGTGCAGATCATGGGCGGAAAGGGTGAGGGAGGTGCGCTGGACGTCTCCCTGAAGGGCACTCCGTACCCCCTGCGGGTGGCCCGTGGCGGGGGCGGCGGCACCGTCACCCTCGCGGACTGGGGGCAGACCTTCCCGCTGGAGGCGCCGTCCGAGGACGACACCGTCGACTACGGCGGCCAGCTGCCCAGGTCCTCCTCGAGCTGACGGAAGGCCCTCAGCGCCTGCCCCTGCGCTTCAGGAGCAGGCGGGGCAGCGCGGCGGGAGCCGTCCGCCGGGTGGTCGCCGTCGTGGGCAGCGGAGTCGCGGCCAGCGACCCGTCCGGCAGGTCGGTGGTCCAGGTGCCGGGGGTCAGCCGTACGACCCGGCACTCACGCGCCCAGCGGTCGGTCATCCGCTCGGCGTCCGGTGCGTTCAGCCGCTTGCCCTTGAGCTCGCCGACCGCCGCCTCCCACTCCTCGGAGTGCGGCTCCAGGACCGCGACCCCGGCCGTCCAGGCCACGAGCCTGCCGCCCTTGTCCTTGCTGCGTACGGTGACCTCGGCGGCGCCGCCGGCGTCCAGCCCCGGGGGCAGCGGCTGCTCACCCGGGCCGTCCCCGACGACCACCGCGGCGCCCTCGTGCCAGACGTGCCACAGCGCCCGGGAGGGCCCGGAGCCCCGCACCCAGATCAGGCCGGACTTCTTGGTGGCCTCCTCGACGAGAGCCCGGGCCAGCAACACGTCAGCAGCAGTCATGCCCGAACTCTATTGCGTCCTCCGTCCGGGCCGGCGCGAGCCCGGCGTGATGCGGCCGAGGGCCCCTAGAGCCAGCCGTTGCGCTTGAGGGTGCGGTGGATGGAGAAGCAGACGACGCCGATGAGCGCCAGCACCATCGGATAGCCGTACGTCCACCGCAGTTCGGGCATGTGCTCGAAATTCATGCCGTACACCCCGCAGATCATCGTCGGTACGGCGATGATGGCCGCCCAGGAGGTGATCTTGCGCATGTCCTCGTTCTGCGTCACCGTCGCCTGCGCCAGATTGGCCTGGAGGATCGAGTTGAGCAGTTCGTCGAAGCCGATGACCTCCTCGTGCACGCGGGCGAGGTGGTCGGCCACGTCACGGAAGTACTTCTGGATGTCGGGGTCGATCAGCCGCATCGGGCGTTCGCTCAGCAGCTGCATCGGCCGCAGCAGGGGCGACACGGCGCGCTTGAACTCCAGTACCTCACGCTTCAGCTGATAGATCCGGCCCGCGTCCGAGCCGCGCCGGCTGCCCTTCGCGGGGGTGGAGAACACGTCGATCTCGACCTCGTCGATGTCGTCCTGCACCGACCCGGCCACCGCGATGTACCCGTCGACGACGTGGTCGGCGATGGAGTGCAGCACGGCGGAGGGGCCCTTGGCGAGCAGTTCGGGGTCGTCCTGGAGCCGGTGCCGCAGGGCGCGCAGCGAGCCCTGGCCGCCGTGCCGGACGGTGATGACGAAGTCCCGTCCGGTGAAGCACATCACCTCACCGGTCTCCACGACCTCGCTGGTCGCGGTCAGTTCGGCGTGCTCGACGTAGTGGATCGTCTTGAAGACCGTGAACAGCGTCTCGTCGTACCGCTCCAGCTTGGGCCGCTGGTGGGCGTGGACCGCGTCCTCCACGGCGAGCGGGTGGAGACCGAACTCCCGCGCGATACCGGCGAACTCCTCCTCGGTCGGCTCGTGCAGGCCGATCCAGGCGAAGCCGCCGTCCTCACGCACCCGCAGCATCGCCTCACGCGGCGTCAGGCAGGAGGCGTCGGTGACCCTGCGGCCGTCGCGGTAGACCGCGCAGTCGACGACGGCGCTGGAGGCGGAGGGGTCACGGGTGGTGTCGTACGTGCTGTACGGGGTGTTGCTCTTGCGCAGGGACGGGCGCACGGCGGCGCGCAGGTCACGGATCATCGACATGGCTGGCTCCTCTTCCACGGAGGGCCGTCGGCGGGGGCGTGGAACAGCCCGGAATGGGGACGTGCGCTCACGTCCGCAAAGCGGGCGGCACCGCGCGGGCGCGATGACGGCGTTCGCTACAGACAGGCAAAAACGAGGGGCTCTTCCGTTGCGCGAACTGCCGTGGTGAGGTCCGGGAGGGACGTCAGATCACAGAAGGAAGGCGTCGTGCGGAAGAGCGGCTGGTACTGCACGGTCGACTTGGATCCACCGCGGCCCCACCTCCTCCGGCCGGTCCCCCGTAGGGGATCACGTGTTGTCAGGACTGAGAGCGACGCTTTGCGTGCTGTCCCGACCGACGGCCCAGGCTATCAGCCTGACTCAGGGCCAATTCCTTCCTTTGCCCGTTCACAACGCGTTCTATGCTCGCGGTATGCGAGAAATTCTTGATCTGGTCGAGGCCCGGCTCCGGACGGCGCTGGGGGAGCCGGACGCGCGCGCCGACGTGACGTTCCTCGGCACGGACCGCATCGAGGTGCTCCGCTTCGTCGACGGCGACGTGGTGCGCTACGCCACGCTCGGCATGTCGGCCCAGCCGATGGCCGACCCCACCTCACCGCTCGCCGACCCCGTGAAGGGTCCGCGCGCCGAACTGGTCCTGTCCGTGCGGGTGGGGCTCGCCGACACCGACCAGGTGCTGCGGCCGCTCGCGGTACTGGCCGCGTCCCCGCAGGTCGAAGGGCTGATCGTGGCCCCGGGCGCGTCTCTCGACCTCGGGCAGCCGCTCTGGCCGGGGGCGCCCTTCAGCTCCGTCCTGGTCGCCGAGCCGGGCGGCCTGGTCGAGGACCTGGAGCTGGACGCCCCGATGGAGCCGGTGCGCTTCCTGCCGCTGCTGCCGATGACGCAGAACGAGGCCGCCTGGAAGCGGGTCAGGGGGGCGCAGGAGCTTCAGGAGCGCTGGCTCTCGCAGGGCACGGATCTGCGGGACCCGCGCCGTACCTCCGTGGCGCTGGACTGACGCGGGCGGGGCGTGCGGGGGAGCACGTGTCGGACACGCCGTCGCGCGTGCCCGAGCGCTGGGGGCCCCGTCGTGGACCCGAGCGCTGTGCGCCGGCCCGCCGTGCGCCGGCCCCGCCGAGCGCCCGAACGCTGAGGGCCCCGCCGTGCGGCCAGGAGGGGGACCGCGGGCGGGGCCGGGCAGGGTGGGCCGGTGGTTCAGCCGGCGAAGACGCTGACGCCGTCCTCGGTGGCGTGCCGGGGCTCCAGCTCCTCGGCCTCGTGGGTCAGGGCCGCGCGCCGGACCCACACGACCAGCGCGCCGGCCAGGGCGGCGACCGCGGCGACCACGAACGGGATGTGGATGTCGGTCCACTCCTCGATCTTCGGCGCGAGGTAGGGCGCCGCCGCGGCGGCGAACCAGCGGACGAAGTTGTAGCCGGCGCTCGCCACCGGGCGAGGCGCGTCCGAGACGCCGAGGGCCAGCTCGGTGTAGACGGTGTTGTTCATGCCGATGAAGGCGCCGGAGACGATGGTGCAGACGACGGCCGTGGTGTGGTCGCCGTATCCGAGGATCACCAGGTCGGCGGCGAGCAGCACCAGGGAGCCGCCCACCACCTTCAGCGAGCCGAAGCGCCGCTGCAGGCGCGGTGCGACGAGTACGGAGAACACGGCGAGCAGCAGGCCCCAGGCGAAGAACACCGCTCCCGACCTGTACGGCGACATGTCCAGCACGAACGGCGTGAAGGCCAGGATCGTGAAGAAGGCGTAGTTGTAGAAGAACGCCGAGGTGGCGACCGAGGCCAGGCCGCCGTGGCCGAGCGCCCTGACCGGGTCGAGCAGCGAGGTCTTCCGGGCCGGCTTCGGCTGCTCCTTGAGGAAGGCCGTGATGCAGAGGAAACCGACCGCCATCAGCGCGGCGGTCCCGAAGAACGGATAGCGCCAGCTGGCGTCACCGAGCAGCGCGCCGACCAGCGGCCCGCACGCCATGCCGAGACCGAGGGCCGACTCGTAGAGCAGGATCGCCGCCGCACTCCCGCCCGCGGCGGCTCCGACGATCACCGCGAGAGCGGTCGACACGAAGAGGGCGTTGCCCAGGCCCCAGCCGGCCCGGAAGCCGACCAGCTCGCCGACGGACGAGGAGGTTCCGGAGAGCGCCGCGAAGACGACGACCAGCGCGAGACCGGCCAGCAGGGTCTTGCGGCCGCCGATGCGGCTGGAGACGAAGCCGGTCACGAGCATCGCGACCGCGGTGATCAGGAAGTACGAGGTGAACAGCAGGGAGACCTGGCTCGGTGTGGCCTCCAGCCCCTCGGCGATGGACGGCAGGATCGGGTCCACCAGGCCGATCCCCATGAAGGCCACGACCGAGGCGCCCGCCGTGGCCCAGACGGCCTTCGGCTGGCGCAGGATGCTGGTCGCCCCTTCGTCGAACGGGTCCTCTTCCCGCATGGTTCTCTCGCTCTCCACTAGGTCGTTGCGTCATGCACAGAATAAGTTAGGCATTCTAATAAGTGCAAGCTGCATCTATCTCTCCTGGTGGGAGCCGCGCTGCGGACGGGTGATCGTCCTTGACGCGGCGACGGCCGGGGAGGACCGTGGGGCGTTATGAGGGGCGAACCCAGTTGCCCGAAGTGCGGTGGCCGGGTCAGGGCGCCCGGCCTTTTCGCCGATGCCTGGCAGTGCGCCGCGCACGGCCAGGTGCACCCGATGCAGCCGGTGGTCCCGCCCAGCGTCGAGGCGCTCGGAGTCGTGGTGCACCGGGCCCAGGTGCCGGTGTGGATGCCCTGGCCGCTCCCCGTGGGCTGGCTGTTCACGGGCGCGGCGTACGCGGGCGACGACCGCAGCGGTGGCCGCGCCACCGCGGTCGCGTGCTCGGGCCCCGGTCCGCTCGGCGGCATGGGGGAACTGCTGCTCGTCGCCGAGGAGCTCGGTGTCGGGCTCGGCGCGCGCTACGCGGGCATCGAGGGCCCGGACCCCGGCGCCGCCCTGAGTGTCGACTCCGCACCTGACGCCAAGGTCCACGCGGCCGGGCGTCCCACCGCGCTCTGGCACGTCAAGGACGCTCCCGCCGATCGCGCGGTCTTCGCCGGCGAGGCCAGAGGGCTGTGGCTCTGGGCGATCCTCTGGCCCGAGCAGTCAGGGCTCCTGATGTACGACGAGCTGGTGCTGACCGATCTGCGCGACGCGGGCGGCGAGGTGGACCTCCTGCCGTGCGGAGCGCTCACCCCCCGGCTGCTCACACGGCCCTGACGTGGGCTTCCGGCACGGAACCGGGCGTCGGGGGACGCCCATGACGGGGGGCCCGGCGCGGTACGGGGCGCCTCGGCCGAGGGCCGGAAGGGTGACGCACGGCGGTTATCCTTGAGCGTCCCCTGTCCGGCCGCCAGCACTGGAGTACGTCGTGCGCATCGATCTGCACACCCACTCCACCGCGTCGGACGGCACGGACACCCCCGCCGAGCTGGTGGCGAACGCCGCCGCCGCGGGTCTCGACGTCGTCGCCCTGACCGACCACGACACGGTGGGCGGCCACGCGGCAGCCGTCGCGGCCCTCCCCGAGGGGCTCACCCTCGTCACCGGCGCCGAACTCTCCTGCAGCATCGACGGCATCGGCCTGCACATGCTGGCCTACCTCTTCGACCCGGCCGAGCCCGAACTGGCCCGCGAGCGTGAGCTCGTCAGGGACGACCGGGTGCCGCGGGCCCAGGCCATGGTGCGCACACTCCAGGAGCTGGGCGTCCCGGTGACCTGGGAGCAGGTCGCGAGGATCGCGGGCGACGGCTCGGTCGGCCGCCCGCACGTCGCCACCGCGCTCGTGGAGCTGGGCGTCGTGGACTCGGTCTCCGACGCCTTCACCTCCGCCTGGCTCGGGAACGGCGGGCGCGCGTACGCCGACAAGCACGAACTCGACCCGTTCGACGCGATCCGGCTGGTCAAGGCCGCGGGCGGCGTCACCGTCTTCGCCCACCCGCTCGCCGTCAAGCGCGGCGCGGTGGTGCCGGAGGCCGTGATCGCGCGGCTGGCCGAGGCCGGGCTGGACGGCATCGAGGTCGACCACATGGACCATGACAAGTCCACCAGGGCCCGGCTGCGGGGACTCGCCGCCGAGCTGGGGCTGCTGCCGACCGGGTCCAGCGACTACCACGGAACCCGCAAGACCGTCCGTCTCGGGGAGTACACCACCGACCCCGAGATCTACGGCGAGATCACCCGGCGCGCCACGGGAGCGTTCCCCGTGCCGGGCGCCGGAGGACGGCTCCCCGCGTAACGGGGCTTTCCCGCCCGCTACGGGCACTCCTGGCCGTAGCCGGCATCCCCCTTCTTCCCCCCTTCGCGCGCAGGCGCGTCCGGCCCCCGCGTGGCGCCGGCGCGCGCGCACCTTCCTGTTCGGCCCGCTCATCTCTCGCAAGGCTCAAGGCTCACCGTGTTCGACATCGCTGTCTTCGGATCCCTTTTTCTCACCCTTTTTGTGATTATGGATCCCCCCGGAATCACCCCGATCTTCCTGGCCCTCACCGCGGGCCGGCCCGTCAAGGTCCAGCGCAGGATGGCCCTGCAGGCGGTCGCCGTCGCCTTCGGGGTGATCGCCGTGTTCGGTCTGCTCGGCCAGCAGATCCTCGACTACCTGCACGTCTCCGTGCCCGCGCTGATGATCGCCGGCGGGCTGCTCCTGCTGCTGATCGCGCTGGACCTGCTCACCGGCAAGACGGACGAGCCGACCCAGACCAAGGACGTCAACGTCGCCCTCGTGCCGCTGGGCATGCCCCTGCTCGCGGGCCCCGGCGCGATCGTCTCGGTGATCCTCGCGGTGCAGAACGCCGACGGCGCCGGCGGCCAGATCTCGGTCTGGTCGGCGATCGTCGCCATGCATCTCGTGCTCTGGGTGGTCATGCGCTACTCGCTGCTGATCATCCGTGTGATCAAGGACGGCGGCGTGGTGCTGGTGACCCGGCTCGCCGGAATGATGCTCTCGGCCATCGCCGTTCAGCAGATCATCAACGGCGTCACCCAGGTCATCCAGACCTCCTGAAGGCCTGGACGCCGTCGGCGCGGAGCGCCCCGGACACCACAGCGCCCCCGCACGGTCCTTCCGTGCGGGGGCGCTTCGTCTTCTTCAGCTCGTCATGCGCTCGTCTTCAGCGACACGAAGCGAAACAAGGTGTTATGAAGCCGACGTGTCGGCCGGCCGGATGTAGATGCGCTGGCCCATCGAGGCGGCCTGCTGCACGATCCGGTTGACGGAGGCGGCGTCCACGACGGTGCTGTCCACGGCGGTACCGTCGACATCGTCGAGTCGCATGATCTCGAAGCGCATATGGCTTCCCTTCGTCTGATCCTCCTGCTGGAGAACTACTGGGAGGACGGGCCTGCCGTCCGCAAGGATGTGGAGCACGCGGCGATCGCGCCCCGCGCTCCACAGGGGTTACAACGGCTTGCCGACGGCAAACATTCCCTACGCTAAGGAAATTTTTTGGATGTCTAAGTACCCGTCGGTAATCAGCCATACGCGGACGATGAGGTCCGCATGAATCACGCGGACACGCGGGCGGACGAAGGACCGGACATCCGCGAACAGCTGGACCGCACCAACGCACTCCTCCAGCGCGTCCTCGCAGAGGTGTCGAAGACACCCTCCACCCATGCGATCTTCGTGGACGCGGGCTACGTGTACGCGGCTGCCGGTCTGCTCGTCACCGGCACCGAGGACCGCCGCTCCTTCGACCTGGACGCGGAAGGGCTGATCGAGGCCTTCATCGACAAGGCCCGCACGATCTTCGCGGACAGCAGGCTGCTCCGCGTGTACTGGTACGACGGGGCCAGGCGCCGCATCCACACCGTCGAGCAGCAGTCCATCGCCGAACTCCCCGACGTGAAGGTCAGGCTCGGCAACCTCAACGCCAACAACCAGCAGAAGGGCGTCGACTCACTCATCCGTACGGACCTGGAGTCGCTGGCCCGGCACCGTGCCATCAGCGACGCGGCGCTCGTCGGGGGCGACGAGGACCTGGTCTCGGCCGTCGAGGCGGCGCAGGGTTACGGGGCCCGTGTCCACCTCTGGGGCATCGAGGCGGGCGAGGGGCGCAACCAGGCGGAGCCGCTGCTCTGGGAGGTCGACAGCCAGCGCACCTTCGACCTGGACTTCTGCCGCCCGTACGTGACCCGGCGCTCCGTCACGATGTACGAGGACGACAGCCCCGCCCCCGCCCGCGAGGACGTCCGTTTCGTCGGAGCGCAGATCGCCGCCGCCTGGCTCTCCTCGCGCGGCCGAGAGGCACTCGCCGACCTGCTGCCCGGACACCCCTACCTGCCGGGCTCCGTCGACCAGGACCTCCTCGTCGAGGCCGAACGGCTCCTCCAGCACTCCCTGCGCGGTCACGCCCCGCTGCGCAGGGCGCTGCGCGACGGCTTCTGGCAGCACCTCCAGGCGCAGTACTGACGGTCTGCGGGCCGCCCCGGCCGTGGCGTCAGGGGCGGACGCCGTTCCAGAACGAGATCAGGGAGGCGGCCGTCTCCAAGGGCCGGGCCGTGTTGGGGGAGTGCTCGGCACCCTCGATCACGGTCCGGCGGGCGCCCAGCCGCCGCGCCATCCCGTCGAGCAGCGGCAGCGGCCAGACGTCGTCACGCTCGCCCGAGATGACGTGCACCGGCAGGGACAGCGCGGCGAGCTCGGCCACCCGGTCGGGCTCGCACGACAGCTGCGCGCCGGTGGCGATCAGCTGCGCGGGGTCGTGGCGCAGCCAGCGGCGGCGCAGGTCCTCGCCGTCACCCGTGTCGGCGTCCTCCGGCGGGTCCATCGCGCGCATCATCTGCCAGACGTCGGCCATGCTCCACCGGCCGAGGGCGTCGCCGAGCAGCTGCGCCTTCTTCTGCTGTGCGGGGTCGATCTCCGCCGGCCCGGAGGACATCAGGGTCAGTGAGCGGAAGGGCGTGGCGTCCCGGAGCACCGCCGCGCGGGCGATCTGGCCGCCCAGGGAGTGGCCCAGCAGATGGATCCCGCCGGACACCGGCGCCCCGCCGTCGTCGGCCGCGGCGGCCTGCGCCAGTACGTCCAGCGCCAACTCCGCCTGCGCATAGGCCTCTTGGTGTCCTGCACCCTCGGTCTCGTACTGCCCCCTGCCGTCGACGGACAGCACCCGGAAGCCGGCCTCGGCGAGGGGTTCGAGCAGCGCGATGAAGTCCTCCTTGCTGCCGGTGTACCCGGGCAGCAGGAGGGCCGTGGAGTGCGCGCCGCCGGACGGCGCGGCGTCCAGCACGGCGAAGTCCCCGCGTGCGGTGCGCAGCACGCGGGAACGGGCACAGGAGGGCGGGGTGAAGGTGGGCGGCCGGCTCATGGGGCCGAGGGTATCGCCGGAGGCCGGACAGCGCCCGGGCGGAGCCCTGCCCCGACCCCCGCAACGGGGTACCGGCCCCGCCCTGGCCCCTGCAGCGGGGTACCGGCCCGCCTTGGTCCCCGCAGCGGGGTACCGGCCCCGCCCTGGCCCCTGCAGCGGAGTGCCGCCCCGCCCCGACCCCCGCAGCGGGGTACCGGCCTCGCCCCGGCCCCTGCAGCGGGGTATCGGCCTCGCCTCGACTCCCGCAGCGGAGTACCGCCCCGCCCCCGGTCCCCGCGTCGGGCTACCGGTCCGGGCAGACGTACGGCCCCGGCCCCCGCAGTGCGGGAACCGGGGCCGTACGGAAGCTGGACCGCGGCTGCGGATCAGCTCTCGGTCGTCTCCGCGGCGGCGGCCGTCGCGGCGCGGGACCGGCGGCGGCGCGGCTTGGCGGGGGCCGCCTCGGCGTCCACCACGGCCTCGGTCACCGGGGCGGCCTCAGCCTTCTCCGCGGCACGCGGACGGCGGCGGCGGGGCTTGGGCTCCGCGGTCTCGTCTGCGGACGTGGTCTCGACGGCCACCTCGGCCTTCGGCTTGGCGGTGGCACGGGTGGTGCGGCGGCGGGACTTGGTCTCGCTCACGGGCTCGGAGACCGGAGCGATCTGGAAGTCGACCTCGTCGGCCGGCTTCACGACCCGGGCACGGCGGCGCGGCCGGGTGGCCACGGGCTCCGCGGCGGGCGCGGAGACCGCCACGGTCTGGAAGTCCACCACGGGCTCGGCGGCCGGGGCCGCCACGACGGCGGGCTCCGCGACAGCCGAAGCGGCACGCGAACGGCGACGGCGCGGCTTCGACACGGCCTCGGCCTCGGCCACCGGTGCGGCCTCCACGGCCACGGCCACGGCCGGGGCCTCGGTCACGGCCACCGAGGCCTCCGCCACGGCCTCGGGGGCGGCGGCACGGGTACGGCGCCGGCGGCGCGGCGTACGCGTCTCCGGAGCGTCCTCGACGGGCGCGGCCTCGGTGGGCGCGGCCTCGGTGGACGGCGCCGGCACGGTGACGGCGCCCTCCTCCAGGCTGCTGCCACCGCGGGTGCGACGACGCTGACGCGGCGTGCGCGGCGGGCGCTCCTCGCGGGGCGCCGGGGCGGAGGCGGCTGACTTGCGGCCACGGCCGCCCGTCTCGCCGAGGTCCTCGATCTCCTCCGCGCGCAGACCCGCACGGGTCCGCTCGGCCCGGGGCAGGACACCCTTGGTGCCGGCCGGGATGCCGAGCTCCTCGTAGAGGTGGGGCGAGGTGGAGTACGTCTCCGGCGGGTCCGGGAACTTCAGGTCCAGAGCCTTGTTGATCAGCTGCCAGCGGGGGATGTCGTCCCAGTCGACCAGCGTGATCGCGATGCCCTTGGCGCCCGCGCGGCCGGTACGGCCGATGCGGTGGAGGTAGGTCTTCTCGTCCTCCGGCGACTGGTAGTTGATGACGTGGGTCACACCCTCGACATCGATGCCGCGCGCGGCGACGTCGGTGCAGACGAGGACGTCCACCTTGCCGTTGCGGAAGGCGCGCAGCGCCTGCTCACGGGCGCCCTGGCCGAGGTCACCGTGGACGGCGCCGGACGCGAAGCCGCGCTTCTCCAGCTGCTCCGCGATGTCGGCGGCGGTCCGCTTCGTACGGCAGAAGATCATCGCGAGCCCGCGGCCCTCGGCCTGCAGGATGCGCGAGACCATCTCGGGCTTGTCCATCGAGTGGGCGCGGTAGACGAACTGCGCCGTGTTCTTGACGGTCGTGCCCTCGTCGTCGGGCGAGGTGGCGTTGATGTGCGTGGGCTGCGACATGTAGCGGCGCGCGAGGCTGATGACGGCACCGGGCATGGTGGCCGAGAACAGCATCGTCTGGCGCTTCGGCGGCAGCATGGTGATGATGCGCTCGACGTCGGGCAGGAAGCCCAGGTCCAGCATCTCGTCGGCCTCGTCGAGGACGAGGACACGGATGTGCGAGAGGTCGAGCTTGCGCTGGCCCGCCAGGTCCAGCAGCCGTCCCGGGGTGCCGACGACCACGTCGACGCCCTTCTTGAGGGCCTCGACCTGGGGCTCGTAGGCCCGGCCGCCGTAGATCGCGAGAACGCGGACGTTACGGACCTTGCCGGCGGTCAGCAGGTCGTTGGTGACCTGCTGGCACAGCTCGCGGGTGGGGACGACGATCAGGGCCTGCGGCGCGTCCGTCAGCTTCTCGGGCGCGGCGCGGCCGGCCTCGACGTCGGCGGGGACGGTGACGCGCTCCAGGAGCGGCAGGCCGAACCCGAGCGTCTTGCCGGTGCCGGTCTTGGCCTGGCCGATGACGTCGGAGCCGGAGAGCGCGACGGGGAGCGTCATCTCCTGGATGGGGAAGGGGGACGTGATGCCGACCGCCTCGAGGGCTTCGGCCGTCTCGGTGAGAATTCCGAGGTCGCGGAACGTAGTCAGGGTGCTGCCTCTTCTGTGAGACGCGGCCCGAGGCGAACGCTGGGGGTCGTACCGTGCCGGGGTTGGTCATCCGGCCGTGGATGGGCCGGGTGGCGCGGGACCACTGCCGTCGCTCGAGCGCTCGTGCCGCTGAGGGGGCCCCTCATCTGCGGTCGTACGTGGTGTACGCCTCGCGTGGAGGGCTGTCGGGTCGGAGCCGATCGGGCCACCGACCGGGCATCCTCATTCAAGGTCGCGCTCCTGGCACAAGAAAATGCTCAGTAAGCGCAATACCACTGTACCCCGGATTCGCGCATGTGTGTTGGGCGAATTCATCGGAACGGTGTGATGTCTCCGGTCGGCCAGGCCCTTCCACCCCCCACGTGGCGGGCTATTCTGCGCTCCATGGAGACGCCTGACAACGCCACTGAAGCATCCGACGAAGCGCCCGCACCGACCGGAATCGCCGCCCAGGACTGGGCCACCGCCTCTGCCGACCCGCAGTACCGCGCCGCGGTCGTGGATCTGCTGGGCGCGCTCGCCTACGGGGAGCTCGCGGCCTTCGAGCGGCTCGCCGAGGATGCGAAACTCGCGCCGACACTCGGTGACAAGGCGGCCCTGGCGCGGATGGCGTCCGCCGAGTTCCACCATTTCGAGCAGCTGACCGACCGGCTCACCGCGATCGACGCGGAGCCGACCGGCGCCATGGAGCCCTTCGCCAAGGCGCTCGACGACTTCCACCGCCAGACGGCGCCTTCGGACTGGCTGGAGGGCCTGGTCAAGGCGTACGTCGGTGACTCGATCGCCAGCGACTTCTACCGGGAGATCGCCGCCCGGCTCGACTCCGACACCCGCTCCCTCGTGCTCTCCGTGCTCGACGACACGGGGCACGGGAACTTCGCCGTGGAGAAGGTGCGGGCCGCGATCGAGGCGGAGCCCCGGGTCGGCGGACGCCTCGCCCTGTGGGCGCGCAGGCTCATGGGCGAGGCGCTCTCGCAGGCACAGCGTGTGGTCGCGGACCGTGACGCCCTGTCAACGATGCTCGTGGGCGGTGTGGCGGACGGCTTCGACCTCGCCGAGGTCGGCAGGATGTTCTCCCGGATCACCGAGGCCCACACCAAGCGGATGGCCGCACTCGGCCTCGCCGCCTGACCGGGCCCGTCAGAACGCCGCCGACCGCACCGGCCGGCTGCCGCGCGGGCGGATCAGCAGGGACAGGGTGACCGCCCCCACCAGCACGGCACCGGCCGGGGTCGCCAGAAGATGTGCTCCGCCCAGCGCCGAGTGGGTCAGATACGCCCCGAACAGGGCGCCGAGCGCACCCGTGACGAACACCACACGGGGGGACGGGAGGCGGCCGGGCAGGGAGCGCAGCGCGACCCACGAGAGGACGAGTCCGAGCACGACGGAGCTGATGGGTTCCCAGAGCACTGAGGGGTCACCTCGCTTGATGGCGCGGCGGGCAGTCGGTCGTAGGCCGTACTACCCGGGGCTTGCGGAACGCAACCCTCCTCCGCCCCAGCCGGCCCCCACCGAGGGAACGTCCGGGGCGGATCCGGAGCAGGATCCCGGCAGAAGAGGTGGGGGGGGGGGGGGGGGGGGGGGCCGCCGCCCCGCCCCCCCGGGGGGGGGGGGGGGGGGGGTGTGGGAGGCACTGTTGGTCCGCCGCACACCCGCTCGGGCGGGGCGTCGGGGGGGGCGGGGGCGCGCCCCCCGGCCCCCCCCCCCCCCCCCCCGCCGGCGGGGCCCCCCCGCCCCCCCCCCCCCCCCCCCCCCCCACCTCTTCTGCTTCGCGTCGCGCGTGCTACAGCGCGCCGAACCCCACCCGCCGGGTGCTGGGCTCGCCGATCTCCACGTACGCGATCCGGTCGGCCGGCACCAGGACCTTACGGCCCTTGTCGTCCGTGAGGCTGAGCAGCTGCGCCTTGCCGTTGAGCGCTTCGCCGACCGCGCTCTCGACCTCTTCGGCGGAAAGTCCGCTCTCCAGAACGATCTCGCGGGGCGTGTGCTGCACCCCGATCTTGACCTCCACGGCTATGTCCCTCCGACGGTCCGTCTCTGCGCGGTGAACCGCGCCGTACGCAGCACACATTAGCCCGGTGAAGGGACCGGACAGGGGCCGACCGGCAACGCCCGCAGCGAACACCGCCCCGGCCGCGGCCGTGGCTCAGTGCTGATCGGCGCCGTGCAGCGGGAATCCCGCGATGCCTCGCCAGGCGAGGGAGGTGAGGAGCTGGACCGCGGTGTCCCGCGGAATTCCCGAACGGCTGGAGAGCCAGTAGCGCGCCACGACCTGGGAGACCCCGCCGAGGCCGACCGCCAGCAGCATCGATTCGTCCTTGGAGAGCCCCGTGTCACCTGCGATGACGTCGGAGATGGCCTCCGCGCACTGCAGCGAGACCCGGTCCACCCTCTCGCGGACGGCCGGCTCGTTGGTCAGGTCGGACTCGAAGACCAGCCGGAAGGCGCCGCCCTCGTCCTCCACGTACGCGAAGTAGGCGTCCATCGTCGCCTCCACGCGCAGCTTGTTGTCCGTCGTGGAGGCGAGCGCCGTGCGCACCGCCTGGAGCAGCGACTCGCAGTGCTGGTCCAGCAGGGCGAGGTAGAGCTCGAGCTTTCCGGGGAAGTGCTGGTACAGCACCGGCTTGCTGACGCCCGCCCGCTCGGCGATGTCGTCCATCGCCGCGGAGTGGTAACCCTGCGCCACGAAGACCTCCTGCGCGGCGCCCAGCAGCTGATTGCGTCGGGCACGGCGGGGCAGCCGGGTGCCCCGTGGGCGCGCCGCCTCTGTCTGCTCGATGGCTGTCACGCCGCCTCCCAAGAACTCGTGATCGAACACAGTCGTACCGTGCACGCTGCGCCGTGGATGCCATCGTACTTTTCGGTAACCCGGGTGCGCGCGGCGCGGACGCAGAATTTCACGGACCGGACGGCTGCGGTAGCCACAGATGTGCCGGTCGGCACCGCAAAGCGGTGCGATCTACCGGTAATCGTCCTCATCTTCTGTGACGACGCGGGCCTGTTCGGCGGCGTCGGCCTCGTTCGCCGCTCCCGGGTCGATGCGGGTGAGGGGCTCGTCGTCCTCGGGCCGCACGGGGGACCGCTGCTCGACGGCGTCCGCTTCGGGGGCCTCGGGGTCGCGCTCCTCCGGCTCGGTGTCCTCGAAGGTCTCGGGGTCGCTCGGGTCGACCGTCATGGTGGCTCCCTTCCTTCCCTTGCAGCCTAGGAGCAACCCTCCAGGGACGCTATGCGGCCTGTGACCGCGAACACATGAACCACCGCGTGATCATCTCGTAACATTGCCGCATGTCTTCGACCGAGCTGCCCGGTATCCCAGCCGTCGCCGCCGCGGTGGCCCCCACGGTCAGTGCCGTCAGGGTGGCGGAGGGGGAGAAGCTGCGCACCGTCACCCCGGTGGGCCTCACCCTGAACGTCCGCTCGCGCCCGGCAAGGACGGCGGAGGCCGCTCCCGCCCTCTTCGTGCACGGCCTGGGCGGCTCCTCCCAGAACTGGTCGGCCCTGATGCCCCTGCTGGCGGACACGCTCGACTGCGAGGCGGTGGACCTCCCCGGCTTCGGGGACTCCCCGCCGCCGGACGACGGCAACTACTCCGTCACCGGACACGCCCGGGCGGTGATCCGGCTCCTGGACGAGGAACAGCGGGGGCCCGTTCACCTTTTCGGTAACTCTTTGGGGGGCGCCGTTGCCACCAGGGTCGCTGCCGTGCGGCCCGATCTGGTGCGCACCCTGACGCTCATCTCCCCTGCTCTGCCCGAGATCAGGGTCCAGCGGCCCGCCGTGCCGACGGCGCTGCTCGCACTCCCGGGCGTCGCTTCCCTGTTCGTCAGGCTCACCCGTGACTGGACCGCCGAGCAGCGCACGCGCGGAGCCATGGCACTCTGTTACGGCGATCCGGCACGCATCTCCGACGAAGCCTTCCGCCATGCGGTGGCCGAGATGGAGCGCAGGCTGGGGCTGCCGTACTTCTGGGACGCCATGACACGCTCGGCCCGGGGCATCGTCGATGCCTACACGCTGGGCGGCCAGCACAACCTGTGGCGCCAGGCCGAGCGGGTGCTCGCACCGACCCTGCTCGTGTACGGCGGACGGGACCAGCTCGTCTCGTACCGGATGGCACGCAGGGCGTCCGCGGCCTTCCGCGACTCGCGTCTGCTGACACTGCCCGACGCCGGGCACGTGGCGATGATGGAGTATCCGGAGGCGGTCGCCCAGGCGTTCCGGGAACTGCTCGACGAACGCGGCAGGAGCTGATCCGGGGCGTGGGACGACACAGCCGAAAGGGCCCCGAGGTCACAGGGCGCGACACCGGGGCCGGCGCAGCCGCGCCGGCGACCGGGCGGGGTACCGGCCGACGGGGACGGAGCGCCGCCCCGCCACCCGCGGGCCCGTTCCACGACGCCCCCCAGGTGCGCGGCGGGCATCCCGAACAGCGTGAGCCCGGTGGCGGATGGGGGACCGGCCCGCTCCCCGCGTACGACCGCGGCCGTGACCCGGCGGAGCAGGGCGGCCAGGAGGCCTACCGGGCCCGGCAGGCCATGGCGCGGCAGCAGGCGGCGCAGCGGATGGCGGCGGAGCGGCGTACCGCAGGGCCGCAGACGGGCAGCGCTCCGCTGATACCCGGCCCCCGCAAGGAGTTTCTGGAGGCGTTCGACACGGCGCCTTCGCGTCCCGTCCCGCCCGCGTCGGCCGCGCGCGCGGCCGAGACGTTCGAGACCTCGGCTCCGCCCGGCGGGCCCGAGGGCCCGGAAGGCCCTGGCGAGGACCCCGGCGCCCCGGACGGCCGGGAGCCGAAGGGGAGCAAGGGGCGCACCTTCACCGGGATCGCCGCCGCCGCGGTGACCACGGTCCTCGCGGTCGTGGTGGCCGGGCAGGTGGCGCAGGACTCCGGGAGCACCCCCGATGCGCCGCGGACCACGGGTGTCGACCGGCAGGACTCGGGGGACTCCTCCCGTTCCGTGGACCGTGCCACCCCCGAGGTGAAGCCGCAGGAGGTCAAGCCCCTGTCGTACGCGCAGAAGATGGCCGCCCCCTATCCGCTGGCCGCGAGCCTGAAGGGGCCCGGGACGTTCGAGGCGGTGGCGGGGCACGCCGACGCGCCGGGCAAGGGGGAAGTGCACCGGTACCGGATCGACGTCGAGAAGGGCCTCGGTCTCGACGCCGGGCTGTTCGCCGAAGCCGTGCAGAAGACGCTGAACGACGACCGCAGCTGGGCACACAACGGTGCCATGACCTTCGAGCGGATCTCGTCCGGCAAGGCCGATTTCGTGATCACTCTCGCGAGCCCGGGTACCACCGCGGTCTGGTGCGCGAAGTCGGGTCTGGACACCACCGAGGACAACGTCTCCTGCGACTCCGCGGCCACCGACCGCGTGATGATCAACGCCTATCGCTGGGCGCAGGGGGCCGCCACCTTCGGTCCGGGCAAGCTCCTGATCTACCGGCAGATGCTCATCAACCACGAGGTCGGCCACCGGCTGGGCCACAACCACGTCAGCTGCCGCACGCCGGGAGCCCTGGCGCCCGTGATGCAGCAGCAGACCAAGACCCTGGAGCTGGACGGCGTCAAGTGCCGGCCCAACCCGTGGGTGTATCCGGGCAGTTGAGGGCCGGGACGGGCCCTCCGTCCCGGATCGTGAGACGCCCGTCTCATTCCGCGTTGACATCGCGGAAGAGGTCCTCCATATTTCTCCGCATGTCACGCACGTCCGCATCCACCGAGCGCGCCGCCATCGAGCTGGCGCTCTTCGGCGTGGCCGGGCACTGCGTAGCCGACATTCTCTGTCGCTGACGCCTGCTCGAGCGCGCGTCGGCACCGGAGGAGCCCTTCCCGGCTCCCCGGTCCATCCTGACTGCCGCGCCCGGGCGTTCTCCGTCCGCAGGCGCGGCATGTGTGTCTCCAGGTCTCCCGGCTCCTCGCCAGAGGTGAGACCTCGCTGCGCCCCGGACGGGCATCTCTCCCGTTTCCCCGTCGCAGCAGCACACCGAGAGGTCATCTTCCGATGAGTCAGCCGTCCGTCATATCGCGCCGCGTGGCAACCGCCGCCGCAGTAGGTCTCGCCCTGGTCGCCGGACTCGCGGCCTGCGCGGGGCCGCAGGACAACGGGGGGAGCGGCGGTGGCGACGGTGCCTCGGGCAAGCCCGCCAAGGGCGGCACCCTCACGGTCCTCAACAGCAACCCCCAGCAGGACTTCGACCCCGCCCGGCTCTACACCTCCGGCGGCGGCAACGTCCCGTCCCTCGTCTTCCGCACGCTCACCACACGCAACCGCGAGAACGGCGAGGCGGGCGCACAGGTCGTCCCGGACCTGGCCACCGACCTGGGCACGCCCAGCAAGAACGCCACCGTCTGGACGTACACCCTCAAGGACGGGCTGAAGTACGAGGACGGCACCGCGATCACCAGCGCGGACATCAAGTACGGCATCGAAAGGTCCTTCGCGGCCGAACTCTCGGGCGGCGCGCCCTACCTGCGGGACTGGCTGATCGGCGGAGCCGACTACCAGGGGCCGTACAAGGACAAGAAGGGCCTCGACTCCATCGAGGTCCCGGACGACAGGACCATCGTCTTCCACCTGAACAAGCCCGAGGGCGAGTTCCCGTACCTCGCGACGCAGACCCAGACGACCCCGGTGCCCCAGGCCAAGGACACCGGCACCAAGTACGAGGAACACCCCGTCTCCTCCGGGCCGTACAAGGTCGTCTCGAACGAGAACGACGGCGAGCGGCTCGTCCTGGAGCGCAACCCGCACTGGTCGGCCGCCACCGACGAGGAGCGCAAGGCGTACCCGGACAAGATCGACGTTCGCTCCGGGCTGGACTCCGCCGTCATCAACCAGCGGCTCTCCGCCTCGCAGGGCGCCGACGCCGCCGCCGTCACCACCGACACCAACCTCGGTCCCGCCGAGCTCGCCAAGGTCACCGGGGACAAGGAACTCGCCGCACGCGTGGGCACCGGCCACTTCGGCTACACGAACTACATCGCCTTCAATCCCAAGGTGAAGCCCTTCGACGACCCGAAGGTGCGCCAGGCCATCGCCTACGCCGTCGACCGCTCCTCCGTGATCAACGCGGCCGGCGGCTCCTCGCTCGCCGAGCCCGCCACCACGTACCTGCCGAACCAGAAGTCCTTCGGCTACACGCCCTACGACCACTTCCCCGCAGGGGAGACGGGCAACGCGGCGAAGGCGAAGGAACTGTTGAAGGAGGCCGGCCACCCCAAGGGCATCAAGGTCACCCTCACGCACTCCAACGACAAGGACTTCGAGACGAGCCCGGAGATCGCCACGGCGATCCAGGCCGCGCTCAAGAAGGCCGGAATCACCGTCGAGCTCCAGGGCCTGGAGGGCAACGACTACTCCGACACCATCCACAGCGCGTCCGAGGAGCCGGGCTTCTTCCTCGCGCACTGGGGCGCGGACTGGCCCTCGGGCGGCCCGTTCCTCGCACCGATCTTCGACGGCCGTCAGATCGTGAAGGACGGTGCCAACTTCAACACGGGCTTCCTGAACGACCCGTCGGTCAACAAGGAGATCGACGAGATCAACAAGCTCACCGACCTGGACGCCGCCGCCACGCGCTGGGGCGCCCTCGACAAGAAGATCGGCGAGCAGGCCCTGACGGTGCCGCTCTTCCACCCGGTCTACAAGAGGCTGTTCGGCCAGGACGTCAAGAACGTCGTCATCAGCGACTGGACCGGCGTGCTCGACATCTCCCAGGCCGCGGTCAAGTAACCATGTCGGAAGCACTTCTGGTCCAGGAGGCGGGAGCGGCCCCGGTCGCCGCTCCCGCCTCGGGGGCCCGGCAGTTCTGGCGGCGGCTGCGCGCACAGCGCGCGGCCACCGCCGCGGCGGCCGTGGTCCTCCTGCTCTTCCTGGCCGCGATCGCCGCGCCGCTGCTCGCCGCGCTCGCGGGCCAGGACCCCGACACCTACCACCCCGACCTGGTCGACTCGGCGGCCGGCGGGGTCCCCATCGGCTCCTTCGGCGGCATCGGCGCGGACCACTGGTTCGGCGTGGAGCCGCAGACCGGCCGCGACCTCTTCGCCCGCGTCGTGTACGGGGCCAGGGTCTCGCTCGGCGTGGCCGTCGTGGCCACCGTCCTCCAGGTCACCATCGGGGTGACCGTGGGACTGGCCGCCGCCCTCGGCAGCCGCAGGGTCGACCAGGTCCTCAGCCGGATCACGGACATCAACGTCGCCCTGCCGCTCATGGTCATCGCGCTGGGGCTGCTCGCGATCGTGCCGTCCTCCTTCCCCCGGCCCGTGCTGATCGCCCTCGTCATCGGTGGCATCAACTGGGCGGGCACGTCGAAGATCGTGCGCGCCCAGGCGCTCGCCCTGAAGTCCCTCGACTTCGTCTCGGCGGCCCGGCTCGCCGGACGCGGACGGTGGAGCATCGCCCGGCGCGAACTCCTGCCCTCGCTCGCCGCGCCCGTCATCACGTACGCCGCGCTGCTCTTCCCCGTCAACATCACCGTCGAGGCGGCCCTGTCCTTCCTCGGCGTCGGCATCAAACCGCCCACGCCCTCGTGGGGTCAGATGCTCACCGAGGCCGACACCTGGTACCAGTCGGCCCCGACCTATCTCCTGCTGCCCGCCGGGCTGCTGTTCGTCACCGTGCTCGCGCTGACCGTGCTCGGCGAGGGCATCCGGACGGCACTCGACCCGCGGGCCGCCTCCCGGCTGCGGATCGGCACCGGGCGCGGGCAGCGCGAGGAACGTGCGAAGGAGCCGACGACATGACCGGGTTCCTGCTGCGGCGGCTCGGAGGCGCCGTCTTCGTGCTGCTCTCCCTGACCGTCATCCTGTACGCGGTCTTCTACGTGGCACCGGGCGACGTCGCCCAGATCGCCTGCGGACCGCGCTGCTCCCCGGCGCAGGTCGCCCAGGTCACCGAACAGCTCCGGCTCGACGACCCCGTGTACACGCAGTACGGGCACTTCCTCCAGGGCGTCGTCGCGGGGCGGGACTTCTCCACCGGCACGGGCGTGGAGCACTGCTCCGCGCCCTGCCTCGGAGTCTCGTACCAGAGCGACCAGCAGGTCATGCGGCTGATCCTGGCCAAACTGCCGGCCACCGGCTCGCTCGTGATCGGCGCGTTCGCCGGGTGGATCCTGCTCGGCGTCGGTACCGGGGTGCTGTCGGCCTGGCGGCGGGGCCGGATCACCGAGCGGGTGCTGACCTGGCTGACGCTGGCCGGCACGGCCACGCCGGTCTTCGTCATCGGGCTGCTGCTCATCATCGTCTTCTGCTCCACGCTGCAGTGGCTGCCCTCACCCGCCTACGTGCCGTTCACCGAGAACCCCGAGCAGTGGGCCTGGGGGCTCCTGCTGCCATGGGTCTCCCTGGCTCTCATCGAGTCCGCCAAATACGCCCGTCTGACCAGGAGTTCCATGCTGGAGACACTGGCCGAGGACCATGTGCGCACCTTTCGCGCGTACGGGGTCGGCGAACGCGCGATCATCGGGCGGCACGCGCTGAGAGGCGCGCTCGCGCCCGTGATCGCGCTCAGCGCGCTCGACTTCGGCAGCATGTTCGGCGGTGCCGTACTGACCGAGTCCCTCTTCGGGATCCCGGGCATCGGGCGCGAACTGGTCCACGCGGTCAAGGTCGTCGACCTCCCCGTGGTCGTCGGCATGGTGCTGGTGGCCGGCTTCTTCGTGGTGCTCGCCAATGCCGTCGCGGACGTCCTGTACGCGCTGGCCGACCGACGGGTGGTCCTGTCATGACATCACCGCTGGTGCGGGTCGAGGACCTCACCATCGACTTCGGGAACGTCCGTGCCGTGGACGGACTCTCCTTCACGCTGGAGGCGGGAGCCGCCCTCGGTGTCGTAGGGGAATCCGGCTCCGGCAAGAGCGCGTCCGCCTCGGCGCTCCTCGGGCTGCACCGGGGCACGGGCGCCCGGGTCACCGGGACCGTCCACGTCGCCGGCACGGATGTGGGTGCCGCGGACGAGGCCGGACTGAGGGCCCTGCGGGGCGCCGAGGCCGCGATGATCTTCCAGGACCCGCTCTCCTCGCTCGATCCGTACTACACGGTCGGCGACCAGATCGCCGAGGTGTACCGGGTGCACAACCGTGTCTCCCGCAGGGCGGCACGGGCCCGCGCCGTCGAGGTCCTGGACCGGGTCGGCATCCCGGACGCGGCCCGCCGGGCCCGCTTCCGGCCGCACGAGTTCTCCGGCGGGATGCGGCAGCGGGTGCTCATCGCGATGGCCCTGGCCTGCGAACCCCGGCTGATCGTGGCGGACGAGCCGACCACGGCTCTCGACGTCACCGTGCAGGCCCAGATCCTGGACCTGCTGCACGAGCTGCGCCGCGAGACCGGCACGGGCCTGTTGCTGGTCACCCACGACGTGGGCGTCGCCGCCGAGAGCGTCGACGACATCCTGGTGATGCGGCACGGCCGGGCGGTGGAACGCGGGCCGGTCGCCGAGGTGCTGGGCGCCCCGCGGGAGCCGTACACCCGCGAGCTCCTGGCGTCGGTGCCCCGGGTGGACGCGAAGCGGGCGTCCCGGATTCCGGGGCCCCGGGCCGCCGGGGGCGAGGACGTGCCGCTGCTCGAAGCCGTCGGCCTGCGCCGTGAGTTCGGCCGGGGAGCCGGGCGCGTCACCGCCGTGGACGAGGTCTCGCTCACCCTCCACGCGGGCGAGACCCTCGGGATCGTGGGCGAGAGCGGCAGCGGCAAGACAACCCTCGGGCGCATGCTCGTGCGTCTGCTCGACCCGACGGCGGGCGGCCTCCGCTACCGGGGCAGGGACATCGCCTCGCTGCCGGAGAACGGCCTCAGACCCTTCCGGCGCGAGCTCCAGATGGTCTTCCAGGACCCGGTCGCCTCGCTCAACCCGCGCCGCTCGGCCGGGGAGTCCGTGGCCGACCCGATCCGGGCGGCGGGGGAGACGGACGAGGGGCGGATCCGGGCCCGCGTGGGCGAACTGCTGGAACGCGTCGGCCTCGACGCCGGACACCACGAACGCTATCCGCACGAGTTCAGCGGCGGTCAGCGGCAGCGGATCGGCATCGCGCGTGCGCTCGCCGCCGAGCCGAAACTGATCGTGTGCGACGAACCGGTCTCCGCGCTCGACGTCACGACCCAGGCCCAGGTGATCGCGCTCCTCGCCGAGCTCCAGCACGAGCTGGGCATCGGCCTCGTCTTCATCGCCCACGACCTGGCCGTCGTACGCCAGGTCAGCGACCGGGTGGCGGTGATGCGGCAGGGCCGGATCGTCGAACAGGGGCCGGTCGACGAGGTGTACGGATCGCCTCGGGACCCGTACACCCGGCAGCTCCTGGCGGCCGTGCCGGCACTCGACCCCGCGCTCGCCGCGGTGCGCCGCGCCACCCGCAGGGAACTGGCCGCAGCCTGACCGTGAGTAACTGAACGCCCCATTGTCGCAACAGAACGCGACCGGCGCGGGAAAGTTACGACGGTTCACCCCTTTCGGTGGTGCGACGGACAACCGTCCGTCGCACCACCCGCGAATCCGCTTACGGTCGTCCCGCTGCGAGTCGCCGATCAACGGCGGCCGCCCACAAGGGAGATCGGGGGTGTGCTCGTGCGGATCGGACTCCTCACGGACGGTGGTTATCCGTATGCGACCGGTGAGTCCAGACTCTGGTGCGACCGTCTGGTGCGCGGTCTGCCCCAGCACGAGTTCGACCTCTTCGCGCTCAGCCGCTCCGCCGACCAGGAACGACGCGGCTGGGTGAGGCTCCCCGACCGGGTCGGCCGGGTGCGGACCGCGCCCCTGTGGACCCACGAGGAGGACACCCGGCACCCCGGCCGTCACCGGAGGCCGCAGGGCCGGATCGCCACAGGACTGGGGCGCGCGTACGGGCGCCGGGACCGGCGGCGCTTCACGGCGCACGTGACGGCGCTCGTCGAGGCGGTCTGCGCCAGCCCGGAGGCCGCCGCCGCATCCGGCGAGCCGGACACGGCGGCGGACCTCTTCGCGGAAGGCCTCTACGGCCTCGCCGAACTGGCCCAGGAGCGCGGGGGACTGCACACCGCCCTGCGCTCCGAGGCGACCGTACGCATCGTGGAATCGGCCTGCCGCGCCCCCGGCACCGGGCGCACCGTCCACAGTGCCACCGTCCCCGACCACCTCGACTTCGCCGCCGGGCTGGAGCGGGCGCTGCGTCCCCTCTCCCTCGACTGGTACGACGAGGACGGCCTGGGCGCGGTCGACCTCTGTCATGCGGCCTCCGGCGGAGCTGCGGCCCTGCCGGGGCTCCTGGCCAAACGCTTCTTCGGTGTGCCACTGCTCGTGACGGAGCACGGCGTGCCGCTGCGCGCCCACTACCTCGCGGCGCCCGAGAGCCCGCTCGGCGCGCCGGTGCGCGCCCTCCTGGCCAACTTCCACGGACTCCTCGCCTCCGAGGTGTACCGGCAGGCCGCGCTCGTCACCCCCGGCAACACGCACGTACGGCGCTGGCAGGAGCGTTTCGGGGCCGACAGCGGCAAACTGCGCACGGTCTACCCGGGTATGGAGGCCGAGCGCTTCGCCGCCGTGGGTGAGGGCGACGACGGCGGCGGTCCTGGCACCCTGGTGTGGATCGGGCGGGTCGAACCCGCCAAGGACCTCGTCGCCCTGCTGCACGCCTTCGCCGAGGTGCACAAGGCTGAACCCGGCGCCCGGCTGCGGATCTTCGGCGCGCCCGCCCAGGGCGCGGAGGGCGAGACCTACCTCGACCGGTGCCGAGCCCTCGCCGCCCAGCTCTTCCCCGACGAGGCCGCGGACGCACACGCGATCGGCGACAACCCGGTCACCTTCGAGGAGATCGGCGGCCCCGAGGTGCCCGATCTCGCGGAGGCCTACGCGGCGGGTGGCGTCGTCGTCCTGTCCAGCGTCGTCGAGGGCTTCCCCATCAGCCTGGTCGAGGCCATGTTCTGCGGGCGGGCCACCGTCTCGACGGACGTGGGCGCCGTGGTCGAGGTCGTCGGCGGTACGGGGCTGGTGGTGCCCCCGCGCAATCCACGGGCGCTCGCCGATGCCTGCCTCGCGCTGCTGCGCGACCCGGAGCGCCGTGCGCGCCTGGGGGCGGCGGCGCGCGCCAGGGCGCTGGAACTCTTCACCGTCGAGCAGAACCTCGCGGCGTTCCGCGGCATCTACCTCGACCTCGTGAGCCAGGCCCCGGCCCGGTGGACGGCACCGCCGGACCCCGAGGACCCGACCGGAGCGCCGCGCCCCTTCGCCACGCCCCCGGAGGCCCATGTGCTGGGCGAACCGGCCCGCGAGCCGGTCGGGTCCGGAGCCTCTCGGGTGCCGAGCTGGGCCGTCGCCGCCGAAGGCGTGTGCGCGGGCGCACGCGGAGCGGGGGACGGCGATGCGTGACGACACGAGCCACCACGACCACGGAGGTGCCCCGATGGGCGGACCGGCCGAAGCCCCGACCCCGGACGCCGCGTCCGGGGCGCGTCCGGGGGACGAGGGGGCCGTCCGGGCACCCGAGATCGCCCACCACCCCACCCGGCGGACGGCCGCCCGGCGCGGGACCGCGGACCCGGTGAAGGTACTCCTGCACCGGCACCGCGACCTCTGCGAGCGGGCCGTCGACCCCCTGGAGATCGCCGCAGGCCTGGAGGCGCACGGGCTCACCGACCGCGCCGCCGCGCGCTACCGGCACCGTGACGTGTTCTCGCTGGCGGAGGAGCTCTACGCCCGTGTCCCCGGCGCGGGCGGAGCGGCCGGCGCCCGGCACCCGGCGGCGCGGCCGGAGCCGGGCACCGAGCCGCGGGGCGGCTGGGCGCTGTCCGCGCTGCTGCCCGGCGCCGCCTGCCTCGCGACCGCCGGGGCACTCCGGGCCACCGAGGGCGTCCTCGGCGGGGAGGCCCGATGCGCGGTCACCGCCGTGGGAGCCCTGCTCGTCCTCGGCTGCCTCCGGCTCTGCCTGCGCGCCGGACCCCTGCACGCCCCCGACGGCGCCGGCGGCGTCACGCTCTACGTCTGCTGGCTCCTCGGCTACGCGGTGTACGGCGACGACCTGCTGGCCCAGGTCATCAGCGGTGGCCCCGACGGCGACTGGTCCGCGGCGCCGGCGCCCCTCCTCGGGCTCGCGCTCGCCCTGGCCCCCGCCGCCTGGTGCGCACACCTGTTCGCCGCTCACGCTCGGCGCCGGCTCGCCGGGTCCCACGCACTGGCCGAATTCGGCGCCGGCGTACGCCCGCTGCTCCTCAGCGTCGTCGCGCTCTTCCTGTGCGCGACGACCGGACTGCTGTTCCTGGCCGGCCTCGGACACCCGGGCGCGGCGGACGCCCCCGTGGTGAGCGCGGCCCCCGTCGCCCTCGGCGGACTGCTCTTCGTGGCCCGCCTGCTGGCCGTGCACGGGTTCCCGGAACCCGCCGCCACCGGACTGGCCGCCGCCTGCGCCGTCGAGGTCGCGGCCCCCTTCCTGGTACTCGCCGGACGGCTGCCCGGTCTCGACCTCGTCGCCAGGCCGGTCGACATCGTCGTGGCGGCTGCCGGCCCCGGTGGCGTACCCGCCCTCGCCTGCGGCGTCGCGGCGCTGGCGCTGCTGGTCCACGCATCGGTCGCCCTCACCCGGGCATCCGCCCACGCCCCGGCGTAGCCGGGCCCCCGCACGTCCCGCGGAGCCGACGCCGCGGGCCTCCCCCGCTCACCCCTTCCTCAAGGAGACACCGGACATGACCCCCCAAGCCCCCGCACCGGCAGCACGCCGTCGGCACCGAGGGGGTGCGCGATGAGGGTTCTGCTGCTCGGAGCCAACGGATTCCTCGGCCGTTTCGTCGCCGACCGCCTGCTCGCCGACCCCGCCGTGCACCTCACGGCGCTGGGCCGCGGCGACGACGCCGACGTACGGTTCGACCTCGCGGGCGGCAGCCCCGGAGCGCTCACCCGCTTCCTGGACGCCGTCCATCCCGGGGTCGTCGTCAACTGCGCCGGTGCCACCCGCGGCGGCGCCCGCGACCTGACCCGCCACAACACCGTCGCCGTCGCGACGGTCTGTGAGGCCATGCGCCGGAGCGGGTGCAGCGCGCGGCTCGTCCAGGTCGGCTGCGCCTCCGAGTACGGGCCCTCGCAGCCCGGCTCGTCCACGGCCGAGGACGCCGTGCCCCGCCCGGGAGGTCCGTACGGCGTCAGCAAGCTCGCCGCCACCGAACTCGTCCTCGGCTCCGGTCTGGACGCGGTCGTCCTGCGGGTCTTCTCGCCGGTCGGCCCGGGGACCCCGGCGGGCTCCCCGCTCGGCAGGCTCGCCGAGACGATGCGCCGGGCGATGCAGTCCGGCGACCCGGAGCTGAAGCTCAGCGGTCTCGGGGTGCAGCGTGACTTCGTCGACGTACGCGATGTGGCGCGTGCGGTGCACGCCGCGTCGCTCTCCGCGGCCCAGGGCGTCGTCAACATCGGCACGGGGCGGGCCGTGCGGCTGCGCGACGCGGCGGCCGTTCTGGCCAGGGTCGCCGGATACGCGGGCGCGCTCCACGAACTGGACGCGCCGCCCGCCCGCCTCCCCATCGGCGCCCCCCGGGCGTCGGCGGAGTCCGTCGTCGAACACCTCGGGGCGACACCGTCCCCCTATCCCGACGGCTGCGGAGCCTGGCAGCAGGCCGACGTCCGCACCGCCAGGGACCGGCTCGGCTGGCGCCCCCGGATCAATCTGGAGGAGTCCCTCGCCGACATCTGGATGGAGGCGGCATGCCGTATCTGAGCAGCACCGGCTCCGTCCTGCGGGCGGGCGCCGCCGAACAGCTCGGTGTGGGCGTGCCCGGTTACGCCCATCCGCTCCTCGCCCCCGGGGAATGGGACGGGCTCAACCGGCCGGGCACACCCCTGCACTGGGCGGTCCTCAACATCGACAACGGGCCGGGCGCCCGCCCCGACCCGCACTGCCTGGAGGCGGCCGGACGCCTCCGCAACGCCCGCGAACGCGCGATGCACGGGGAGGCCCCGGACGACACCGTCCGGGCCTCGGGGGGCAGGCTGCTCGGCCACCTCGACCTGGCCTTCGGCAGCCGGCCCTTCGGGGAGCTGATCTCCGACGCCCAGTCCTACCTCGACTGGTACCGCGTCGGCGGGTTCTATCTGCACCACTGCCCGGCCGAGCGTGACCGCCTCCCGGCCGTCCGGCGGCTGACGAGCACGCTCACCGCGCTCCTGGCCGACAGCGACAGCGCGGACGAGGGGGGCGGGCACCTGGTCCTCGGTCACGACGGCCACCCGCACCCCGGCTACGCCGAGGCGGCCGACCAGCTGGTCACCTTCCGCGGGCCCTGGACCGACTACCGCTGGTCTCAGGTGGCCGAATGGACCGCGGCCTACGAGCCGGGCCGTTTCGCCCACTTCGTCCACGGCGTCCCGCGTACCCACCTGGAGGAGGCCATGCGCATCGCGCGCTGGCAGGGAGCGGGGACGATCTTCTTCACGGACCGGGACGGCACGAGGGGACAAAGCGACCCATTCGCGGCACTGCCCAGCTACTGGGACGAATTCGTCTCGCGGATCGGACCCGGTATCTCGGAATGAGGAGCGGCGTGGCAGTGTTACGGGAGAACAACCGTACGTAGATGAAGTACGTAGAAACCGACCACCTGCATTGTTGAGGTTCCTGTGTCGCTGCCACCCCTGGTCGAGCCAGCTGCTGAGCTCACCGTCGACGAGGTCCGCAGGTACTCCCGCCACCTGATCATCCCGGATGTCGGGATGGACGGACAGAAGCGGCTGAAGAACGCGAAGGTGCTCTGTGTCGGAGCCGGAGGTCTCGGCTCGCCGGCTCTGATGTACATGGCCGCGGCCGGCGTCGGCACGCTCGGAATCGTCGAGTTCGACGAGGTCGACGAGTCGAACCTGCAGCGCCAGGTCATCCACAGCCAGGCCGACATCGGCAAGTCCAAGGCCCAGTCGGCCAAGGAGACCGTGCAGGGGATCAACCCCCTGGTGAACGTCGTCCTTCACGAGGAGCGGCTCGAAGCCGAGAACGTGATGGACATCTTCGCGCAGTACGACCTGATCGTGGACGGCACGGACAACTTCGCCACCCGCTATCTCGTCAACGACGCCGCGGTCCTGCTGAACAAGCCGTACGTCTGGGGCTCGATCTACCGCTTCGACGGCCAGGCGTCCGTCTTCTGGTCCGAGCACGGTCCCTGCTACCGCTGCCTCTACCCGGAGCCCCCGCCGCCCGGGATGGTTCCGTCCTGCGCCGAGGGCGGTGTCCTGGGCGTGCTCTGCGCGTCCATCGGCTCCATCCAGGTCAACGAGGCCATCAAGCTGCTCGCCGGCATCGGCGACCCGCTGGTCGGCCGTCTGATGATCTACGACGCGCTGGAGATGCAGTACCGCCAGGTGAAGGTCCGCAAGGACCCCGACTGCGCGGTCTGCGGCGAGAACCCCACCGTCACCGAGCTCATCGACTACGAGGCCTTCTGCGGCGTCGTGTCCGAGGAGGCCCAGGAGGCGGCGGCCGGTTCCACGATCACTCCCAAGCAGCTCAAGGAGTGGATCGACGGCGACGAGAAGATCGAGCTCATCGACGTCCGTGAGCCGAACGAGTACGAGATCGTCTCGATCCCGGGCTCCCGGCTCGTCCCGAAGAACGAGTTCCTGATGGGCACCGCCCTCCAGGACCTGCCCCAGGACAGGCGCATCGTCCTGAACTGCAAGACCGGTGTCCGCAGTGCGGAGGTCCTCGCGGTCCTCAAGTCGGCGGGCTTCGCCGACGCGGTGCACCTCGGCGGCGGCGTCATCGGCTGGGTGAACCAGATCGAGCCCGAGAAGCCGGTCTACTAGACCCGCGTACCGCAGAGGGGCCGGCTCCGGAGGAACGGGGCCGGCCCTTCTCGCGTACCAGGGCGTCAGGAGCAGGTGCGGCCGTCGGCCGGGACCTTTCCGTCCAGGAAGTAGGCGTCGGCCAGGGCGGTCACACAGGCGCTCCCGCCGTACGAGCCGTGTCCCTCGCCCTTGTTGGTCACCATGACGCCGACCCCCTCGCCCAGCTCGTCCGCCATCCGCCGCGCGCCCTCGTACGGGGTCGCCGGGTCGCCGGTCGTGCCGATGACGAGGATCGGATCGGCGCCGGGAGCGCTCGCCTCAGGGGTGTCGCGTTCTCCCTCGACCGGCCAGCCCGCACACCAGCCGGCCGTGTCCCACGCCAGGAACGGGCCGAAGACGGGTGACAGCTTCCGGAATTCGGGGAGCAGTGCCCGGGCTTCGGCGGCCGTCGGTCTCGCCTTCGCGTCGGCGCAGGAGATCGCCCGCTGGGAGTGGGCCTGGTCGTCGTAGTGCCCGTCCCCGTCCCGGCCGTTGTACGTGTCGGCCAGCGCCAGCAGCCGGTCGCCCCGGCCCGTCTTCTCCGCCTCGTCGAGCGCGGCCGTCAGGGTGGGCCAGCCGCTCCTGGAGTAGAGGGGTTTCACGATGCCGAGCACGGCCAGCGATTCGTTGAGCTCGCGGCCGGAGGCCGTCGGCAGCGGATCGCCGTCGATCCGCTCCAGCAGCCGCGCCATGCGCCGTGTGCCCGCGCCGGGGTCCTGCCCGCGGTCCCGCAGGTAGTTCTCCAGGGCCCGCTGGAAGCCCTTCGCCTGGTTGCGCGCGTGGCCGACCGAGTCGGCCGTGGGGTCGACCACGGCGTCCAGCACCACCCTCCCGACCTTGTCCGGGAAGAGGTGGGCATACGTACCGCCGAGCTCCGTGCCGTAGGAGACGCCGAAGTACGACAGCTTCCGGTCGCCGAGGGCCACCCGGATCGCTTCCATGTCCCGGGCGGCGTTCGAGGTGCCCACGTGGGGGAGCACCGTGCCGGACAGGCGTGCGCAGCCGGCGCCGAAGGCCGTGCCGTCGGCGACGAACGCGGCCTCCTCCGCCGCCGTGTCCGGGGTCATGTCCACCTCGCGGTAGGCGGTCTCCTGCTCCTCGTCGCTGCGGCAGTGGACCCCCGCACTGGCCGCGACGCCGCGCGGGTCGAAGCCCACCAGGTCGTAGCGGGTGTTGAGCTGCCTGTACGAACCCGCGGCGCGCGGCAGGATGCCGACGCCGGAGCCGCCGGGGCCGCCGAAGTTGAAGAGCATCGACCCGAGCCGCTCGCCCTTCCTCGTGGCCGGCTTGCGGATCAGCGCGATGCCGATCGTCCTGCCTTCCGGCTCTGCGTGGTCCAGGGGCACGTCGAGGGTGGCGCAGCGCCATGCGGGGCCCGGCGCGCTGCCGCCCTCCGGAGCCGCGCAGCGCTTCCACTCCAGCGGACGGGACGTGCCCGGCGTCTTCGTGTGCCCCGGTGACTCCTGGCGCTCCGGGTCCTGGCGCTCCCGCGACGAGCCGTTCGGTGACTGCGACTGCGGCTGCGCCGGGCCGCCGTCGCATCCCGCGAGGACCGCCGTCAGCAGCAGGGCGGCCGTGGTCGCCGCGGTGACCGAGCGGCCACGTCCGCGTACGCGCATGCGCGCTTCCTCCCCTGAGCCCCCGGGCCGGGCACCCGGAGCGGTCCGGGCGTCACCGATGTCCGGCCGTCCAACGAGCGGTCACCCGCAGACCGTTCCCGACTTCGGCACTTTCCCCTCCAGCAGATAGCCGTCCACGGCCTTCTGCACACAGGTGCTGCCGCTGTTGTACGCGCCGTGCCCCTCGCCCTTGTAGGTGAGCTCGACGCCGACGCCCTTGCCGAGTTCCGCGGCCATGGCCTTCGCCCCGGCGTACGGGGTCGCCGGGTCCCCGGTGTTGCCGATGACCAGGATCGGGGCCGAGCCGGGCGCACTGACGTCCGGGGAGTCCCACGCGCCCTCGACGGGCCAGCCGGTGCAGGCCATCAGCCCCCAGCCGAGGTAGTCACCGAAGACGGGGGAGGCCTCGCGGAACCGGGGAAGCGCCTGCCGTGTCTGCTCCAGGGTGAACCGCTGCTCGGAGTCGGCGCAGTTGACGGCGGTGTTGGCGGCGTTCGAGTTGTCGTAGGAACCGTCCTCGGAGCGGCCGTTCAGCGAGTCGGCGAGCGCGAGCAGCAGCCCGCCGTTGTCTCCGTCCGCCTCGTCGAGCCCCTGTTCGAGCAGCGGCCAGGTCTCCTGGGAGTAGAGGGCCGACGCGATGCCCGTGGTGGCCTGGGTCTGGGTCAGCTCCCGCTCGCCGAGCCCCGGGACGGGCTTCTTCTCCAGGTCGGCGAGGAGACGGGCGATCCAGTCCTGGACCTCCTTCGAGGTGGCTCCGGGGAGCTTGCAGTCGTCCCGCTCCGCACAGTCGGCGGTGAAGTTGTCCAGGGCGAGCTGGAAGCCTTCCGCCTGTCCGATCGAGGACTCCAGGGAGTCCTCCGTCGGATCGACGACGGCGTCCAGGACGGCCCTTCCGACGTTCTTCGGGTAGAGATGGGCGTAGACGCCGCCCAGTTCGGTGCCGTACGAGATCCCGAAGTAGTACAGCTTGTCGTCCCCGAGCACCTGGCGCAGCAGGTTCATGTCCCGGGCCGCGTTCGTCGTGCCGACGTAGGGCAGTTCGTCCCCGGAGTTCTTCTCGCAGTCCGCGATGTATGACTTGAGGTCCTCGACGAACTCCTTCTCCTCCTCGGCGTCGTCCGGGGTGCCGTCCTGCTCGTAGCGCGCGTCGAGTGCCGCGTCGTCCGAGCACTCCACGCCTTCGCTGCGGCCGACCCCGCGCGGGTCGAAGCTCACCAGGTCGTAGCGGGTGCGCAGGGCGTCGTAGTCGGTGCCGAAGGACGGAAGCGTGGCGACGCCGGAGGCGCCGGGGCCGCCGAAGTTGAAGATCAGCGAGCCGATCCGCCGGTCCTTGTCCTTGGCGGCGGCGCGGATGAGGGCGAGTTCGATGGTCCGGCCGTCCGGGTCCCCCCAGTCGAGGGGCGCGTCCATGAAGGAGCACTCCCAGGCGGCCCCGCCCGGCAGCGGGGAGGGAGCCGTGCCGCTGCCCTGGGCCGTGCTGGGCGCCGGGCAGGGCTGCCAGTCGAGCTTCTGGGAGGCGAGCTCCCGGGGCGTCGCCGTGGGGGCCGCGGTCGCGGCCACCGTGGGCCTCGCCTCCGTACCTCCGTCGTCGCCGTCGTCCGAACAGGCCGCCAGCGGCAGGAGCACGGTGGCGGTGGCGGCGAGGGCAGCGGCACGCAGGGCGGGGGAAGTCCTCATGCCCCCATCGTGCGGCGGGGCGTGGGGCGGCGCGCGGGGCGTGGGCCAAGCGAGTGGCCCTGCCTCGCGCGGATGTTCTAGAGCTCGCCCTTCCGGGTCAGCTGGTTGAAGCAGAGCCATCCGGGAAGCACCGGCAGCCACAGGGTCATGACGCGGTACAGCAGCACCGCGGGCGCCGCGACCTCCTTCGGCAGGCCGACCGCGATCAGACCCAGGGTCAGCGCACCCTCGACCGCGCCCATGCCGCCCGGGGTCGGCGCGGCCGAGCCCAGGGCGTTGCCCGCGAGGAAGACGACGGCGATGCTCGCGTAGCTGAGCTGGGGGACGTCGGGACCGCTGAACGCGCGGATCGACGCGTCCAGGCACAGCACGAACAGTCCGGTCAGCAGCAGCATCCCGCCGATGCCCGTGACGAGCTTCTGCGGGCGCTGCACGACGTCGAGCATGCGCGGTACGACGCCGGCGAACAGTGACCGCACCCGGGTGACGACGAACTTCCGGAGGAACGGGATCGCGGTCACGACCAGCACGAGCACGGCGACCGTGAGCAGGCCGGCGATGACCGTCCTCGACGGGGTGAGGGAGTCCGGGGTCTTCTCCGTGCCCGTCAGGTAACCGAAGAGAGCGAGGAGGAGGATGTGGCAGCCGAGACCGAACAACTGGGACGCGCCGACGCTGGCGACGGCGAGCCCCGGGCGTACCCCGGCGCGTTGCAGGAAGCGCGTGTTCAGTGCCACGCCGCCGACCGCGGCCGGTGCCACGATCTTCACGAACGACCCCGCCACCTGTGCCAGCACGGTCTTCCCGAACGGCACCCGCTCGGGCACGAAGCCCAGAAGGCTCATGGCCGCGGCGACGTAGCTCAGAGCCGAGAAGCCCAGGGCCGCCGCCACCCAGCCCCATTCGGCCTGCTCCACGACCGTGCCGAAGTCGGCCTCGGTGACCTGCGAGATCAGGAAGTAGGCGGCGATCGCACCCGCGATGAAGCTGAAGAGAGTACGTGGCTTGATGCGCTCCAGCCGTACCGGCTCGACCGGCGCCTGCGGCCTGATCAGCAGCACCTGCCGGCGGATCTGGGCCAGCATGTCCTCCTCGCGGGCCTCTTCCAGGGCGTCGTCCATCGCCCGCTTCTCGGCCTGCTTCTCCGTACGGAGCGACTTGCGGGCGGCCTTGCGGTCGCCGGCCGCGGAGGCGTCGTGCTCCTCGGCCTTCGCCTGCTTCGCCGCCTGCGAAGCCTCCAGCACCGCCTCACGCTCGCGCTGCGAACGCTCCCGGGCGAGCCTGCGCAGCGTCGCCCGGGTGGAGCGGCTCAGCGCGATCGGCTGCAGCAGCGGCAGACAGTCGGCGACGGCGTCGGGCCCGAGCACGGCCAGGGCCCCGGCGACGGCCCGCTCGGCACCCACGCGCAGACCCGTGGTGGTGAGCAGCTGGGCGACGTCCATGCGCAGGATCAGGTCACCCGCGGCGATCTCGCCACCGCGCAGATCGGTGACGAACACCGTGCCGGAACGATCCACCAGGATCGCGTCACCGGTCAGCCTGCGGTGCGCGATGCGCCGCGACTGGAGTGCCCGCACCTGCCGCCAGGCGCCCCGGACCAGCTCGTCGGTGATCTCCTCGTCCTCCATGGCGTCCAGCGAGCGCCCGCCGATGTGCTCGTACACGAGCATCACCGCGTCCGGGCCCAGCTCGGACGTGGCGATCAGCTTGGGAGCGTTGGCCCCGGCGGCGATCGCCGCGTACGCCAGGAGCGCCTCCTGCTCCAGGGCCTGGCGCAGCGACTGGATGGAGCGGCGCTGGGTGATGGTGCGCAGGGTGAGCCTGCGCCACACCCGGTAGAAGAAGCCCTGGGCCTGCTGTTCACGGTCGACGACCGTCACGTCCAGCGGTGGCCCGTCCTCCAGGGTGACCAGATAGCGGCGGCCCCGGTCGCTCTGCTCGACGCTCTCCGGAGCCTCCTCGGTGCGCATCGCGGCGACCGGCCGGAAGCCGACGTGCCGCAGACCGGCCATCAGGTGCTGGCCGGTCGGGCGTACGTTCGGTGAGCCGACGGTGTACAGGGTGCCGTACGCCACCGTCCAGCCGATCAGCACGGTGAGGACGATCGAGAACGGTGTGGTGTAGCCCCCGACCAGCATCGCGAAGGCGTCCAGGAGCAGCACCACCCACAGCACGACCCGCCACCGGGGTCTGCGGGCCATCCCGACGGCCGTCATGTAGGCGATGACGGGTGCGAGATAGCCGTGCACGGGGTCGGTGAGCGCGTCCCCGGGCTGCGGCTGGGTCAGCGCGTCCCGGATGGTGCCGGAGGCCGATCTGGCGACCCAGAGGTCGGTGGCCAGGGTCACCCCGTGGGCCAGCACCGCGGCGAGCACACCGTCCGCGATCCGCAGACCGTCGCGCTTCACGAGGCGCTCGATCGCGAAGGCGACCGGCACCAGGAGCACGGCGATGCTGGAGACCAGACCCGCGAGCTTGATCAGCAGGTCGGGCGCCTGGTCGGTGCCCTTGGAGATGTCGTCCTCGAGGCCGGTGGTGGTGCCCTGGGCGAAGGCGGCGATGGAGAACAGCAGCGCGATCGCGAGGACGCCGACGAGGAGCCGCAGCAGGTCCGAAGGGCGGTGCACCCGGGCGGGCAGCAGCGGCTCGTCGCCCGAGACACGATCGCTCAGCGCGGCGTCCGCGGACGCGAGGGTCGAGCCCGCGAGGGGCTTGCCGTCCTGCTCGGGGGCCTCCCCCGCCTCCGACGCGTCCGGACGCGGCTCGGCGTCAGAGGCGTCCGCCGCCTTCGGTGGCTGCACGCCCTGCTCCTTCGCCTCTGATGAATCTTCGTGTTCTCGTATCACCGGTCACCGCCCGCATGATGGTGGCACGGCCTGCGGACAGAGGGGGGCATCAGGGTGCACGGCACAGGCGCGATGCGCAACATACGCGGCTTCGCCCCGTCTTGCACGCTGTGTGACCAGGACGACACCGGGCACTCCCGGCTGTCGGTGGCGTACGGCAGGATGTGACGGATGAGCGAAGACCGGACGAGCGGTGACCGGCCCGGCGCCCCGCCCGCCACTCCCGTGACCGACGAGCTGCCCGTCTACGCGGAGCGGGTCCTGGACGTGGCCGACCTGATCCCCCCGGGCCGCGTCATGACGTACGGGGACATCGCGGAGTGGCTCGGCGACGGCGGGCCGAGACAGGTCGGACGGGTGATGGCGCTGTACGGATCCGCCGTGCCCTGGTGGCGTGTGGTGCGGTCGGACGGGGCGCTGCTGCCGGGCCACGAACTGCGGGCGCTGGACCACTACCGCGAGGAGGGCACCCCGCTGCGCGAAGCCGCGAACGGGGCGGACGGGCACCTTCCGCGCCTCGACATGAGGCGGGCCAGGTGGGACGGCGCGACCGGTGCTCCGGACGCGGGCGACAAAGCTCACATCTGACAGCTTCCGCCATCCTGCCCCGACGGGACAGGCGCCGGGCCGGTGAAGGGGAGGGACCCGGCCGCCGGGGCGCACATGTGACGGGGGACGCGGTCCATCACCCGGTTTCCGTCCTGCCGCTGGCGTAGCGTCGTCCACACGCGGCACGCTCCGCTCCCTCATCCGTTTCCGTCACCGTCCGGCTGTCGTCATGAGGCCGTCACGGCAGCCGCACCAGCAGACCGAGTACACCCACCAGGACCGGCGATCCACGTGAGCTCCTCCTCCACCACCCGGCACAGCCCGCACCGTCAGGCACGGCGGCGGGCTCCGGGCGCGTACCGGCTGGTGCGTACGCCACCGGGATCCGCGGACCCCCCTCTCCTGGACGCGGCGCAGCGCGCGGTGGTTGATCACCGCGACGGTCCGCTGCTGGTCCTCGCGGGGCCGGGCACGGGCAAGACCACGACGCTGGTCGAATCGGTCGCACGGCGCGTGGCCGACGGGACCGACCCGGCCCGCATCCTCGTCCTCACCTTCAGCCGCAAGGCGGCCGTCGAACTGCGCGACCGGATGGCGGCCCGGCTCGGCGGCACCCGGGGCCCGCAGGCCACCACCTTCCACTCGTACTGCTACGCCCTGGTCCGCGCCCACCAGGACGCTGACCTGTTCGCCGAGCCGCTGCGCCTGCTCTCCGGCCCCGAACAGGACGTCACCGTGCGCGAGCTCCTCGCCGGCCAGCTCGGCCTGGAACGGGCGGGGCTGGCCCATGTCCGCTGGCCCGACGAGCTGCGGGCCTGCCTGACCACCCGCGGCTTCGCCGACGAGGTGCGCGCGGTGCTGGCCCGGAGCCGCGAGCTCGGCCTGGGACCCGACGCGCTGGCCGCCTTCGCGCGCCGCACCGGCCGCCCCGACTGGAGCGCCGCCGCCGAGTTCCTCGCCGAGTACCTGGACGTCCTCGACGCCCAGGGCGTCCTGGACTACGCGGAACTCGTCCACCGGGCGGTCCTGCTGACCGAGCGGCCCGAGGTGGCCGCCGTGCTGGCCCGGAGCTACGACGCCGTACTCGTGGACGAGTACCAGGACACCGACCCCGCCCAGGTACGGCTGCTGCACGCGCTGGCCGGAAACCCGGGGAGCGGCGCACCGGGGACGGGGGGCGGCCGGACACTCATCGCCTTCGGCGACCCCGACCAGTCGATCTACGCCTTCCGCGGCGCCGACGTGAACGGCATCCTCGACTTCCCCGACACCTTCCGCCGCGCCGACGGGGCGCCCGCCCCGGTCGGTGTCCTCACGACCTCGCGCCGCTCCGGCGCGCGGCTGCTCGCGGCCACCCGGCTGCTCACCCGCCGGATGCCGCTCACCCGGCTGCCCTCGGACAAGGTCCGCGCCCACCGCGAGCTGTCCGCCGTGCGCGACGGCGGCCGGGTCGAGGCGTACACCTACCCGACGGCCTCCACGGAGCTGGAGAACATCGCCGACCTGCTCCGGCGCGCGCACCTGGAGGAGGGTGTGGCGTGGAGGGACATGGCGGTCCTCGTGCGCGCCGGCGGACGTTCGATCCCGGCCGTGCGCCGGGCGCTCACCTCGGCAGGGGTCCCCCTGGAGGTGGACGGCGACGATCTGCCGCTGCGTCACGAGCCCGCGGTCGCCCCGCTGCTCACCGCCCTGCGAACGGTCGCCACCGCGGCCCTGCGCGGTGCCGCGCCCGACCACCGGGACGGGCCGGCCGCCGACGGCGAGGGGGCACAGGGGCGGGTCGCCGCCGAGGGTGAGCGGCCAGAGGGCCGGGAAGCCGCCGACGGCGAGGGGCCAGAGGACCGGGATGCCGCCGCCGAGGGCGGGGGAGTGCAAGGCTGGATCGACACCGAGACCGCCCTCGCTCTCCTCGGCTCGCCCCTCGGTTCCATGGACGCCGCCGACCTGCGCCGGCTCGGCCGGGCGCTGCGCGACGAGGAGCGGGCCGCCGGGCAGCGGGTGCCCCCGCCTTCCGGTGAACTGCTGGCCCAGGCACTCGCCGAGCCCGAACGCCTGGTCACGCACGACCCCGCGTACGCCCGCGGAGCCCAGCGCCTCGGCGCGCTCCTGCGCAAGGCGCGCGAACTCCTGGAGGGCGGCGGCACCGCCGAGGAGGCCCTGTGGACCCTGTGGAGCGGCACCCCCTGGCCCGGCCGGCTGGAGCGGGCCGCGCTGCGCGGCGGCGCGGCCGGCCGCAACGCCGACCGTGACCTCGACGCGGTGTGTGCCCTCTTCGAGACCGCCGCACGGGCCGAGGAACGCACCGGCGGGCGCGGCGCGCTCAACTTCCTGGAGGAGATCGACGCCCAGGACATCGCCGCCGACACCCTGTCCCGGCGTGCCGTACGCCCCGACGCCGTACGCCTGATGACCGCGCACCGCTCCAAGGGCCTGGAATGGCGCCTGGTGGTCGTCGCCGGAGTGCAGGAAGGGCTCTGGCCCGACCTGCGCCGGCGCGGATCGCTCCTGGAGGCGGACCGGATCGGGCGCGACGGTCTCGCCGAGCCGCTCACCCCGGGGGCCATCCTCGCGGAGGAACGCCGCCTCTTCTACGTCGCGGCGACCCGCGCCCGTGAGCGCCTGGTGGTCACCGCCGTGAAGGCTCCGGCGGACGACGGCGACCAGCCGTCCCGCTTCCTCACCGAGCTCGGGGAGGAGCCCCGGGACGTCACCGGCCGGCCCCGCCGGCCGCTCGCGGTCGCCTCACTCGTCGCCGAGCTCCGCGCCACGACCGTCGACCCGGCCGCCTCCGAGGCCCTGCGCGACGCTGCCGCGCACCGCCTCGCCCGGCTCGCCGCGCTCACCGACGACGAGGGCCAGCCGCTGGTCCCCGCCGCCCATCCGCATCGCTGGTGGGGGCTGAACGAGCCGACCCTCTCCGAGGTGCCGCTGCGCGACCGGGACCGCCCCGTCGCGCTTTCCGGGAGCGCGCTCGACCAGCTCGCCAACACCTGCGCCCTCCAGTGGTTCCTGGGCCGGGAGGTGAAGGCCGACGCCCCGGCGACGGCCGCCCAGGGCTTCGGCAACGTGGTCCACGTACTGGCCGACGAGGTGGCGTCCGGGCGAACCGCCGCGGACCTGGACGTCCTGATGGAGCGCCTGGACTCCGTCTGGGACGGCCTGGTCTTCGACGCCCCGTGGAAGTCGCAGCAGGAGAAGGAGACGGCGCGCGCCGCCCTGGAGCGTTTCCTGCGCTGGCACGTCATGGACCGCGCCGGGCGCACCCCCGCCGCCAGCGAGCACGACTTCGACGTCACCCTCGAAGCCGGCGAGTACGCCGTGCGCATCCGTGGCTCCATGGACCGGGTCGAGCAGGACGCCGAGGGCCGGGCGTACGTCGTCGACTTCAAGACCGGCAAGGGGGCGCCGACGAAGGACGAGGTGGCCTCCCACCCCCAGCTCGCCGTCTACCAGCTGGCGGTCAGGGAGGGCGCCGTCGACGAGGTCTTCGACGGCCGCCGCCCGGAAGCCGGGGGAGCCGAGCTCGTCCAGCTGCGCCAGCCCGCCCCGAAGAAGGAGGGCGGCGACGCCCTTCCCAAGGTGCAGGCCCAGGAACCCCTCTCCGGGGAATGGGTCTCCGACCTGCTGGCGACGGCGGCGGGACGTGTCCTGGACGAGCGCTTCACCCCCACCGCCGGCCAGCACTGCACCCACTGCGCCTTCAAGGCGTCGTGCAGCGCACAGCCCGAAGGCGGTCAGATCATCGAATGAGCGCACCGACGGATTCCGGGCGGGAGGGCGTTGTCGGTGCCTCCGGTTAGCCTCTCTGGAGTGTCCTCCCGCATCACCGATCCCGAGCAGCTCAAGGACCTCCTCGGGATCCCCTTCACCCCGGAGCAGACGGCCTGCATCACCGCGCCGCCCGCCCCGCAGGTGATCGTGGCCGGAGCGGGCTCGGGCAAGACCACGGTGATGGCCGCCCGGGTGGTGTGGCTGGTGGGGACCGGACAGGTCGCCCCGGAGCAGGTACTCGGCCTGACCTTCACGAACAAGGCCGCCGGGGAGCTCGCCGAGCGAGTGCGCAAGGCCCTCGTCGCGGCCGGGGTCACCGACCCGGACGTCATCGACCCCGACGACCCGCCGGGCGAGCCGAGCATCTCCACCTACCACGCCTTCGCCGGCCGGCTCCTCACCGACCACGGCCTGCGGATCGGCCTCGAACCCACCAGCCGCCTCCTCGCCGACGCCACGCGCTACCAGCTCGCAGCCCGGGTGCTGCGCGAGGCGCCCGGCCCCTACCCCGCGCTGACCAGGTCCTTCCCCACCCTCGTCAGCGACCTGCTGGCCCTGGACGCCGAACTCGCCGAGCACCTCACAGGCCCCGAGCAGCTCCTCGACTACGACACCGCTCTCCTCCGCGCCCTGGAGACGGCCCGGCTGACCAACGCCGAGCTGCGCAAGATCCCCGAGACGGCCCAGGCCCGCCGCGAACTCCTCGGACTGGCCCGGCGCTACCGCGAGGCCAAGCGCAGCCGTGACCTCCTCGACTTCGGCGACCAGATCGCTCTCTCCGCCGAGCTCGCCCTCACCCGGCCCGAGGTCGGCGCGATCCTCCGCGAGGAGTACCGGGTCGTCCTGCTCGACGAGTACCAGGACACCTCCGTGGCCCAGCGGCTGCTGCTGGCCTCGCTCTTCGGCGGGGGCGGGGACGGCGGCACGGCGGGCCACGCCGTCACCGCGGTCGGCGACCCCTGCCAGGCGATCTACGGCTGGCGCGGAGCCTCCGTGGCCAACCTCGACGACTTCCCGCACCACTTCCCGCACGCCGACGGCACCCCCGCCACCCGCTACTCCCTCAGCGAGAACCGCCGCAGCGGCGGCCGGCTGCTCCACCTCGCCAACGGTCTCGCCGAGCCCCTGCGCGCCATGCACGAAGGGGTCGAGGCACTGCGACCCGCCCCCGGGGCCGAGCGGGACGGCACGGTGCGCTGCGCCCTCCTGCGCACGCATTCCGAGGAGATCCAGTGGCTCGGTGACTCCCTCACCCACCTCGTGCGGACCGGAACACCACCCGGGGAGATCGCCGTCCTGTGCAGGACCGCGGGCGACTTCCCCCGGATCCAGGCGGCGCTCGTCGAGCGGGACGTCCCCGTGGAGGTCGTCGGCCTCTCAGGGCTGCTGCACCTGCCCGAGGTGGCCGACCTCGTCGCCGTCTGCGAGGTGCTCCAGGACCCCGGCGCCAACGCCTCGCTGGTCCGGCTCCTCACCGGCCCGCGCTGGCGCATCGGGCCGCGCGACCTCGCCCTCCTGGGGCGCCGCGCTCGTCTCCTCGTCCACCGTTCCTCGCCCGGGGACGACGGCACGGACCCGGACCGCCGCCTGGCCGAGGCCGTCGAGGGCGTCGATCCCGCCGAGGTGATCTCGCTCGCCGACGCCCTCGACACGTTCCTGGAGGCCGGCGGCGCCGAGGACGACCAGCTGCCGTTCTCCGCCGAGGCGCGCGTCCGCTTCGCCCGTCTCGCCACCGAACTGCGCGATCTGCGCCGCTCACTGGCCGACCCCCTCATGGACGTACTGCACCGGGTCCTCGCGACCACCGGCCTGGAGGTGGAGCTCTCCGCGTCGCCGCACGCCCTGGCCGCCCGCCGCCGGGAGACCCTGAACAACTTCCTGGACGTCGCGGCCGGCTTCGCCGCGGTGGACGGGAGCGCGACCCTCCTCGCCTTCCTGGGTTTCCTGCGGACCGCCGCGCAGTACGAGAAGGGCCTGGACAACGCCCTGCCCGGCGGCGAGAACACGGTGAAGGTCCTCACCGCCCACAAGTCCAAGGGCCTGGAGTGGGACGTCGTCGCCGTACCGGGACTGGTCACCGGTCAGTTCCCCAGCACGCGTGCCCGGGAGGCGTGGACCTCGCAGCCGCAGGTCCTGCCGCACGCCCTGCGCGGGGACGCGCCCACGCTTCCGGCCCTCGACACGTTCGACGCCAGGGGCCTGAAGGCGTTCAAGGAGGAGATGAAGGAGCACCAGCACACCGAGGAACTCCGCCTCGGGTACGTCACCTTCACCCGCCCCCGCAGCCTGCTCCTTGGCTCCGGCCACTGGTGGGGCCCTTCCCAGAAGAAGCCCCGGGGGCCGTCCGCCTTCCTGGACGCGCTGTACGAGCACTGCGCGGCAGGACACGGTGAGATCGAGGTCTGGGCGGACGAGCCCGATGAGGACGAGGAGAACCCGGAGCTCCGGCGGAAGGACGCCGACCAGCCGTGGCCGCTCCCGCTGGACGGCACCGCGATGGCCCGCCGCCGAGCCGCCCGGGACACGGTCCTGGCCCACCTGGAGGCGCTGGCGGCCACTCCCGTTCCCGACACGTACGAAGAGCCGGTCCACGCACCCGGTCCGCCCTCGTACGACGAGCCTCCGCACGAGGACGAGCCGCCGTACGGCGAGGAGCCCCCCTACGAGGAGGAGCCGCCGTACGGCGAGGAGCCTCCGCACGAGGACGAGCGGCCGTACGGCGAGGAGCCGCCGAACGAGGACGCCGGAGCTCCGTACCCGTCCCCGGGCGGCCGTCGGCGGTTCCCGGGACCCGGGGCGGTTCCGCCCGTCGAGGCACCGTCCGTGGGGCCGGCACCCGCCGAGCCGCACGCGCCCCTCTCCGCCCGAGCACCGCACGTGCCCGGCGCGCGCGCCCCCCTGGACGCGGGTCTCACCCCGGAGGAGTCCCGCACCCTCGCCTCCTGGGACCGCGATCTCGACGCCCTCGCCGGTGAGCTGCGCCGTGCCCGCGCCACCGTGCGGGACGTCGTCGTACCGGCCACGCTCTCCGCCACCCAGCTGCTGCACCTCGCCGACGACCCGGAGGGCTTCGCGCGGGAGCTCGCCCGGCCCATGCCCAGGCCCCCACAGCCCGCCGCGCGCCGGGGCACCCGCTTCCACGCCTGGGTGGAGTCCCGGTTCGAGGAACTGCCGCTGCCGATGCTCGGCCCCGACGAACTCCCCGGGGGCGACGAGAGCGACGCGGAGATCGCCGACGAACGCGACCTCGCCGAGCTCAAGGAAGCCTTCGAGCGCACCGCGTACGCCCGGCGCACTCCGTACCGCGTCGAGACCCCGTTCCAGATCGCTCTCGGGGGCCGGGTGATCCGGGGCCGGATCGACGCGGTGTACCGCACGGGTGACACGTACGAGATCGTCGACTGGAAGACCTCCCGGCACCGCACGGCCGATCCGCTGCAGCTCGCCGTCTACCGCCTGGCCTGGGCCGAGCTGCACGGCCTGCCGCTGGACGCGGTGACCGCGACCTTCCTGTACGTACGCACAGGGGAGACCGTCCACCCCGCCGGGCTGCCGGGGCGGGAGGAGCTGGAGAGGCTCCTGCTGGACGAGCCACCTCCGTGAGGCCGATAGGCTCATGAGCATGAGCGACACCCCGGACAGCGCCGTCCGCACGTACACGGAGCAGCACCGCACGACCTTCCTCGACGACCTCGCCGAGTGGCTGCGCATCCCGTCCGTGTCCGCTCAGCCCGAGCACGAGAAGGACGTACGGCGCAGTGCCGAATGGCTGTCCGCCAAGCTGTCCGAGACCGGGTTCCCCGTCACCGAGATCTGGGAGACACCCGGCGCCCCGGCGGTCTTCGCCGAGTGGCCGTCGGACGACGCCGACGCACCCGTCGTGCTCGTCTACGGTCACCACGACGTGCAGCCGGCGGCCCGTGAGGACGGCTGGAGCACCGACCCGTTCGAACCGGTGATCCGCGACGGCCGGATGTACGGGCGGGGTGCCGCCGACGACAAGGGCCAGGTGTTCTTCCACACACTCGGTGTCCGCGCCCACCTCGCCGCGACGGGCCGCACCACCCCCGCCGTGCACCTCAAGCTCCTCGTCGAGGGCGAGGAGGAGTCCGGCTCACCCCACTTCCGGGCGCTGGCCGAGGAGCACGCGGACCGCCTCGCCGCGGACGTCGTGATCGTCTCCGACACCGGCATGTGGGACGAGAACACCCCCACCGTCTGCACCGGCATGCGCGGCCTCGCCGAATGCGAGATCGAGCTGCACGGGCCGTCCCAGGACATCCACTCCGGGTCCTTCGGCGGTGCCGTCCCGAACCCGGCGACCGCACTCGCCCGCCTGGTCGCCGCTCTCCACGACGAGGACGGCAGGGTCGCCGTCCCCGGCTTCTACGACGGGGTCGCCGAGCTCACCGAGACGGAGCGGGCTCTCTTCGCGCAACTGCCCTTCGACGAGGCCACCTGGCTGCGCACGGCCGCCTCGCAGGCCACCGCGGGCGAGGCCGGCTACTCCACCCTCGAACGCGTCTGGGCCCGCCCCACCGCGGAGGTCAACGGCATCGGCGGTGGCTACCAGGGCGCCGGCAGCAAGACCGTCATCCCCTCGTCCGCGTCGGTGAAGCTGAGCTTCCGGCTGGTCGCGGGCCAGGACCCGGAACGTGTGCAGGAAGCGGTCCGCGCCTGGGCCGAGGCACGGATCCCGGCCGGTGTCCGCCACCGGATCACCTTCGCCCCGGCCACCCGCCCCTGCCTGACACCGCTGGACCACCCCGCCCTGCAGGCGGTGGCCCGTGCCATGGGCCGCGCCTTCGGGACCAGGATCCTCTTCACCCGTGAGGGAGGTTCGGGCCCGGCCGCCGACCTTCAGGACGTGCTCGGGGCGCCCGTCCTCTTCCTGGGCATCTCCGTGCCGTCCGACGGCTGGCACGGACCCGACGAGAAGGTCGAACTGGACCTCCTCCTCAATGGCGTGGAGACCGCCGCCCATCTGTGGGGCGAGCTGGCCACCGCGCTCCGCTGAATCTCTGAACGCCCGATCCACCCCCGGGGGAGTAGGAAGCACCTGTGAGCACCTTCGACAACGCCACCGCAGACCGTCCGATCGGTCTCACCGCGCCCAGCGGTATCGACCGCGCAGCGCACCACCGGCTCGACGAGGCCTGGCTCGCCGCTGCCTGGAGCCACCCGACGACCAGGGTTTTCGTCGTCTCCGGAGGCCAGGCACTCATCGACGACACCCCCGACGGCGGCACCGAGCTCGTCATGACGCCCTCCTTCGAGGCGCCGCTGACCGAGACCCACCGCTACTTCCTGGGCACGGACGCGGACGGCGTCCGCTATTTCGCGCTGCAGAAGGACTCCCTGCCGGGCCGCATGGACCAGTCCGCGCGCGCCGCCGGGCTGCGCGAGGCGGGCATGCTTCTCGGCCCGCGAGACGCCGGACTGATGGTGCACGCCGTCGCCCTGGAGAACTGGCAGCGGCTGCACCGCTTCTGCTCGCGCTGCGGCGAGCGCACCGTGATCGCCGCGGCAGGCCACATCCGCCGCTGCCAGGCCTGCGGGGCGGAGCACTACCCCCGGACCGACCCCGCGGTGATCATGCTCGTCACCGACGACCAGGACCGTGCGCTGCTGGGCCGCCAGGTCCACTGGCCCGAGGGCCGCTTCTCGACGCTCGCCGGTTTCGTGGAGCCGGGGGAGTCGATCGAGCAGTCCGTGGCGCGTGAGGTGTTCGAGGAGGCGGGGGTGACCGTGGGCGAGGTCGAGTACGTCGCCAGCCAGCCCTGGCCGTTCCCCTCCAGCCTGATGCTGGGCTTCATGGCCCGGGCCACGTCCTCGGAGATCAACGTGGACGGCGAGGAGATCGAGGAGGCCCGCTGGTTCTCCCGCGAGGAGCTGACGAAGGCCTTCGAGTCGGGCGAGGTGCTCCCCCCGTTCGGCGTCTCCATCGCCGCCCGGCTGATCGAGCTCTGGTACGGCAAGCCGCTCCCCAGGCCGGGCAGCACCGCCTGAGAACCACGCCGGACACGCGAGTACCCGGCTACGGCGACGAGGAGGGGCATCGGCTCCTCGCCGCCGCCGGACGCCCGTGCCGTCACCTCCGCACGCGGGTGCCGCCGCCGGACGAGGGTGCCGACGTGCGGCCCTCAGCGCAGGTGACGTGCGGTTCTCAGCTCAGGTCGAGCAGCATCACGTCATGGAGTTCCCCGCTCCCGCCCCACGGCCGTGCCTCGCCGATCCTGCGGTATCCCCAGGCGCGGTAGGCGGCCGACGCCGCCGCGCTGCCCGGGTGGACGTTCAGCAGCACCCGCTCGGCCGTGAGGCCGTCGAGCAGAGTCTCGTGCAGACGCCGTGCGACACCCTGCCCGCGCCACACTCGGCGAACCGCGAGCTCCAGGAACCCGAAGGTGCGCTGCCCGTCCTCGCGCCGTACGTCGTCGGGCACGGGCACGGTCAGTTCGTCCCACCAGCCCGTGTCGGCGCCGAGGGTGTGGCCGTACGCCATGCCGACCGGCTCGCCGTCCCCGGTACGGGCGGAGGCCGCGCGGAAGGTGGGTCTGCGGACCTGGACGGGGAAGCGGCGGAAGGCCGCGGCGACATCGTCCTCGGTCTCGTCGTAGGGATGCTCGGCGAACGCCTCGGCGTAGATCAGCCTGAACGCGTCCTCGGCCCGCGCTGCGGCCGGCCCGTCCATGAGTTCCGTCGCGACGGTCCCGTGCCACGTCATCCGTGCCCCCTGCGAACAGTCGCGCGCCACGCTCGCCGCTCCCGCGGGTCGCCGAACCTCCCGGATCCTATCCACCGTGCGGCGGGACCCGGGGCACGCGCGTACCCGGTCGTGCGAGCGGCAGCGGGCACGCGCGTATCGAGTGCCGAGTGCCGAGTGCCGAGTGCCGGGTGCCGGGTGCCGGGTGCCAGGTGCCGGGCACGCGTGCGTACCCCCGGAGACGCAGAACCCCTGGCCGGCTCCAGGCCGGTCAGGGGTCGTGTGCCGCGAGGACGCGGCGGGATGGCGCGTGGCAGGGATTCAGACGCCGAGCGCCTGCTTCACCTGGGCGAGGCTGGGGTTGGTCATCACGACCTCGGCGCCACCGCCGGAGGGGACCACCTGGACAGTGGGAACCGTCTGGTTTCCGCCATTCGCCTTCTCGACGAACGCCGCAGAAGCCGGGTCCTGCTCGATGTTGACCTCGGTGTACGCGATGCCTTCGCGGTCCATCTGGCCCTTGAGCCGGCGGCAGTAGCCGCACCATGTGGTGCTGTACATCGTCACAGTGCCCGGCATGTCGTCGGTGCTCCCTTGTCTCGTACGTCTCACTGGGAAGTCGGGACAGTACGCGCACGTACCTTCCCGCACTGGGCCAACGCACGCGGGCCGAGAGCCATTCCCGCCCGCTGCCACCGGTACGACAAACGCCGGGCCCTGTGGACAACCGCCGCACCGGCCCCGCGCGACCTGGCAGCATGGCGGGGTGACAGCAGCAACGCATTCCACCCTCTTCCCACAGGTCCCCGACTCCGCGGACGCCGTGCTCGACGGGCTCGACCCGGAGCAGCGCGAGGTCGCGCTGGCCCTCGGAGGACCCGTGTGCGTGCTGGCCGGAGCCGGGACGGGCAAGACGCGGGCGATCACGCACCGCATCGCCTACGGGGTGCGTGCCGGGATCCTCCAGCCGACGACCGTGCTCGCCGTCACCTTCACCAACCGTGCCGCCGGCGAGATGCGGGGGCGGCTCCGCCAGCTCGGCGCGACGGGTGTGCAGGCCCGCACGTTCCACTCCGCCGCGCTGCGTCAGCTCCAGTACTTCTGGCCGAAAGCAGTCGGTGGCGAGCTCCCGCGGCTGGTGGAGCGCAAGGTCCAGCTGGTCGCCGAGGCCGCGGCCCGCTGCGGGATCCGGCTGGACCGCAACGAACTGCGGGACGCCACGAGCGAGATCGAGTGGGCCAAGGTCACGCAGACCGTCCCGGCCGACTATCCGGCCGCCGTCGCGAAGACGCAGCGCGACGCCCCACGCGACCCGGCCGAGCTCTCGCAGATCTACGCGATGTACGAGCAGCTGAAGCGGGACAGGGCGGTGATCGACTTCGAGGACGTGCTGCTGCTCACCGTCGGCATCCTCCAGGACCGTCACGACATCGCCGACCACGTGCGCCGTCAGTACCAGCACTTCGTCGTCGACGAGTACCAGGACGTCAGCCCGCTCCAGCAGCGGCTCCTCGATCTCTGGCTCGGGGACCGGGACGACCTCTGTGTCGTCGGCGACGCCGGCCAGACGATCTACTCCTTCACCGGCGCCACCCCCGACCACCTGCTGAACTTCCGCACGCGTCATCCGAACGCGACGGTGGTCAAGCTGGTGCGGGACTACCGCTCGACGCCTCAGGTCGTCCATCTGGCCAACGGCCTGCTGAGCCAGGCCAGGGGCAAGGCGGCCGAGCACCGGCTGGAGCTGGTCTCCCAGCGGGACAAGGGCCCCGAGCCCGTCTACACGGAGTACCCGGACGAGCCCGCGGAGGCCGAGGGCACCGCGCGCCGCATCCGCGATCTGATCGCCGCCGGCGTCCCGGCCGGAGAGATCGCCGTGCTCTACCGGGTCAACTCCCAGTCCGAGGTCTACGAGCAGGCGCTCGCGGACGCCGGTGTGCCCTACCAGCTGCGCGGGGCCGAGCGCTTCTTCGACCGTCCCGAGGTGCGGGAGGCGGGGGTCGCCCTGCGCGGCGCTGCCCGCGCGGGCGGCAACGACTCACTGCTCGACGGTGCCGACGACCTGCCCTCCGAGGTGCGGGCCGTGCTCTCCACCAAGGGGTGGAGCTCCAAGCCGCCGGCGGGTTCCGGGGCGGTGCGGGACCGCTGGGAGTCGCTCGCCGCACTCGTCCGGCTGGCCGAGGACTTCGAACAGGCCCGGCCGGGCGCCACCCTCTCGGATCTCGTGGCGGAGCTCGACGAGCGGGCCGCAGCCCAGCACGCACCCACCGTCCAGGGCGTCACCCTGGCGTCGCTGCACTCGGCCAAGGGCCTGGAATGGGACGCGACGTTCGTCGTCGGTCTCACCGAGGGCATGATGCCGATCGCCTACGCCAAGACCGACGAGCAGGTCGAGGAGGAGCGCCGCCTGCTGTACGTCGGGGTCACCCGCGCCCGCTTCCACCTCTCCCTGTCCTGGGCGCTGTCCCGGTCGCCGGGCGGGCGCGGGGGCCGTCGCCCGACCCGGTTCCTGAACGGCCTGCGGCCCGGCTCCGCGGCGCCGGGCGCACGGGCCGGCGCCGGAGGGGGCGGCGGCATCGACCGTGGTTCCCGTACAGGGGCCGGGCAGGGAGCCCCGGGTGCGGAGGCGCCGGCCCGGCAGGGGCGGCGAGGGCCCGTGCGGTGCCGCGTCTGCGGCAGGACGCTCACCGACGCCGGTGAGATGAAGCTGATGCGCTGCGAGGACTGCCCGTCGGACATGGACGAGGCGCTCTACGAGAGGCTGCGCGAGTGGCGTGCCGACACGGCGAAGCGGATCAGCCAGCCCGCCTACTGCGTCTTCACGGACAAGACCTTGATGGCCATCGCGGAGGCGGCGCCGGACAGTGAGGGCGAGCTCGTCGTCATCGCCGGTGTCGGCAACCGGAAGCTGACCAGGTTCGGCACCGATGTGCTGGCCATTTGCGCAGGCCGGGCCCCTGGTGCGGAGCCCCGGGAGGACGACGGCGGGGTGTGAGAAAAACTCGTCCAGAAAATAGTTTGCGCGCGCAGCAGTCATCACCATAGGTTCTTAACCACGGGAACAGCGACTTCTCTGAAGCCCTGACTCCGTGCTGTACTTATCCGAATACCGCAGGATCGGCCCCGGCCGGTCCCCTGAGACGCCGAGAGGAGGCGATTGTCGTGATCAGCATCATCAACACCATCAAAATGACCGATCCGTCGGTCGTCTCCACCTGCTCGCTCGGCCTCACCCGTTCTTCCGCGCTCTCGCTCCGTGGCATCAGTGCGTCCGGCGTCTCCGCCGCCCGCCCGCTGTCCCTGGCGATCCTGCCCGTGCGGGAGCGCAATGAGCGACCGACCGAGGCACCGGAAGCAGCAGTAGCGAAGGGACAGGCCTCGGCCTATGCCTTTGCGGCGGCCGGTGCCGGAGCCAAGAAGCAGACGACGCAGCACCACACGATGTGGGCCTTCCGTGGGCCTGAACCCTGGAGTGATCCAGCCTGATGTGAATCAGGCCGGCGCCTTCAGGGCCGCGGAACCCCACTCGGGATCCGCGGCCCTTTTGTTTTGTCCGAACGGATGAGACGAGACGAAGGAGCCTCGGGACAGCAGGACCTGGTACCAGCCGCCAACCGGCCAACAGGCCGGCACGACCAGACGAGGACAACGCCACCGTGCAACTCGAGACGCACGCCCCGTCCGTACCGCCTTCCGACACGATCTCCCCGCCCGGCCTCACGGAGGACTCCACCTTGATCCCCCTCACCGCGCTCACCGCGCTCGACGACGCCATCGAGAACCTCGGCGTACCCGTCCCCTGCCGCTCCTACGACCCGGAGGTCTTCTTCGCCGAGTCGCCGGCGGACGTCGAGTACGCCAAGTCCCTCTGCCGGACCTGTCCGCTCGTCGAGGCCTGCCTCGCCGGAGCCAAAGAGCGTCGCGAGCCGTGGGGCGTCTGGGGTGGCGAACTGTTCGTCCAGGGCGTCGTCGTCGCCCGCAAGCGTCCTCGTGGCCGTCCGCGCAAGAACCCGGTCGCGGCGTGACCGCCGGCCTGGGGGTCATGTCCCCCACACGAACGAAGCGCATCGGAACCATCGACCGTCCCCACACCCATGACCCCCGAAATCAGGCACCAATGACCACCCCCACGAGGGAGCCCGTCGGCTCCGCCACCCCTGACGTCACCATCATCGGCGCGAACGACTCGCGTCAGAACAGGACCCGCGAGATGCAACTCATCCCAGAAGCCCTGGCACGTGCGCATATGCACGAGCGCCTGAGGGAAGCCGAGCAGGGACGCCAGGCCGTGCGCCTGGTTGCCGCCCGGCGGATGCAGCGCCGTGCGGAGCGCGCCTCGATGCGCGCCCGCCGGGCGCTCGCCATGGCTGTCATGCACTGACAGCCGCACCGTAGTACGACGTGACACGGCTGCCGGGCGACCGCTCCGCCCCTACAGGCAGCCACCTCCCCTTCCGCGGGGCCGGCCCGAACAGGCCGGCCCCGCGGTGCGTTTCACCACGCCCCACCCGGACCACGGCGTTATCGTCGCGTGGTGGACGAGGAGATCCGTCAGCCCGCCGGGCCTGCCGCCGACCGTGTGCGCTGCGCTCGCTGCGGCACCACCGCGGACAGCGACGGTCCGCCGCCGACCTGGCTCTGCTCCGTGGAGAACGGCACGCGCCAGTACTTCTGCGAGGCGTGCTCGCGCGCCCACATCAGGGCGATCGAGAGCCGGCTCGACTCCGACTGGTGGTGACACGCGGGCCCGGCCGTGGTGACGTGCGGGCCCGGGACCCGTCGGTACCCGGTTCTGCACCGGGAGCGGCGGAGCCTGGCTCCGCGCTCGGGCTGCCGCGCCTGCTCACGCCTCCACGGCCGTACTCTCCTCGGCGCCGTCCTCGGAGTCGTCCTCCCCGTCGGGTGCGTACGCCAGGAACCCCGGCAGCCAGGACTCCAGTTCGTCCCGGAGCCGGACGGTCGCGCCCAGTTGGCACAGGACGCCGATCGTGCTGAGCGTGACGCGATGTATCAGCAGATACGACGGAGGAAGGTTCAGCTGCTTGCCCAACTGGTGCGCGGGGGAGCGCGGATCGGCTATCCGGGCGGCCTGGCTGCGCAACCAGGAGCGGGTGAAGGTGAACTCCTCGACCTGGGCCGGCTCGATGATCGGGAGGAGGTATCCGAGCACGGCGTCCGCTTCGAGCTCGATCGACTCCTTGACGAAGCCGTCCTCGCGGAGCATCGCGTAGACGCCGTCCGCGTCGCCCTCCAGCGCCATCCGCAGAGCATCGCCGATGGTCTGCGGCAGCCCACCGGGGAGCCGGTCGACCGTGCCGAAGTCCAGCACCCCCAGGCGCCATTGCTCAGCATCCTCGCCGAGCTCGCCGGCTGCCGCACGGTCCTCGCCCGCACTGTTCTCGTCCGTACCGCCCAGGTCCGTGCCGCAGGCGTCGGCCTCACCGATGGCCGCGTCCGCCGGAGGCAGAAGCCGGAAGTTCCCCGGGTGCGGGTCCGCGTGCAGCAGGCCGGTGCGGGCGGGGCCCGAGAACAGGAAGCGCGCCAGCAACTGTCCCGCCCGGTCACGTTGTTCCGGCGTGCCCTCGGCGATGACCACCGACAGAGGTATGCCCTCGATCCACTCCGTCACCAGCACCTGTTCGCTCTGGTGCACCACTCCGGGGATCACCACATCCGGATCGTTCTCGAACTCCGCCGCGTGTTCCCGCTGGGCCCGCGCCTCCAGTTCGTAGTCCAGCTCCTCGGAGACCCTGTTCCGCAGCTCGGTGATGAGCGGCTTGATGTCCATCCCCGGCACCAGCGGGCCGAACAGCCGCGCGAAGCGGCTGAGCTGGGTGAGATCGGAGAGAAGTGCTTCACCCGCTCCCGGATACTGCACCTTCACCGCCACATCCCGTCCGTCGTGCCACACGGCCCGATGAACCTGCCCGATCGAGGCCGCCGCCGAAGGGCGGTCCTCGAACTCGGTGAACAGCTCTCGCCAGTCCTCGCCCAGCCGCTCGGCGAGCACTCCGTGCACCGTCTGCGTCGGCATCGGCGGCGCTGCTTCCTGCAGCTTGGTCAACGCCGCCCGGTAGGGGCCTGCCACGTCCTCGGGGAGCGCGGACTCGAAGACGGACAGCGCCTGCCCCAGCTTCATCGCGCCCCCCTTCAACTCTCCCAGGACCTTGAAGAGCTGATCGGCCGTCCGCTGCTGTACCTCCCGGGCCACGATCTCCGCGGACTTCCCGCCGATCCGCTTGCCCAGGCCCCACGTCGCACGGCCGGCGAAGCCGAGCGGCAGAGCTGCCAGCTTCGCGGTACGGGTGACCGCCTTCCGGGGAAGATCAGACATGTGCCCCTCCAGTTCCCAGACTGCCGTGCCGCGTGAGTACCGGGTCCCCGCCGTCGGCGACGGTCACCCCGCCATTGTGTCCTGCGCAGCGCCGGCCGCGGAGGTGAGCTCCCCCTCAGTGTGCCCGGCGGCACCGCAGGCGCAGTCGGGGTGTGGCTCCAGCCGATCCGACCGCCAGTCGAGCAGCGGCATGGCGGCCTCCCACCGCGCCCCGGTGCTGGCCGGCAGCTCACCGTCGAGAAAGGACAGCGCGTGAGCGGCCGCGAGACCGGCGACCGCGGTCGCCAGCGCCAGGTCACAGGCCTGCACGCCATGACGCCGCCCTGACTTCCACTGCGCCATCATGCGCGGCCACTGCGGGTCCGATTCCGCTCGGTGCAATGCCAGGCAGCCCGCACAGCCGGTGCCTCCGGGCAGCACCAACGGTCCGACCACTCCTGTGGCTTCGATCACCCCGGCATAGAGATGCGGCGTCCCCGACGTGATCCACGGCGCCGCCGTACCGGGATCGGGGGCGTACACCGACAGGCCGTCCCTGGGCGCCACGACGACGAGGGACAGCGCGGGCTCGCCACCCGCCCGCACGGCGTCCGGTCCTCCCGCCCGCGCGGGGCCGCCGACCGCGGACCGGCGGACCAGCTGACGGGCGGCCGTGTCCCTGCGTTCCCCGACCGATGAGGCCGGGAGCCCGCCCGGCGCGACGTCACCCGGCTCGGTGCGGCCCCCGTCGAGCACCTCGACATGCCCCACCCCCGAGCCGGACAGCAGGGCGGCGATCGCCGCACCCACCCTGCCCGCGCCCCGCACCTGGACCCGCATCGCGCGCCGCGCCGCCAGGGTGCGCAGCCCGCCGCCGGGCGCCGGGTGGACGACGGACAGGGCAGCCGCGTCCGGGCGCTGACGATCGAGGGTCTCGGCCCGACGGCGTAAGGCGTCGGCCTCCGGCCCGCCCGCGTCCGGATCATCCAGCAGACCCGCCTCCGTGAGCCGCGACACGAGAATGTCCACATGACGGTCCGACAGATCGAGAGCCCTGGCCTCTTCGCGGAGCAGAGGCAGTCCACGTGTTCCGTCGAGCAGTTCCAGAAAGCTTCCCGTGGCGATATCCATCGGGCCGAGCGTTACCGCGTGGGCGGGCGTCACACCGAATTGCACGGTGTTCCGTCCACGCCAGGCCCGGCGCAGTGCCGGCTTCAGCATCGGATGCATGACTTCTCCAGGGTTCGGTGTCGGGATCCGTTGCCAGAATGCAACGTGGCGGCGAAACGGAGCCGAAAGTTATCCACAGGCTGGGGCATTAGTCGTTCAAATGGCGCGACCCGAGAAGTGGATCAACATTGAACAGCGGCGGAGGCGGGACTTCCCCCGTCGGCAACGGGTAACGTCGTTCCGTGCCCGCCGACCTCTCTCCCGGTCTCGCCGGGGAGACCCCCGCGCGCAGCGCCGACCGCCAGCCGCGCCGCGCAGCCGCCCAGCAGCCCCGCGCATCGCTGTCGAGCGCGGTCGAGGTCCGCAGGAGTTCCCGGCGCAGGAGAACGGTCTCCGCGTACCGGGAGGGCGACCGCACCATCGTGCTCATCCCGGCCCGGATGTCGGAAGCCGAGGAGCAGCGCTGGGTCGGCGTGATGCTCGACAAGCTCGCCGCTCAGGAGAGCAAGCGCGTCATCGGCGACAGTGAGCTCGCCGAACGTGCCGAGCGGCTCTCCGGCCAGTATCTGGAGGGCCGGGCGCGCCCCGCCTCGGTGCGCTGGGTCACCAATCAGAACACCCGCTGGGGCTCATGCACCCCGGCCGAGGGCAGCATCCGCCTCTCGCACCGGCTGCAGGGCATGCCGGAGTACGTCGTCGACTACGTACTCCTCCACGAGCTGGCCCACCTGCTGGTTCCCGGGCACGGTCCGCGCTTCTGGCGACTGCTGGAGTCGTACGCGCGTACCGAGCGTGCCCGCGGCTATCTCGAAGGAGTCGTGGCGGCCGGCCGGCTCCCGCATCTGCCCGCCGCACGCGAGGAGTGACCTCGCCGATTCTGTACCGGGTCTGTACCGGCTTGGCTCGAAGTCGCGGTTTGCGGTTAGCCTGACGCGACGCATTCACCTTCGGGATGGGGGACGGTCGTTACGCATGGCCAGGGAATTTCAGCGCGGCCACAAGGCCAAGATCAGTGATCTCACGTCAGGGACGGATCTGTACGTAGGTGTGCAGATCGCGGGCCCAGGCCTGACGTTCGACATCAGCTGCTTCGGTCTCGATGTCAATGAGCAGCTCTCGGACGACCGGTATTTCATCTTCTTCAACCAGCCCAAATCGCCCGAGGAGTCCATTCAGCTTCTCGGCGCCCAGGCCGGTGACACCGAGTCCTTCCGCGTCACCCTCGACCGTATTCCCGCGAACATCCACAAGCTGTCCTTCACCGCCACGCTCGACGGTGCCGGACAGATGTCGCAGGCGGGCCCCGGATATATCCGGATCGTCGCCGGCGGAGAAGAAGTGGTGAGGTACGCCTTCACCGGTTCGGAGTTCACGACCGAGCGCGCCGTCATGCTCGGAGACTTCTACCTGAAGGACGTCTGGCGGTTCGCCGCCGTCGGCCAGGGCTTCGACGGCGGACTCGACGCGCTGCTCCGGAACTTCGGCGGGGAGGTCGCCGAGGAGGCTCCGGCCCCCGAGCCGCAGGGCGCCGCCCCCGGGTTCGCCCCGCCCGCCCAGGCCACCGCACCTCCCACGTTCGGAGCGCCTGCCGCCCCCCAGGCACCACAGCCCGCCCCGGCATTCGGAGCCCCCGCGGCCCCGGCTCCCGCTCCGCAGCCGATCCATGCCGCCCCCACCATCGCGGCCCCTGTCACGCCGCCGGCGCCCGCTCCGTACGGACAGCCGCCCCAGCAGCCCCAGTTCGGGCAGGTCCCGGGCCAGGTCGCGCCACCGCAGGCCGCGCCGTACGGGCAGCAGCCACCGCAGGCCCCGCCGTTCGGTCAGCAGTCACCGTCCGCACCTCCGTTCGGTCAGCAGCCCCCCGCGCCGTTCGGGCAGCAGCCCCCCGGCACGCAGCAGGGAGTGCCCCAGGGCGTTCCGCCGGGTGGCCCAGGGCTGCAGGCGGCCCTGCAGCCCTACAAGGAGGCACCGACCGGGCAGCGCTGGACCTCGCAGAACCAGCAGCTCATGCGCGTCGACCTGACGATGGGCGGCACGCCGGTCCTGGCCCGCCAGGGCAGCATGGTGATGTACCAGGGCAAGGTCGACTTCGGGTACAAGGGTGCCGGTTTCTCGGGCCGCATGGTCGGCAACGCGACGGGCCAGGAGATGCAGCTGATGCGCTGCACCGGCCGCGGGCAGGTCTTCCTGGCCGAGGAAGGCTCGCATCTGCACCCCATCGAGCTGCAGGGCGACGGGATCTGCGTCTCCGCGGAGAGCGTCCTCGCCTTCGACGAGTCCCTGCAGTACGAGGTCCGCAGGATCGAGGGGCACGGCATCCCCGGCGGCGCCCTGTTCACCATGCAGTTCCAGGGCACCGGCACCGTCGTCATCAAGACCCACGGCGTCCCGGTGGTTCTGCCGGTCACCCCGACCACCTTCGCGGACTGCAACGCCGTCGTGGCCTGGTCGTCCGCGTCCCAGGTGATCCTCTCCAGCCAGGTCCGGCTGCGCCGCAACGCGTACCCGGGTCACAGCGGGGAGACCGTCAATCTCCAGTTCCGGGGAGCGCCCGGGAACTTCATCGTCGTCCAGCCGTACGAGGTCTGAGGGAGCCCGTCATGAATCAGCAACTCGCGGGCTTCGCCCCGACCCCCGTCACGGCCCGCATGGAGAACCACGGCCGCACGATGCTCAAGGTCGCCATGGCCAGTGGCCAGGACCTCTACGCGCGGACCGGCTCGATGGTCGCCTACGAGGGCTTCATCCAGTACGAACCCAACCCGCCCGCCGTCCGCCAGATCGCCTCCCAGTGGATCTCCGGCGAGGGCGCTCCTCTGATGAAGTGCGCGGGGGACGGGCTGCTCTACCTCGCCGACTACGGCGCCGACGTGGTCGTCATCAACCTCGACAACGACGCCCTCTCGGTCAACGGCACCAACCTTCTGGCCTTCGACGGTCACCTCTCCTGGGGTGTGGAGCGGGTCAAGGGGCTGGCCAAGTTCGCCGGCCAGGGCCTGTGGAACGTCGGCATCCAGGGCACGGGATGGGTCGCCATCACCTCGCGCGGCACGCCGATCGTCGTCGACTGCGGCCGGGGCGAGGACGAGACGTACGTCGACCCCGACGCCCTCGTCGCCTGGTCCCCGAACCTCAAGGTGAAGGGCAAGCGCAGTTTCAAGGCGAGCTCGCTCATCGGGCGGGGCAGCGGGGAGGCCTTCCAGATGGCCTTCTCCGGCCAGGGCATCGTCGTCGTCCAGCCGAGCGAGGACAGTACGGACCGCCTGCGGATCCGGCACTGAGCGGGGGAGAACACATCATGCAGAGTCCGCTTTTCAGCTACACCGAACAGCAGTCGCAGGACCGCTACACCGTCCAGAACCCGCAGCTCCTGCGGGTCTCGCTGGCCGGTCACGACGACGTCCTCGCCCGCAAGGGCGCCATGGTCGCCTACCAGGGACTCATGGAGTTCGACGGGGAGTACCAGTCGCAGGGCCAGCGCCGTGCGCGCAGGAACACGGGTGAGGGCCTCGACCTCATGCGCTGCTCGGGCCAGGGCACGGTCTATCTGGCCAACCTCGCCCAGTACATCCACCTGGTCGATGTCGACCACGAGGGCATGACGGTGGACAGCGCCTACGTCCTCGCCCTGGACTCCTCGCTGCACACCGAGGTCATCGCGGTGGACAGCCAGTACGGGATCTCCGGCACCGGCAAGTACCAGCTCAACATCACCGGGAACGGCAAGGTCGCGCTCATGACCTCCGGCCAGCCGCTGATGATGCAGGTCACTCCGGACAAGTACGTCAACGCCGACGCCGACGCGATCGTGGCCTGGTCGAGCGGGCTCAGGGTGCAGATGCAGGCCCAGACCCACTCGTCGGGAGTCGTGCGCCGCCGCGGGAACACCGGGGAAGGCTGGGAGCTGAGCTTCCTGGGCCAGGGATTCGCCCTCGTCCAGCCGAGCGAGGTGCTGCCTCCGCAGAACGCCCAGATCGGCCAGGGCGCCGCCGCCCAGTTCGGTGTGGGCCAGCAAGGCGCCCGCAGCCAGAACCAGAACAACGCCTGGAACTGAGCCGTCCGCACGCGGCAGAGGCGAACACACGTGACGAGGGGCGGGCCCCGCGGGTACACACCCGTGGAACCCGCCCCTGTGCTGTTCTAGGTGATCTGCTCCAGTCGCGCGAGGGTGCTCTCCAGCAACCGCGACACCGAGGCGTCCGCGGTGTCCGCCACCTCGTCGTAGGGGAACCAGCGCAGATCCAGGGACTCGTCGCTGATCCGCTCCGTCGCCCCGGCCGATGCCACGGCCGCGTACTGCACGTCGAGGTGCCAGTGGCAGGGCGCCGGGATGGGATGCCGGTCCAGCCGGACCGGGCCACCGGGCAGCAGGGTGAGCCCGGTGATCCCGGACTCCTCCGTGGCCTCGCGCAGGGCCGCCCCGGCCAGGGTGGTGTCCTCGGGCTCGCAGTGCCCGCCCATCTGCAGCCACATCCGGAGCTTCCGGTGCAGGGTCAGCAGGACCCGCCCGCGCTCCGGATCCACCACCAGGGCGCTGGCCGTCAGATGACCGGCTCCGCACGCCTTCCACATGCCGTCGGGATGAGCCGCCAGATGGTCCAGATAGGCCAGCCGCAGCTCAGACTGCTGTGCGTCGGCGGCGGTGAGGCCGTGGGCCTTGAGTACGGAGACCGCGTCGTCGTGGAGGCTCACCGGCCGGAGTCGTCCTTGCCGTCGTCGTTCGTCCCGTCCCCGGGCTCGTCCTCGCTCCGCTCCTCGGCGGCAGGCTTCTGCGTGCCCTTCGCCGCCTCGCCCAGCATCTTGTCCAGCTCCGAGAAGTCGAGCTGCTCGTGATGGACGAAGCCGTCCGGGTCGTCCAGGTCCCGGGCGGTCGGCAGCATGTCCGGGTGCTCCCAGAGATCGTCACGGCCGTCGACGCCTCGGGCGTCCGTGAGCGAGGCCCACAGCCGGGACGCGTCCCGCAGGCGGCGCGGACGCAGCTGGAGCCCGATCAGGGTGGCGAAGGTCTGCTCCGCGGGGCCGCCGGTCGCCCGGCGCCGGCGCATCGTCTCGCGCAGTGCGTCCGCCGAGGTCAGCCGGGACTTCGCAGCCTCGTGCACCACCGCGTCGACCCAGCCCTCGACGAGGGCGAGAGCGGTCTCCAGACGGGCCAGCGAGGCCTTCTGCTCCGGAGTGTCCTCCGGCTGGAACATGCCCTGCTGGAGTGCGTCCTGCAACTGCTCGGGCTGCGACGGGTCGAACTGACCCACCACGTCCTCGAGCTTGCTGGTGTCGACCTTGATGCCGCGCGCATAGGCCTCGACAGCGCCGAAGAGATGCGAGCGCAGCCACGGGACGTGGGCGAAGAGCCGCTGGTGGGCGGCCTCGCGCAGCGCGAGGTACAGCCTCACCTCGTCCTGCGGCACGCTCAGGTCCTTCCCGAACCGCTCGACGTTCAGCGGAAGCAGCGCGGCCTTGCCGGCCGGGCCCAGCGGGAGGCCGATGTCGGTCGAGCCGACGACCTCGCCGGCGAGGACGCCCACGGCCTGCCCGATCTGCTGGCCGAACATGGCACCGCCCATCGAGCGCATCATGCCGATCAGCGGGCCCGCCATGGCCTGCATCTCCTCCGGCAGGACGTCGCCCATCGCCAGGCCGACGCGCTCGGCCACCGGGTCCACCAGCTGCTGCCAGGCGGGCAGCGAGGCCTCGACCCATTCGGCGCGGCTCCACGCGACCGTCGAGACGGAACCGGAGGGCAGCGACGTCACCCCGTCCAGCCACAGGTCGGCGAGACGCAGCGCCTCGTCGACGGACGACCGCTCCGCGGGACCGACGCTCGCGTCCTTGCTGCCGTCCGTGGTGCCCTGCGACACCGTCTGGCGGGCGATCTGCTTCGCCATGTCCCAGTTGACCGGGCCGCCCTCGTAACTCAGCATCTGGCCGAGCTGCTGGAAGGCCGCGCCCAGGTCGTTCGGATTCATGGAGCCGAACATCGCGGCGAACGGGTTGTCCCCGCCCATGCCGGGCCCGAAGCCGAACGGGTTCGCCGGCCCGCCCGAGCCCTGCCCACCACCGGTGGGGTCCTTCTTCTTGCCTTCGTCGCCGTCTTCCGGCTCCTCCGGCGGAAGGCCGAATCCGAATGGGGTGTCACTCACGGGTTTCCTCGGCTCGTAGGGCCGCCGGCTCGAACCGACGGCGACTGCCCGACATCACCATCCAGCGTAGACACCCGAGCCCGCTCGGGGCCTCAGTGCTCCGCCGGCTCCCGGCCTGCGGCAGGATGGACGCCACCTGGTACGCACGCGTCATTCGGGTACGTACTGAAGACAACCGCTGGAGACGCCCGGTGAGTTCCCCAGATCCGCAGGTTCGCGCAGCGCGAAACCTGGCCGACCCCTCGCCCGAAAGCAAGCCCACGAAAAATCTTTCCCGAAGTCGCGGCCCCGTCGTCGCGGTCACCGGCGCCGCCACCGGCGTCGGTGAACTGCTCACCGCCCATCTCGCCGCTTCCGAAGAGATCAAGCAGGTCATCGCGATCGACGAGCGCCGGGGAGATGTCTCCGAGGCGACCTGGCACATCCTTGACGTACGGGACCCCGCCATCGCCGAGAAGCTCCGTGGCGCGGACGTCGTCGTGCACATGGCACTCGATCTCGACCTGGAGACCGACCCCGCCGCCCGTACCGCGTACAACGTGCGCGGTACCCAGACCGTGCTGACGGCCGCCGCGGCCGTGGGCGTCCACCGGGTCGTGCTCTGCACCTCGGCCATGGTCTACGGCGCGCTGCCCGACAACGACATCCCGCTGGCCGAGGACGCCGAGCTCCGGGCCACCGCCGAGGCCACCGGCGTCGGTGACCTGCTGGAGATCGAGAGACTCGGCCGCCGTGCGCCCCGCGCGCACCCCGGCCTCAACGTCACGGTGGTACGCCCCACGGTCCTGGTCGGCGGCACGGACACGGCCCTCACCCGGTACTTCGAGTCCCCGAGGCTCCTGGTCGTCGCCGGATCACGCCCGGCCTGGCAGTTCTGTCACGTCGACGACCTGGTGACCGCCCTGGAGTACGCGGCGCTCGAGAAGATCGACGGCGAGTTCGCGGTCGGCTGCGACGGCTGGCTGGAACAGGAGGAGGTGGAGGAGCTCTCCGGCGTGCGCCGCATGGAGCTGCCGTCCGCCGTCGCCCTCGGCGCCGCGGCCCGGCTGCACCGGATCGGCCTCACGCCGTCCCCGGCGGGCGACCTCGCCTACACGATGCACCCCTGGGTGGTCAGCGTGAGCCGGCTGCACGACGCCGGATGGCGTCCTCGCTGGACCAACGAGGAGGTCCTCGCCGCACTGCTCGAAGAGGTGGAGGGCCGGCACACCGTCGCCGGCCGTCGACTCGGACGCAAGGACGCCACCGCGGCGGGCGCCGCAGGAGCGACGGTCGCACTGCTCGGCACGGCGGCACTGGTCAGACGGGCCCGCAAGGCACGCCGCCGCTTCTAGCCGGACCGTTCCCGTCCGCCGTCCCCCTGGTAGGAGGCTCCAAGCCGACCGGCGCGCCACCGGTCGAAACCGCTATTCCGCGATGCGGGTGCCGTGCGGCACGATGGCACCATGGCACGCACCCACGATCACCCCGGCGAGCAGGCAGCCCAGGACCCCATCCGGCTCCTGGACATCCGTGACACGCCGCTCTCCGTCGACGAGGTCTTCCGCGCGGTCGGGGACGACGCCGCGGGAGGCACGGCGCTCTTCGTCGGCACGGTCCGCGACCACGACGGCGGACAGGACGTCGGCGCGCTCGGATACTCCTGCCACCCGACGGCGGGGGACGAGCTCCGCAGGGTGGCCGAGAAGGTCGTGGCCGAGTTCCCGGTGCGTGCGCTGGCCGCCGTCCACCGGGTGGGTGAACTGGGTGTGGGCGATCTGGCGGTGGTCGTCGCCGTCTCCTGCGCCCATCGGGGTGAGGCCTTCGAGGCGTGCCGCAAGCTGATCGACGACCTCAAGCACGAGGTCCCGATCTGGAAGCACCAGCGCTTCTCCGACGGCACGGAGGAGTGGGTCGGCGCCTGCTGAGCGCAAACCGCCCCAGGGGGCATCAGCCCCGATTTGCGTAACCGCACCCCTGCCATGAGCGTTGGTCCTGCAGGTGGTTAATCTTCTGATCGTCAGTTGCGGTCGCTCATGGGGTAGGGAGGTCGTGATGGCAGCACTCGCCTGGCTCTTGATTCCGCTCATAGCTGCTCTTGGCGCGGCGATATGGGGCGGGTGGGCAGCCCGCAACCGAACGACCGGTGACGTCACCGAACTCGCCGGCTACGCCAGGTTCCGTGAGGCGATGGAGAAATCGCATTCCGGTTCCGAGGCCGTCTGACACTCCGGCAGTCGTACGCATCTGCCGATCCGGCACCGCGTCCGCTCTCCGTACGCGCGAGTACACCGCGAGGCGAGCGACCCGGCGGCGCCCTTCAGATCCCCCCGGGACACCCCAGATCCTCCCCCTCGTACGGACCGGCCCCGACGGTGCACTGACAGGCCCTTCCCGTACTGTCGTTCCATGCCACGCCGCACCGCGACGATGCTCGCCTCGACCCTCATCCTGATCGCGCTGCTCTGCGCAGGCGTGCTGATCCCCGTGCCGTATTCGGAGATGTCTCCGGGCCCGACCGTGAACACCCTCGGTGACGCGCGAGGCGAGCCCGTCCTCCACATCAGTGGCCACAAGACGTACCCGACGTCCGGGAACCTCAACATGACGACGGTCCGCGTCACCGGCGCCGACTACGACATGAACATCGTCGAGGCGGTCTACGGCTGGCTCGCCCACGACAGCGTGGTCGTGCCGCACGACACCCTCTACCCGGACGGCAAGACCGAGGAGGAGTCCACCCAGGAGAACGCCGAGGAGTTCAGCCAGTCCCAGGAGAGCGCCAAGGTCGCGGCCCTGGAAGAGCTGAAGATCCCGGTCACCTCCCGTGTGGTCGTCTCCACGGTCGTCAAGGACAGCGCCGCCGAGGGTGTGCTGCACGCAGGCGATGTGATCAAGGCGGTCGACGGAACGGCTGTCGAGCAGCCCGAGGACGTCGCGAAGCTCGTCACGAAGCACGAGCCCGGCGAGGACGTCGTCTTCACGGTCGTTCCGGCCAAGGCCGCGGCTGCCGCGGAGAAGGCGGGCAAGGAGCCCCAGGGCTCGCGCGACGTCACCCTCACCACCCGGAAGGCGCCGGCTGACCCGTCCAGCCCCTCCGAGGACCGGGCGATCGTCGGTATCCAGGCGGGAACGGACCACACGTTCCCCTTCGAGATCGACATCAAGCTCGCCGACGTCGGGGGCCCGAGCGCGGGACTGATGTTCTCGCTCGGCATCATCGACAAGCTGACTCCCGGCAAGCTGACGGGCGGGAAGTTCATCGCCGGGACAGGGACCATCGACGACGAGGGCACCGTCGGGCCCATCGGCGGGATCAACATGAAACTCGTCGGCGCGCGGGACGCCGGTGCCCGGTACTTCCTGACGCCGGACGACAACTGCGCCGCCGCGGCGTCCGACACCCCGAGCGGTCTCACACTCGTCAGAGTGAAGACGCTCGACGACGCCAAGAAGTCCCTGGACAAGATCCGTGCGGGGGACACGGCCGCCCTGCCGAAGTGCTCGGTGGGCTGAGGCCGGCCCCCGCCGCAGGGGTCAGGACTCGAAGGTGGCCGCGAGAGCGTCGGCGAGCCCCGGGACCAGCCCCGCACCTGTCAGGACCTCCGTCGGGGAGTCCTTCTCCCGCAGCCTCACGGCGGAGTCCCGCGCGCCGTCCCGCAGCACGGCCACGGTCATCCGCACCTCCTGACGGTCGGGATGCTCGGCGACCCACTTGGTGAGCTGGGCGTCGCTGAGGCCTTCCGGTACGGATGCCTCCGCCGACGGCGGAAGCATCATCCGCTCCACGGTCATCGCGCAGCCGACCACGGCGTCGGGCCAGGCGATCGTGGCGAGGAACTCGTCCAGCGCGGTGCCGGCGGGGAGCTCCTCCTGTTCGACGGGGGTGAGGGCCGCTCCCGTGGAAGAGGAGTCGTCGAGGCCGAGCTGCGCGGCGAGGCCCGGCTCGTGGGCACGCAGCCGCGCGGTGTCGACCAGGGCGAAGAGCCGGGCCGGCTGGTCCCAGCCGAGGCCGGCTGCGTAGGTGTCGATCTCGAGGACGGCGACGGTCAGTGGACTGGCGGCCATCGGGGGGCCTGAGGGGGAAACGTTGGGCATGGTCAATATCCTGCCTCCTTCCGCCCCGGGAACGGGAACTAGGTAAAGCCTCAGTAAGTTGCATAGGTGGGCTCTACGATCGCTGGGCCTGCTTCACACGACCGCGAACTTCGAGGTGCGCACGTTGGCTTTCCAGATGCCGGACCGCGGCGGAGGCCCGACCGGGCCACGGATCAGAGTCGGCCGCCCGTCCCGGCGCGTCCGTACCCTGCTCATGACACTGGGTGTCCTGGCGGTCCTCGCCATGGCCTTCGTCATGTTCGCCGGGTTCTGGACGGACTGGCTCTGGTACAGGTCGGTCGCGTATTCATCCGTCTTCACCACCACCCTGTGGACCAAGATCGGGCTGTTCCTCGTCTTCGGACTGCTGATGGCCGTCACCATCGGCGTGAACATCTGGCTCGCGCACCGGCTGAGGCCGCCGCTGAGCGCGATGTCGCTGGAACAGCAGAGCCTTGACCGCTACCGGATGAGCGTCGCCCCCTACAAGAAGTGGGTGCTGCTCGCGATCACCGCGCTCGTCGGACTGATCGCCGGCGCCTCCGCGTCGGGCCAGTGGCGTACGTGGCTCATGTACGTCAACGGCGTGCCGTTCGGGCAGAAGGACCCCCAGTTCAAGCTGGACGTCGCCTTCTACGCGTTCGACCTTCCGTGGTACCGCTTCCTGCTCGGCTTCGGCTTCGCGGCCGTCGTGCTGTCGCTGATCGCCGCGGCCGTCACCCACTACCTGTACGGCGGGCTGAGGGTCACGAGCCCCGGTGCGCGGGCCACGGGAGCGGCCACCGGCCACCTCTCCGTGCTGCTCGGCATCTTCGTCTCGCTGAAGGCCGTGGCCTACTGGCTCGACCGGTACGGCCTGGCCGTGAAGTCCAGCGACTTCAAGGCCACGGACAACTGGACGGGCCTGCGCTACGTCGACGCCAACGCCTACCTGCCGGCGAAGACGATCCTGTTCTGCATCGCCGTGATCTGCGCGGTGCTGTTCTTCGCGACGCTCTGGCGGCGCACCTGGCAGCTGCCGGTGATCGGCTTCGGGCTGATGGTGCTCTCGGCGATCCTGATCGGCGGGCTCTACCCGGCGATCGTGCAGAAGTTCCAGGTCCAGCCCAACGAGCAGGCCAAGGAAGCGGCGTTCATCCAGAAGAACATCGACGCGACACGTGATGCCTACGACATCGACGACGCGCAGGTGGACGACTACTCCGGCAAGAGCACGACGACGGACGCGGCCAAGCTGCGCACCTCCGCGAACGAGGCCGCGAGCTACCGGGTGATGGACCCGAACGTCGTCTCCCCGGCCTTCCAGCAGCTCCAGCAGAGGAGGAACTACTACCAGTTCCCCAAGACGCTGGACGTCGACCGCTACAAGGGCGAGGACGGCAAGGAGCAGGACACCGTCATCGGCCTGCGGGAGCTCAACCTCGACGGCCTCCCCAAGCGGAACTGGATCAACGACCACTTCACGTACACCCACGGCTACGGCGCCATCGCGGCCCGGGGCACCACGACGGGCACCAACCCGGCGGGGTCCCCGGACTTCACGGAGTCGGGTCTGCCGACCACCGGCGAGCTCGGGGAGTACGAGCAGCGGATCTACTACGGCGAGAAGACCGAGCAGTACTCCATCGTCGGCGGGCCCCAGAAGGAGCTCGACTACGAGGAGGACGGCGAGAAGACCACCAGCTACAAGGGTGACAGCGGCGTCAGTCTCTCCAACGCCTTCAACCGTGCCGCATACGCGGTGTCCATGAGCGAGCCGCAGATCCTGTACTCAGGAGCCATCGGCGAGGGATCGCGCATCCTGTACAACCGGACACCCAAGGAGCGCGTCGAGGCGGTCGCCCCCTGGCTGACCATCGACGGCGACGCCTATCCGGCGGTCGTCGGCAAGCGCATCCAGTGGGTCGTCGACGCGTACACCACGACCAACGGCTACCCGTACGCCTCGCGTACGACGCTCGGTGACACCACGGCCGACTCGCTGACCACCAACCAGCGGGCGGTCGTCGCCCAGCAGAACCAGGTCAACTACATCCGCAACTCGGTGAAGGCCACCGTCGACGCCTACACCGGCAAGGTCACGCTCTACGAGTGGGACACCGAGGACCCGGTGCTCAAGACGTGGCGCAAGGCCTTCCCCGGGACCGTGAAGTCCCGGGGCGACATCCCGCAGGACCTGATGGACCACCTGCGGTACCCGCAGGACCTGTTCAAGGTCCAGCGAGAGCTCCTCACGCGCTACCACGTCGAGGACCCCGCTCAGTTCTACAGCGGCAGTGACGCCTGGCAGGTGCCGGACGACCCCACCAACAAGGAGCCCGGGGCCGTCCCGCCGTACTACCTGAGCATGAAGATGCCGGGTCAGGACACGCAGAAGTTCTCACTGACCACGACGTTCACACCGAGAGGACGGCCCAACCTCGGGGCGTTCATGGCGGTGGACGCGGACGCGGCCAGCAAGGACTACGGCACGATAAGGCTGCTGAGAGTCACCACCACGGTGAAGGGCCCGGGCCAGGTACAGAGTGAGCTCAACGGCAACGACGACGTCGCCGAGTTCGTGAGAAACCTCAAGGGCACCGACTCCGACATCGAGTACGGCAACCTGCTGACGGTGCCGCTCGACGGGGGCTTCCTCTACATCGAGCCGGTCTACACGCGCGGTGGCACGCAGAACTACCCACTGCTGCGCAAGGTGGCCGCCTCGTACGGGTCGAAGATCGTCTTCGAGAACAGTCTCGGGGAGGCGCTCAACGCGGTCTTCGGGGTCGAGGGATCCGACCCGACCACGCCACCCACGGAGCCGGACGAGCCCCCGGGTGACACCACGGAGCCGCCGGCCACCGGGGACGCCGCTCTCAAGAAGGCCATCGCGGACGCCCAGAAGGCGTACACGGCGGGCGAGACGGCTCTGAAGGAACAGGACTGGGAGGCCTACGGCAAGGCCCAGGCCGATCTGCAGAAGGCCCTCGAGCGTGCCGCGGCCGCTCAGCCCAAGGCCGGCAGCGCGTCGGACTCCGAGGGCGCCACGAAGCCGGAGGGCGACGACCAGGGAAGTTGAGAAAGCGCCACCCCGCGTCGTGGTACGGTTTGAACACAACGACGCGGGGTGGAGCAGCTCGGTAGCTCGCTGGGCTCATAACCCAGAGGTCGCAGGTTCAAATCCTGTCCCCGCTACTGAATGACGAAGGCCCGGATCTTCTGAGATCCGGGCCTTCGTCATGCCGTGAGCCTTTTTCTCAAGTTGTCGGAGTGAAGTGCGGTTCGCGGGGCACGAGTTGGACCCAACCGTGTTTCACTTGTCTCTCTGTGGGCATGTCGACAAAACGCTGAAGTGACCTCACTGGCCGCGGTATACGAGGTGTACGCGGGTTACAGGTGGTGCGACGATGGTATTTATGGGGGACAGGGCAACTCTGTTGGAGACAGGGCGGTTTGTGCAGCGACGCGTTCGAACGACGGAAAAAGTGGAAGATGCGGTATTCGCCGCTGCCGTCGCCGACGCCGACGCCGCTGACACCGCCGAGCACGCCCACGAGGCCGCTGCCGTCGTCGTGGAGCCCGCTGACACGACGACGGACGACGCGGAAGCCACCGGCTCTCCCGGGAGCACGGACACCACGGACACCACGGATCACGCCGACGAGACCGAGGCGCGGCACAGGCGCGCCGCGGAGGCCGGGGACACCGCCTCGATGAGCGTCCTCGGCGCGCTGCTGCTGCGCAGGGGAGACCTGGACGGCGCCGAGGCCTACCTGCGTGCGGCCACCGCCGACGGCGACCGTGCCGCCGCCAACAACCTCGGTGTGCTCCTGCACCAGCGGGGATACGCGGACGAGGCGGCGGGCTGGTGGCGCATCGCCGCCGTCGCCGGCTCCGCCGCCGCAGCGCACGCCCTCGGCCGTCACCTCCGGGAACGGGGCGACGAGCCCGGAGCCGAGTACTGGCTGCGCCAGTCCGCCGAGCAGGGGCACGCGCTGGGCGCGTACGCCCTGGCCGACCTGCTGGAACACCGGGGCGACGTCGGCGCGGAGCGCTGGCTGCGCGCTGCCGCGGAACAGGGCCACCGGGAGGCGGCGTACCGCCTGGCACGGGCGATCGAACGCAACGCCGTCGGCGACGCCCACGACGCCTTCGGTCTGGGGCGTGTCGTGGCCGAGGGCCCCCGTGGGCTGGCCGCCGGCGCGCCCGCGAAGCGCGACAGCCCCGTGGCGGGGCCGAACGCCGGACGCGTGGGGGAGGCGGAGCAGTGGTACCGCCAGGCCGCCGCGCGCGGGCACCGTCGTGCCGCGCTGCACCTCGGCGCCATCCTCGAACAGCGGGGTGAGCTGAAGGAGGCCGGCCGCTGGTACCTCACGGCCGCGAAGGAGGGAGAGCCGCGCGCCGCGTGCGCGCTCGGATTCCTGCTGCGCGACGCCGGTGACGAGGAGAGCGCGGCCGTGTGGTGGCTCCGCGCCGCCCAGGACGGTGACGGCAACGCCGCGAACGCGCTGGGCGCGCTGCACGCGGCCAGGGGCGAGCAGCAGACCGCCGAACGCTGGTACCGCGCGGCCATGGACGCGGGCGACGTCAACGGCGCCTACAACCTCGGGCTGCTCTGCGCCGCCCAGGACCGGATTCCGCAGGCCGAGCAGTGGTACCGCCGGGCCGCGTACGCCGGGCACCGGGAGGCGGCGAACGCGCTGGCCGTGCTGCTGCTCCAGGCAGGGGACGCGACCGGGGCCGAGCCCTGGTTCTCCAAGGCGGCCGAGGCGGGCAGCGTGGACGCCGCCTTCAACCTCGGCATCCTGCACGCCGGAAGGGACGAGGACCGCACGGCGCTCGGCTGGTACCAGCGGGCGGCGGCGGCCGGGCACACCGACGCCGCGCTCCAGGTCGGCATGGCGCTGCTGCGGGACGGCGAGGAGCAGGAGGCCGAGCGCCATCTGCGCTGCGCCGCGGGCGGTGGCAGCGCGGAGGCCGCCTTCCGGCTGGCCGGCGTACTCGACCTGCGCCAGCCGGCGCCGGGGCCTCCCGCCCTGGGGGAGCCGATGCCGGAGAAGACCGAGTGCGAGGAGTGGTACGAGCGGGCGGCCGAGCAGGGCCACCGCCGCGCCCAGGTCAGGGCCGGGATGCTGGCCGCCGCGCGCGGCGACATGGCGAGCGCGGCCCGCTGGTACCGCGAGGCCGCCGAATCGGGCAGCCGCAACGGGGCCTTCAACCTCGGCCTGCTGCTCGCCCGGGAGGGCAGCGAGCGCGAGGCGGCCCTGTGGTGGAGCCGCGCCGCCAACGACGGGCACGGCCGGGCCGCCCTGCGCCTCGCGCTGCTGGCCGCCCGCCGTGGCGAGCTCGCGGAGGGGCAGCGCTGGTGCGCCCGGGCGGTCGAGCTGGGGCCGGCGGAGGTGGCCGAGCGGGCGGCGCGGCTGCTGGAGGCGCTGCACCAGGAGCTCACCGCCTGACCTCGCGGCGCGGCACGTGGGGCGTGGATGCCCCGGGGTGCCTTCGCGCGGCCTGGGGTGCGGGTGCCGCAGGGGCTCGTGCGGCATCGGGGGGCGTAGTCGGCTCAGGGCTCGTGCGGCCTCCGGGGCTTAGGCGGCTCAGGGGTTCGCGCGGGTGTCCGGGGAATGAATTTGCTCCGGTCGGTGGGGGTGCCGTAGGGTTGCACTCACAACGACGCGGGGTGGAGCAGCTCGGTAGCTCGCTGGGCTCATAACCCAGAGGTCGCAGGTTCAAATCCTGTCCCCGCTACTGAAGACAGAGGCCCGGATCCTTCCAAGGATCCGGGCCTCTGTCGTATGCCCACGCAAAGGGCACGGGCGGACCGGGGTGACGCGCGGGAACGCGGGTACGGCGCTGCGGCTGCGCGCCGAGGTCCCGTTGCCGCGTAGCCGGTGGCGGGCGGGGCGGACACGGCGGCGCGGCGCCGCCTGCGCCCCGTACCGGCGGCCCGGGCGCAGACGCGGTCGCGGACCCCGCGGTCTCAGGCCGTGGCGGCGCAGTTGGGGCAGACGCCCCGATAGGTCACTTCGACCTCCGAGACCGTGAAGCCGAAGCGCTCCTCGGCCGGCAGGTCGGCGAGCGGGTTGCCGGACGGGTGCACGTCCCGGATCGCTCCGCAGCGGCCGCACACCAGGTGGTGGTGGGGCCGATGGGCGTTCGGGTCGTAGCGCTTGGCCCGGCGGTCGGTGGTCACCTCGATGACCTCCCCGAGGGACACCATCTCGCCCAGCGTGTTGTACACCGTGGCGCGGGAGATCTCCGGGAGCCGGTCCACGGCTCTCGCGTGGACCTCGTCCGCCGTCAGATGCACATGGTCCCCTTCGAGAACCTCGGCCACGACGCGCCGCTGTGCCGTCATGCGCCAGCCGCGTCCACGAAGTCGTTCCAGGAGGTCACTCATGAGCACCAGCCTAACAGTGGGGCGGTCAAGTCCCGAGTGCGTGTGACTTTAGATGTCAGCTTGACTTGGACAAAGTCCATTGTAGGATCGGTAACGGGTTTGGCCAAGGACAGGCTGGGGCCGAGAACAGCTGTGCAGGGACCGACGCTGTGCAGGACATGACGCAGGAGGCGCGCGTGACTCAGGGACCGCTCACCACGGAGGCCGGCGCTCCGGTTGCCGACAATCAGAACAGCGAGACAGCTGGCCCGGGTGGACCGGTTCTCGTTCAGGACCAGGCGCTTCTGGAGAAGCTCGCCCACTTCAACCGCGAGCGCATCCCGGAGCGCGTCGTGCACGCCCGCGGCGCGGGTGCCTACGGCACCTTCACGCTGACCCGGGACGTCTCGCAGTGGACCCGGGCGAAGTTCCTCTCGGAGGTCGGCAAGCAGACCGAGACCTTCCTGCGCTTCTCCACCGTCGCGGGCAACCTCGGTTCCGCCGACGCGGCGCGTGACCCCCGTGGGTGGGCGCTGAAGTTCTACACCGAAGAGGGCAACTACGACCTCGTCGGCAACAACACCCCGGTGTTCTTCATCAGGGACGCCATCAAGTTCCCCGACTTCATCCACACCCAGAAGCGCGACCCGTACACCGGCTCGCAGGAGGCGGACAACGTCTGGGACTTCTGGGGCCTGTCTCCCGAGTCCACGCACCAGGTGACCTGGCTCTTCGGTGACCGTGGCATTCCGGCCTCGTACCGTCACATGGACGGCTTCGGATCGCACACGTTCCAGTGGAACAACGAGGCCGGCGAGGTCTTCTGGGTCAAGTACCACTTCAAGACCGACCAGGGCATCAAGAACCTCACCACCGAGGAGGCCGTCCGTCTCTCCGGTGTCGACCCCGACAGCCACCAGCGCGACCTGCGTGAGTCCATCGAGCGCGGCGACTTCCCGTCCTGGACGGTGCAGGTGCAGATCATGCCGGCGGCGGAGGCGGCCACCTACCGCTTCAACCCGTTCGATCTGACCAAGGTCTGGCCGCACGCGGACTACCCGCCGATCGAGATCGGCAAGCTGGAGCTCAACCGCAACCCGGAGAACGTCTTCGCCGAGGTCGAGCAGTCGATCTTCAGCCCGGCGCACTTCGTCCCCGGCATCGGCCCGTCCCCGGACAAGATGCTCCAGGGCCGTCTCTTCGCGTACGGCGACGCCCACCGCTACCGCGTCGGCATCAACGCCGACCACCTGCCGGTGAACCGTCCGCACGCCACCGAGGCGCGCACCAACAGCCGTGACGGTTACCTCTACGACGGCCGCCACAAGGGCACGAAGAACTACGAGCCGAACAGCTTCGGCGGCCCGGCCCAGACGGACCGGCCGCTCTGGGAGCCCATCCCGGTCACGGGCGGCACGGGTAACCACGAGACGCCGCGGCACGCCGAGGACGACGACTTCGTGCAGGCGGGCAACCTCTACCGGCTGCTCTCCGAGGACGAGAAGGACCGGCTGATCGACAACCTCGCCGGATTCATCTCCAAGGTCTCGCGTGACGACATCGCCGAGCGCGCGATCAACAACTTCCGTCAGGCCGACGGGGACTTCGGCAAGCGGCTGGAAGCCGCGGTCCAGGCCCTGCGCGGCTGATACGGACGCTTGTCGTCGGCTGCGGGCCGGACCCCCTCGACTCGAGGGGGCCCGGCCCGCGGTCGTGTCCGGACCCGTGCGGGCCCGGGCTCGGAGGGGGCGCCGCCCGGACGCCGCTCAGACGGCCATCCCGGCCGGCCGCCGCCCGGCGGGTACCCAGCACCGGATGATGTCCCGCACCGAGACGATACCGACGGGCCCGTCGCCGTCCAGCACGATCAGATGCCGGAAACCACCGTGGGTCATGGCCTCCGCGGCCTCGTCCAGGGTCCAGGAGGGCGAGGCGAAGACGACGTCGGTGGTGGTGTGGGTGGCGGCGGTCTCGGCATCGGGGTCCAGCCCCGCCCCGACCGCGTCGAGGATGTCGCGCTCGGTGATGATCCCGAGTCCGCAGGTGTCCGGGTCGTGGACCACGGCTGCTCCGACCCGCCGGGCCGACATCAGCCTGGCCGCCTGGCGGAGCGTATGCGCCGGGCCGATGGTGAGGACCAGCGTGCTCATGGCGTCGTGGACGAGCATGAAGAGAGCCACCTCCTTCGAGGAGTGACCTGTGAAGCGGCCCTCGTGAGCGGATTCACAAGTTCACAAGTGGGGGGACTCTCAGAGTGGCACCCCGGAGGGAACTCGACAAGGACCCCGGGAACCCGGCAAGGCACCCCGGCGCTCCCGGGGTGCCTTGCCGAACGCCGCCCCTAGTAACGCTGGTTGAGATAGCCCAGCAACTCGTCGTGCAGCAGGCCGTTCGAGGCCGCCGCGTTGCCGCCCCCCGGGCCGGGGACCCCGTCCAGGCCGGTGAACTGCCCGCCCGCCTCCTGGACGATGATCGCGTTCGCCGCCATGTCCCACAGGGACAGCTCCGGTTCCGCGCAGATGTCCACCGAACCCTCGGCGACCATCATGTACGGCCAGAAGTCGCCGTATCCCCGGGTGCGCCAGCAGGCCCTCGTCAGGTCCATGAAGCCGTCGAGCCGGCCCTGCTCCTCCCACCCGGTCAGCGAGGAGTACGCGAACGAGGAGTCCGCGATCCGCTCGACCTTCGACACGTGCAGCCGTGTCGCGGAGGTCAGGCTGCGGCCGGTGTAGGCGCCCGCGCCCTTCGCGGCCCACCAGCGGCGGTTCAGCGCCGGGGCCGACACGACGCCGACCACCGGCTGGAAGCCGTTCTCGCCCGCTTCCATCAGGGAGATCAGCGTGGCCCAGACCGGCACGCCCCGTACGTAGTTCTTCGTCCCGTCGATCGGGTCGACGACCCAGCGCCGCGGCCCCGTGCCCTCGACGCCGTACTCCTCGCCCAGGATGGCGTCACGCGGACGCGCCCGGTGCAGATGCCCACGGATCAGTTCCTCGGCGTGTTTGTCGGCCTCACTCACCGGGGTCATGTCCGGCTTGGTCTCGACCTTGAGGTCCAGAGCCTTGAACCGGTCCATCGTCGCCGCGTCGGCGGCGTCCGCCAGTACATGGGCCAGGCGCAGATCATCGTGGTAATCGGGCATGCCGTCACAGTATCCACAGCCACCCGGCCGGGCTACACGGCCCCGTGGCCGCAGACGGCCGTGTCACGTCCCCGGAAGCGCGGGGACCCTTGACAGCCCTCCGGAGCGCGTCAACTCTGAAGCGCGGACCCCGGGCGTGGGAGGCGACGATGCCTACGGCGCGTGAAGCACTGCTGGACGCCGCGGAATCGGCGCTCGCCACCCTGCCGTGGACCGCCGTGCGCATGGTCGACGTGGCGGCGAGGGCGGGAGTCTCGCGGCAGACCCTCTACAACGAGTTCGGGAGCAAGGACGGCCTGGCGCGCGCCCTGATCCGGCGCGCGGCGGACGGTTACCTCGCCGGTGTGGAAAAGGCGCTGCGCGCGGCCCGGGCGCGAGGGGACGAACCGGCGGAGCTGGCCCGCTGGACGGTCCGGGCGGCCCGGGCGAACGTGCTGGTCAAGGCGCTGCTCACCGGCGTCTGGGGGGAGCGCTTACCGAGACCGGGCGCTTCCCGTGCCGACCGCCGGACGGGTCCGCCCGCCCCGGCCCTGCCCACGCCCGCCGACCTGCTCACGCTCGTACGGGACCGTGCCGTGGCCGTCATGGGGAGTGGGCCCGCGCCGCAGGACCGCGCGCAGCGGGAAGTGGCCTGCGAGACGGCGTTCCGGCTCGCTCTCTCGTACACCCTGGTGCCGGCGGTCCGCCGTGGTGCCGGGGCCGGTCAGTGCGAGGAGCCGGAGAGCTGGAGGCCGATCACGCCGACGATCACCAGCGAGATCGACACCAGCTTCAGCGTGGAGACCACGTCGTCGAGGAAGACCATCCCGTAGATCGCCGTGCCCGCGGCTCCGATGCCCGTCCACACCGCGTAGGCGGGGCCGACGTCGAGCTTCTTGAGGGACAGCGTGAGCAGTCCGAAGCTTCCCAGTGCGAACACGCAGAAGGCGACGGTCGGCCACAGGCGGGTGAACCCGTGGGAGAGCTTCAGGCACACGGCGAAGCCGGTCTCCAGCAGTCCGGCGACCACGACCAGCAACCACGCCATCGTCAGGTGCCTCCCACGTAGGTGACGGTTCGTCCGCTCGACGCGATTATGCCCTTACCGGCCCGGGGAACTCGCAAACGTGCGCGAGTCGGGCAGTCGGGCTTCGGCGGGCTGCTGCTCCGGGTCCGCCGGGCGTCCCGGCCCGGGGCCTCAGTCCCCCTCGCGGCGCTCCCGGGTCGACAGGAGCCTGCGCAGCGAGTCGAGCCGCGCCGGATCCGCGTGTCCCTCCGCGACCCAGGCGTCCAGGGCGCACTCCGGCTCCTGACCGTCATGGGTGCAGCCGCGTGGGCAGTTCTCGGTACCCGGCTGGAGATCGGGGAAGGCGTTGATCACCCGGGAGGGATCGACGTGGTGCAGCCCGAACGAGCGCACACCCGGCGTGTCGACCACCCAGCCGCGGCCGTCCGGGAGCGGGAGCGCCAGGGCCGAGGTCGTGGTGTGCCTGCCGCGCCCCGTGACGGCGTTGACCACCCCGGTCGTCCGCCGGCGGTCCGCGGGAACGAGGGCGTTGACCAGCGTCGTCTTGCCGACCCCGGAATGCCCGACGAACGCCGTCACCCGGTCGTTCAGCAGCTCGCGCACCCGGTCGGCGGCGTCGCCGTTCTCCAGCTCCTCGCGGCTGGTCACGATGTACGGGACCCCGAGGGGGGTGTACGCCTCCAGGAGCTTGTCCGCCGAGGCCAGATCCGACTTGGTCAGCACCAGGAGCGGGGTGAGCCCGCCGTCGTAGGCCGCCACCAGGCAGCGGTCGATCATGCGCGGGCGGGGCTCCGGATCGGCGAGCGCGGTGACGATCGCCAGCTGGTCGGCGTTGGCGACGACCACCCGCTCGAACGGATCGTCGTCGTCCGCGGTGCGGCGCAGCACCGAGGTGCGGGCGCCGATCCGCACGATGCGCGCCAGGGTGTCCTTGGCGCCGGACAGATCGCCCACGAGGGAGACCCGGTCGCCGACCACCGCGGCCTTGCGGCCCAGCTCGCGCGCCTTCATGGCCGTCACCGTGCGGTCCTCGACCAGACAGGTCAGCCTGCCCCTGTCCACGGTGAGGACCATGCCGTCCTGGGCGTCCTCGTGCTTGGGGCGGGTGTGCGTACGCGGCCGGTTGCCCTTGGGGTTGGGGCGTACGCGGATGTCGTCCTCGTCGGGGTTCTTCCCGTAACGGCGCATGTGCTCAGACCTCGCGCCGGTCCGCGGACACGCCGAGCGCTCCTGGTGACACCCCGACGGCGCCGGAGGGTTCCCCGAGCATGCCGGTCCACATGTCCGGGAAGTCCGGCAGGGTCTTGGCCGTCGTACCCACGTTCTCGATCTCCACCCCCGCCACGGCGAGGCCGATGATCGCGCCCGCCGTCGCCATCCGGTGGTCGTCGTACGTGTGGAAGGTGCCGCCGTGCAGCGGGCGGGGCACGATCCGCAGGCCGTCGGCGGTCTCCGTGACATCGCCGCCGAGACCGTTGATCTCCTTGGTCAGCGCCGCGAGGCGGTCCGTCTCGTGCAGCCGCAGATGAGCGACGCCGCTGAGCGTGGAGGGGGAGTCCGCGAGAGCGGCGAGGGCCGCGATGCCCGGCGTCAGCTCACCGGCCTCGCTCAGGTCGACGTCGATGCCGTGGATCCGGCCGGAGCCCGTGAAGGTGAGGCCCCGCTCGGTCAGCTCGTACGTGCCACCCATTTCGGTGAAGATCTCCCGCAGCATGTCACCCGGCTGGGTGGTCCGCAGCGGCCAGTCCGGGACGGTGACCCGGCCACCGGTCACCAGCGCGGCGGCCAGGAACGGCTGGGCGTTCGAGAGGTCCGGCTCGACGGTCAGGTCGCGGCCGAGCAGCGCGGAGGGGGAGACCCGCCAGACATCGGGCTCGCCGCCCGACTCCGGCTCGTCGACCTGCGCGCCGACCGAGCGCAGCATGTCGACGGTCATGCGGATGTGCGGCATGGAGGGCAGCGCCGAGCCGGTGTGGCGCACCTCCACGCCCTGGTTGAAGCGGGGGGCGGACAGCAGCAGCGCGGAGACGAACTGGGAGGACGAGGAGGCGTCGATGGCCACCGGCCCGCCGTCCAGCGCGCCCGCGCCGTGCACGGTCAGGGGCAGCGCGCCCCGGCCGTCGTCGTCGATCCGGGCGCCCAGGGCCTTCAGCGCGTCGATCACGCCGTGCAGGGGCCGCTCGTAGGACCGGGGATCCCCGTCGAAGTGGACGGGCCCGTCCGCGAGGCAGGCCACGGGCGGCAGGAAGCGCATGACCGTGCCCGCGTTGCCGACGTCCACCTTGGCCGGGCCGTGCAGGCCGGCCGGGATCACCCGCCAGGCCTCACCCGAGCCGTCCGGGCCTACGCCCTCCTCGATGCCGACGCCCATCGCGCGCAGGGACTGGGCCATCAGCAGGGTGTCGCGGGAGCGCAGCGGGCGGCGCAGCCAGCCCGGCTCGGAGGAGAGTGAGGCGAGGACGAGCGCGCGGTTGGTGACCGACTTCGAACCGGGCACCGTGACGGTCGCGTCGACGGCCCCGGTCGCACGGGGGGCGGGCCAGAGGGCGGGGTGCACGGAACTCTCGGTCATGCCCCTCACTTTAGTGGCTCGCCGCAATCCCAGATCCTGATCAAACGGGAGGAAACCGGGGCGTAATGCAAGGGTGGTACAGGGCCTGCGCCCAGCTGCTCCCACTCCCGGCCCCTCAGAGCCCGAGCAGCCAGCGTCCGCCGCCGATGAGCGAGGAGAGCGACACCGCGTGGAAGAGGAACAGCCACATCGCGGCCGGAGCGTGGGTCAGCCGGGAGAGCTGGTCGGCGTCGGAGTCGGGGGCGCCGCCGTACCTGCGCTTGGACTGGAGCTCGAACGCCGGTCGCACACCGCCGAGCAGCAGGAACCAGACCACCGTGTACGCGAACGCGGACTGTACGTCGGCCGAGGTCAGCCACGACACCAGGAGGAAGGTCGTACCCGTGAGGATGACCGTCAGCGCTCCGTACAGGTTGCGGATCATCACGAGCATCACCGCCAGGAGCGCGGTCGCCAGCCACAGGAGCAGGGTGATCCGGCCGTTGGTCAGCAGCCAGGCGCCGCCCAGGCCGAGCAGCGGGGGCGCCGTGTAGCCCGCCGCGGCGGTGAGGATCATCCCGATACCGGTGGGCTTGCCACGGCTGACGGTGAGGCCGCTGGTGTCCGAGTGCAGCCTGATACCGGAGAGCTGCCGCCCGGTGAGCAGGGCGACGAGGCCGTGGCCGCCCTCGTGCGCGATGGTGATCGCGTTGCGCGAGAGGCGCCATATGAGGTTCGGGACGACGGCGATCAGCGCCGCCGTGGCGGTGACGACCACCAGCCACTGCTCGGGAGCGGGCTGGGTGCCGAAGACGCGATCCCACAGATCGCCCAGTTCGGTGCTGTCCATGTGCGGGCGGCTCCTCGATGTGGTTGAGGGATCGGCGTCCACTCGGCCGGCGGGTCGTGGCAGTCTGGCACTTATGTGCGGACGGTATGCGGCGAGTCGGCGGCCAGAGGATCTGACCGGGCTCTTCGGCGTGGAGAAGTGGGAACCCACCGAGACCCTGGAGCCCGACTGGAACGTGGCGCCGACCAAGGAGGTCTACGCGGTTCTGGACCGTCCTGTGAAGGACGCAGACGACCCGCGTCCGGTTCGCCAGCTGCGCGCCCTGAAGTGGGGACTCGTCCCGTCCTGGTCGAAGTCGCCGGAAGGCGGCGCCCGCATGATCAACGCCCGCGCGGAGACGGTCCACGAGAAGCCGTCCTTCCGCCGCCCCTTCGTCTCCCGGCGCTGCATCCTGCCCGCCGACGGCTACTACGAGTGGGTCACCGGGGCCGACGAGCGGCAGCTGGAGGAGAAGGGGAGGAAGAAGCGCCCCCGCAAGCAGCCCTACTTCGTGACCCCCGCCGACGGCTCCGTCTTCGCCATGGCGGGGCTGTACGAGTTCTGGCGGGACCGGACGCTCCCCGACGACCACCCGCAGGCCTGGTGGGTCACCTGCTCCGTGATCACCACCGAGGCGGAGACGACGCCGCTCGCCGTGGCCCCGGCCGAGGGGCCGTCCTCGCTCTCCGAGATCCACCCCCGGATGCCGCTGATGCTCACGCCGGACCGCTGGGACGCCTGGCTCGACCCCTCGCGCACGGACATCGACGAACTGAAGGGCCTGCTGGAGCCCCCGCCCGGCGGGCTGATGCGCGCCTATCCGGTCGCCACCGCCGTCAGCAACGTCCGCAACAACGGCCCCGAGCTGCTGGAGGAGCTGGCCGCGCCTGAGGTGGGCACGCTCTTCTGACCGGCAGGATGGGGCTGTGAGCCGTACAACAGGGACAGCGCAGCGGACCGAGACCGTCGGCACGGACGCCGGGGAGGCCAGGATCACCTGGCACCCCGCGAAGAGGGCCCGCCTGGTGCTGGCCCTCGGCCATGGGGCGGGAGGCGGCATCGAGGCCCGCGACCTCCGCGCACTGGCCGCCGCCCTGCCGGAGCGCGGGGTGAGCGTCGCGCTGGTCGAACAGCCGTGGCGGGTCGCCGGCAAGAAGGTCGCGCCCGCACCCCGGACCCTGGACACCGGCTGGCGCGGCGTCTGGCCGGCGCTGAAGGCCCCGGGCCTCCCCGTCGTCGCCGGAGGGCGCAGCGCGGGGGCCCGGGTGGCGTGCCGTACGGGTGCGGAGCTCGGCGCCCGCGCGGTGCTCGCCCTGAGCTTCCCGTTGCACCCACCGGGCAGGCCGGAGAAGTCCAGGGCGGACGAACTGCTCGGGGCCGCCCTGCCCGCCCTCGTGGTCCAGGGAGGCCGCGACCCGTTCGGGCGGCCGGAGGAGTTCCCTCCGGGGCAGCACGGGCTCGTCGAGGTGCCGTACGCCGATCACGGTTTCGCCGTACCGAAGAAGGCCCCGTCGACCGAGGAACAGGCGATGGAACTGCTCACCGGAGCGGTGGCGTCATGGCTGGACGGACTCTCCTGAGCGAGAAGCCGGCTGTGGCCGCACAGCCGGCCAGGCCCTTCCGGGACGGCTCCGCGGACGGCCGGAACCCTCCTGGGACGGCCGTCCGGGCCGGGCCCGCAACGTAGTTCTCCTCACATCCGCGACGGCCTCCGTACCCCGGGAATGCGGCACGGGGGGCGGCTGTTGTCGGTGGTGTCGGTACAACAACGCCGTATGTCAAGAGGGAGTCCGTCGCATGGGTTCGACCATCTGCCCGAGCCGATCGAACGCCGCCGAGCTGGAGTGGACGGTGCTTCGCGCGGACAGGACCACCCCGGCGCGGGCCGCGGGCGGGGCCGGTCGTCAGCCCGCGCGGAAGCAAGGTCGACTATTCTCCGATGCGAGCGGGTCCGGTCTCGGTTCCGCCACATCGTTGGAGGAGGTGGGTCCGGTCACTGGGACCGACACAGGGACCGACGACGGGCGTGCGCAGGAGACGACTGCCGAGCGCAACGCGCGTTTCGAGCGGGACGCTCTCGGATATCTCGACCAGATGTACTCGGCCGCGCTGCGCATGACGCGCAACCCCGCCGACGCGGAGGACCTCGTCCAGGAGACGTACGCGAAGGCCTACGGCTCCTTCCACCAGTTCCGTGAGGGCACGAACCTCAAGGCGTGGATGTACCGCATCCTCACCAACACCTTCATCAACTCGTACCGCAAGAAGCAGCGCGAGCCTCAGCGGAGTGCCGCCGAGGAGATCGAGGACTGGCAGCTGGCACGGGCGGAGTCGCACATGTCGACCGGTCTGCGCTCGGCGGAGTCCCAGGCACTCGACCACCTGCCGGACTCCGACGTGAAGTCCGCACTGCAGTCGATCCCCGAAGAGTTCCGCATCGCCGTGTATCTCGCCGACGTAGAGGGCTTTGCCTACAAGGAGATCGCGGACATCATGGGGACACCCATCGGTACGGTGATGTCCCGGCTGCACCGGGGACGCCGTCAGCTGCGCGGCATGCTGGAGGACTACGCGCGAGAGCGCGGACTCGTCCCGGCCGGAGCCGGTGAGTCGGACGACACGAAAGGCTCGGCCTCATGAGCTGCGGAGAGCCGCACGAGACGGATTGCTCAGAGGTTCTCGATCATCTCTACGAGTTTCTCGACCATGAGATGCCCGAGGGCGACTGCACCAAGTTCGAGGTGCACTTCGAGGAGTGCTCTCCGTGCCTGGAGAAGTACGGCCTCGAGCAGGCCGTGAAGAAGCTGGTCAAGCGCTGCTGCGGGCAGGACGACGTCCCCGCCGATCTGCGCTCGAAGGTGATGGGACGGATCGACCTGATCCGTTCCGGCCAGGCGGTGCCCGGACAGGACGTGTCCCTGGGCGGGGCCGACCGGCCGGCCGCCCCCGCCGAGTGACGACGCACGCGAGGGGCTGACCGACGACGGGCCCGCCGGACCGAGGTCCGGCGGCGCGCCGGTGCCCGGCCGTGGCACGTCGGAAGTCCCCGAGACGCGTGTCGTGTCACCCGAATGTGCTAATCCGATCCGTTCGGAACCTCGCTGTCCACCGACTCGCTAACCTGGCGCCTCCATTGATGAGGCCGGGGGGCGGGCGGTACGGGTGAGGGGCACACCGGGAGCGGCGCGCGTCTACATCCTCTGTGTGGCGGTGTGCGCCGCACTCTGCGCTCTTCCCGCGGTGTCCCCGGGGGCCGCGACCCCCTGGGGCACGCTCGGCCTGCTGGCCGCTCTCCATCTGGCCTGCGAACTCCTGGGCCGCTGCCGCCTCCTCGGCGGCTCCGTACCGATCGGTGCCGGATCGTTCTTCCCCCTGCTGCTCGCAGCCGCCTTCCTGCTCCCGCCGTCCGCAGCCGCTCTCGTCGCCGTGCCCGGCGCGCTTGCGGGCCGGGTGGAGCGGCCGCCCGCCGCGGCGCGCCGGATCTGGCGGGCCGCGCAGCTCGCCCTGACCGTGGGGGCGGCGTCCTGGGCCTACGGGCTCCTGGGCGGGCCCGCCACGCTCGGCGGCGCGGGCGGTGCCGTGCCCGACCTTCCGTACGCCCTCGTACCGGCCTGTGCGGCGGCGCTCGTCTTCAGCCTCGTGCCGGCCGCCCTGGACGGCGGCATCCTCGCCACGGCCGAGCGGGTGGCCGTCCGGCATGCCTGGCGCGGGGCGGCCGGTTCCCTCGGGCCGCACCTGGTGCACGCGCTCGCGGGGCTCACGATGGCCGTCCTCTGGCGCAGCTCGTACGGCCCGGTGTCGGCGCTGGTCGTCCTGCTGCCGATGTACATCAACTGCTGGGTGTTCGCCCAGTACCACCGCCGGCAGGCCGCTCACCGCGCCACCATCAGGGCGCTCGTCCAGGCCGTCGACATCAAGGACGGGTACACCCGGGGACACAGCGAGCGGGTGGGACGCGCCTCCGAGCTGATCGCCCGTGAGCTGGGCATGGAGGAAAGCCGGATGGAGGCCCTCCGCTTCGCCGGCATCCTGCACGACGTCGGCAAGCTCGGCGTGCCGACACGCGTCCTGCGCAAGGACGGACCGCTGACCCCCGAGGAACGGCGGGTGATCGAACTGCACCCGGAGTACGGGCACGAGATCGTCCGGGGCATCGGCTTCCTCGACGAGGCGCGCGCCGCGATCCTGCACCACCACGAGCGGCTGGACGGCAGCGGTTACCCCTACGGCCTCGCGGGGACGCAGATCCCCGAGTTCGCCCGGGTCGTCGCCGTCGCGGATGCCTTCGACGCCATGACCTCGACCCGCTCCTACCGGCGGGGACGGCCGGTGCCGGTCGCCGTGGAAGAGCTCGAACGCTGCGCCGGAAGCCAGTTCGACCCCAGGATGGTGCGGGCCCTGGCGCGCGCCCTGGACCGGCACGGCTGGTCCGCCGCGGCCAACACCGTCACCTCGGAGGAGGAGCTGACCGGCCTGCCGCACCAGAAGCAGGCGGGGGAGCGCACGGGAACCGCCGGCAGGCACGGGCGGCCCCGGTGAAGCCCCGGAGCCCGGCGCCGGCCGCCCTCGTGGTCCGCGGCGCCGCACTGCTCCTCGCCGTCGCCGCGCTCGGGCACACCCTGTGGCACGGCGTCGCCGAGCCGGGCCACGCGCTCGCCTTCGGCCTCCTGATCACCGTCGGCGAGCTGGCCCGCTGGGGAGCCCTGCCCGGTGAACGCGAGCCCGCGCCCCTGGGTGCGGCGGGCGCCCTCGCGTACGCGCTGCTCGGGCGCAGCGCCGGGGAGGCCACCACGCACGGCGTCCTCCAGGTGGTCACCGTCGTCGTCGCGGCGCAGCTGCTCGCCTCCGTGCCCCATGTCGCGCGGGGCAGCGGTCCGGGGCCGGACCAGCTGGCACGCCGCGTCCTGACCGTCGGCTTCGCGGCCGTGTGCTTCCAGCCCCTCCAGCAGTCCGGCCTCTCGGAGCGCTGGCTCGGGCAGGGGCCGCACGTCGCCCTCTTCCTGCTCCTGCTACTCCTCCTCACCGCCCTGTGCGACGCCGTCCTCGCCGCCCTCACGGCGGGTACGGGCCGCCGGTACGGGCCGCAGCTCCGCGACGAGCTCCACGCGCTCAGCGGCATCGGGTCCGCCGTCTGCGCGACCGGCGTGGTGATGGCGCTCGGGGTGGCCGTGGCGGGGCTGTGGGCGCTGCCCGTGCTGTGCGTACCGCTGCTGCTCACCCAGGTGTCGTTCCGCCGGTACGCCGCCGTGCGTACGACCTACCGGCAGACCATCGCCTCGCTGGCCCGGTCCACGGAGATCGCGGGCTACACCCCGCACGGGCACGCCCGCAGGGTGGCCGACCTCTCCACCGCCGTGGGCAGGGAGCTGGGGCTGGCCGGACCCGAGCTGACCGTCCTGGAGTACGCGGCGCTGATGCACGACATCGGCCAGCTCTCCCTCCTCGACCCGGTGGCCGACGGGGCGACCACACTCCTCCCGGCCGCCGAGCAGCGCCGGATCGCGCTGCTCGGCGGGGCGGTGGTCCGCCAGACCGGAGTGGACCCCGCGGTCGCCGCAGTGGTGGAACAGCAGGCGGATCCTTACCGGGAACAGCAGACCGCCGCCAGGATCGTCCGTACGGTCAACGCGTACGACGACCTGTGCGGGGAAGGCGTCAAGGGGCCCCTGGGGGCTCTGGAGCAGCTCAGGCTCGGCACCGGCCGCGACTACCAGCCGCAGGTCGTCGAAGCCTTGGCCAGAGTCCTGGCGCGTGGTGGTCTGGCCCCGGTGCGGGCTGGGTAACCCATGGGTAATGAGCGAGCGTCCGGCCCGGCATGGTTGGATGCGAAGGAGAGCGGAAGACGAGGGTGTCCAGTCGGGACAGGCGGGAATCGTGAGGATCTTCGGGAAGGTACGGCATCGGCCATCCGCCTCTTGGCGGCAGGCCACGGACCGCGCGTTCACGCTGATCGGCGACGGCCGGTACGAGGACGCGGGGGCGCTGCTGACACGCGCGGCGGACCTGGAGCCCTGGCTCTCCGAGTCCTGGTTCAATCTCGCGCTGCTGCACAAGTTCAGGCACGACTGGGAGCAGGCGCGGGCCGCCGGTCTGCGGGCTGTCGCGCTGCTCGACCGGGAGTCCGGTGCTCCGGACTGGTGGAACGTCGGGATCGCCGCCACGGCGCTCCAGGACTGGCCACTGGCCCGCAGGGCCTGGCAGGCCTACGGGCTGAAGGTGCCGGGCAGCGGCCAGCACAACGCCGCGTCCAACAGCGAGCCCACGGGCATGGAGCTGGGGAGCGCGGCCGTGCGGCTCTCGCCGGAGGGCGAGGCCGAGGTCGTCTGGGGCCGCAGGCTCGACCCGGCGCGCATGGAGGTGCTGTCGATCCCGCTGCCCTCCTCGGGGCGTCGCTGGGGTGAGGTCGTCCTGCACGACGGCGTGCCCAACGGCGAGCGGATCACGGCGGCCGGGCCGTCCTACCCGGTCTTCGACGAGATCGAGCTCTGGGCCCCCTCTCCCGTGCCGACCTGGGTGGTGCTCCTGGAGGCGGCCACCGAGGACGACCGGGACGCGTTGGAGCAGCTCGCCTCCGACGCCGGATTCGCGGCGGAGGACTGGTCGTCCTCCGTGCGGCTGCTGTGCCGTGCCTGTTCGGAGAGCCGGATGGAGAGCGACGAGGGCGACGGCGAGCACCTGGACCCGCACGACCACAGCGAGCCGGGCCACCCCGGCCCCCTGGGGCACCGCACCGCGGGCGACCTGTGGGTGCCGGAGCGCGAGTGCGGGATAGCGGCCCCCGCCGCACTGGTGCGTGGGCTGCTGGACGGCTGGGTTGCGGACAGCCCGGACAGCCGCGAGTGGCGGGATCTGGAAGAAGTCTGCTGAGCGGTGCCCGTAGGCTGTACGGGCACCGATTCCGGTGCGGGTACTCACGGGTTCAGGTTTGCAGGAAGGCGTACGGCGGACATGTCGCAGCAGGAGACGGACCAGCAGGCCGGTGTGGACGACGAGGGATTCCTCGTGGACACCGAGGACTGCGAGGCGCGTGAGGCGGCGCACCGCGAGCGCGGGACCTCGCGCCCGATCACGGTGGTCGGCAACCCGGTGCTGCACAAGGAGTGCAGCGACGTCACGGAGTTCGACGACGAGCTCGCCCAGCTGATCGACGACATGTTCGCCAGCCAGCGCACGGCCGAGGGCGTCGGCCTGGCCGCGAACCAGATCGGTGTGGACCGCAAGGTCTTCGTCTACGACTGCCCGGACGACGACGGCGTGCGGCACGTGGGCGCGATCTGCAACCCGGTCCTGGAGGACCTGGCTCCGGAGCAGCGCAACCTCGACGACTCCAACGAGGGATGCCTCTCCGTGCCGACGGCCTACGCCTCGCTCGCCCGCCCCGACTACGCGGTGGTGCGCGGCCAGGACGCCCAGGGCAACCCGGTCAAGGTGCGGGGCAGCGGTTACTTCGCGCGCTGCCTCCAGCACGAGACGGACCACCTGTACGGCTACCTCTACATCGACCGGCTCTCGAAGCGGGACCGCAAGGACGCGCTGAAGCAGATGGCCGAGGGCACGCCGCGCTACGAGGTCGTCCCCAACGACTGACCCTTCGCGACGACTCCCGCGGGTGAGGGGCTCCGCCGGCCGGCGGAGCCCCTCACCCGTGTCCGGTCCTTGTCGGGCGGCGCGGCGAAACCTCTCTGCGGAGGATCGGCCAACCAACGTTCTCCGGGGCGTAGTTGACGCGCGTCGACCCGTCCGCCAGGCTCACCCCTACACCGCAGAGCAAGTCCTCATCGTGCAGGGAGACCCCCCATGATCAGACGTACCGCACATCTGCTGCTCGGCCTTGTCATGACCATGGCTTTCGCCGTCGGCGGGGCCCTCGTCACCGCCGGCACCGCGCAGGCCGACGGCTGTTACACCTGGACCCGCACGCTCTCGCCGGGCGCCACGGGCAACGACGTCACCCAGCTCCAGATCCGGGTGGCCGGTTACCCGGGCTACAACTCCGTGCTCGCCATCGACGGCTCCTACGGCCCCGCCACCACGGCCGCGGTCAAGCGCTTCCAGTCCGCGTACGGGCTCGCCGCCGACGGGATCGCCGGACCGGCCACGCAGGCCAAGATCTACGCGCTCCAGGACGACGACTGCACCCCCGTGAACTTCACCTATCCCGAGCTCAACCAGTGCAACAGCACCTGGGCGGGCGGAGCGGTCGCCGCGGGTACGGCCAAGGCCAACGCCCTGAGCAGCATGTGGAAGCTGCAGGCCCTGCGGCACGCCCTGGGGGACCAGCCGCTGCGGGTCACCAGCGGCTTCCGGTCGACCTCCTGCAACTCGGCGGTGGGCGGAGCGACGAACAGCCGCCACCTGTACGGTGACGCCGTCGACCTCGGTGCCGGGCCCCACTCGCTGTGCACCATCGCCCAGCAGGCCCGCAACCACGGGTTCAACGGGATCCTCGGCCCGGGCTACGCCGGGCACGGCGACCACATCCACGTGAACCAGGGGCCGAGCCACTTCTGGTCGGCCTCGCAGTGCGGCATCTGACCGCACTCCTTCGGCAGTCCGGCCCCGCCGGGGGTGATGATCACCCCCGGCGGGGCCCTGCGCTCAGGCCACTTCCACCAGGCCGGCCGGTCCCCGGAACGTACGGCGGTACGCGTTCGGCGTCGTGCCGAGCGCCCGTACGAACTGATGACGCAGTGCCGCCGCGTTGCCGAAACCGGTACGGCCCGCGATCGTGTCCATCGTCTCGTCCGAGGTCTCCAGGAGGTGCTGCGCCAGCAGTACCCGCTGGCGCAGCAGCCAGCGGTACGGCGTGGTGCCGGTCTCCTGCTGGAAGCGGCGGGCGAAGGTGCGGGGTGACATGTGGGTCTGGGCGGCCAGCTGCTCGACGGTCAGCTCCTCGTCGAGATGGCGCTCCATCCAGGCGAGCGTCTCACCGACCGTGTCGCACCGCGTGGGCGGCAACGGGCGCTTGATGTACTGCGCCTGGCCGCCGTCCCGGTGCGGGGGCACCACCATGCGGCGCGCGAGGGTGTTCGCGACCGTCGGCCCGTACGCCTGGCGGACCAGGTGCAGGGCGGCGTCGATGCCCGCGGCCGTGCCCGCCGACGTGATGACCGGGCCCTCGTCCACGTAGAGCACGTCCGGCTCCACCCGGGCCTCGGGGAAACGGCGGGCCAGCTCGTCGGCATGCCTCCAGTGGGTGGTGCAGCGGCGCCCGTCCAGCAGCCCGGCCGCGCCCAGGACGAAGGCGCCGGAGCAGACGCTCAGGACCCTCGCCCCGCGTTCCACGGCCCGGCGCAGTGCCTCCAGGGCCTCCCGCGGGTACGTCCGCTCCGAGAAGCGGCCTCCTGAGGGCACAGCGATGAGCTCGGCCTCCTCCAGCCGGTCGAGCTCGCAGAGCGCGCTGATGGAGAAACCGGCGTGGGTCCGCAGGGTCGGGCCCTCGGCGGACACGACGGCGAAGTCGTGGACGGGGAGCCCTTCCTCGGAACGGTCGAGTCCGAACACCTCGCACAGGACGCCGAGTTCGAAGGGGTGGACATCGTCGAGCAACAGAACGGCGACATTCTTCAGCATGACGTCAGTGTGGCAGTAATTCGAGGGTGTGTGACAGTCCTGCCACTGACCGAATCCGGGCGGACGGACGACAGTAGAGCCATGAACACATTCCTGAGCTACCTGTCCATAACCGCACTTTTCGCCCTCGTCCTGCTGCCCGCCCTCGTCGGGTTCGCGCGGGAGCGCCGCATCGACCGTGAGCTGCGGGAGGCGGAACTCCACCGGGAGGTCCGGCCCCCGGAAACGGCGGACGCCGCGCGGCCCGTCACGGCCACGCGGCGCCCGTACCTCAGGTCCTGGGCCAGGATCTAGAAGTCGTCGTCGAAGCCGACCGACCCCTCCACCGCCACCTGGTACGCGGAGGGCCGGCGTTCGAAGAAGTTGGTCAGCTCCTGCACCCCCTGGAGCTCCATGAAGGAGAACGGGTTCTCGGAGCCGTAGAGCGGCGGGAAGCCGAGCCGGGTGAGCCGCTGGTCGGCGACGCACTCCAGGTACTGGCGCATCGACTCGGTGTTCATCCCCGGCAGGCCCTCGCCGCACAGGTCGCGGCCGAACTGCAGCTCCGCCTCGACCGCCTCGCGCAGCATGTCGGTGACCTGCTGCTGGAGTGCGTCGTCGAAGAGGTCCGGCTCCTCCTTGCGGACGGTGTCCACGACCTCGAAGGCGAAGTTCATGTGCATCGTCTCGTCACGGAACACCCAGTTGGTGCCCGTGGCGAGACCGTGCAGCAGACCGCGCGAGCGGAACCAGTAGACGTAGGCGAAGGCTCCGTAGAAGAACAGCCCCTCGATGCACGCGGCGAAGCAGATCAGGTTGAGCAGGAAACGACGGCGGTCGGCCATCGTCTCCAGCCGCTCGATCTTCTCGACCGAGTCCATCCACCGGAAGCAGAACTGCGCCTTCTCGCGGATGGAGGGGATCTCCTCGACCGCGTCGAAGGCCGCCGCACGGTCCTCCGGGTCGGGCAGATAGGTGTCGAGCAGCGTCAGGTAGAACTGGACGTGCACGGCCTCCTCGAACAGCTGACGCGACAGGTACAGCCGGGCCTCGGGCGAGTTGATGTGCTTGTAGAGCGTCAGCACCAGGTTGTTGGAGACGATCGAGTCGCCCGTCGCGAAGAACGCGACCAGCCGGCCGATCATGTGCTGCTCACCGGGGGAGAGCTTCGCGAGGTCGGCGACGTCCGAGTGGAGGTCGACCTCCTCGACGGTCCACGTGTTCTTGATCGCGTCCCGGTAGCGCTCGTAGAAGTCCGGGTAGCGCATGGGGCGCAGCGTCAGTTCGAAGCCCGGGTCGAGCAGGTTCTTGTTCTCGGATGTGCTCATTACTGGCAGGCCTCGCAGGACTCGGGGTTTTCGAGGGAACAGGCGATCGCGTCCGCGTCGGGAGCCGAGGCCTGCTGTACGGGAACGGGGGCCGCGGCCGACGCCGCGCCGGACGCCGCGCGGGCGATCCGGGTCGCCGGGCGCGAGCGCAGGTAGTACGTCGTCTTCAGCCCCTGCTTCCAGGCGTACGCGTACATCGAGGAGAGCTTGCCGATCGTCGGCGTCTCCAGGAACAGGTTCAGCGACTGGCTCTGGTCGAGGAACGGCGTACGGGCCGCCGCCATGTCGATCAGGCCGCGCTGCGGGATCTCCCACGCCGTGCGGTACAGCGCCCGTACGTCCTCGGGGATCCACCCGAAGCCCTGCACCGAGCCACTCGCCTCGCGCAGCGCCTCACGGGTGCGGGCGTCCCAGACGCCGAGCTTCTTCAGCTCCTCCACCAGGTACGCGTTGACCTGGAGGAACTCACCGCTGAGCGTCTCGCGCTTGAAGAGGTTGGAGACCTGCGGCTCGATGCACTCGTACACCCCGGCGATCGACGCGATCGTCGCGGTCGGCGCGATGGCGAGCAGCAGCGAGTTGCGCATCCCGGTCTTCGCGACCCTGGCGCGCAGCGCGTCCCAGCGCTCCGGCCAGTTCAGCTCGGTGTCGTAGTGGTCCGGGTGCAGGACGCCACGGGCGGCGCGGGTCTCGGACCAGGCGGGCAACGGCCCGGACCGCTCGGCCAGGGCGCAGGAGGCCTCGTAGGCGGCCAGCATGATCCGCTCGGAGATCTTCGTGGACAGCGCGCGGGCCTCGGGGGAGTCGAACGGCAGGCGCAGCTGGAAGAACACGTCCTGGAGGCCCATCGCGCCCAGGCCCACGGGGCGCCAGCGGGCGTTGGAACGGCCTGCCTGCTCGGTGGGGTAGAAGTTGATGTCCACCACGCGGTCGAGGAAGGTCACCGCGGTGCGGACGGTGGCGTCCAGCCGCTCCCAGTCGATGGTGCCGTCGGCGACGAACGCGCCGAGGTTGACCGAGCCGAGGTTGCAGACGGCCGTCTCGCCGTCATCCGTGACCTCCAGGATCTCCGTGCAGAGATTCGACGAGTGGACGACGCGGCCCGGCTCGGCGGTCTGGTTGGCCGTGCGGTTGGAGGCGTCCTTGAACGTCATCCAGCCCTGCCCGGTCTGCGCGAGGGTCCGCATCATCCGCCCGTACAGCTCACGCGCCGGCATCGTCTTGCGGGCCAGCCCCTTCGCCTCGGCCGCGCGGTAGGCCGCGTCGAACTCGTCGCCCCACAGGTCCACCAGCTCGGGGGTGTCCGCCGGGGAGAACAGCGACCACTCGGTGTCCGCGTCGACGCGGCGCATGAACTCGTCCGGGATCCAGTGGGCCAGGTTGAGGTTGTGCGTGCGCCGCTGGTCCTCACCGGTGTTGTCGCGCAGCTCCAGGAACTCCTCGATGTCCGCGTGCCAGGTCTCCAGGTAGACCGCGGCCGCCCCCTTGCGCCGGCCTCCCTGGTTGACGGCTGCGACGGAGGCGTCGAGCGTCTTCAGGAACGGCACGATGCCGTTGGAGTGCCCGTTGGTCCCCCGGATGAGTGAACCCCGGGCCCGGATGCGGGAGTAGGAGAGTCCGATGCCGCCCGCGTGCTTGGAGAGGCGCGCCACCTGGTGGTAGCGGTCGTAGATCGAGTCGAGCTCGTCCAGCGGGGAGTCCAGCAGGTAGCAGGAGGACATCTGCGGGTGGCGGGTGCCGGAGTTGAACAGGGTGGGGGAGGAGGGGAGGTAGTCGAGCCGGCTCATCAGGCCGTACAGCGCCGCCACTTCCTCCAGAGCCCGCTCGGAGGTGTCCTCGGCGAGCCCGGCGGCGACGCGCAGCATGAAGTGCTGCGGGGTCTCGACGACCTGGCGTGTGAGCGGGTGGCGCAGCAGGTAGCGGCTGTGCAGCGTCCGGAGCCCGAAGTAGCCGAAGCGGTCGTCGGCGCCGTCGGCGAGCGCCTGCTCGACCAGGGCGTCCAGGGCCGCGGAGTGCAGTGCGACGAACTCCGCCGTACGGTCCGCGATCAGGCCTTCGCGGTGCCCCACGGCGACCGAAGCGGAGAAGGAGACGGCGCCCTGCCCGGCCGCCTCGTCCGCCACGGCACGGGTGAGGAGCCGGGCGGCCAGCCGGGAGTACGCCGGGTCCTCGGAGATCAGGCCTGCCGCGGCCTCGGTGGCCAGCGAGCGCAGCTCCGCCTCGTCCGCCCGCGCGCTGCGGCCGCGGAGCGCGGCGGCGGCGACCCGGCCGGGGTCGGTGTCGGGGAGATCGGCCGTCAGAGCGGTCAGGGTCCGCAGCAGTGCGGTCCCGGGCGCGTCGGTCGTGCGGCCTTCGTAATCCGTGGCTGAAACCGGATCGGCTGGCGCGATGGTCACTTGGGGCTATCCCTCGCTCGGCTCGGTGCCTGCGGGAGCGGGGCAGCCGGGCACGGCGAAGCCCGTCGAAGGGCGCACGGAGTGCACGGCGTCCACCGGCCCTCCGCGGGGCCCGGACGTCTCGGCGTCCGGTTCGGTCGAGCCGGACGCACTGTCGACAGGTCTTCGGACTTCGCCGGTGCGCGCGAGCGCGCCGGTCACACCGTTGCGGGACAGTTCCGGACTCACACCGGATTCCCCTGCGACGACAGCGAGGTCGAGCATACATGTGGGGGCTACCGAATGATGCAGCCCCCACATCTTGTGTCGTGAGGGGTCACAGGGTCAGGCGGAAGGTGAGGAGCGGGAGATCGGGAAGAGGGTTCCAGTCCCGTTCCGGAGTCCGCTCGAAGCCGAGACGCCGGTAGATGCGGTGGGCGCCCAGCATGGCCGGCTGCGTCGACAGGACGATTCCGGTAAGTCCTCCCGCGGCCCGCGCCCGGTCGACACAGGCACGCACCAGCGCCTCGCCGGCGCCCCGCCCCCGGGCCTCCGGTGCGACTGCCAGCATCCGGAACTCCGCCTCGTCCTCCCCGGCTATGTCGGCCCACGGGCTGCCGGGCGCGACGTACGTGACGCCTCCCAGCAGGCGTCCCCCGGCGTCCAGCGCCACCAGCACCTCGGCCTCGGCCGCCCGGCGGCCGACCGCGCGGAGCTGTTCCAGATAGGGGTCCTCGGCTCCGAAGTCCAGGAGACCGTCGCCGAGATACGCCTGGGCGGTGATCTCGCCCAGTTCCTCGTGATGGGCGGGCAGGACCGGCCTGATCGATACGTCCATGGGCGGAAGTGTGCACCAGGCGGTGTGCGCCGCGCGCCCCTGTTTCGTCCCGTGGCCCCTCCGGGGGACGGGGCCACGGGAGGACGCCGTCCCGGGTCCCACGGAGCGGGTCCCGGAACGACGCCGCCCCGGGTCCCGGAAACGACGCCGTCCCGGCAGGAAGGGCCCTGCCGGGACGGAAGCCGCACTTCTCACCAGTGGCGCGAGGTCAGTGGCCCCCGCCCGGGGCGCCCACCGTGGCCGGCGGCAGTTCCGCCTTGACGCCCGGGTCGCCCACGTCCGCCGTGTAGTCGCCGGGGGAGGTCTCGTCCACGCCCGCCGGTGCCTTCACCGCGTTGAGGACGAAGGTCAGGACGACCACGACGACGACGTTCAGCACGAAGGCGGTGAGACCGATGTAGCCGATCTCGCCTATGCCGGGGATCTCCTTGGAGGACCCGCCGAAGTGCTTCTGGGTCGGGCTGGCCACGCCGTACGCCGCCACCGTGCCGTAGAGCATGCCGACCGCCCAGCCGGCGATCAGTGCCCAGCGGTGGAACCAGCGGGTGAACAGGCCGCCGACCAGGGCCGGCATCGTCTGGAGGATCCAGATGCCGCCCAGCAGCTGGAAGTTGATCGCGACCGTCTTGTCCATGGTGAGGACGAAGACGAGTGCGCCGACCTTGACCAGGAGCGAGACCAGCTTGGAGACCTTGGTCTCCTGGGCCGGGGTCGCGTCGGGCTTGATGAAGTCCTTGTAGATGTTGCGGGTGAAGAGGTTCGCCGCGGCGATCGACATGATCGCGGCCGGCACCAGCGCGCCGATACCGATCGCGGCGAAGGCCACGCCCGCGAACCAGTCGGGGAACATGTTCTCGAACAGCTGCGGGATCGCCAACTGTCCGTTGTCCACCTTGACCCCGGCGGCGATCGCCATGAAGCCGAGCAGGGCCAGGAGGCCGAGCATCAGCGAGTACAACGGCAGGATCGTGGTGTTGCGCCGGATCACCTCACGGCTGCGGCTGGAGAGCGTCGCCGTGATCGAGTGCGGGTACATGAAGAGGGCGAGCGCCGAACCCAGCGCGAGGGTCGCGTAGCCCCACTGGCCCATCTCGCCCGGCACGAGGCCGGCGACGGGCTTGCCGGCGGCCTCGTTCTTCGCCGAGAACGCCTCGCTCGCCTTGGCGAAGATGTCGTCGAACCCGCCGAGCTTTATCGGGATGTAGATGATCGCCACGGCGATGACCAGATAGATCAGGCCGTCCTTGACGAACGCGATCAGCGCGGGGGCACGCAGGCCCGAGGAGTACGTGTACGCCGCGAGGACCGCGAACGCGATCAGCAGCGGCAGGTCCTTGATGAACCAGTGCGTCGTCTCGCCGCCGCCCACGCCCATGACGTCCAGCACGGCCTGGATGCCGACCAGCTGGAGCGCGATGTACGGCATCGTGGCGAGGATGCCGGTGAGGGCGACCGCCAGCGAGAGGCCCTTCGAACCGAAGCGCCCTCGGACGAAGTCCGAGGTGGTGACGTAGCCGTGCTTGTGCGAGACCGACCAGAGGCGCGGCAGGAAGGTGAAGATCAGCGGGTAGACGAGGATCGTGTACGGGACGGCGAAGAAGCCCGCCGCGCCCGCCGCGTAGATCGCCGCCGGCACCGCGACGAAGGTGTACGCCGTGTAGAGGTCGCCCCCCAGCAGGAACCAGGTCACCCAGGTGCCGAACGACCGTCCGCCCAGGCCCCATTCGTCGAGGCTGGCCTCGTTCTCGGCCTTGCGCCAGCGCGCGGCCATGAACCCGATGACCGTGACGGCCAGGAAGAAGAAGATGAACACGGCGAGTGCGACGCCGTTCACGCCGTCCTTCATGCGGAAGCACCCCCCTTGCGGGCACGCTGGGCGCGCTGGTCACGCTGCCACAGCTTGTACGCGACCATCGTGAGGGCGGTCGACAGGAGCACCCAGAGCATCTGGTACCAGTAGAAGAACGGGATGCCTACGAAGGTCGGTTCGACCTTCGCGTACGAGCCCACCCAGAGCATCGCCACGAACGGGGCGATCAGACAGAGCGCGATGACCACTCTGGCGGGTGTCACCACCGGTGGTTTCGCATCGTTTTCTTCCGTCATTGGCGACTCCGTCCCCTCGCTGATCACCTGGTGTAATGCGCAGGAAATCTAGGCGAGAGATCCGGCCACCGTCACCCCCCGTCCGCATTGCGGTCCGGCAACGGTCCGGTGAGCGCCCGAAAACGACCGGTCCCCCCGCGCGTGCGCGGGAGGACCGGTGGGGCCGCGTGTCCGTCTGTGTCTCAGTCGGTGGGACGCTTCAGGCGGGCCACGAACTTGTAGCGGTCGCCGCGGTACACCGAGCGCACCCACTCGACCGGTTCGCCGTGTCCGTCGATCGAGTGACGGGACAGCATGAGCATCGGCAGGCCCACGTCCGTGCCGAGCAGCCCCGCCTCGCGCGGAGTGGCGAGGGAGGTCTCGATGGTCTCCTCGGCCTCGGCCAGCCGGACGTCGTACACCTCGGCCAGCGCGGTGTAGAGAGAGGTGTACTTCACCAGGGAACGCCGCAGCGCGGGGAAGCGCTTGGCCGAGAGGTGCGTGGTCTCGATGGCCATCGGTTCACCGCTGGCCAGCCGGAGCCGCTCGATCCGCAGCACCCGCCCGCCGGCCGTGATGTCCAGCAGCCCGGCGAGTGTGTCGTCCGCCGTGACGTAGCCGATGTCCAGCAGCTGCGAGGTCGGTTCGAGGCCCTGGGCGCGCATGTCCTCGGTGTACGAGGTGAGTTGCAGAGCCTGGGAGACCTTCGGCTTGGCGACGAAGGTGCCCTTGCCCTGGATGCGTTCCAGCCGGCCCTCGACGACCAGCTCCTGGAGGGCCTGGCGCACGGTGGTGCGCGAGGTGTCGAACTCGGCGGCCAGGGTTCGCTCGGGCGGCACCGGGGTGCCCGGCGGCATGGTGTCCGTCATGTCGAGGAGATGGCGCTTGAGCCGGTAGTACTTCGGGACGCGTGCCGTACGCCCACCCGCACCGGTCTCGCTCGTACTGCTGCCCCCGTCGGCACCCATGGCCCGCCTTCCCGACTGCTGCGTTGCTGCCGTCACCGGCTCCTCCGTCTGTAGCGGCTCACATGGTGGCACGGTCCGGTCACGGGTCGTCGCCCTCCCTCAGGTGTCGGTCCGATAACGGACGCGAGTGCACTTCTTATACACCCTTGACACCCCTAAAGGTCTAGGCCAAGCTCCCGGTACTGGTCTAAACCATTAAAGACCAGGTCCCAGCCCCACAGGTAGCGCCAGGCGTACGTCTTCGCGGTGGGCGGGGGGTTGCTGGTATCCCTGAGGAGGGTGTGGCATGAATCGCAAGCTCATTGCGGCAGTAGGCGTCGCAGCGATGATGACCGGTATCGCGGCGTGTGGTGGGGACGGTAGTGACAACGCCTCGAAGGACCCGAAGGACCGTACCGAGAGCCTGACGGTCTGGCTGATGGTTGACGCGCAGAGCACCTGGCCGGAGCTGGTCAAGGACGTCAACGCGCAGTTCAAGAAGAAGTACCCGAAGGTCAAGGTCGACGTCCAGTACCAGCAGTGGGCGGACAAGGCCAAGAAGCTCGACACGGCCCTCGGTGGCGACAAGTTCCCGGACGTCGTCGAGCTCGGCAACACCGAGACGATGCAGTACATCCTCAACGGCGCCCTCGCCGAGATCGACCCCAAGAAGTATGACAACTCGGACACCTGGATCAAGGGTCTGAAGGACACCTGCACCTTCGAGGGCAAGCAGTTCTGCGTGCCCTACTACGCGGGTGCCCGTGTCGCGATCTACAACAAGGACATGCTCAAGAAGGGCACCGGCAGCGACGTCCTGCCGCAGACCGAGGACGAGCTGCTCACGGCGCTCGACAAGGTCTCGGCCGAGTACAGCAAGAAGGACAAGCGCTTCTCGTCCCTCTACCTGCCGGGCCGTTACTGGTACGCGGCCATGTCCTACGTCGCGGGCTACGGCGGCTCCATCGCCGAGTACGACGAGGGCGCGAAGGAGTGGAAGGGCAACCTCTCCTCCCCCGAGTCCCAGAAGGGCATCGAGCACTTCGTCAACCTGGTCAAGAAGTACAACAAGGCCGACCAGACGAAGGACGAGCAGGACCACGCCAACGTCATGGCCAACGAGAAGACCTCGTTGATCTACGGCAACGGCTGGGAGGCCGGCTCCGTCGTCGACGGTGCCAACAACGGCAACCCGAAGCTCGAGGGCAAGATCGGCACGGCCGGCATGCCCGGCCCGAACGGCAAGGCCCTCCCGTCCTTCATCGGTGGTTCGGACCTCGCGGTGACCGCCAAGTCGAAGGTCACCGACCTGGGCGAGGAGTGGGTCTCCCTCTTCACCAGTGAGAAGTCGCAGGAGGTGCTCACCTCCAAGAACATCCTCCCGAACAACGAGAAGCAGCTCGAGCCGCTGAAGTCCAAGCCCGAGACGGCCGCCGTCGCCAACGCGGTGCCGGACGCCTGGTTCACGCCGATCGCGCCGGGCTGGACCTCCATCGAGAAGGAGGAGGTCCTGGAGAACATGCTCCTGGAGATCCTCAAGGGCGCCTCGGTGGCCGACGCCGCCAAGAAGGCCGACGACAAGATCAACGAGCTCATCAACAAGTAGTCCCCGGGCCTTCGGCTCTCCAGGCGGGGGTCCGGCGAACACCGGGCCCCCGCCTCCCTTTTCTCAGGTAGAAACGCCGTGATTCCCGGGTGCAGATCCCCGGAATCCCGATGGAAGGTCAGTCACGTGACTGCTGCCGACACCAAGGCCGCCGGTCCACCAGTCCCCGTACCGCGTGTCCCGGAGAAGACCGGGGTCTCACCCTCCGGACAGGAAGCCGACGGGCCCCGCCCGAAGAAGCGGCGTAAGAAGGGAGAACTCCTCCCTTACCTCCTGATCCTGCCGGCGATCCTGGCTATCGCCGCCGTCTACGTCTACCCGCTGATCAAGACCGTGATCATGTCCTTCCAGGACCTGGGACGGGCGGCCCTGTGGGGCAACGGCGAGACCCCGTGGGTCGGCTTCGAGCAGTTCACCAACATCCTCGGCGACCCGGAGTTCTGGGCGGTCGTCGGCAGAACCGTCGTCTTCATGGTCGTCTGCGTCACGCTGACCATGGGCCTCGGGCTGCTCATCGCCCTGATGATGCTGAAGCTCTCCACCTGGGTCCGGCTCGTCCTCACCGTGGCCCTGATCGCCGCATGGTCGATGCCGCTCATGGTCGCCGCCTCGGTCTTCCGGTGGCTCTCCGACTCCGACTACGGCCTGATCAACACCCTGCTCGCCGACATCACCGGCAACGAGGACAAGTGGCTGGGGCACAACTGGTTCCTCGACCCGTGGCAGGGCTTCGGCATCATCACGCTGCTGGTCGTCTGGGGCGCCATCCCGTTCGTCGTGATCACGATGTACGCGGCCCTCACCCAGGTCCCGAAGGAACTGGAGGAGGCGGCCGCCCTCGACGGAGCCACCGCCTTCGGCGTCTACCGCTACGTGACCTGGCCCGTCATCAAGCCGGTCTTCACGATGGTCGCCACGCTCTCGGTCATCTGGGACTTCAACGTGTTCGGCCAGATCTGGCTGCTGCGCGGCAACAAGCCCGAACCCGAGTACGAGACCCTCGGTCTCTACTCCTTCTCCAAGGCGTTCGAGTCCACCTCCTTCAGCCAGGGCAGTGCGATCGCACTGATCACCGTCCTGATGCTGTCCGGCGTCGCCGTGTACTACCTGCGCCAGCTGATCAAGACGGGAGAGGTCGAATGAGCGCCTCCACGCCCACGAACGCGTCGGCCCAGGTCCTGCGGCCGGACCGCAAGAGGAACCGGCTCGGCTACAACATCCTGGCGCTGGTCACGGCCGGGATCATGGCCTTCCCGGTCTACTGGCTGATCGTCAGCTCGCTGCGCCCCAACCACGAGATCCGGTCCTACGACCAGACCCTGTGGCCGTCCTCCCTCACCTTCGACAACTTCGCGCGCGCGGTGAAGCAGGACAACTTCGCCACCGCGATCCAGTCGAGCCTGATCGTCTCGGTCACCGCCGTCGTCGGCGGCATGATCATCGCGACCCTCGCGGCGCTGGCCATCGGGCGCTTCCGCTTCTTCGGGCGGAAGGCGCTGATGATGATCATGATCTTGGTCCAGATGCTGCCGCCGACCGCGATGCTGATCCCGATCTACCTCCAGCTCAACGCGCTGGGAGGCATCGACGAGTACTGGGGACTCATCGTCGTCTACCTGGTCTCCACGCTGCCGTTCGCGACCATCATGATCCGCGGATTCGTCATCAACATCCCCGTGGAGCTCGAGGAGTCCGCGATGGTGGACGGATGCACCCGCATGGGAGCCTTCCGCCGGGTCATCTTCCCGCTGCTGGCACCGGGGCTCGCCGCCGCGTCGATCTTCGCGCTGGTCAACGCCTGGAACGAGTACCTCTTCGCGTACATCCTGATCAACGACAACTCCAAGTACACGCTCAACGTGTGGCTGATGACGTTCACGACGGAGCGCGGAACGGACTACGGCGCGCTGATGGCGGCCTCCACGCTCATCTCCATCCCGGTCGTCATCTTCTTCATGATCATCCAGGGGAAGATGGCTACGGGGCTCACCTCCGGCGCCGTGAAGGGATAACGCAGCCTCATGACCACACTCGTATCCACCACGGACACCGTCACCCGTGACGCCCTGGCCGTCCTCCAGCCGGGCTTCACCGGCACCACGGCCCCGGACTGGCTCCTGCGCAGGGTGGGCGAAGGGCTGGCGTCCGTCGGGCTGTTCGGCCGGAACATCGATTCGCCCGAGCAGCTGGCGGCGCTCACCGCGCGGCTGCGGGCCGAGCGGGACGACGTACTCGTCGCGATCGACGAGGAGGGCGGCGACGTCACCCGGCTGGAGGTCCGCAACGGCTCCTCCTTCCCCGGCAACCTCGCCCTGGGCGCCGTCGACGACGTGGACCTGACCAGGGCCGTCGCCAGGGAGCTCGGCCGGAGGCTCGCCGAGTGCGGGGTCAACCTCAACTGGGCCCCGTCCGCGGACGTCAACTCCGATCCGGGAAACCCGGTGATCGGCGTGCGCTCCTTCGGCGCCGACCCGGCCCTCGTGGCCCGCCACACCGCGGCGTACGTCCAAGGCCTCCAGGCCGCCGGCGTCGCCGCGTGCACCAAGCACTTCCCGGGGCACGGCGACACGGCGGTCGACTCGCACCACGCGCTGCCGCGCATCGATGTGGATTCGGACACCCTGCACGCCCGTGAGCTGGTGCCTTTCCGGGCCGCCATCGCAGCGGGTTCCAAATCCGTGATGAGCGCACATATCCTGCTACCCGCACTCGACCCGTCCCGGCCCGCGACCCTGAGCCCTCGCATCCTCACCGGTCTGCTGCGCGAGGAGCTGGGCTACGACGGGCTGATCGTCACCGACGGCATGGAGATGGACGCCATCGCCGGGACGTACGGCATCGAGCGCGGATCGGTCCTCGCCATAGCCGCGGGCGCCGACGCCATCTGCGTCGGCGGCGGGCTGGCCGACGAGGACACCGTGCTGCGGCTGCGTGACGCGCTGGTGACGGCGGTGCGGACCGGTGAACTGCCGGAGGAGCGGCTGGCCGACGCCGCCGCACGTGTACGGGCCCTGGCGTCATGGACGCTGCGGGCCAGGGGGGCTGCCCCGGGGTCGGGCGCGGACATGCAGGAGGGGACCGCGCCCGGCGCCGGAGCCGATGTCGGCCTGATCGCCGCCCGCAGGGCCGTGACGGTCACGGGCTCCGCCGCACCTCTGCGGGAGCCGGCGTACGTCGCGGCCTTCACCCCCGTCGCCAACATCGCCGTCGGCGCCGAGACGCCGTGGGGCGTCGCGGCGGAGCTGTCCAGGCTCCTGCCCGGCACCGTGGCGGACACCTACGGCAGCGGCAGCGAGAACGCCGCTGCCGATGTGCTGCGGGCGGCGGGGGAGCGGCCCATCGTCGCCGTCGTCCGCGACGCCCACCGGCACCCGTGGATGGGCGCGGCGGTGGACGCCGTGGTGGCGGCGCGGCCGGACACGACGGTGGTCGAGATGGGGCTGCCCATGGCGCCGCCCCGGGGCGCGTGGCACATCGCCACGCACGGCGCGGCCCGGGTGTGCGGGGTCGCGGCGGCGGAGACGATCACCGGCACGGCGCCCTGACCCTGGGTGACGCGACGACGAACGAGGGCCGGGCCACCGCACGGTGGCCCGGCCCTCACGCGTACGAGGAGTCCTACAGGCCCTGCCACTGCGGCTTCGCCGCATAGGTGGCGCGGAAGTAGTCCGCCAGCTTCAGCTTCGACGCCGCGGCCTCGTCGACCACCACGGTCGCGTGCGGGTGCAGCTGCAGCGCGGACGCCGGCACGACGGAGGCCACCGGGCCCTCGACCGTCCGGGCCACGGCCTCGGCCTTGCCCTCGCCGGTGGCCAGCAGGATCGGGTGGCGGGCCTCCAGGATGGTGCCGATGCCCTGGGTGATGACGTGGCGCGGCACCTGCTCGATGTCGTCGTCGAAGAAGCGCGCGTTGTCGATCCGGGTCTGCTCGGTCAGCGTCTTGATGCGGGTGCGGGAGGCGAGCGAGGAGCACGGCTCGTTGAAGCCGATGTGCCCGTCGGTCCCGATGCCCAGCAGCTGGAGGTCCACCCCGCCCGCCTCGGCCAGCGCCTTGTCGTACGCCTCGCAGGCGGCCTGGACGTCCTCGGCCGTGCCGTCCGGTCCCATGAAGGACTTCTCGGACAGTCCGAGCGGCTCGACGACCTCGCGCAGTACGACCGAACGGTAGGACTCGGGGTGGCCTGCGGGCAGCCCGACGTACTCGTCGAGCTGGCAGATCCGTGCGTTCGACGGGTCCACGGCGCCTGAGCGGACCTTCGCCGCCAGGGCCTTGTAGACGGGCAGCGGGGTCGAGCCGGTGGCAACGCCGAGCAGGGCGTCGGGCTTGCGGCTCAGCAGTGCCGCGATGGCCTCCGCGATGAGTTCTCCGCCTGCCGAGGCGTCCGGGACGATGACAACTTCCACGCTGTGCCTGCCGATCTGAAGAGTGGCGGGTGGTATAGACCAATCTAAGCGCCCAATCTAGCAGAACGGGGCGGCTCGGAGGTGAACCGCTCGCCTGTTCGTCACGGGTTGTCGCCCTGTCGGCGGACGGTCGCGCCGACGGGGGATGGAAGCCGCTCGCCGGGGGTGGGGAGGCCGCGCGCTGCGAGGGCGGAGGCCGCTCACCGGGGGGCGCGGGTGCCGCGCACGCGAGGGGTGAAGGTCGCGTGCGGCGGGGGTGTGGAGGCTGCGTACGGCGGAGGTGGAGGCCCCGGAAACACCCGCGGGCCGCGGCGCCGGGACGGGACCCTCAGCCCGTCCGGCACCGCAGCCCGGAGTTTCCTGGCCGGCGGTGTGCGGTGCCTCCGGCCGTGTGAGGTGTCGGCGCAGTCAGGGCAGAGAGCGCCGGACACCTCGGTCCGTTCTCCTGTGCGGGGAGAACGGAGGTCAGTCGTGCACGGGACGGGACCTGGGTCTGGCGTCCGTACATGGTGCATTGTGGACTAGACCAATAGGCCGTGTCCATCCGTGGGCGCGGTTTTCTCCGTCGCGGTGCGCCCTCCCACAGTGTCACGCATCGGAGGGCCGATCGGTTCGGAACCTCTTGGATTCCGCGGGTACGCTCGCACATGTGCCCTCCATGAACGATCTGGTCCGCCAGCACACAGCCCTGAGTGACACCGACCTCGAGTGGCTCCACCTGCTGGTCTCGGAGTGGCAGCTGCTCTCCGATCTGTCCTTCGCCGACCTCGTCCTGTGGGTGCCCACCCGCGACGGGACCCGCTACGTCTCCGTGGCGCAGATGCGGCCCAACACCGGCCCCACCTCCTACCAGGACGACATGGTGGGCCATCTGGTGCCGCGGGGCCGCCGCCCGCTGCTGGACGCCGCCCTGGACGAGGGCCGCATCGTGCGCGAGGGCGATCCGGAATGGCGGGAGGAGGTGCCCGTACGGGTCGAGTCGATCCCCGTACGGAGGGAGGGCCGGGTCCTCGGGGTCATCGGCCGCAACACCAACCTGCTCACCGTGCGCACACCGTCCCGGCTGGAGCTCACCTACCTCCAGTCCGCCTCCGACCTGGCCCAGATGATCGCCGCCGGGTCCTTCCCGTTCCCCGGCCAGCAGGTCGACATGGACGTCTCCCCACGAGTGGGCGACGGGCTGATCCGGCTCGACGCCGACGGCATCGTGCAGTACGCCAGCCCCAACGGCCTCTCCGCCTACCACCGGCTCGGCCTGGCCTCGGACCTCGTCGGCCACAACCTCGGCGTGACGACCGCCGAACTCGCGCCGTCGCGGGGCCCGGTGGACGAGGCGCTGGTCAAGGTGGCGAGCGGATACGCGCCGAGGGAGTTCGAGGTCGAGGGCGCCGGCGGCGTCATCCAGCTGCGCGCGATCCCGCTGTCGCCCAAGGGTGTGCGCATCGGCTCGCTGGTGCTGCTCCGGGACGTCACGGAACTGCGGCGGCGTGAACGGGAATTGATCACCAAGGACGCCACCATCCGGGAGATCCACCACCGGGTGAAGAACAACCTCCAGACGGTGGCTGCCCTGTTGCGGCTCCAGGCGCGCCGGATGGAGTCGGAGCGGGGCCGGGAGGCGCTCAACGAGGCGGTGCGGCGCGTGGGTTCGATCGCCATCGTGCATGAGACGCTGTCCCAGAATCTGGACGAGCGGGTCGAGTTCGACGAGATCGCCGACCGGGTGATCGCCATGGTCGCCGAGATCTCACCCGGCAAGGTCACCTGCCGTCGCACGGGCCGCTTCGGGATCCTCGACGCCGAGGTGGCCACCCCGCTGTCGATGGTCCTCACCGAGGTGCTGCAGAACGCACTCGAGCACGCGTTCACCGTCGCCGAGCACGGCACGGTCGAGGTGTCCGCGGTGCGCGGCGGCTCATCGGCCGAGGCCCGGCTGCTGATCACCGTCACGGACGACGGGCGAGGGCTGCCCGAGGGGTTCGACCCGCAGCGGGCCGGCAACCTGGGTCTCCAGATCGTGCGCACCCTGGTCGAGGGTGAGCTCGGCGGCACCTTCGGGATGGTCCCGGCACCCGATCGCGGCACCCAGGTGGTGCTCGACATCCCCGTCCGGACCGCCCCCTCCCGCAAGGACCAGTAGCGGCGGCCCCGCACACAGCAGTGGGCCCGGACCGTGGTGACGGTCCGGGCCCACTGCGTGGTGCTCACGGTGCGATGCGCTTCGGGGGTACTGCGCGCTGCGACTCGAAGGCGGGGCTGTGCGTACGCTCTGTACGCGCCGCCGGGCTGAGGCTCGTCGTGCGGGGGGCGTCGGTCAGGCGCTGGCGTTACGCGCCCGGTTGCGAGCGGCGCGGCGCTTCATTGCGCGGCGCTCGTCCTCGCTGAGGCCACCCCAGACGCCGGAGTCCTGGCCGGACTCGAGCGCCCACTGCAGGCACTGCTCCATGACGGGGCAGCGACGGCAGACGGCCTTGGCTTCCTCGATCTGCAGCAGCGCAGGACCGGTGTTGCCGATGGGGAAGAACAGCTCGGGGTCTTCCTCACGACAAACGGCGTTGTGACGCCAGTCCATGGCTGCTACCTCTCCTTGGTATTACATGCTGGTGCTTGTGAATGTGAACGCTTTCACGAATCCCCCCGCAGACGAAGGTCCGACGCCCAGAAGAGCTGGATGTGGTCCTGTTGTGGTGAGGAGGGGTTCTGGCTTTCAGTGGAGGCCGATGTTGCGGGCCGTCCCGATCGCCATGTAGAGATTCGCAAACCTCGGCTGCGGATACAACCCCTTCTGGAAAGTTTTTTTTGATTCCTCGGTGTCGACTAGGTCACAGCCGTACTTCTAAGGGGTGGGGGCCAGCCCAAACGTTCGAGTCAAAGGACTTTGGGCCCTTCCACTCACACAATCACACGCAGTGCACGGCGTACGCCTGTGAACGTCACGCTCGTACGCAGTCCCAGGTGGTCACCGTCCATCTGGAAGGGCAGGGGCGCCTTTGAATGCAAGGTGAAGTCCGTGAGGTCGTGCCGGGAGACCGCGTGCTTGCCGTGCGGGCCCTTGTCGGGGCTCGAAGTGAGCAGCTGAGTGGCGTACCGGGCCACCGCGGCGGTGGTGAGACGCTTCAGTCCGAGGATGTCCAGGCCGGTGTCGAAGGAGGCCTTGGGGGCGGCGTACATCGGGCGATTCCCCAGGTAGGTCCACGGCGCGGTGTTGCAGATTATGGACAGCGCGAGATCCGTGACCGGCTCCTGGCCGGGGACGTCCAGCGTGATCAGGCCGTTGCGGCGGTGCGGTTCCTCCAGGAACTGGCGTATCACCTGGCGCACGTAGAGCGGGTGGGTCGAACGCTTGCCGCGTTCGCGCTTCTGTTCCACCCGGCCGAGGACGCCGGCGTCGAATCCGAGCCCGGCGCAGAAGGTGAACCAGCGTTCCGGCACGGCCTCGTCCGCCGTTCCCGGGGTCCCGGTCGCGAGGCCGAGCCCCACCGTGCGTTCGCTGCGGTCGGCGAGCGCGTCCAGGATGGCGCCCGTCGCCTCCACGGCGTCGTTGGGGATACCCAGGGCGCGCGCGAAGACGTTGGTCGAGCCGCCGGGGACCACGGCGAGGCTCGGCAGGCCCTCGGGGTCGGGCCCGCGGTGCAGCAGGCCGTTGACCACCTCGTTGACCGTGCCGTCGCCGCCCAGGGCGACGACCAGGTCGACGTCGTCGGAGTCGGCGGCCCGGCGTCCCAGGTCACGGGCGTGTCCGCGGTACTCCGTGGTCACGGCCTCGATCTTCATCTCGCTCGCCAGGGCGTGAATCAGTACGTCGCGGGTCCGCGCACTGGTAGTGGTGGCAGCTGGGTTGACCACGAGAAGTGCGCGCATGCCCGCCAGGGTACCTATCGCGCGGTACCGCCCTGAAGTTCCGCTCGGTCCGTTCGCTCGCGTGTACGGAGAGTGAGCGGGCCTGTTCGGGTGCGCCGACGGACCCGATCCGGTGGCCCCGGGCCCCGGCTTCGCGTCCGGCGGGCGGGGATGCGAATCTGAATGGCGTGAGCACTCAGCAGAACACGCCCTCCCCGTCGCCGGCGGCCGGCTCCGGGAAGCCCGGCCGCATCGCCGTCCTGGCCGCACTCACCGCCCTCGAAGGCGCGGCGCTCGCCGTCGGCGGGATCTACATGCTGGCCGTCGGGCTGTTCGGCCGGCCCGACAGCATCCAGCAGGCGGAGATGGGCGGGCTCACGCTGGTGGCGCTCGGCCTGATCCCGCTCCTCGCCGCCCGTGGTCTGCTGCTGCGGCGCAGCTGGAGCCGAGGTCCCGCGCTCATCACACAGCTCATGGCGATGCCCGTGGCCTGGACGCTGCTGCGGGCGCAGGGCACCATGATCCCCGCGGGCATCGTGCTCGCCGCCGTCGCCGTCACGGCGCTCGTGCTGCTGTTCAACCCGGCGACCACCCGGGAGCTGGGCATCCGAGGACCGCGTACGACCCCGGACGCCTGACCGGCGGAGCGTCCCGGGCCCCTCGGCTACTCCTCGACGAGCAGCCGCTCGCGCAGCTGCGCGAGCGTGCGGGCCAGCAGGCGGGAGACGTGCATCTGGGAGATGCCGACCTCCTGCGCGATCTGCGACTGGGTCATGTTGCCGAAGAAGCGCAGCAGCAGGATGCGCTTCTCGCGCGGCGGAAGGTCCTCCAGCAGCGGTTTGAGCGACTCGCGGTACTCGACGCCCTCCAGCGCCTCGTCCTCCGAGCCCAGGGTGTCCGCGACCGCGGGCGACTCGTCGTCCGTGTCCGGCACGTCGAGGGAGAGCGTGCTGTAGGCATTGGCCGATTCCAGCCCCTCCAGGACCTCTTCCTCGGAGATGCCCAGGCGCTCGGCCAGCTCGTGCACCGTGGGGGAGCGGCCGTGCTGCTGGGAGAGCTCCGCAGTCGCCGTGGTCAGCGACAGCCGCAGCTCCTGGAGCCGGCGCGGCACCCGCACCGCCCAGCCCTTGTCCCGGAAGTGGCGCTTGATCTCGCCGACGACCGTGGGGGTCGCGTACGTCGAGAACTCGACGCCACGGTCCGGGTCGAACCGGTCCACCGACTTGATCAGGCCGATCGTGGCGACCTGGGTCAGGTCGTCCAGGGGCTCGCCGCGGTTGCGGAAGCGGCGCGCCAGGTGCTCCACCAGCGGCAGGTGCATCCGCACCAGCCTGTTCCGCAGCTCGGCCTTCTCGGGCGAGCCGTCGGGAAGCTCCCGCAGCTCGACGAAGAGTGCCCGCGCACCGCTGCGGTCGTGTGGATCGTGCTGCCTGTGCTCGCTCATCTGGCCCGCCCGCTCCGCCTGCGACTGCTCCACCGCGACCGGACCGCCCTGCACGCCGTCCGCGCCGTCCGCCCCGTCCTCCGGGTGCGGCCGGGCCTGCTGCTCCGGGAGGGCGGCTGGGCGCACCGCCCCGGACCGGATCGTCTCGTCCCGCACAGGACCGTCCCCGTTCCCGTCGCTCACGCCGGCCCGGGTCCCGCGCCGCGCTGTTTGTAGAGGCTGATGCTGACCGTACGGTCGTCGGCGACCGTGGAGTCGACCTTGCCGGCCAGTGCGGAGAGCACGGTCCAGGCGAAGGTGTCGCGCTCGGGGGCGCGGCCGTCCGTGGTGGGTGCCGACACCGTCACCTCGAGGGAGTCCCCCACGAGGCGGAAGACGCAGCTGAGTACGGAGCCGGGCACGGCCTGCTGGAGCAGGATCGCGCAGGCCTCGTCGACCGCGATACGGAGATCCTCGATCTCGTCGAGAGTGAAGTCCAAGCGCGCTGCGAGGCCGGCCGTGGCCGTACGCAGCACCGACAGGTAGGCACCCGCAGCGGGCAGCCGGACCTCAACGAAGTCCTGGTTCCCGGGCTCGCCTGCGATCTGGGACACCCTCACCTCCAAGGTGGCACAAACTCGTTCGAGGCTCCGGGACGACTGCCCGGGGCCGTGCGGTCCGTCGTCGGTCCTGTGGTCCGGCGACGCTATCGCGACCCATGATGCCGTGTCGCCGGGGCTGCGACCCCGTCGTAACTCATGGTAGGCATATGAGCACGCACAGTGGCTAGAGGTCTGCGGCGGTCAATTGCGAAGAACCGGCGCCGGTTTGACGTACCCAGGCGTCAGACGATCGAACCGTCCGCGAAGCACCAGCGCCAGCTGTCCGCGCATTCGAAGCTGCGCATCACCGGATGGCCGGTCTCCTTGTAGTGCGCCGTCGCGTGCTTCAGGGGCGAGGAATCGCAGCATCCGACATGCCCGCAGACCAGGCAGAGCCGCAGCTGCACGGGATGCGTCCCGGCCGCGAGGCACTCAGGGCAGGTGTCGCCGAGCGGGGCGGGCTCGGGGCGCGGCAGTTCGTCAACGTGGAGGCACTCACTCATGATGGCCACGTTACGTCGGATGTGGGGACGGTGAGATGGACGCATTGCCGCTGGTGGCACTCGTCGCGGTCAGTGCGGCGGTGGCGGGGGCGGCCCGCCGGACGCCGGTGCCCGCACCGCTGCTGCTGGTCGCCGCCGGCCTGCTGGCGGCGTACCTGCCGGGGGTGCCGACCTACACGCTGGACGCGCACATCGTGCTGCCCCTGCTGCTGCCTCCGCTGCTGTACACGGCCTCGGTCGACAGCTCGTACCTCGACCTGCGGGCCAATCTGCGGCCGGTCGCGCTGCTGTCCGTGGGCTACGTGCTGTTCGCGACGTTCGCCGTGGGATGGCTCGCCTACCTGCTCGTCCCGGACCTGCCGCTGACCGCGGCCCTGGTGCTCGGCGCCGTGGTCGCCCCGCCGGACGCCGTCACCGCCGCGGCGATCGCCCGCAGGGTCGGACTGCCCGCCCGGGTCACCACGATCCTGCAGGGCGAGTCCCTGGTGAACGACGCCACCGCGATCACCGCCTTCAAGGTGGCCCTCGCCGCCGCGGTCGGCGAGGGCATGAGCTGGGGCGCCGGGGTCGGCGAGTTCCTGCTGGCCTCGGTCGGCGGGGTCGGCGTGGGCCTGCTGCTGATGGTGCCGCTGCACTGGCTGCGCACGCACCTGAAGGAGGCGCTGCTGCAGAACACCCTGTCGCTGCTCATCCCCTTCGTCGCGTACGCGGCCGCCGAGCGGGTGCACGCCTCCGGGGTGCTGGCCGTGGTCGTCGTGGCGCTCTACCTGGGGCACCGCTCCTGGCAGGTCGACTTCGCGACGCGGCTCCAGGAGGCGGCGGTCTGGAAGATGGTCGCCTTCGTCCTGGAGTCCGCGGTCTTCGCGCTCATCGGACTGCAGCTGCCCTTCGTGCTCAGGGGGCTGGGGTCCTACGGGGTGGCCGAGGCCCTCGGCTACGCCGTCCTCGTGTTCGTCGCGGTGGTCGTGGTGCGCTTCGTCTGGGTGTACCCGGCGAGCTATCTGCCGCTGTGGCTCTCCGAGCGGACGAGGCAGCGCGAGGGCCCGTTGCCCTGGAGTTCGCCCCTGATCGTGAGCTGGGCCGGGATGAGGGGCGTGGTCTCCCTCGCCATCGCCTTTTCCATCCCCCTGGTCACGCATGACGGCGAGGACTTCCCCGCCCGCAACCTCGTGCTGTTCCTGACCTTCACCACGGTCATCGGGACACTGGTCGTCCAAGGGCTCACGCTGCCCTTCCTGGTGCGTGTGCTGAGACTCCCGGGACGTGACGTGCGCGCCGAGACGCTGGCCGAGGCCCAGGCGCAGAGCGAGGCGTCCGAGGCCGCGGACGCGCGGCTGGCCGAGCTGCTGGAGAGCCCGGGCAACGCGCTGCCCGATCCACTCGTCCAGCGGCTGCGCACCGTCATGGAGAGGCGTCGCAACGCGGTCTGGGAACGGCTGGGCGCGGCCGACCCGGTCTCGGGCGAGTCGGCGGACGACACCTACCGGCGGCTGGCGCGGGAGATGATCGCCGCCGAGCGTGAGGTCTTCGTACGCCTCAGGGACGCGCGGCGGATCGACGACGAGATGCTGCGTGCCCTGCTGCGACGGCTGGACCTGGAGGAGGCCGCCGCCTACCGGGAGTCGGACGGCGCCTGACCGCGTTCCCGGCCGTCCCGGGGGCGGCCGGTGACGACGGCGGTGACCGTGGACCCCGGGGCGAACGCGCCCTCCCCGGCCAGCACGGTCAGCCCGTGGAGGAGTTTCGCCACATAGAGGCGCTCCACGGGAAGACCGTGACGGTCCTCGAAGTCGTCCGCGAACGAGTGCAGCTCGGGGGTCGTACGGGCGTAGCCGCCGAAGTGGAAACGCTCGTCCAGGGACCACCGGCCCGCGGGGCCTCCGAACGCCTCCTGCTGCAGGGCGCACACGGTGTCCCCGAGGAAACCGCCGCGCAGCACCGGTATGCCCAGGGCGTGCTGCTCCGGGGCGAGACCCGCCGCCAGGCCCGCGAGGGTGCCCCCGGTGCCGCAGGCCACCGCCACCGTGCCGGTCAGGCCGCGCAGTTCCTCGCCGAGGGCTGCGCAGCCCTGTGCGGCCAGCGCGTTGCTGCCGCCCTCCGGGACGACCAGGCAGTCACCGAAGAGGCTCAGCAGGCCGTCCAGGACCTCGGGAGAGGTCTTCGCGCGGTACGTCGTCCGGTCCACGAAGTGCAGTCGCATGCCGTCGGCCGCGCACTGTGCGAGGGAGGGGTTGAGGGGGCGGTGGGCCAGCTCGTCGCCCCGTACGACACCGACGGTCGGGAAGCCGAGCAGGCGTCCGGCAGCGGCCGTGGCCCGCAGGTGGTTCGAGTAGGCCCCGCCGAAGGTCAGCACGGTGCGGCCGGCGGCGGCCCGGAGGTTCGGGGCGAGCTTGCGCCACTTGTTGCCCGGCAGATCCGGATGGATCAGGTCGTCGCGCTTGAGCAGCAGGGTCACGCCGTGCCGCGCGAAGCGCTCGTCCTCGGCCGGCTGGAGAGGCGAGGGGAGCACCGGCCGCAGCCGGGAGAGGTCGGGCGCTTCGTCGTGCATGCCCCCATTGTGTGGCGCACGGGTGCTGCCGACGCAGGCGCCCCGGGCCCGCCGGCGGCGGTGCCCGGGTGCCGCGCTACTTCAGCCGGTCGTGGATCCGGTTGCGCATGCCCGTCATCGAGAAGCCGCGCGGGTCGACCTTTCCCGGTTGCCACTCACGGTGCGCGATGACCGACTGCGCGTCCCAGCCGTGGAAGCGGCAGACCGCTGCGGCGGCCTTCTCGACGGCTTCGAGCTGGACGGCGGGCCAGGGGTCGTCCCCGTCGCCGAGGTTCTCGCACTCGAATCCGTAGAAGTGCCGGTTCCCGTCCGTGTTCGACTCGTTGTCGGACGGCAGCCGCTTCTCGGCGACGACGGCGCGCAGGACGTCGTCGTCGCCGAGCCCGGCGTGGTTGGTGCGGCCGTAACCGACCAGATGGACCCGCCCGTCCTTGGCGATCACGCCGTGGCAGAGGGGCCCCGGCAGGCCCGCGTGGCCGTCACGGCAGATCTCGACCGTGCGCGCAGTGCCCCGGGTGACGGTGTGATGGAGCATGACCCCGTGCACCGGCCCCCAAGGACCCTTGTGGTTGCGGTTGTGCTTACGCCAGTCGCCCACCTGGACGACGGTGAGCCCTTCGTCCTTCAGGGCCTTGAGGAAGTTGCTCGCGGACATGGGTGAGGACATGGCCGACTCCTTCGGTACTGGGGGAGCGTGTCCGTACAGCGCTTCTACCGGAACAGGAGGCTCCGGCGGGAGCGTGTCCGTACAGCGCTTCTACCGGAACAGGAGGCTCCGGCAAACCTGTTCGGATTTGCGCCGGGCCTTGTGCGAGCCGATCCGGACAGTCCGCGAGCGTCGGGTCCCGCGGCGCTCAGTTCTGGGCGAGCCACAGGTCGGGGCCGAACACCTCGTAGTGGATGTCGGCCGCCGCGACCCCCTTGCCGAGGAGCTGGGAGCGCACGGCCCGCATGAACGGCAGCGGCCCGCAGAGGTAGGCGTGGGTGCCCGGGGCGACGGTGAGGCCGCTCAGGTCGACCGTGCCGGTCCGCTCGTCCGAACCGCCGGGCTCCGGGCTCTCGTACCAGAAGTGCGCGGAGGCGTCGGAGAGCTTGGCCGTGAGTGCCGCGTGCTCGGTGCGCAGGGCGTGATCGGCGGGCGACCGGTCGCCGTGCACGACGGTGACGGGCGAACGGTGCTCCTCGGCCACCAGGTGCTCCAGCATCGAGAGGATCGGGGTGCAGCCGATGCCGGCCGACGCCAGGAGCAGCGGGGCGTCGGAGCCGTCGAGCACCAGGTCGCCGTACGGTGCCGAGACGCGCAGGCGGTCACCGGCGCGCAGTCGCTCGTGCAGGTGCGCCGAGACCTCGCCCTCGGGGCCGCTCTCCCCGCGGACGCGCTTCACCGAGAAGGAGCGCAGGTCCTCGCCGGGTGCACCGATGAGGCTGTACTGGCGTATCTGGTGTGCGCCGTCGGGGAGTTCCACCTGCACGGAGACGTACTGGCCCGGCCGGAACGCGGGAGCCGGCGCGCCGTCGGAGGGAGCGAGCCGGAAGGTGGCCACGTCGGCGGTCTCCTCGGTGCGGGAGACCACCGTCCACTCGCGCCACACGTCGCCCGCCGCCACGCCCTGCTGGGCGTAGAGCCGTTCCTCGATCGAGATCAGGGCGTTGGCCATCAGCCAGTAGACCTCGTCCCAGGCCGCGGCGACCTCAGGGGTGACCGCGTCGCCGAGCACCTCGGCGATGGCGGCGAAGAGGTGGGTGTGCACGATCCGGTACTGCGGGGCGGTGATGCCCAGTGAGGCGTGCTTGTTGGCGATCCGGCCCAGCATCACATCGGGCCGGGTGCCGGGGTGTTCGACCAGTTGGGTGGCGAACGCGGCGATGGATCCGGCGAGCGCCTGGCGCTGGGCGCCGGACGCCTGGTTGCCTCGGTTGAACAGATCCCGGAGAAGCTCGGGGTGGGCCTCGAAGAGCTTGCGGTAGAAGAGGTCCGCGATGTCCCCGACGGCCGCGCCGACGGCGGGGAGCGTGGCTCGGACGGTGGCGGTCGAGGTCTCGGAGAGCATCCGTTGGCTCCTCTGTACGTGGGTGCCGTACGGCGGTCACCCGGTTTAATTGGTAAATGAAATGCTTATTTCTGCCCGGCCCGATCCCGCCCACGCGCGAGGGGGTGCGCGCGGGCGGGGCGAGGGTGGATCAGCCGGGCGCGGGGCGGCTGCGGCTGATGCCGAGCAGCAGCGGGCCGGTGGGGGAGGCGGTGAGATCGCTGACCGTGAGCGGGTCGAGGGAGGCGTAGAACGCCTCTTCGGCCTGGCGCAGCGCGGAGCGGAGCCGGCATGCGGAACGCAGCGGGCACGGGGTGCTGCCCTCGCACTCGACGACCTCGCCGGGCCCTTCCAGCTGCCTGACCAGGGTGCCGATCGATGCCGACCGCCCGGCGATGGTGAGGGAGAGCCCTCCGCCCCGGCCGCGGCGCGCGTCGACGAGGCCGAGGTGCTGGAGGCGTGCGACGACCTTCGCCGTGTGGGTGTACGGCACCTGCATGGTGTCCGCCACCTCGCGGGTGGTCGGCGAGTCCTCGCCCTCTGCCGTGACGGCCAGGCGCATCAGTACCCGGAGCGCCACATCGGTGAATCGCGTCAGCCGCATGGCGGCAGCGTAGATAACTTGTATATCCAATGCAAATTATGGTGCCGCTCTGCCATACCGATGGACGCGTCATGATGGGTGGGTGCGGCTCCGTGACGGATGCGGAGTGCGCGAGGTCGAGAGAGGTGGTCAGCGGCCGTGCCGAAGCCGAACGCAGCCGACGGGATACCGGCGAGCAAGGTCATCACCGACCCGGACAGCCTGGGCCGCTACGCACACGACGAAGCGGAGTGGGCGCCGGCCGGGCGCCCACTCGCCGTCGTGCGGCCCCAGGACACGGACGAGGTGCGGGCCGTCGTCGCCCACTGCGTGGAGCACCGCATCCCGGTGGTCCCGCGCGGTGCGGGCACGGGACTCTCGGGCGGGGCCAACGCGGTGGACGGGGCCGTCGTCCTCTCCTTCGAGGACATGAACCGGATCCTGCGCATCGATCCGGTGGAGCGGCTCGCCGTCGTCCAGCCGGGCGTGGTCAACGACGACCTGCGCGCCGCCTGCGCCGGGCAGGGCCTCTGGTACCCGCCGGACCCCGCGAGCTCGCCCTGGTCCACCATCGGCGGGAATGCCGCCACCAACGCGGGCGGCATGTGCTGTGTGAAGTACGGCGTGACCCGCGACTACGTGCTCGGGCTGGAAGTCGTCAACGGCCTCGGTGAGGTCGTCCGCGTGGGCCGGCAGACCGCCAAGGGGGTCGCCGGCTACGACCTGTGCGGGCTGCTCGTCGGCTCCGAGGGCACCCTGGGCGTGATCACCGAGGTCACCGTGAAGCTGCGCGGCGCGCGGCCCGCCGAGCGCACGGTCGCGGGCTTCTTCGACTCGGTGGTCGCGGCCGGCGACGCGGTGAGCAGGGTCACCGAGGCGGGCATCGTGCCCTCCGCGCTCGAACTCCTCGACCGGCACTGCCTGAAGGCCGTCGACGAGTGGAAGAACATGGGGCTGTCGGCCGACGCGGACGCGATCCTGCTCGGCCGGGTGGACACCCCGGGCGCCGCGGGCGACGCGGAGGCGGAGGCCGTCCGCGCCTGCTTCGCCGACGCGGGCGCGGCGTGGGCCGAGGTCTCCACCGACCAGGCCGAGGCGGACGCACTCTTCCAGGCCCGGCGACTCGCCTACCCGGCGCTGGAGCGGCTGGGCCCGGTGCTCACCGAGGACGTGGTCGTGCCGCGGGCCCTCGTGCCCAGGATGCTGGCGCGCGTCGAGGAGATCGCCCGCGCGCACGACGTACGTATCGCCAACATCGCCCACGCGGGCGACGGCAACCTCCACCCCCTCATCATCACCGAACCCGGTGACGAGGCCGCCCGGGCACGCGCCCAGCTCGCCTTCGAGGACATCCTCGACGCGGCGATCTCCTTCGGCGGCACGGTCACCGGCGAACACGGCGTCGGCCTGCTGAAGATGGGCGGCATGGACCGTGAGGTGGGCCCCGTCAACCTGGCCATGCAGCGGGCGGTCAAGGCCGCCCTGGACCCGTACGGCATCCTCAACCCGGGCAAGGTCGTCGCGTCGGGAGCACCCCTGGCGAGGTGACCGCCGGCTCGGACGGAAGCCCCAGGGCGTGTCGTCCGGATCGTGCCGGTCCGGCCCGCTACCGCAGGGGTTCGCCGAGTTCGACGGCGCGCAGGGCCGCCGCCAGGGCCCGTTCGTCACCGATGTCGAGGGCCGTGTCGGTCAGCTTGACGACGTGCTCGTCGCCGTGGGCCACCGCCAGTTCGAAGACCTCCTCGGGCGTGACCGGCCCGGGCGGGACCCAGGCCACCGGGGCGTCCGGCGCGTACATGGCGGTCACCGCGGCGGAGGCCGTCCAGGCGGCCCGGAGGCTCGGGACCCACAGGGTCCGGGGCAGGGCGGGCAGGGTGCGCAACACGGCGTTGGGTGCCGTCGCCGCGTGGACCAGCATCGTCGGGTCGCCGTGGCCGTGGGTCGTGTACCGATGGGTGGCCGCGGTGACCAGTTCGGTGAGGCGGCGGCGGGCCTCGGCAGGGTCCGTGACCGTCCCGGCCCACACCGGGAGGCTCCTGACGCCGTCGAGCCGGGCCGGGAAGCCGCCCTCCCGTTCGGCGATCGGAGACACCGAGTCCAGGGCCGCGGCGGCGCTGGAGGCGCCCGGCGCGGGAGTGAGTCCCCTGACCGGGCGGTGGCGGGCCGCCCAGTAGCCGAGACCGTGGGCGAGTTCCGCCAGCCGGGGCGAGGTGCTAGCGCCCGCCAGGAGCGTGCGCACCGCGTGACCCACGCGGATCACCGGATGCGTCGATCCGCCGTACATGCCGGGCAGGAGGCGCGGCCACCACTCGGCGAGCACATCGCGCCAGGGACGCTCGGCGATCTCCCGTCCGAAGTAGCCGATCCAGTCGGCGGCGCGGCGCGGATCGCCCAGCGCGGAACGCCAGTCGGCCGCGGTGACCGGTGCGACGCCGGCCGGGAACTCCTCCAGCTTCGACGCGTACGCGTCGAGCCAGCGGTGCACCGAGCGTCCCTGTCCGTGCGCGGCGAGGGCCTCGACGGCCATCGGCGCGTGGTTGGTGAGCCGCCCGAGCCGCTCGGGTCCCGAGGCGTGCAGCCGCTGGAGCGCCTCGTCGAGTGCGCCTGTCGTATCCATGGCGCAGACGTTAGGCGGCCGTCCGCGGAGCCGTAACGGGCAGAAGTCCCGGCGCGGGACGGGGGTGGTCCTACGCCCCGGGGCCCGGTCCCGTCCGCCCTGCGGAGGGGGCCGGCGTGACCGGTGACGGACCGGCGGCCGTCCTCCCAGCCCTGCCCCGCGCACCGACATGCATCGGCCCGGGTCCGGGCAATGTGCCCCGCCCAAGCCCGATTAGTCACACTCTTTTGTGTAATAGCGCACGGAGTCCTTCGGCTGCAAGTCTTCTTCTCGCAGGTCAGCCCATGATCGAGAGGATTTCGGATGTCCGTTGGTGAAGAGGTTCGGGACACGCAGCCGCAGCCGCAGCAGAGTCTCGGCACAGCGGCTGCGCGGAACCTCGCGACGACCACCAAGTCCGCCCCGCAGATGCAGGAGATCACCTCGCGGTGGCTGCTGCGCATGCTGCCGTGGGTTCAGGTGCAGGGCGGCACCTACCGGGTGAACCGTCGCCTCAGCTACTCGGTGGGAGACGGCCGGGTGACGTTCGTGCAGACGGGCGACCGGGTCACGGTCATCCCCGCCGAGCTCGGCGAACTCCCGGCACTGCGCGACTTCGAGGACGAGGACGTGCTGGCCGAGCTGGCACGCAGGTGCGAGCAGCGTGATGTCGCCGCGGGTGAGGTCCTCGCGGCGGCGGGCGACGCCGCGGACCGCGTCCATCTGCTGGCCCACGGAAAGATCGAGAAGATCGGGTCCGGGCCGTACGGCGACGAGACGGTGCTCGGAGTCCTCGCGGACGGCGCCTACTTCGGTGACCACGTCCTCGTCGACGGCGACGCGACCTGGGAGTACACGGCCCGGGCGGTGACCGCCTGCACGCTGCTGACCCTGCGCCGGTCCGACGTGCTCAACCTCGCCGCCCGCGCCGACTCGCTCCGCGACCACCTCGCGGGCCTGCTCGCCATCCCGCACCAGCGCACCAACCCTTACGGCGAGGCGGCGATCGACCTCTCGGCGGGACACGTGGGCGAGAGCGTCGTGCCCCACACCTTCGTCGACTACGAATCTGCGCCGCGTGAGTACGAACTGAGCGTCGCCCAGACCGTCCTGAAGGTCCACAGCAGGGTCGCCGACCTCTACAACCAGCCGATGAACCAGACCGAGCAGCAGTTGCGGCTGACCGTCGAGGCGCTCCGTGAGCGTCAGGAGCACGAGCTCATCAACAACCGCGAGTTCGGCCTGCTCAACAACTGCGACTACGGGCAGCGGATCCAGCCGCACGACGGAGCGCCGGGCCCCGACGACATGGACGAGCTCCTGTCGCGGCGGCGCGGATCGAAACTGTTCCTCGCCCACCCCCGCGCCATCGCGGCCTTCGGCCGCGAGTGCAACAAGCGCGGCCTGGTGCCGGAGAGCGTCGAGGTCGGCGGGCACCACGTGCCCGCCTGGCGAGGGGTCCCGATCTTCCCGTGCAACAAGATCCCGGTCACCGACGCCCGCACCACGTCGATCATCTGCATGAGGACCGGTGAGGCCGACCAGGGCGTCATCGGACTTCAGCAGAGCGGCATCCCGGACGAGATCGAACCGAGCCTCTCGGTGCGGTTCATGGGCATCGACGAGCAGGCGATCATCTCGTACCTCGTGACGGCGTACTACTCCGCGGCCATCTTGGTCCCGGACGCCCTCGGCGTCCTGGAGAACGTGGAGGTGAGCCGCTGGCGGTGACGCACCCCGGGCCCGGGCGCCCACCGCCCGGGCCCCGGAAGGCCGAGGCAGCGACCAAGGTGCCCCGGGGCGCCCGGAAGGAGTGACCGTGACCATGACCAGTACGGATGCCGCGATGGAGGGGCGGAAGGCGGCCGTGCTCCTGGAGCACACCCGCAACGCCGTCGACCCGCACCTCCGGGCCGCCGTCGAGACGCTGCCCGGAGCGATGCGCCGGGTCGCCATGTACCACTTCGGCTGGCAGAACGCCGACGGTACGCCCGCCTCCGGGGAGGCCGGCAAAGCCATCAGGCCGGCGCTCGTCCTGGCGGCCGCCCGCGCTCTGGGCGGCGATCCGGAGGCGGCGATGAGGGCGGCCGTGGCCGTCGAGCTCGCGCACAACTTCACCCTGCTCCACGACGACGTCATCGACGAGGACACCACCCGGCGCCACAGACCCACGGCCTGGGCGATGTTCGGCGTGCCGGACGCCGTCATCACGGGGGACGCCATGCTCGCCCTCGCGCTGCGGCTGCTGGCGGACGACCCGCACCCGGCGTCCGCACATGCCGCGGTGCGGCTCTCCGCCTGCGTCATCGAACTCTGCGCGGGACAACAGGCCGACTGCGCCCTGGAGGAGCGCGGCCCCGACGACGTGACGCTGGACGAGTGCCTCGCCATGGCCATGGCCAAGACGGGCGCCCTGCTCGGCTGTGCCTGCGCACTGGGAGCGCTCTACAGCGGTGCGGGGGAGCGAGAGGTCCGGGCCATGGACGGCTTCGGGCGCGAAGCGGGGCTCGCCTTCCAGCTCATCGACGACCTGATCGGCATCTGGGGGGACACGGACCGTACGGGCAAGCCGGCCGGGGCGGATCTGACCGCCCACAAGAAATCACTTCCGGTGGTCGCGGCGCTCACCTCGGGCACCCCGGCCGCGGACGAACTGGCGGCGCTCTACCGGGGCACCATGAACACACGAGGTGAGGTGAGGATGGCCGCGGACGCGGTCGACCGGGCCGGCGGCCGTGACTGGGCCCAGACCGCCGCGGCGGACCGGATGGCCCGTGCGGTGCACCATCTGTCCGTCGCGGTGCCGGGGGCGGACGCTGCCGGGGACCTGTTGGCCCTCGCGGAGTTCGTCACCCGCAGAACGCACTGAGCCCGGACGCCCACGGGCCGGTACCAAGCACCCGGACCCGCGGTTCCCGCGCGGCACCGGCACCCGGATCCGCGGTTCCCCGCGCGGTCCGGGCCCGGTTGCAGGAAGCGGCAGGGACGGGGCCGGTCTGCGGAGCACGGGGAGGGAGCGGGGCTCGCCGGGGTGGTGACCAGGCTGCTCCGCCCTCCTGACGGAGCGTCGGCATACGCCATGTGGCTTGTGTCCAGGGCCTGCTGAGGCCGCGCCGGGTACTGCGGCGCCGGAAGGGGAGGGTGCCACCGGCGGACGCCGGGGTACGGACTACAGTCCCTGCTCATGACAGATGAGTCGTGGGCAGGCTGGTACCGGGACCGTCATGGTTCCGAGGCCGTCATTTTCACCACGGACGGGCAGCAGCTCCGTATCCGCGTCCGGGGAACGGACTTCGAGGGCGAGAGCTTCGACGGTCTGGGGCCCGCCGCGGGCGCCCCGGCCCAGGAGGGCCTGTTCGACCTGGTGGACGGTGTACTCGGCGACTGCGTGCTGGAGTGGGATCTCCCGCTCCCGGTCCTCGTGTCCGGGACGGTCCGCCAGGCCACCCTCAGCTGCCTGCTGTCGCTGCGCCGGGCCGACCCGGATCTGTATCTCGCCCTCCATCTGGACGGGGCGGTCTACGAGTCGAACCGGGCCGAGGGCGACTTCGCCGCCGCCCTGGCCACGGTCCAGCGCATCCTGCCGCCGGACATGCATCTCCAGTCCTGCATAGCCTGCGCCTTCTCCGACTACTTCCCGGCTCCCGTTCGCGGCCTTTCCGGCGGGCTCGCCTGCTTCCGCGGCGCGAAGGACGCCTACCGCGACGTGGCGGGCGGCCAGGACGTCGCCGGACTGTGGGACCGGCGCAGCGGGTTCGTCCAGGAGATATGGAGCTGCCGGGAGTTCGAACCGCGCCCGGCACACGGCGCCGGCACCGGTCACCGGGGCGCCTTCCCACTCGAACTCGCCTGACCGGACGGGCCCGGCCCGGACAGACCTCGCCTGACCTGACCTGACCTGACCTGGCCCGGCTCGGCCCGGACGGAACACGCTTGCCCGGACCGGACCCGGCCCGGACGGACCTCGCTTGCCCGGACCGGACCGGACCCGGCCCGGACGGACCTCGCTTGCCCGGACCGGACCGGACCGGACCGGACCGGCCCGGACGGAACCCGCCTGCCCGGACCGGCCCCGCCCGGACGGACCTCGCCTGACCGGACCCGACCCCGCCGGTCCGGGGGAGGCGAGGTTGGGCGCAGGACGACACGGCAGGACCCGGAGTTCCCCGTTCTGCCGACAGCGAGGTCCGGTTTCCTCGACGCGGCCCGGCGGGCAGCCTCACCGCATGAAGATCTTGATGCTGGGCGGCACGGAATTCGTCGGGCGCGCGGTCACCGACGCGGCGCTCGCCCGGGGCTGGCAGGTGACCGTCTTCCACCGCGGCCACCACCCGCCACCGGCCGGGGTGCTGTCGCTGACGGGGGACCGGACTGCGGGCGAGGCGGGCCTCGCCGCGCTGGCCGGCGGCAGCTGGGACCTGGTGGTCGACACCTGGAGCGGCGCTCCCTCGGCCGTGCGGGACGCCGCCCGCATGCTGTCGGGCAGGGCCGGGCACTTCAGCTACGTCTCCAGCAGATCGGTCTACGCGTACCCCGCCCCGGCAGGCCTCACGGAGGACGGGCCGCTGGTCGCCGGCGCCTCCCCGGACGCGGGGCCGGACGTCCCGTACGCCGAGGCCAAGCGCGGCGGGGAGCTGGCCGCCCTCGACGCCTTCGGCGAGCGCGCCCTGCTGGCCAGAGCCGGGCTGATCCTCGGCCCCGGCGAGAACATCGGCCGGCTGCCGTGGTGGCTGTCCAGGACGGCCCGGGGCGGGCCGGTGATCGCACCGGGGCCACCGGACGCCGCACTCCAGTACATCGACGCCAGGGACCTCGCCCAGTGGCTCCTGGACGCCGCGGCGGACGGCCTGGGCGGGGCGTACAACACGGTGAGCCGGCCGGGGCACACCACCATGGGGGAGCTGCTGGAGGCCTGCGTCCGCGTCACCGGTGACGTCGCAGAGCTGCGCTGGACCGACCCGGAGGTGATCCTGGCCGCCGGTGTCGAACCGTGGACGGACCTGCCGGTCTGGCTGCCGGCCGGAGAGCTGTACGACACCCTGCACCAGGGCGATGTCACCAAAGCCCACGCCGCCGGCCTGCGGTGCAGGCCCGTCGCCGAGACCGTCGCGGACACCTGGACCTGGCTGCGCGGGAGAGGGGGCACGGCCCCGCAGCGGCCCGACCGCCCCTCCGTCGGCCTCGACGCGCAGACCGAGGCGAAGCTCCTCTCGGCACCCGGCAGCCCTTAGCGTGGCCCGATGACCGAACACCTGCTGCACCTCACCGAAGAGCCCTTGTGGGAGGCCGCCCGGAGAGCCGGGACGTACGAGATGTCCACCCGGGGCCGCACCCTGCGCGAGGAAGGCTTCATCCACTGCTCGCTGCCCCATCAGCTGCCCACCGTGGCCCAGGCGTTGTACGGGACGGACGACCAGGGGCTGGTGGTGCTGGTCATCGACCCGGGCCGGCTCCCGGCGCCTGTGCGGTACGAGGCCATGGGACCCGATGGTGAGGAGTTCCCGCACATCTACGGGCCGCTTCCCGCCGAAGCCGTCGTCGAGGTGCGCCCCTGGACCGGACACCCGTCGCGCGCGGGAGGTGAGGCGGGATGACCAGTCCTCTCGTAGCGGTGACCGGGGCGAGCGGAGCGGTGGGCGGCAGGGTCGCCGCGCGACTGGCCCGGGCGGGAGCCCCGGTCCGGCTCCTGGGCCGGGACCCCTCGCGCCTGCCCCGGATCCCCGGCGCGGTCGCCGCGCCGCCCGCTCCGTACGGCGACGCCGAGGCCATGCGGCGCGCCCTGGACGGCGCGCACACCCTGTTCCTCGTCTCGGCGCACGAGAGCCCCGGCCGGGTCCTGGAGCACACCACCGCCGTGGACGCGGCCCTCGCGGTGGGCGTCGAGCGCATCGTCTACGTGTCGTTCCTCGGCGCGGCACCGGACGCCACGTTCACCTTCGCGCGCGACCACTGGCACACGGAGGCACACATCCGGGTGGCCGGGGTGCGCCACACCTTCCTGCGGGACAGCTGGTATCTGGCGGCGATCCCCGCGATGACGGGCACGGACGGCATCCTGCGCGGTCCGGCCGGTGAGGGGCGGGTCTCGGCCGTGTCCCATCAGGACATCGCGGACTCGGCGTCAGCAGTCCTGCTGGACGCGGGAACCGGCCACGACGGGGCGACGTACGACCTCACGGGCCCCGAGGCGTTCACCCTCGCGGAGGCTGCCGGTGAACTGAGCCGGCTCACGGGCCGCACCATCCGGTACGTACCCGAGACCGCTGAGGAGGCCTACGCATCCCGCGCCCACTACGGCGCCGAGGAGTGGGAGGTGGCCGGCTGGGTCACGTCGTACGAGGCGATCGCGGCCGGCGAACTGCAGACGGTCTCGCAGGCCGTCCCCACCCTCACGGGCCACCCCGCGCAGAGCCTGGCCACCTACCTCCTGGAGAACCCGGACAGTTACCGCCACCTCCTGCCGGGCAGCTGACCCCGCCCGCTCACCCGAGAAACGAGAAACCGCACCCGGTTCGCAGGAGCAGCCGTTGCCGGCGGCCTGCGGGCCGGGTGCGGTCAGCCGGGCGGTCCGACCCCCGTGGGAGCGGGCCGGACGTGCCGGGCCCCGAGTCACGCCTTCTTGGTCTCCCAGAAGATCTCGTCGATGCGAGCGATCAGGTCCAGAGCCTTCTGGCCCGTGGCCGGGTCGTTCGAACCCTTGGCCGCGGAGAGCGCCTTCAGGGTGTCGTTGACCAGCTGGTGCAGCTCCGGGTACTTCTCGAAGTGCGGGGGCTTGAAGTAGTCGCTCCAGAGCACCGAGACGTGGTGCTTCGCGAGCTCGGCACGCTGTTCCTTGATCAGAACGGCGCGGGTGCGGAAGTCCGCGTCCTCATTGGCCTGGTACTTCTCCTGGACGGCCTTGACGGACTCCGCCTCGATGCGGGCCTGGGCCGGGTCGTACACACCGCAGGGCAGGTCGCAGTGCGCGCTGACCTTCACCTTGGGGGCAAACAGGCGGGAAAGCATGGAGCTGTCCTTCCTCGTGATCGTCTTCTCAGGTGGGACATTACTCCGTAGGAAGCGGCTTTTTGCGGCTGCCCCCTGGGGCTTAGGCCAAAAGTCCGGGGTGAGGATGGGCCGGTGGGCCGAAAAGACGGACGGTGCGCGCAGCGGTGTACTGGAGGATGGACCGGGAGGTGCCACACATGCCGGAACCGGCGCAGGGGTCAGGGAGCGGGCGGGCGGCGCGGAGGCCGTTCCAGGTCGTGGAGGTGACGGGGCCTTCGATGGTGCCCACGCTGTACCACGGGGACTGGCTGCTCGTGCAGTACGGGGCGCCGGTGCGCCCAGGGGACGTGGTGATCCTGCGTCATCCGTTCCAGCAGGACCTGCTCGTCGTCAAGCGCGTTGCCGAGCGGCGCGGCAACGGCTGGTGGGTGCTGGGCGACAACTCGTACGCGGGCGGTGACAGTACGGACTACGGGACGGTCCCCGAGGAACTCGTGCTGGCCAGGGCGCGGGCCCGTTACCGGCCGCTGGGCAAGGATCAGCGGTCGGTGCTCGGAGTGCTGGGCTGGGCGGTGTCCGCCGTGCGCCGGGTCTCCTCGGAGCGGTCCGTCTCCAGGCGCTTGCGGGCCCGGTAGGCGGCCACGTTGGCCCGGGTCGCGCAGCGGTCCGAGCAGTAGCGCCGCGAGCGGTTGGTGGAGGTGTCGAGGTAGGCGTTGCGGCATGGCGCCGCCTCGCAGAGGCCGAGCCGGTCCACCCCGTGCGAGGTCAGGTGGAAGGCCAGTCCCATCGCCGCGATCGCCGCGAACCCTGCCGTCGCGTTCGAGGGGTGGTCGGCGAGATGCATGTGCCAGTCCGGCTTGCCGTCCTCGTCCCGGGTGTCGTGGCCGGAGATCTGCGGGCTCACCGGGAACTCCAGCAGCAGGGAGTTGAGGAGATCGACCGCGAGGGTCTCGTCCCCCTCGTCCGCGGCCTCGAAGACCGCGCGCAAGCGGGCCCGGACGGACCGGAAGCGGGTCACGTCGCCGTCGGTCGCCCGGCGGGCCGCCTGCGCACTGGCACCGAACAGCTCGCGCACGGCCTCGACCGTCGTGAGGCTGTCCTTGTCGCGGGCCGGCTCCTCGGTGTTGACCAGACGCACGGCGTAGTCCGAGTAATAGGCCAGTTCCACTTGTAGTCCTTACGGCGTCGGTCTATGGTCGCTGTGTCGACCAGTGTAATGGGCGGTCGTACTCAATGGGTCTTACGCATACGGGTGCAGGTGGAGGTTCGCATGACGGGTACGGGCACCGACTGGCAGTCCTGGCAGGAGAGCTGGGACCGGCAGCAGGAGTGGTACATGCCGGACCGCGAGGAGCGGTTCCGGGTGATGCTGGACATGGTCGAGGCCGTGGTGGGGCCCGAACCGAGAGTGCTCGATCTCGCGTGCGGTACGGGAAGTATTACGGACCGGCTCCTCAAGCGGTTCCCCAAGGCCACCAGCACGGGCGTCGACCTCGACCCCGCGCTGCTCGCCATCGCCCGCGGCACCTTCGAGGGGGACGACCGGGTCACCTTCGTGACCGCCGACCTGAAGGACGCGGCCTGGACCGAGCGGCTCCCGCACACCTCGTACGACGCCGTGCTCACCGCCACCGCCCTGCACTGGCTGCACAGCGAACCGCTCGCGGCCCTGTACGGGCAGATCGGCGGGCTGGTCAGGGACGGCGGGGTGTTCATGAACGCGGACCACATGATCGACACCACCACCCCGCGCATCAACGCGGCCGAGCGCGCCCACCGGCATGCCGCCATGGACCGGGCGAAGGCCGCAGGTGCCGTGGACTGGGCCGGGTGGTGGGCCCTCGCGGCCGAGGACCCCGCCCTCGCGGGGCCCACCGCCGAGCGGTTCGCGATCTACGGCGAGCACGCGGACGGCGACATGCCCTCGGTCCACTGGCACGCCCGCACCCTCCGCGAGGCGGGCTTCGGAGAGGCACGAGCGGTCTGGTCCTCGCCCTCGGACAGCCTGGTCCTCGCCGTGAAGTGACCCGGGCGAAGAGACATAGAGACAAAGGGAACACAGAGGCCTGGAAGCGAAGGACGAGGGGCGGCTCCGGCCGCCCCTCGTCACCTTTTCGCCGCCCCCTGCAACCTGCGGCCCGTCCCGGCGCACTGAAAGGGTGAGACGGGCCGCCTCCGCGGACCCGGGAGAGGGGCGCCGATGGCGCGGATCGAGGACGACGCGGCACTGCACGCGTTCGTGGAGAACAGACGCGCGGCGCTGTTCCGCAGCGCCTACCTGCTGTGCGGCGACCGGCACGAGGCCGAGGACCTGGTCCAGACGACGCTGGTCAAGGTCGTGCTCGGCGGGAAGAGGCACGGGCGGCTCGACAACATCGAGGCGTACGCGCGCAAGACCCTGGTCAACACCCACATCGCCGCGCGCCGTCGCTTCTGGCGGCGCGAGCGCCCGTACGACGAACTGCCCGACAGCGCCGGCGAACACGCGGAAGCGGACACGGGCCTCATGGTCCGGGCGGCGCTCGCCCGGCTCACGGCCAGGCAGCGGGCGGTGCTGGTGCTGCGCTACTGGGAGGACCTGAGCGTCCAGGCCACGGCCGAACTGCTCGGGATGCGGGAGAGCACGGTCAAGAGCCACACGGCTCGGGGACTGGCGGCGCTGCGCGCCGTGATGACGGCGGACATGGCGGAGGAACTTGTATGAACGACGTGCGCGAGTTGCTGGGACGGGCCGCCGAAGGGGCGGGACAGCCCGCGGTCTCCACCGAGGCCGTGTACGCGCGAGCGGGCCGGGTGCGCCGGGGGCGCCGTATCGCCGTGTCGGGTGCCGCCCTGGCCGTGGTGGCGACGGGAGCGCTCGTGCTCCCGGGTTTCACCGCCGGGCAGGGGGAGCAGCGGACGCAGGTGGCGGCCGCACTCGAGAAGAGCGGCCCCCAGGACAGGGCGGAGCGGCTCATCGCGCTGCTTCCGGACGGAGTGGGAAGCGTCGAACAGGTCTCCCTCGCCGTCCTCATCAAGAACGCGACACCCGGACAGGCCAAGGAGACCTACACGGGGCCGCTGGACGGGCAGTACGCCGTCCGCAGGGACGGAGGCGTCGGCTTCCTCACCCTCGCGTACATGCCCCGCGCCCAGGTGGTCCGCAAGCTCGCGGGGACGGACCCCGACGACGACCTCTGCGTGGTCCGCGGCAAGGAGACGCTCCGGTCGGAGTGCGTGCGCGAGGAACTGCCTGACGGCAGGGTCCTGACGATCTGGCGCGACACGATGGACTACGGCGACGGCGGCACACCGCAGTGGGGCCCCGAACTCACCGCCCGTCTCGTACTGAAGGACGGTTCGCTGCTGGCCGCCCGCGCCAGCACCGGCTACGAGGGCAGCAGGTCGCAGGGGCCGCTGCTCGAGAGCACCCCGCTGGACCGTGAGCAGCTGCGCACCCTGCTGCTGCGCCCGGAGCTGGTGCCGGCGGGGCAGCCCCGGCAGAAGTGACGGACGGCACGGGCGCACAGCGAGGAGGGCGGTACGGACCGGGTCCGTACCGCCCTCCTCGCACTGAGACGGGTTACAGCACCTTCGACAGGAACGACTTCGTCCGGTCGTGCTGCGGGTTGGTCAGTACGTCGCGCGGGTGGCCGGACTCGACCACGACGCCGTCGTCCATGAAGACCAGCGCGTCGCCGACCTCACGGGCGAAGCCCATCTCGTGGGTGACGACGACCATCGTCATGCCCTCCTCGGCCAGTCCGCGCATGACGTCCAGGACGTCGCCGACGAGCTCCGGGTCGAGCGCGGAGGTCGGCTCGTCGAAGAGCATCAGCTTCGGTTCCATGGCCAGGGCGCGCGCGATGGCCACGCGCTGCTGCTGTCCGCCGGACAGCTGCGAGGGGTAGTTCTTCGCCTTGTCGGACAGGCCGACCCGGTCGAGCAGACGTTCCGCGCGGGCCCGGGCCACGGCCTTGGCCTCACCCTTGACCTGGACCGGGGCCTCCATGACGTTCTCGATGGCCGTCATGTGAGGGAACAGGTTGAAGCGCTGGAAGACCATGCCGATGTCCCGGCGCTTCAGCGCGACTTCGCTGTCCTTGAGCTCGTAGAGCTTGTCGCCCTTCTGGCGGTAGCCGACCAGGTCCCCGTCGACGTACAGCCGGCCGGCGTTGATCTGCTCCAGGTGGTTGATGCACCGCAGGAACGTCGACTTGCCGGAGCCGGACGGGCCGATCAGGCAGAACACCTCACGGGGGGCGACCTCCAAGTCGATGCCCTTGAGGATGTGCGCGGGGCCGAAGGACTTGTGGACGCCCTCGGCCTTCACCATGGCGGTCATGCGGCGCCTCCCTTCGGGCGGCCCAGCGACAGCATGGTGGCCCTGATCTTCTGGAACGGGGTGTCCGGCAGGCTGCGGCTGGAGCCGCGCGCGTAGTACCGCTCCAGGTAGTACTGGCCGACGCTGAGCACCGAGGTGAGCACCATGTACCAGGCCGCGGCCAGGAACAGCATCTCCACGGTGGCACCCGAGGTCTGCGACACGTTCTGGGTGGAGCGCAGCAGCTCGGTGTACTGGACGGCGACCGCGAGCGAGGAGGTCTTCAGCATGTTGATGACCTCGTTGCCCGTCGGCGGCACGATCACCCGCATCGCCTGCGGGACGACGATCCGGCGCAGCGTCTTGCCGTGGCTCATGCCCAGGGCGTGCGCCGCCTCGGTCTGACCTTCGTCGACCGACTGGAGGCCCGCCCGGCAGATCTCCGCCATGTACGCGGCCTCGTTGAGCCCGAGCCCGAGCAGCGCGCAGAGGAACGGCGTCATGAAGGACGACCATTCGTCCTTGTAGACCGGCCCGAGGTTGATGTACTCGAACACGATGCCGAGGTTGAACCAGACCAGCAGCTGTACGTAGACCGGGGTACCGCGGAAGAACCAGATGTATCCCCAGGCTATGGAGGTCGTCACCGGGTTCTTGGAGAGCCGCATCACGGCGAGCACGATGCCCAGCACGACGCCGATGATCATCGACAGAACCGTGATGATGACCGTGTTCTTGACGCCCTCGAGGATCTGGTCGTCGAAGAAGTAGTCGGGGATCGCGTCCCAGTTGATGTCGCCCTGCGCGAACGCGTAGACCAGCGAGGCCAGCAGGCCGAGGGCGACGACCGCCGAGACGTACCGGCCGTAGTGGCGCACCGGGATGGCCTTGATCGCCTCCGGCCCCGCCGACGGGGTGGGCGGGGTGACCGCCGGGCCCGTCTTCTTGATGTCAGTCACAGATGTTGCCTTTCAGCGCCGGAACCCGGTCAGGATCCGCCGTTGATCTTCGCCTCGGTGACCGCGCCGGCCTCGACGCCCCACTTGGCGATGATCTTCGCGTACTCGCCGTTCTCGATGACCGCGTTCAGTGCGGCTTCGATCGCCTTCGTGAGCTCGTCGTTGCCCTTGGCGACGGCGATGCCGTACGGGGCCGCCTCGACCTGCTCGCCGACCAGCTGGAAGTCGTTGCCGCCGCCCGAGGTCTTCACCGCGTACGCGGCGACCGGGAAGTCGGACGAACCGGCGTCGGCGCCGCCGCCGCGCAGGCGGGTCTGGGCCTCCAGGTCGTTGTCGAACGCCTCGATGGCGATCTTGCCCTTGCTGCCGCACTTGGTGCTCTCGGCCTTCGCGAGGTCGTGGGAGACCGTGCCGCGCTGGACGACGAGCTTCTTGCCGCAGAGGTCCGACCAGGTGCTGATGCCCTTGTCGTCGCCCTTCTTGGTGTAGATGGAGACGCCCGCGGTGAAGTAGTCGATGAAGTCGACGCCCTCGCCGACCTTCTTCTTCGTCTCGGAGTCGACGCCCTCCTGGCGGTCCTTGGTGTCGGTCATGGCCGACATCGCCAGGTCGTAGCGCTTCGAGCGCAGGCCCGTGAGCAGCGTGTCGAAGGTGCCGTTCTCGAAGACGAACTTCACGCCGAGCTGCTTGCCGAGGGCGTCCGCCAGGTCGGGGTCGATACCGACCGTCTTGCCGGACTCGTCCTTGAACTCGACCGGCGGGTACGCGATGTCGGAACCGACCTTGATCTCGCCCTTGTCCTTGACGGCCTTGGGGAGGAGGTCGGCCAGCGGCGCGTCCTTCGTGGTGGCCGAAGCCGACTCCTTCTTGCCGGCGCTGTCCGTCTGGTCTCCACAGGCGGTCAGCAGCAGGGTGCCGGCGACCGCGACTGCGCAGACCGCGGCAATCCGGGACTTCGCGGTCGTACGGCAGAGGGTGCTTGCGGTCATGGTCGGAATCCTCCGGCAGTGAGGGAATGCTGGTCAGGTGGGCACGCACGCACCTTCGAGTGTCGCCACCTCGTGTGATTAGGGCATCTTGCCATTCGGACTCACCCAATCAGGGGGCCAGGCATGTCAAAATCGGGTAACGGGTGACCCCCGAACCTCAACGGACCGGTACGGCAAGGCCGGACCATCTACTGAGAAGTGAGCGCTCCTCCGGAGAATCTCCGGTGCGTCTCGGCCTTCGGACGGCCTTTGTGGTCCTTAGTGGACTTGTCCAGATATTCGGTTATGAGTCTTGTCACCGATTCGATACCGACTCGTAAGAGGCCCGGTCCGTCCGGTAAGAAAGACCTTTACACCCCTCATCCGGGGCTCAGGGCGCGTGTGCGGCGCGCCCGCGCGTATGTGTCTCCCCTGCCGGAGCGGCCAACCGCTCAGTGCCGGGAACGTACGCGGTGCCCGCCCACCCCTCCTCAACCAGGAGTGGCCACCCTCAACTGATGAAGACTTAAGGGGTCAACACAATGGCAGCGGAGATCGTCAATCCTCGCAGCGACAGCACAACGGACGGCGTGGCCAGGACGGCCGGAATCAGTGGGGCCGACGAGCCCTTCGATCCCGCGTTCGCCCTGCACCGCGGCGGGAAGATGGCCGTGCAGGCCACCGTTCCGATCCGCGACAAGGACGACCTGTCCCTCGCGTACACGCCCGGCGTGGCGAAGGTGTGCAGCGCCATCGCCGAGAATCCCGAGCTCGTCCACGACTACACCTGGAAGTCACAGGTCGTGGCCGTCGTCACGGACGGCACCGCCGTCCTCGGCCTGGGGGACATCGGCCCCGAGGCCTCCCTCCCGGTGATGGAGGGCAAGGCGATCCTCTTCAAGCAGTTCGGTGGTGTCGACGCGGTGCCGATCGCGCTCGCCACGACCGACGCGGACGAGATCGTCGACACCGTGGTCCGTCTCGCGCCGTCCTTCGGCGGGGTCAACCTGGAGGACATCTCGGCGCCCCGGTGCTTCGAGATCGAGCGCAAGCTCCAGGAACGTCTGGACATCCCGGTCTTCCACGACGACCAGCACGGCACGGCCGTGGTGACGCTCGCAGCCCTGCGCAACGCGGCGAAGCTGTCCGGCCGCACGCTCGGTGATCTGCGTGCCGTCATCTCCGGCGCGGGAGCGGCCGGTGTGGCCATCGCCAAGTTCCTGCTGGAGGCGGGCATCGGTGACGTCGCCGTCGCCGACCGCAAGGGCATCGTCAGCGGGGACCGCGAGGACCTCACGGACGTCAAGCGCGAGCTGGCGGAGATCACGAACCGGGCCGGCATCACCGGACCGCTGGAAACGGCGCTGGCGGGCGCCGACGTCTTCATCGGCGTCTCCGGCGGTACGGTCCCCGAGCCGGCCGTGGCCTCGATGGCTCCCGGCGCGTTCGTGTTCGCCATGGCCAACCCGAACCCCGAGGTCCATCCTGATGTCGCGCACAAGTACGCGGCCGTGGTGGCGACCGGCCGGTCGGACTACCCGAACCAGATCAACAACGTGCTGGCGTTCCCCGGAATCTTCGCGGGTGCGCTCCAGGTGCGGGCCTCCCGCATCACCGAGGGCATGAAGATCGCCGCGGCGAACGCGCTTGCCGATGTCGTCGGCGACGAGCTGGCCGCGGACTACGTGATCCCCTCGCCGTTCGACGAGCGGGTCGCTCCGGCGGTCACGGCCGCGGTCGCCGCTGCAGCCCGCGCCGAGGGCGTCGCCCGGCGCTGACGCCCGGACGGGGCGGGACGGGATACGGAGGCGCACCACGCGCGACCGTGCTCCCGTCCCGCCCCTTTTTCGCGCCGGCGGGGCCGTCGCCTTTCGGGTCCGCGGGGCCGGCCGTGCTCCGTCGGCGGGGCCGGCCACTCTCCGCCGGCGGCGCGCGTGACCCGCGCTGGGGTGTGTGTCACACCACCGAACGGTTACGTCACGGCGCGTCACGTCCTATCGTCGTGCCATGTTCGCCGCCTACGCAGCCCGCATCGACCGTGACCGGCCCCTCGACGGGCTTGAGCTGGGGGAACGTCCGGCCCCCGAGGCACGGCCCGGATGGACCACAGTCCGGGTCAGGGCCGCTTCGCTCAACCACCACGACCTCTGGTCCTTGCGCGGCGTGGGCCTCGCCGAGGACAAGCTGCCCATGATCCTCGGCTGTGACGCCGCCGGTGTCGACGAGGACGGCAACGAGGTCGTCCTGCACTCAGTCATCGGCCAGACGGGTCACGGCGTCGGCCCGGACGAGCCGCGCTCCATCCTCACCGAGCGCTATCAGGGCACCTTCGCCGAGCAGGTCACCGTCCCGAGCTGGAACGTGCTGCCCAAACCGAAGGAACTCAGCTTCGAGCAGGCCGCCTGCCTGCCCACCGCCTGGCTGACGGCCTATCGCATGCTCTTCACCAACGCCGGTGTGCGGCCGGGTGACTCCGTGCTCGTGCAGGGTGCGGGCGGTGGCGTGGCCACCGCCGCGATCGTGCTGGGCAAGGCCGCCGGGCTGCGGGTGTTCGCCACCAGCCGCGACGAGGCCAAGCGTAAGCGCGCCGTCGAACTGGGCGCCGTCGAGGCGTACGAGCCGGGCGCACGGCTGCCGGGGCGCGTGGACGCCGTCATCGAGACCGTGGGGGCCGCGACCTGGTCCCACTCGGTGAAGTCGCTGAGGCCCGGCGGCACGCTGGTCATCTCCGGTGCCACCAGCGGCGACCGGCCCTCGCACGCGGAACTGACCCGGATCTTCTTCCTGGAACTCAAGGTCGTCGGCTCCACCATGGGCTCCAAGGACGAGCTGGAAGACCTGCTCGCGTTCTGTGCGGCGACCGGGGTGCGGCCCGTCATCGACGAGACCCTGCCGTTGGACCGCGCCCGTGAGGGCTTCGAGCGGCTCGCCGCCGGAGACCTCTTCGGGAAGATCGTGCTCACCACCTCGTGAGCGGGGCGATCGAGCTGCCGGCGTCGCAGGGGCTGCTGCTGCGGCCCTGGCGGCCCGAGGACGCGCCGGACGTCCTCCGCGCCTTCGTGCCCGAGGAGATGGCCCGCCAGGCGGGCAGACCCGTCACGACCCTGGCCGAGGCACAGGACTGGGTCGCGGCCCGGGAGGAGGAGCGGGCGGCGGGTACCGCGTACACATGGGCCGTCGTCCGCGAGGGGGTCCCGCTCGGGTCCGTGGCCGTTGCGGCGGTGAACCACGTCCATGGCACCGGCTGGGTCTCGTACTGGACCGTCGAGGCGGCGCGCGGGAGAGGCGTCGCGGTGACGGGCGTACGGACACTGGCCCGCTGGGCCTTCGGCGAACTGGGCCTCTTCCGGCTCGAGCTCGGACACCGGACGAACAACCCCGCCTCCTGCTCCGTCGCCCTGCGGGCCGGCTTCGTCGCCGAGGGTATCGACCGGAAGAAGCTCCGCTACGGCGACGAGCGCTACGACGTGGAGCGGCACGGCCGCCTCGCCACCGACGACGTCAACAACGGTTGACAGGCGTCAGGTGTCAACGTAAGTTGACGTCATGACCGAAGCAACGGATCTCGCCGCACGTGCCGGTGACCACGACCCGCGCGTCGGGCTGCGGGCCGTCGCCGCGCTGCGGCGTCTGCTGGAGCAACTCGAAGCCGTCCAGGTGAGGAGCGCCCGCGCCAAGGGCTGGTCGTGGCAGGAAATCGCTGCCGAGCTGGGTGTCAGCAGGCAGGCCGTGCACAAGAAGTACGGGAGGCATTGATGTTCGAGCGATTCACCAAAGGCGCCCGCGCCACCGTGACGGGCGCGGTGGCCCTGGCGGAGCGGACCGGCGCGGACTCCGTCACCGAGGAGCATCTGCTGCTTTCCCTGCTGGACCAGGAGGGGAGTCGCGCCTCCTTCGCCGTCGCGGCGCTCGGGCTGACCGACCGACGCGCCTCGCTGGAGACCTCACTGGCCGAGGCCCGCCGCCGTGGCGGACTCACCAAGGCCGACACGGAGGCGCTGGCAGGTATCGGCATCGATGTCACCGAGATCGTGGCACGGGTCGAGGACGCGCACGGTGAAGGCGTCCTGGCGGGTGACCGCCGGAACCGCCGGTGGTGGTCGGGGCGCCGTGTTGCCTTCGCGGGGGGTGCGAAGGGCATCCTGGAGAAGTCCCTGCGCATCGCGCTCGGCCGACGCGACCGCTTCATCGGCGAGGAGCACCTGTTGCTGGCCCTGACGGCCTGCCCAGGCGTCGTCGCCGAAGTGCTCGCCGAACACGGCGCGACCTACACCACGGTGGAACGCGCGCTGTACGGCGCGGGAGGCGAGGGGCAGGGCCAGGCGCTGGCCGGCTGACCTCGCCGGCCACCTGCTCCGGCGGCATTCGCCAGTCCGTACTGCCGGGGACGGAAGCCGCCGCCCGTACCGCCCGTACGTGCCCGCACGGGCGGGGCGGAGGGAAGCGCCGCCCCCCACCCCCACGCGCCAGCTGCCCCGGGCGGTGCGGCCGGGCGGCGCCTACGGGACCTGTCCCGTCCCCGCGCCAGGGCGGCCGGGCGGCGCCCGCGCCAAGGCGGCCCGGGCGGCGCCTACGGAACCTGCCCCGCCCCCGGGCTAAGGCGGCCGGGACCTGCGCCGCCCGCAGCAGGGCGGCCGGGACCTGCCCCGCCCACGGCAGGGCGGCGCCTACGGGACCTGCCCCGCCCCCGCGCCAGGGCTGCGTCCGTCAGGCGTTGCCCGAAGCCCTCTTCGCCCCCTCGGTCTGCTCCTTCAGCAGTCCCTCGATCCGGGTCGCGGCCGTTGCCAGGTGATGGCGGGCTTCCTTGAGCTGACCCTCGGTCACGCCGTGGTCCCGGGCCGCGTCGCGGATGTCGTCGCGGAAGCGGTCCAGCAGGCGGTCCAGGTCCCGGCCGGGATCGCCGGTGCTCGCGGCGTCCGCGGCCCACTCGATGTCCGGTTCCTCGGGAGCGGGCCGGCTGTAGTACGGCCAGGTCCCGGTGCTCGCGAAGTTGCCGAGCTGCCCCGTGATCTCGGCCAGCCCTTCCCGCACGCCCGTGGGCCAGTCGCCGCGCGCGAAGTGCTCCTGGACCTGGCGGGCCGCGTTCTGCATCTGCCGCCGTGCGTTGTCGTGGGCCTCCCGGGCCTGACGGCGTGCCTGCTCCGCCTCCTCCCGGGCCCTGCGTGACTCGTCCTTCGCCTTGCGGGCCTGTTCCTTCCACTCCTGCTTGGCCTTGCGCAGCTCTTCCTTCGCGGTGCGCCACGCCTCCTTCTCGCCGAACCCGGCATCCCAGCCGCTGCCCTTGGGCGCGGAGGTCTGCCTGGACTCCGAGGCTGCCGCGCGCATCTCCTTGCGGAGCCGGCCCGCGGCCCCGCGCACGTCGTCGCGGATCTCGGAGGCCAGCTCGGAGACCGACTCGCGGATCTCCAGCTCCAGGTCGGCCAGCTCGGCGCCGCGTCCCTCCAGCTCGGCCCGACCCGCGTCGGTGATCGAGTAGACCTTGCGGCCGCCCTCCGTGGCGTGGGTGACCAGGCCTTCGGCCTCCAGCTTGGCCAGCCGCGGATAGACGGTGCCCGCCGAGGGGGCGTACAGGCCCTGGAAGCGCTCCTCCAGGAGCCGGATCACCTCGTAGCCGTGGCGAGGGGCCTCGTCGAGCAGCTTGAGGAGGTACAGGCGAAGGCGCCCGTGGGCGAATACGGGGGGCATGTCAGAGCACCTTTCCGGTCGGTTCGGCCTCGTGCGTGTGGTCCTGGGCGGGTGGGCGGCGCAGCAGGGCGATGGAGCCCGAGACGGTGGTCGCCTTCAGCTTCCCCGTGCCCGCACCCAGAGTGCCGGTGATCTTCTTGGCGCCCCACTGGCCGCCCACGCGCAGATCCTCGAAGGCGTTGGAGACGGCGCCGCTCGCGGTGTTCGCCTCGACCTTGGCGTCCGCCGGGTGCGGAAGCCGGATGGCGATCTCTCCGGAGACCGACGTCAGCCTGATGTCCGTCGGCTTCGACGAGGCGCCGAGGTCGAGCACCATGTGGCCCGTGACCGAGTCGGCCCGCACCGACGTGCCGCAGCCCTCGACGACCGTCAGATCACCCGACACGGAATGGAAGCGGAGGTCGCCGCTGACGGACTGGGCCTCCAGGCTGCCGGACACGGTCTCGGCGCGGACGATGCCGGACAGCCCCACCACGGTGCTGTCGCCGGAGACGCCCCGCAGCTCCGTGCGGCCCCGGATTCCCGAGAGGACCGCTTCGGCGCCGACCACGCCGACCTCCACCACGGCGCCCGCGGGAACCGCGAGGGACACCGCCGCGCGACGGCGGGGAGTTTTGCGGTCCAGCCAGGTGAGAAAGCCCTGCCACGAGAGGTCCGGGTAGGTGACGGTGAGGGTTCCGCCATCCTGGGTCACGACCAGCGGAGGGCCGTCGATGTCGGACACCTCCAGCCGCGCGGTCGTCTCGTCGGTGCCCACGACGTTGACCACGCCGTCGACGATGCGCACGTGGAGCGCCGTCACGGGGTCGTCGAAAGTGAGCTTCCGGGGCTCGGCGACGGTCCACGTCGACTCGGGCATGGTCTGACCTCCCATGAGGTGGCGTGACGCAACATATCGTGTCTTCTGAGTAACACGATATATCGCGGATCATGGAAGTCAAGGGTGAACAATGACGGGTGCTCGCGGCGTGGCCGGTGGAGCGGAGCTGTGCACATGACTCAGAAGAGGGCAAATTGCCCTAGCGTGTGAGGCATGACCGCGACATCCGTGGGCGCCCTGCTCCTCTGCCGGGCCGACCCCGAGAACGTACGGCCCGTGGCCCACCTCCTGCAGGAGCACATGCTGCTGATGCCGGCCGGCGAGGGCTGGAGCGTGCTCGTCCCCGAGGGAAAGCCGTGGCGGCGGACCGGGCACACGAACGGCGGAGCGGTGGGCCGCAACGGCGGGGCGGCGGGCGGCAACGGCGCCGAACCCGTCGACCGGGTCGTCGGCGGCTGGGCCACCGCACTCGCGGTGGGCTCGACCTGGCCCGTACTCGCCCTGTGGTGGGACGGGGACCGGTCCGGATACACCCTCGCCTCGGGCTTCCGGCGCCCCGTCGGCTACATCTGGCTGGCCGACGGAACCCCGGCCGCCGAGGACGAGGCCATGCGGACGTTCGCCACCCGGCTGGGCCTCGACCCGGTCCTCGACGTACAGGAACTCGAAGCGCTCACCCGCGCGGACCCCGGTTCGGACGCCGACGCCCGCCTTCGCGGTCTGATCGCCGTGCTCACGCGGGCCGGAGTGGCGCTGCCGCCCGGCCTCGCGCCCGGCGAGCCCGCCGACCGGCTGCGCTCGGTGGCGGGGATCCACCCGGAGACGGAGCAGATCGCATGGGCCGGCTGGCGCGACGCCGTCCGTGTGGAGCTCGACTCCGTGGAGAGCGGCAGTCTCGGCCCGTGGATGCTCGGCCCCAGGGCCCGCGCCGTGGCGACGGCGCAGATCGCTGCCGGTCTGCCGCTCACGCTCTGGGGCGCCCGGCGGCGCAGCGGCGGCTGGATCACGGCCGGCCTGGTCCTGCTCGTGCAGGGCGTGCTGGGACTCGCGTACAACCGTTTCAGGAGCGCGGCTGGGAGCGGTCCCGGAAGCTGACTACTCGTCCTCGTCGTCGTCCAGCCGTGCCAGCCAGGTCGCGAGGCGCTCGACGGGGACCTCGAAGTCAGGGTTGAGGTCGACGAACGTACGGAGCTGCTCGGCGAGCCACTCGAAGGTGACCTCCTCCTCGCCGCGCCGCTTCTCCAGTTCCTCGATGCCACGGTCCGTGAAGTACATGGAACAAGAATAACGAGGCCGGAACGCCCGAGGGCCCGGCCCCGCGAGACGCTCGCGGGGCCGGGCCCTCGGGTGACGTACAGCCGCTGATCAGGCCTCGAAGACCTCGGCGACCAGCTGTGTCTGCTCGGCCTGGTGACGCTTGGCCGAGCCGACCGCCGGGGACGAACCGTGCGGACGCGAGATGCGGCGCAGGCGCTCGCCGTGCGGCACATCGGCGCCGACGGCCAGGTCCAGGTGGTCGATCAGGTTGAGCGCGATGAACGGCCACGCACCCTGGTTCGCCGGCTCCTCCTGCGCCCAGAGGTACTTCTCGGCGTTCGGGTACTTGGCGATCTCGGCCTGGATCTCGGCACCCGGCAGCGGGTACAGGCGCTCCAGACGGATGATCGCCGTCTCCGTGTCCCCACGCTTCTCGCGCTCGGCGTCGAGGTCGTAGTAGAGCTTGCCGGAGACGAAGACGACCTTGCGGACCGCCTCGGCCTTGACCGTCTCGTCGCCGATCACCGGGCGGAAGCCACCGCTGGTGAACTCCTCGACCTTCGAGGCCGCGGCCTTGAGACGCAGCATCGACTTCGGGGTGAAGACGATCAGCGGCTTGTGGTGCGGGTTGTGCACCTGCCACCGCAGAAGGTGGAAGTAGTTCGACGGCAGGGTCGGCATCGCGACCGTCATGTTGTCCTGCGCGCACATCTGCAGGAAACGCTCCGGACGGGCGGACGAGTGGTCCGGGCCCTGGCCCTCGTACCCGTGGGGGAGCAGCAGGGTGACGCCGGACGTCTGGCCCCACTTCTGCTCGGCCGAGGAGATGAACTCGTCCACGACCGTCTGGGCGCCGTTGACGAAGTCACCGAACTGGGCCTCCCAGATCACCAGGGATTCCGGGCGGGCCAGCGAGTAGCCGTACTCGAAGCCCATCGCCGCGTACTCGCTGAGCAGCGAGTCGTAGACGTTGTAGCGGGCCTGGTCCTCGGAGAGGTAGAGCAGCGGGGTGTAGTCCTCGCCGGTCTTCTGGTCGACGAGAACCGCGTGGCGCTGGCCGAACGTGCCGCGGCGGGTGTCCTGGCCGGCGAGCCGGACCGGGGTGCCCTCCATCAGCAGCGAACCGATGGCCAGGGTCTCGCCCATGCCCCAGTCGATCGTGCCGTTCTCGACGGAGGCGGCACGGCGCTGCATCTGCGGCAGGAGGCGCGGGTGGACGGTGATCCCGTCGGGGATGTTCACCTGCGACTCGGCGACCAGCTTCACGACCTCCGAGGAGATCGCGGTGTTCACGGCGACCGGGAACTCCGCCTGCACGTCCGGGACATGCGGCTGGGACGGCGCCGAGGTGGCCTCGCGGACCTCCGCGAAGACCTTCTCCAGCTGACCCTGGAAGTCCTGGAGGGCCTGCTCGGCCTCTTCCAGCGTGATGTCGCCACGACCGATGAGGGACTCGGTGTAGAGCTTGCGCACCGAGCGCTTCTTGTCGATCAGGGTGTACATCTGCGGGTTGGTGAACTCCGGGTTGTCGCCCTCGTTGTGACCGCGGCGGCGGTAGCAGATGAGGTCGATCACGACGTCCTTGTTGAACGTCTGCCGGTACTCGAAGGCGAGCCGCGCGACGCGGACCACGGCCTCCGGGTCGTCACCGTTGACGTGGATGATCGGCGCCTCGATCATGCGCGCCACGTCCGTGGCGTACATCGAGGAGCGCGAGGACTCCGGGGCGGCGGTGAAGCCGACCTGGTTGTTGATCACCACGTGCACGGTGCCGCCGGTGCGGTAGCCGCGCAGCTGCGACATGTTGAGCGTCTCGGCGACGACGCCCTGGCCCGCGAAGGCCGCGTCGCCGTGGAGCGCGACGGGCAGGACCGTGAAGTCCGTGCCGCCCTTGTTGATGATGTCCTGCTTGGCGCGGGCGATGCCCTCGAGGACCGGGTCGACGGCCTCCAGGTGCGAGGGGTTGGCGGCCAGCGAGACCTTGATCTGCTCGCCGTCCAGACCGGTGAAGGTGCCCTCGGCGCCCAGGTGGTACTTGACGTCGCCGGAGCCGTGCATCGAGCGCGGGTCGAGGTTGCCCTCGAACTCGCGGAAGATCTGCGCGTACGACTTGCCCACGATGTTGGCCAGGACGTTCAGCCGGCCGCGGTGGGCCATGCCGATGACGACCTCGTCGAGGCGGGCCTCGGCGGCGGAGTCGATGACCGCGTCGAGCAGCGGGATGACGGACTCGCCGCCCTCCAGGGAGAAGCGCTTCTGGCCGACGTACTTCGTCTGCAGGAACGTCTCGAACGCCTCGGCGGCGTTGAGGCGGCGCAGGATCCGCAGCTGCTCCTCGCGCTCCGGAGCGGGGCGCGGACGCTCCACCCGGTCCTGGAGCCACTTGCGCTCCTTCGGCTCCTGGATGTGCATGAACTCGATGCCGGTGGTGCGGCAGTACGACTCACGCAGGACGCCGAGGATGTCGCGGAGCTTCATCATCGTCTTGCCGGCGAAACCGCCGACCGCGAATTCCCGCTCCAGGTCCCACAGGGTGAGGCCGTGCTCGGTGATGTCCAGGTCGGGGTGCTTGCGCTGGCGGTACTCCAGCGGGTCGGTGTCGGCCATGACGTGGCCGCGGACCCGGTAGGAGTGGATCAGCTCGAAGACCCGCGCGGCCTTGGTGACGTCGTCGTCGTGCGAGGCGTCGATGTCCTTGAGCCAGCGGACCGGCTCGTAGGGGATGCGCAGCGCCTTGAAGATCTCGTCGTAGAAGTCGTTCTCGCCGAGCAGCAGCTGGGCCAGGACGCGCAGGAACTCGCCGGACGCCGCACCCTGGATGACCCGGTGGTCGTACGTCGAGGTCAGGGTCATGACCTTCGAGATGCCCAGCTTGTTCAGGGTGTCCTGCGACGTGCCCTGGAACTCCGCCGGGTAGTCCATCGCGCCGACGCCCATGATGAGGCCCTGTCCGGGCATCAGGCGCGGCACCGAGTGGACGGTGCCGATGCCGCCGGGGTTGGTCAGCGAGGCGGTGACGCCGGTGAAGTCGTCCATGCCGAGCTTGCCGACGCGGGCGCGGCGGACGATGTCCTCGTACGCCTGCCAGAACTCGAAGAAGTTGAGCGTCTCGGCCTTCTTGATGGCCGCGACGACGAGCTGGCGGTCGCCGTTGGGCTTCACCAGGTCGATGGCCAGACCGAGGTTGACGTGCTCCGGCTTGACCAGGGTCGGCTTGCCGTCCTTCACCGCGAAGGAGTAGTTCATCGACGGCATGGCCTTGAGGGCCTGCACCATCGCGTACCCGATGAGGTGCGTGAAGGAGATCTTCCCGCCGCGGGCGCGCTTGAGGTGGTTGTTGATGACGATGCGGTTGTCGAAGAGCAGCTTCACCGGGACCGCGCGGACGGACGTGGCCGTCGGCAGCTCCAGGGAGGCGTTCATGTTCTTCGCGACAGCGGCCGACGGGCCGCGCAGCGTCACGTACTCCGGGCCTGCGGGGGCCTCGGCCGGGGCCTCCGCCTTCGCGGGTGCCGGCGCGGCCTTGGCGGGGGCTGCCTTGGCGGGTGCCGGGGCGGCCTTCGCGGGAGCCGCTGCCTTCGCCGGAGCGGCGGCCGCGGGCTGGGCCGGGGCGGCGGGCGCGGCGGGCGCCTTCGCCGGAGCGGGCGCTTCCGCGGCGGCGGCCGGAGCCGGTGTCACCGCTCCCGCGGGTGCGGGTACGGGCTTGTCCGCCGTGCCGGACGCGCCCGGCTTGTAGTCGGCGAAGAAGTCCCACCAGGCGCGGTCGACCGAATTCGGGTCCTGGAGGTACTGCTGGTAGATCTCGTCGACGAGCCACTCATTGGGGCCGAATGCGGCGGCCGGGTTCGACCCGGAGCCTGCTTCTTGATCGGTCGAGATGCTCGAGTTACTGGGGGACTGAGACGACACGGCGGCAACCGCCCTCTTCCGCTTCACAAGGTGATGGACAGCGGAAATCAAGGCTACGCCTCCCGAGCCGTTACGTGCAGGCCGGGCCGGTCTTCGTCGTGCACATCACATCCGAAGCCGGGTTTCGGCGCATGAAATGGCGGGAAACAAGCAGGGTTCCGCTGCCCTTCGGTACGCGAGGCCGGTGCTACGGCCCCCTGGACCGTATCTCTTTCCCGGGACGGGAGAGAACAAGGGCCCTGAACTTCGAACACCAGGTCAACCCAGTAGTTGCGGGTTCCCCGGAAGAGTGACCTGAATCCGGCAGCCGCGGGCGGATTCGGCCACGCCGATGCGTCCGCCGTGGAGATCCACCGCCCACCGGGCGATCGCGAGCCCCAGTCCCGTACCGCCGTCGCTGCCCGGGCCGTGCGGCGACGGGGCCTGGCCCCGGTTGAACCGCTCGAAGACCCGGTGGCGCTCCGCCTCCGGGATGCCGGGGCCCTCGTCGACGACTTCCAGCTCCAGCGACTCGGGGTGGGCTCCACGCCGGGCCAGCACGGTGACCCGGCCGTGCGGCGGGCTGTGCTTGACGGCGTTGTCGATCAGGTTGGCGACCACCTGGTGCAGCCGCTCGGCGTCGGCGTACGCCGTGAGTTCCGGCGGTGACACGTCCAGATGCAGATGGACGTCCGTACGCGAGTGATTGCCGGAGCCGGAGGAGAGCCGGCGCTGGGAGGCGGCCAGGTTCGCCTCCTTCAGCACGCCCGACAGGTACGGCCAGACCTCGAAGCGGCGGGCCTTGATCGCCACCACCCCGTTGTCCAGCCGGGAGAGGTCCAGCAGGGTCTCCACGAGTCTGCCGAGGCGCTCGGTCTGCTTCAGCGCCGTGCGCATCGTCTCGGGATCGGCGGCGGACACCCCGTCCACCACGTTCTCGAGCACGGCTCTGAGCGCGGCGATGGGGGTGCGCAGTTCGTGCGAGACGTTGGCGACCAGCTCCTTGCGGTGCCGGTCCTCCGCCTCCAGGTCGTCCGTCATGCGGTTGATCGTCTGCGCCAGGTCCCCGAGCTCGTCGCGCCGCCCGGCGCCGCTCACCCGGCGCGTGTAGTCGCCGTGCGAGATCGACCGCGCGACCGCGCGCATCTCGTCGAGAGGCGCGGTCAGGCCGTGCGCCACGAACTGGGTGATCAGCAGCGTGGCGATCACGGAGAAGACCGTGATGAAACGGAATTCCGTCCTGGTCCGCAGGGCGACGATGAGCAGTCCGGTCGTGATGAAGACGGATATCACGACGAGGGTGCCCAGCTTGGCCTTGATGGAGAAGGGCCGCAGTCCGGACCCGGGCCGGGTCATGGCGCTGGGGTCTCCAGGGCGTAGCCGACGCCGTGCACGGTACGGATCCGCTCGGCGCCGATCTTCCGGCGCAGAGCCTTGATGTGGCTGTCGACCGTCCGGGTCCCGGACGCGTCGGCCCAGTCCCAGACCTCCGCGAGCAGCTGTTCCCGGGAGAGCACGGCGCGGGGGGTGTTGGCCAGGCAGACCAGCAGGTCGAACTCGGTCGGGGTGAGGTGGACGTCGTCCGCGCGCACCCGCACCCGGCGCTGGGCGTGGTCGATCTCCAGCTCGCCGAGCCGCAGGATGCCGCTGCGCGGGGTCACGGCGGCCAGCGCGGCCCGTTCGACCCGGCGCAGCAGGACGTGCACCCGCGCCGCCAGTTCCCTCATGGAGAAGGGCTTGGTCATGTAGTCGTCCGCGCCGACCCCGAGCCCGACGAGCATGTCGGTCTCGTCGTCGCGAGCGGTGAGCATCAGCACCGGCACGGGGCGCTGAGCCTGCACGCGACGGCAGACCTCCAGGCCGTCGAAGCCGGGAAGCATGATGTCGAGCACCATCAGGTCGGGCTGCCATGCCTCGGCCGCGTCCACGGCCGCGGGCCCGTCCAGTGCGGTCTGCACCAGGAAGCCCTCGGCCCGCAGCCGGGCGGAAATGGCGTCGACGATCGTCGGGTCGTCCTCTACCACCAGCACCCGGCGCTGAGCCCCGGGGGTGGCCGCGACGCCGTTGTGGGTGGTGTGTGTCTGTTCCATCGCCCCGCCCCTGCCCGTTCTCGCGGAGGCCATTCCCCCGGAGGCACGGTTATCGCTTGTGGATTTCGTCGGTGATCCCTTGTGCCGCCAAGCAGCGTAAAGGCTGAGGACGCCTCTCGGCTACGCAGGGTGTTGTCCGACGTGAAGGTGTTACCCATGGGATAGGGACGGATCGGCGGACTTGAGACGTGTGATCCGCAGGGGAACGGGGGTGGGCATACCGGGTGGGGGTTCAGTCCCCCCGCAGTGCGAGATGGACCACGTCCGGCACACCTCGGGCAACGGCTACTTCTTCGGTGCTTACTGCGCGGAATCCGGCATTCCGCAGAGATTCCCCGAAGTCCTCGGACGGCTGGGCGGACCACACCGCGAGCACTCCGCCGGGCTTCAGGCGTGCGCGGCAGGTCGCGAGACCGGTGGCGGAATAGAGGCTTCCGTTGCCCTCGGTGACGGTCCAGTCGGGCCCGTTGTCGATGTCCAGACACAGTGCGTCGTAACGCTCCGTGGCCGTGCGGAGGTGGGCGACGAGATCGGTACGGAGGATGACGGTGCGCGGGTCCGCGAGGGCGGCGCGGGAGATGCGGCCGAGCGGTCCTTCCAGGTGCCAGTCCACGATCGCCTCCTCCCGCTCGACGACGGTGATCCGGCCCCAGCGCGGCTCGGCGGCGGCGTGTGCCAGGGAGAACCCGACGCCCAGTCCGCCGATCAGTACCGACGGGTCCGCCCGGCCGGCGGGCAGCGCGTCGAGCGCCGCGTCGACCAGCAGGCGTTCGGAACGCCCGTCGGAGGTGTCCATCAGGAAGCAGCCGTTGGCGATGATCTCGAAGTCCTCACCGCGCTCCCGCAGCACGACTTCGCCGAAGGGCCCGTCGCGGCGGTCCAGGACGACGGGGCGGTGGGCGTCTGTGGCGGGCATGGGCGCGGTCTCCGGTCTCCGGTCGGCGGGGCTCGACGGCGGCCATTTTTCCCGTGCGAGGAGACCCGGACCACCGGATTCGCAAGATCTCACCCTCCCCGTCCGGGGGGTGCGCGTCCCGTCCGTCCTGGGCCGCACGGGGGCCGGGCCCGTCGTCCTGTCCTTCGGTGGTGAGGGTCGGGGGAATGGACGCTCCTCGCCGGATGCTGCCGTAGAGGCAGGCGCCCCGTGCGGTCCGTCGGGACCCCCGTGCCGGAGTTCGTCCGTACGCGATTTTGTGGGCTCCGGACCTGGTGTGACGGGTGATCGCTCACAGCGAACACGGCGTGGGGAACATTCGGGGACTCACAAGCATTGAGCCCACATAGCTCAACTTGCCTGCCGAAGGGGAGATCATGACTGCCGAATCCAATGCGTCCAAGGCGTCCACGCCGATCGACCTGCCCGTGCTGCCGCTCGACGACGAGGTCGTACTGCCCGGAATGGTGGTTCCGCTGGACCTGTCGGACGCGGAGGTGCGCGCCGCGGTGGAGGCCGCACAGGCCGTCGCGCGGCCCGGTGGCGGCAAGCCCGAGGTGCTGCTCGTGCCGCGCATCGACGGGAACTACACCGGGACCGGAGTCCTGGGCACCGTCGAACAGGTCGGACGGCTGTCGGACGGCGACCCCGGCGCCCTCATCCGGGCCCGTGACCGGGTGCGCATCGGTGCCGGCACCAGCGGGCCCGGCAACGCCCTCTGGGTCGAGGGCACCAGGATCGACGTGGCCCTGCCCGACCCTCTTCCCGGTGCCGCCGCCGAGCTGGCCAAGGAGTACAAGGCGCTGGCCACCAGCTGGCTGAAGAAGCGCGGTGCCTGGCAGGTCGTGGACCGGGTGCAGCAGATCGACGACATCTCCGCCCTCGCGGACAACTCCGGGTACTCCCCCTTCCTCACCTCGGCGCAGAAGGTCCAGCTGCTGGAGACCACGGACGCGGTCGCCCGGCTGAAGCTCGCCATCCAGTGGCTCGGCGAGCACCTCGCCGAGCAGGATGTCGCCGAGTCCATCGCCAAGGACGTCCAGGAGGGCGTCGACAAGCAGCAGCGCGAGTTCCTGCTGCGGCGCCAGCTCGACGCCGTACGCAAGGAGCTGTCCGAGCTCAACGGCGATCCCGAGGACGAGACGGACGACTACCGGGCCCGCGTCGAGGCCGCCGACCTTCCCGCGCACGTCCGTGAGGCCGCGCTCAAGGAGGTCGACAAGCTGGAGCGTGCCTCCGATCAGAGCCCCGAGGGCTCCTGGATCCGGACCTGGCTGGACACCGTCCTCGAACTCCCCTGGACCGAGCGGACCGAGGACGCGTACGACATCCGGGGCGCTCAGGCGGTCCTCGACGCCGAGCACGCGGGTCTGCAGGACGTGAAGGAGCGCATCACCGAATACCTCGCGGTACGCAAGCGGCGCGCCGACCGGGGCCTCGGTGTCGTCGGCGGACGGCGCGGCGGCGCGGTGCTGGCGCTGGTCGGTCCTCCCGGGGTCGGTAAGACGTCCCTCGGGGAGAGCGTCGCCCACGCCATGGGGCGCAAGTTCGTCCGGGTCGCGCTCGGCGGTGTCCGGGACGAGGCGGAGATCCGCGGCCACCGGCGTACATACGTCGGGGCGCTGCCTGGGCGGATCGTCCGGGCCATCAAGGAGGCCGGCTCGATGAACCCGGTCGTCCTGCTGGACGAGATCGACAAGGTCGGCTCCGACTTCCGGGGCGACCCGGCCGCGGCGCTGCTCGAAGTCCTCGACCCGGCTCAGAACCACACCTTCCGCGACCACTACCTGGAGGTCGAACTCGACCTCAGCGACGTCGTGTTCCTCGCGACGGCCAACGTCCTGGACGCCATTCCGGAGGCCCTGCTCGACCGCATGGAGCTGGTCACGCTGGACGGCTACACCGAGGACGAGAAGGTCGTCATCGCCCGGGACCACCTGCTCCCGCGCCAGCTGGAGCGGGCCGGTCTCGAGGAGGGCGAGGTGAGCCTCGACGAGTCCGCGCTGCGCAAGCTGGCCGGCGAGTACACCCGTGAGGCCGGGGTGCGGAACCTGGAGCGGGCCGTCGCGCGGCTGCTCCGCAAGGCCGCGGCCCAGCACGAGCTCGGTGAACGGGAGCTTCCGTTCACGGTGACCGACCAGGACCTGCGGGGCCTGATCGGCCGGCCGCACCACGTGCCCGAGTCCGCCCAGGACCCGGCCGAGCGCCGTACCGCGGTGCCCGGCGTGGCCACCGGGCTCGCGGTGACCGGAGCCGGCGGCGACGTGCTGTTCGTCGAGGCCTCGCTCGCCGATCCGGAGACCGGGGCGTCCGGACTGACCCTGACCGGTCAGCTCGGCGACGTCATGAAGGAGTCCGCGCAGATCGCCCTGAGTTTCCTGCGCTCGCACGGGGCGGAGCTGGAGCTCCCCGTGGCCGATCTCAAGGACCGGGGCGTGCACATCCACTTCCCGGCGGGTGCGGTCCCGAAGGACGGCCCGAGCGCCGGTATCACCCTGACGACCGCGCTGGCCTCGCTGCTCTCCGGACGGCTGGTCCGTACGGACGTGGCGATGACCGGCGAGGTGTCGCTGACCGGGCGGGTGCTGCCGATCGGCGGCCTGAAGCAGAAGCTGCTGGCCGCTCACCGTGCGGGCATCACCACCGTGGTGATCCCCCAGCGCAACGAGGCCGACCTGGACGACGTCCCGGCGGAGGTCCTCGACACCCTGGAGGTGCACCCGGTGACCGATGTGCGCCAGGTCCTGGAGATCGCGCTCGCCCCGGCCTCGGCCGAGGTGCGGGAGAGGATCCCGGCCGCCGCATAGGTGTCACGTGGTGACGGACGCGGCGCCACGCGCACGGCCGGTACGGACGGCCCGCCCTCCCCCCGGAGGGCGGGCCGTTCCGCGTGCGGGGCGGGGCCGCCGGCCCTTCCCGGCCCGGGGCGCCGGCCCTTCTCGGGCAGGGCCTCCGGCCCCTTCCGGCCCGGGACCGACGGCCCCAGAAGCGGGGCCCGCCGTGGGCCGCAGGTGCGGGTCGCGGTGGCGGCGCAGGGCGGGTCCGCGGGTCAGGGGCGGTAGACCGTGCCGGGCTGCGGCTCCGCGGGGGCCATCAGCTGGGGGACGGTCACGAAGGTGTAGCCCCGCTCCTTCAGCGTGTCGATGATGCCTGGCACCGCGGGCATCGTCCCCGCGTAGATGTCGTGCAGCAGGATGATCCCGTCCCTGCTCGCCTGGTCGAGTATCCGCTCCTCGATCAGCGCGGAGTCGTCGGTGGAGTAGTCCTTGGCGGTCGCGCTCCACAGGACCTGTGAGAGCCCGAGCTCCTCGCAGATCTCCGACACGGTGCCGTCGGTGCGGCCCTGGGGCGGGCGCATCAGCCGGGGCCGTGTCCCGGTGATCCGTTCGATCGCCCGCTGGGTCTTCTCCAGCTCGGCCCGTATCCCGGCGCGGCTCATGTCCGTCAATATCTTGTGCGACCAGGTGTGGTTCGCGACCTCGTGTCCCTCGTCGGCGATGCGCCGCACGGTGTCCGGGTGCTTCAGCACGTGGCTCCGGCCGAGCAGGAAGAACGTGGCCGGCACCTTCTTCTCCTCGAGGACGTCCAGGAGGTGCGGGGTGTCCTTCCCCGGTCCCGCGTCGAACGTCAAGGCGATGCACTTGGCCTCGGCGCAGTCCACGGAGCCGTAGGCCCCCTTGGCGTCGGATGCCGCATCGGCGCGTGCCGACGCGGGGGCCGAGGTCGGCGCCGAACACCCCCCGAGCGCCAGTGTGAGCACGGTCACGAAGACGGCGGTCAACCGCATGCGGGACAAGGGCATCTTTCTGGGCGCAGCAGGCACGGCAGGTCACTCCCCGTGGGCAGGCCGCACACCGGTGGAGCGGCACGGGGTGACTATACATAGCGTGTATACGCTTGGTTCATAGTAGGGGTGGCCGGGCAGCGTGAAGCCCCGGTGACCTGGGGACGGTCACCGGGGCTCATCCGTACGTGGCGCTGTCGGGGCGGGCCCCCGGGCGTGCGCGCGCCGGCTCTCCGCCGTGTGCGGGCTCAGCCGTTGGCGAGCGCCACCACTCGGTCGAGGGCGCCGTTGAAGCGGTTGTGGTCACCGACCGTCGGGCCCGACGACGTGTACTGCCACATCGTGTAGAAGCCCCAGCCGGCCGGGAGCTCGCCGACCGTGGTGTTGTAGCGGGCCACCCAGAGCGGGTTGGTGCTGCCGAAGCTCGCGTTGTTGCCCGTGCAGTCCTTCCACCAGCTGGTCGCGGTGTAGATCACCGCGTCACGTCCGGTGCGCGCCTTGTAGGTGTTCACGAAGTCGCGGATCCAGGCGACCATGCCGGCCTGGGTCTTGCCGTAGCACTGCGCCCCGTACGGATTCCATTCGATGTCCAGCACGCCGGGCAGCGTTTTGCCGTCCCTGGACCAGCCCCCGCCGTTGTCCACGAAGTAGTTCGCCTGGGTGGCGCCGCTGGTCGTGTCCGGGGTGGCGAAGTGGTAGGTGCCGCGGATCATGCCGACGTTGTAGGAGCCGTTGTACTGCTGGGTGAAGTACGTGTTCTTGTAGTACGTCCCCTCGGTGGCCTTGACGTACGCCCACTTCACGCCGCTGTTCCACAGGGTCGACCAGGCGACGTTGCCCTGGTGGCCGCTGACGTCCACGCCTTCCGTCTGGACGGCGGTCGCGCCGATGGGGCCGCCGCCCTGGGCGCCGTCGTGAGCGATCACGCCCTGGCCCATCCTCGCCGTCCCTCGTTCGGGGACGACCGCGGTGCCTGCGGCGGACGCCGCACCGGGCAGTGTGAGCAGCAGGGCGAGGGCGGCGAGGAGCGTGCCCGCCGCGGCGAGACGGGAGCGGCGGGAGCTGGGGGTTCTGGATCTGTGCACGGGCATTGCGTGCCTCCGAGGGCTCGGTGGGGGGAGCTCATGGCCCAGGAGCGGGTGCGGGACGCTCCTGCGGTCGTGCGCCATGGTGTGGACATGCCATCCGTGGCACTCATGAAGCTACGCACGTAGACCCGCCCTCCGGAAGGGGGTCCGGCCGCCGCCGGAGGTCTACGCCTGCGAAATACTGGCCAAGCTGCGGCGATGGCGGCAGGTGAAAGAAATTTTCATGGGCCGGAAAGCAAACGAGGGGTGTTGACGTGCACGGGAGCGAAAGCGGTGGTGAACCCGGCGCGAAGGCCGGAAATGGTGTGGACCACGAGTTCCTCGCGCTGGAGCGCGAGTTGGCGGTCTTCCTGCGCCGGGCGCGTGCCAACTCGGGGGAGATGGCACGCGAGGTGCACCCGGACCTGGAGGCGGCGGCCTACGGGCTCCTCGTGCGGCTGGAGTCGGCAGGGCGGCAGCGCGCGACGGATCTCGCCGCCTACTTCGGCGTCGGCAAGGCGACCATGAGCCGGCAGTTGCGGGCCCTGGAGTCGCTCGGGCTGGTGGCCCGGGAGACCGACCCGGCGGACGGCCGCGCCTCCCTCGTGCACCTCACCGACGAGGGCCTCGCACGCTTCCGCAGGGTCCGCGACGCCCGCCGTGGACGCTACGCCCGCAAGCTCGCGGGCTGGGACCGTGCCGAGGTCGCCGAACTCGCGCGGCTGCTGCACCACTTCAACGAACGGGCCGAGGACTGAGGCGTGCCGCGCGGTGGTGCGCTCCACGCGGAGCGTGCCGGGCGGCGGGCCGGCCCGCGCGCGGACGCGCGGGTGCGGCGCCTAGAACTCCACCAGTACGGCCGTCGCGTCGTCGTGCGTCTTGCCGCGGCGCAGGAACACGCGGCCGGTGTCGGCCCGCTCCAGCTCCCGCACCCGGTCGATGAGCCCCTGCGGCCCCACCTTGCGGAGCATCCCCAGGGTGCCCGCCCAGTCGCCCTCCCGGAACTTCTCCGTCCAGCGGCTCGCCCCGTCGGTCAGGGCGGCCAGCGCCCGGACCTCCGCCCGGAGCGCCTCGCCGGTCACCGCGCGTGACACCACCGAGGGGTCGGCGGCCGCCGTGAAGAAGCCGCCCTCCTTGTTCCTCAGGTGCGCGTCCACCGCCTCCTCCGAGGCGAGGGAGCCCCGAGGCAACCGGTCGAGGCGGTCGTCGAGTACCGGCTCGACCGCCCCGTCGAGGGACTCCAGGAGCAGGACCGAGTCGGAGAGCACCAGGTACTCGACGCGCAGGTCGTCCCAGCGCGCGAGGACCACCGTCGCCTGAGGCGTACGTACGTGAGAAAGGTCACACAGGGAACGATGCGTGTCGGCGGTGCGCCGGATGGACGCCGCGAGAATGTCCGCCAGCGTCAGATCCCGCCGCGAAGCGGACAGTTCGGCCAGGGCGCCTCCGAGCCGTGAGGTGAACCACGGAACCGAGTGCACACACCCGTCGGTGGCGCGGGGTGGCGTGACTCCGTCGAGCAGAACCAGGGTGCCTCCCTGGCCGGCCGCAGGAGCGACGGCCGACGCCCAGTCCTCGTTGGGGCGTTCGGGACTGCCGGGCTCGGTGGCGAGTTCGATACGCATCCAGTCAGTCTGCACCAAGCCTTCACGGGGCCTGCACGATCGCCGCCGGGCCGTACCAGCAGGTCAGAGTGGCCCCTGGCGGCGGAAGAGCGTGCTCCGCGCATATGCGGGCGGGCATACTGCCAAAGCCGGGCGCGAAGTTCCACCCGGGGGCTGATGCATGGCCGGCGGGGCCCCTGGGGAGACTTGTTCGCCAACTCCGGAGTGATGTTCACTCGTTCGAGTGGCGGAGCGGTTGATGCACGGCCCCCTCTCAAAAGCGCTGGAATGGTCGGAAGCCGTACGGTGCACACCAGGGCGGGGTCCGGTTACGTGACCGTGCGTCACCTCTGCTTCATGGGCGGACGAGTCAAGATTGCGAGCACCGGTGCAGAAGAAGCGGCCTCGGAGCAAGGACAGCACGCGCGAGGAGTCCGGGGCGACGCCTCAGACAGCGAGTGCCTCCAAGCGGACCGTGCGGGTACGCAGCCGGCTTGTCGCCGGCGTCGCCGTCGTAGGGATCACCGTCATCGCCGCGGGTGCCCCGGCGGCCCTCGGCGCGTCCTCCGATCTCAACGAGTCCCAGAGCCTGGTCACGCTCGCCGAGCTGAACCAGCAGGCGATCACCCTCGCGCACTCCCTCGCGGACGAGCGGGACGAGGTGATCGCGCACATCGCGGCCGGGCGCAAGACCGATGACGCCAGGGAAGGCTCCTCCAGCCCGGCGGCCCGTGTCGACCAGCAGGTGGACGAGATCCGGGAGGCCGCCCCAGCGGCGCTGCGCCGGGACCTCTCCACCATCCCCTCGCTCCGCCGTGCCGCGCTGACCGGCGAAGGCTCGGCGATGGACGCGTACCAGGCGTATTCCGAGGTCATCGCCAAGCTCCACGGCCTCGCCGACGAGCTCGCCCAGAAGACACCGCCCCGCGCCGCCGACGCCACCCGCGCCCCGCTGGCCCTCGGCGGTGCCGTGGAGCAGGCAGCCGCCACGCGCGGGCTGCTCCTGGCCGCGCTCTCCGTGCCCGGCACCGAGCCGCAGGAACCGGAGACCGATCCGTTCACCGGCCTGCCCGTCCAGGGCCAGGACACGAGCAGCGCCGAGGACGACCGCGACCGCGACGAACTCAGCGCCGCCGCCCAGCAGGCACGGGTGCGCGAGCTGGCCTCCCTCGCCGAGTTCGACCAGGCCGCCGGGCCGTCCGCGCGGGACAAGCTCGGCTCCACGGTCACCGGACCCGAGGTGACCGACGCGGAGAAGTACCTCACCCGGCTCACCGACCGCCCCGAACTGTCCGACTCGGACCGGTCCTCCGACCCCGAGAAGCTCGAGGCCGCCCTCTCCGCCCGGATCGACCGCATGCGTGGCGTCGAGTCCGCGCTCGGCACCGCACAGGTGCAGCGCCTGGAAGGGCTGCGCGACGACGACGTCACCGCGCTGGAGCTGCGCCTCGCCCTCCTCGGCGGCTGCCTGCTCATCGCCGTGGGCGTATCGACAGCCGTCGCCCGCACCCTCACCCAGCCGCTCGCCGTCCTGCGGATCGGGGCCGGCCGCATCGCCGAGGCACCCGAGACCGCGGAGCCGGTCCGCTACACCGGGCGCAACGACGAGTTCGCCCAGGTCGTACGGTCCATCAACGCGCTGCACGGCAAGCTGCACGGGCTGCACCACGACGTCACCGGTCAGCTCCAGAACCTGCAGACCGAGCGCGGCGAACTCGTCGCGGGCCGCGAGGCGCTCACCCTCCAGCGGGCCGAGCTCCAGGTCAAGGTGGCCGAACTCACCAGCCAGCTGGAGCGGCTGAGGAACACGGTCCACCACACCTTCGTCAACCTCTCGCTGCGCACGCTCGGTCTCGTGGAGCGCCAGCTCGGCGTCATCGAGGGCCTGGAGGAGCGCGAGCAGGACCCGGAGCGTCTCGCCACGCTCTTCAAGCTGGACCACATGGCCACCGTGATGCGGCGGCACAGCGAGAACATGCTGGTTCTCGCGGGCGCCGAGCACGGCCAGAGCCACGCGAGCCCGATCCCCCTCGTCGACGTACTGCGCGCCGCGGTCAGCGAGATCGAGCGGTACGAGCGGGTCACCATCCAGTCCCTGCCGCCGCACGCCCAGGTCGCGGGCTTCGCCGCGGACGACCTCAGCCACCTGGTCGCCGAACTCCTGGAGAACGCGACCTCCTTCTCGCCGCCCGACTCCCATGTCGAGCTCTCCGGCTGGCTGCTGGAGACCGGAGAGGTGATGCTCTCCGTGCAGGACGAGGGCATCGGCATGTCGGCGGTCCGGATGGGCGAGCTCAATGCCAGGCTGGCGGACCCGGCGTCCTTCGAAGCGGGCGAACAGGCCGCGGACGGGGCCGGACTGGGTCTTCAGGTGACGTCACTGCTGGCCGCCCGCCACGGCGTACGGGTCCAGCTGCGCGAGCAGAAGGGGGGCGGGGTGACAGCGGTCGTCGTCCTTCCGCAGACCCTGCTGCCCAAGGCACCGCCCGCGTCCTCCCCGCCGCCCGTCCAGCTGCCCGGGGACGCTCCCGCCCTCAACCTCCCGGGATCGGTCGCCGAGGCCAACTCCAACGCCCTGCCCTCGCGTTCCGCCGGTGACCCGCTGATCGCCGCCGCCGAACGGACCCTGCACGCCGCGGGCGCGACGGCAGCACCCGGACCCGCCGCCCCCGCACCGGCAGACGTGGCCCCCACACCGGCGGACGCCGCTCCCGTACCGGCGGACGCGGCGCCCGCGCCGGCCGTTCCCGCGCCTGCGGCGACCGACCCGGCTGCCGGGCCCGGCAGCCCCGCGGAGTCCGAGGCCGAGACCACGATGCAGGTCCGGCTGCCCCTGCAGCAGAACACCGAGCAGAACACCGAGCAGGAGACCGGCCAGGACACCGGGCCCGGCACCCGGCCCGACGCTCCCCGCCACACCCGGCCGGAGACGCAGAGCCCGTACGCCATCGGCCCCGAGCGCCACGAGCGCGCCGCCGACACCAGCCCCGCTCAGGCTCCCGTGCCCGCCGCGCCGGCCGCCGCCGACGCCGTCCCTGGCCCCCGGCAGCCGCTGACCGGACTGGGCGAGGAGGTGCCCGACCCGGCCCCCAGCCCCGCGCGCCTCACCGACAAGGGGCTGCCCAAGCGCACCCCGAAGATCACGGCGCCGCCGACGGCCCCGGTCACCGAGCGCAAGGGGAGCCTCGACAAGGAAGCCCTGCGCCGCAGGCTCGGCGGCTTCCACCAGGGCGCCAAGGACGGGCGGCGCGATGTCGAGGCGGAGATCGCCGACAGCGGCCCACAGACAGACCACACTGAGCTGACCGACCGTAACGACGGTCGAATCGATGAGACGGGGGACACAGTCGAGGAGGCACGCAGTTGACTGCGCCCAGCACATTCGGGCTGAGCACCGAGGCCCGTAACCTGCACTGGTTGCTGAGCAATCTCGTGGAGGAGGTGCCCGGAGTCCACTCGGTCACCGTCGTCTCGTCCGACGGGCTGATGCTGCTCTCCTCGGACCCCGGTCTCGCGGCGGCCAAGGCCGCGGGCGGTGCGGGAGGCCCCAGGGGGTCGAGCGCCGACCTCGCCACGATCGTCTCCGGCATCGGGTCCCTGACGATCGGCGCCGCCAAGCTGATGGACGGCGGCGGCGTCAAGCAGACCATGGTGGCGATGGACGAGGGCAGCGTCTTCGTCATGTCGATCAGCGACGGTTCGCTGCTCGGCGTGCACGCCACCCCCGACTGCGACATGAGCGTCGTCGCCTACCACATGGCGCTCTTCGTCGGCCGTGCAGGACACGTACTCACCCCCGAACTCCGCAGTGAGCTGCGCAAATCGATGGAGAGCACCCAGTGACGTCAGCTGCTGAACCCGTACGAAAACTCCCCGTCCGGGGTGCCGACCGCAAGGCGGCACGGGTCCGCCCGTACTCCCTCACCGGCGGCCGTACCCGTTTCGGTCACGTCCTGCTCGTCGAGACGTTCGTCGCCGCGCTGGAAGCGCCCGAGGAGCGCCGCGAGCTCACCAACGGCAATCTGGCGTCGCGCGTCATGCCGGAGCTCCGCGCCATCGTCGAACTCTGCCGCCGCATGCGTACGGTCGCCGAGATCTCGGCCCTGCTGAAGATGCCGCTCGGAGTCGTCCGGGTGCTGCTCAGCGACCTGGCCGACCAGGGAAAGATCCGCGTGTACGGAACCGGTCACGGAGCCGGCCAGCCCGACCGCGCACTGCTCGAAAGGGTGCTCAATGGACTCCGCCGTCTCTGAGGCGCCGCTCTTCACTCCGCGCCCGCGAGGTTCGCAGGACGCGCCCGTCGAGGCGGTACAGGCCTGGCAGCTCGACACCACCCGCGCGCCGATCGCGACCAAGATCGTGGTCGCGGGCGGCTTCGGCGTGGGCAAGACGACCTTCGTCAGCTCGGTCTCCGAGATAACCCCGCTGCAGACCGAAGCGCTGATGACGCAGGCCAGCGAGGAGATCGACGACCTCACGGCCACGCCCGACAAGGTCACCACGACCGTCGCGATGGACTTCGGCCGTCTCACGCTCGACGACGACCTCGTCCTGTACGTCTTCGGCACCCCCGGTCAGCAGCGTTTCTGGTTCATGTGGGACGACCTGGTGCGCGGCGCGATCGGCGCCGTCGTCCTGGCCGACACACGGCGGCTCGCCGACTGCTTCGCCGCGCTCGACTACTTCGAGAGCTGCGGCCTGCCCTACATCGTGGCTGTCAACCACTTCGAGGGAAGCACCGGTTATGACGAGGCCGACGTCAGGGAGGCCCTGACCGTACCTCCGCACGTACCTGTTGTGATCATGGATGCGCGTAAGAGGATCACCGTCGTCGAGTCGCTGCTCGCCCTGGTGGGCCACGCCCTCGACGTCGCCCCCGAGTAACGACAGACGCACCCAGTACACGTAACGGAGAACCGCGATGCGGAAGATACTCATAGTCGGAGCCGGACAGTCCGGTCTCCAGCTGGCCCTAGGACTCCAGTCCAACGGCTACGAAGTCACCCTGATGTCCAACCGCACCGCGGACGAGATCCGGTCCGGCCGGGTCATGTCCACCCAGTGCATGTTCCACACGGCTCTCCAGCACGAGCGCGACCTCCAGCTCAACTTCTGGGAGTCGCAGGCCCCGCGGATCGAGGGCGTCGGTGTCTCGGTCGCCGGCCCGGACTCCTCGCGGGTCATCGACTGGGTGGGCAAGCTGGACGGTTACGCCCAGTCCGTCGACCAGCGCGTGAAGATGGCCGGCTGGATGGAGACCTTCGCCCAGCGCGGCGGTCAGCTCGTCATCCACGGTGCCGCGGTCTCCGACCTGGACTACTTCTCCCGTACGTACGACCTCGTGATGGTCTCGGCCGGCAAGGGCGAGCTCGTCTCCATGTTCGGCCGGGACGCCTCCCGTTCGCCGTACGACACCCCGCAGCGCGCGCTGGCCGTCGCCTACGTCCACGGCATGGGCCCGCGCCCGGAGCACCCGGAGTTCGACGCGGTGCGCTGCAACCTCGTCCCGGGCGTCGGCGAGCTCTTCATCATGCCGACCCTGACGACCTCGGGCCGCGCCGACATCCTGTTCTGGGAAGGCATCCCCGGCGGCCCGCTCGACGCCTTCCAGGGCATCAAGGACCCGTCGGAGCACCTGGCCAAGACGCTGGAACTCATGGAGCGGTTCACCCCGTGGGAGTACGCGCGCGCCACCAAGGTGGAGCTGACCGACGCCAACGCCACGCTGGCGGGCCGTTACGCCCCGACCGTACGCAAGCCCGTCGGCCGGCTGCCCGGCGGCGGTCTGGTGCTCGGGGTGGGCGACGTGGTCGTGGCCAACGACCCGATCACGGGGCAGGGTTCCAACACCGCCTCCAAGTGCGCCCACTCCTACCTGCACTCGATCCTCGAACACGGCGACCGGCCGTTCGACGAGGAGTGGATGGAAGCCACCTTCGAGCGGCACTGGGAGAAGACGCAGCATGTCGTGAAGTGGACGAACGCGATGCTCGGCCCGCCGCCGGAGCACGTGCTGAACCTGATCGGCGCGTCCGGTCAGCTCCAGCCCGCCGCCGACCGGTTCGCGAACGGGTTCAACGACCCGGCGGACTTCGACAACTTCTTCTTCGAGCCCGAGAAGACGAACGCCTACCTCGGCTCGCTCACCGGCGCGTAGCAAGCGCCCGGCCCGCGAAGCAGCGGTGGGGCCGCCGCATCCGTCAGCCGGACACGGTCACGGATGCGGCGGCCCGGCGCGTCCGCCGGTATCCGGTGCCTTCCCCGGTGTCCGGCGCGTTCCCCTGCCTCCGCCGTGCTCCTCAGGCCTCCGGGGCGTCGTACCCCGTGTCGTCGCCCGAGGTGGCGTCCTCGGGCAGGTCCGGCGGTGTGTACGTGCTCAGCGGCTCGCTCTCCGGGTCGGGCCGGACCGCGCCGAGCAGCGGGTTCGAGGCGAGGGGCGAGACCTTCACCGTGGCACCGGGCCTCGGTGCCTGCACGACCATCCCGTCGCCGATGTAGAGCGCCACATGTGTCGCCTTCGGGAAGTAGACCACCAGGTCGCCCGGGCGCAGCGAACCCAGCGGGACCTCGGGCAGCCGGCGCCACTGCTCCTGCGAGGTGCGCGGGATCTCCCGGCCCGCCGCGGACCACGCCTGCGAGGTGAGGCCGGAGCAGTCGTACGACTCCGGTCCCTCGGCGCCCCAGACGTACGGCTTGCCGATCTGCTCGATGGCGTACTCGACGGCCGCCCGGCCCTCCCCTGACGGTGCCCGGACCGAGCTGAGGGCTCCCGATGCCGTCAGCGCTGCCTGGGCCTTGCCGACGTTCTTCCGTTCCAGTGCCGACAGCGCGGCGAGCTGTCGGTCCGACAGCGAGGCCAGCATCGCCTCGATGCCCTTCAGGCGGGACCGCACGGTGTCGCGCTGCTTCTTCTGGCGCTCGGCCAGCACCCGCTGCCGGTCCCGTACCGCCCGGGACCTGGCGGCAAGCACCTCCGCGTGCCTCTCCGCGCCGGTGAGCCGCTCGATCACGGCCGCCCGGCCCGCCTGGGCGCGTTCGATGACATGACTCTGCTCCAGGGCCCGGGACGGATCGTGGGCGAGCAGCAGCCGCAGGTACGCGGAGAAGTCGGTGCTTCCCTGGTACTGGGCCCGTGCCAGCCGACCCGCCTCGCTGCGACTGGAGCCCAGGGCCGAGCGGGCCTTGGCGACCTCGGCGTCCAGTTTTGCTGCCTGCGCGGTCCGTTTTCTCAGTTCCTCCTCGGTGCCGTTGTGGAGCTCCCCGGCCTCCTCGGCCTGCTGGTAAAGCGTCTGCAACTGCTTCAGCAGCCCGGCGATGCTCTGCGGGGCGGGCCCGGCGGCCGGGGCCGGGTCGTCGCCGGCCGGCTCGGCGACGGCGGGGGAGGCGGCGACGACGGCGGCCAGCGCCGCGGTGCAGAGGGTTCGCGCGAGACGGCCTGACACGGCATCACCTCCGGTGACAAGGGCGATGCCAGTTAATCGGAAAAGCCCATGAATGGTCGGATATCGACCATCCGGTCACTCGCCGCAGGGTGATGCAAGGACTGCCAGGCGCGCCGCCCAGGGCTTGCCCCGAACGGCGTACGCCGTGGGCACGTCCCGAACGGCGTACGCCGTGGGGTGTCCTGAGCGGCGTACGCCGTGGAACATGTCCCGGAGGGCGTACGCCGGGAGCGTTCGGGGTGCGGGGAAGTCACTCCACGGGGAAGGCGTAGAAGGCCCGTTCGCGCTGGACGACCACGTGCTCACCGGCGCCGAGCACCCGGTACGGCGCGGTGACCGTGGCACCCTTCGGGGCCTGGGCGCCGACGTCCTGGAACTTCCACAGCCTGCGCCCGTCCCCGGCCGCGAACGCGGTCACCTGCGTGGCATCGGCGGCGAGCAGCGTCTTTCCGCCGCCGCTCAGGGTGAGCGCGGGTGCGTTGCCGCCGAGAGGCACCTCGGTGGAACGGCGCCACAGCAGCCGTCCCGTGGCCCGCTCGACCGCGCCGACCTCCTGGTTGCGGTTCGTGGTGTGCAGCAGCGTCCCGGCGGGGAGGGGCGTGCCGAAGAGGGAGGACGCGGTGCCGTTGAGCGTCCAGAGCGGCTTCCCCGTGCCCGTCTCGAAGGCCTGCAGATCGTCGCCGACGGCGGCGTACAGCCGGCCCCCTTCGTCACCGGCCGCAGCGCCGGACGGTGCGACCGTGCCGAACTGCCGGTTCCACAGGAGCTTTCCGGTGGTGCGGTCGAAACAGCGGAAGACGGCCCTGCCCTTCCCGGCCGCCACGTCGGCGGGGGTGAGCGTGGCGGCGTCCTGGCGTACCACGAGGTCGGCGTCGCGGACGGCGGTCAGGCGGTAGGCGGGGGTGCCGGGCGCCCGGCCCGCCGGGACCGCGACGCGCCACAGCTCCTCGCGCCGCACGATGTCGTAGGCGAAGAAGTAGGCCTTGACGACCTGGGTGTCCTTGCCGGGCTTCTTGCCCTTCTTCGGCTTCGGTGCCTTCACGGTGACGGTGTGGGAGCCGGTGAACCAGAGGACGGACCCGGTCAGGCCGGTCAGGGGGGCCACCTTCATGCCCGGTACGCCGGTGAACTGGTCGGCGTAGCGCACCCGGTGCCTGATCCGCCCGTCCTCGGGGGACAGCCACAGGAACTCGGTCGGGCTCGCCAGGAAGCAGAGCCCGTCGCCCGCGGCCATGACCGTCTGGGCCCCCGCGGCGGCGGCGCTCTCCCACCGCTTGCGGCCGGTCCGCAGGTCGACGGCGGTCGCCCCGGCGGTGTCCGTCAGGACCAGCAGTTCGTCCCGCCACACGCCCGCGGTGAGCGGGGCGGGCGCGGCGGCCGGGTGGTTGTACATCCACCGTGGGTCCGGGGCCCGGCCGGGTGCGGTGAGGCGGGGCTTCGCCGCCGGTTTGCCGTCGGCGTCCGGTGCGGGGTCCCCGGACCCGAGGGCGGACACCACGGTTCCACCCAGGACCAGGCCGGCGGCCCCCGCAGCCACCGTGGTCAGCAGCGCCCGCCTGCTGGTGGCGGGCGTGGACGCGGCGGCCGCCGGGGAGGCCGGTGCGGCGCCCGGCAGAGGCAGGGGCAGCGGAGCCGGGGCGCCGTGCGGGGGACGGGCGTATCCGTACGGCTGCGCGTGGGCAGGGGCAGGGGCAGGGGCAGGCGTGGCGGGCGGTGCGGGGGCAGGCGTGGCGGGCGGTGCGGGAGTGGGGGGCTGCGAGGGCGCGGCACCGGAGGCCGCGCCGGGAAGCTCGCGAGGGCTCGCGGTGAACGGCGCGCCGGGCTGCCCGCCGGTGATCTCGGCGTGGCGTTCGCCGGGCAGTTCGCGGGGCAGGGCGAGTTGGGCCGTCGCCCGGTCCGACCGGGGTGCGCGCACCGCGGTCCCCAGGAAACGGGTCGTTCCGCTGTCCTCGCCGGTGTCCCCGCTTTCTTCCGCCGCCGCTGCCCGCGCGTCGCCGTCAGCGGGGGCCTCGTCCTGGACCGGGCCCGCCGGAGGCTCCAGCGTCCGGGCCTGTGCCGCCTGGTCCGCCACCGCCGCCGTGAGCGGCCCGGGAAGCCAGCCCCCCTTGGCGAGGCCGGCCGCGCCCTCCAGTGCCAGTTCCGCCGCGACCGCTCCGGCGCCGGGCCGGTCGTCCGGGTCCTTCGCCAGGCAGCTCGCGATCAGGGCACGCAACTCGTCCGGGACGGAACCCAGTTCGGCCGAACCGTGCGCGATGCGCTCCGCCGCCTCGTCCACGGGGCCGTCGGCGAGCGGGGTCGTTCCGGTCGCCGCGTACGCCAGCAGCAGACCCAGGACGAACAGGTCGGAGGCGGGCCCCGCCTCCTTGCCCGCGACCTGCTCGGGGGTGAGGTAGCCGAGCCGTACGGACAGCTGCCCGCCCTCGCGCGCCTCGGCGGAGGCCGCCGCGCCCAGGGGCCCGAACGCCGTCAGCCGGGGCCCGTCCTCGGCCAGCAGCACCGTCTCCGGCGCCAGTCCCTGGAGCACGGCCCCCGTGGCGTGCACCCGGGAGAGGGTCTCGGCCAGCCCGGCGCCCAGTATCCGTACGGCGCGCTCCGGCAGCGGGCCGGCGAGGCCGATCGCCTCGGCGAGGGTCACCGCGGGCACATAGGCGGCGGCCGTCCAGAGGCCGTCGTCCTCGGGCACGGCGAGCGGCGGCTGCACCCAGCCGCCGGCCAGCCGCTCCGCGATCCCCGCCTCGGACCGGAAGCGCCGCCGGAAGGCGGGTACGGAGGCGAGGGCGGGCCGCGCGGCGGTCACCACCGCGAGCTCGTCGCTCTCTGTGTCCCGGGCCAGGTAGTGCACCGCGCTCGCGCTCTCGCGGAAGCGGGCCAGCGCCGTGTACGGGCCGAAGCGGCGTGGATCGTCCTGACGCAGCGCCTCCATGGCGCACCCCCCTTGTGACCGTGCCCTCGGCACCTGACCGTCGATCTTACGGGCGTGGGCGCGCGCACCGCTCAGGACTCGCTGCGGCGCCTGCTCCAGGGCCACTTGGGGGTGAAGCGCTCCCGGCCGCCGGGGGCGAACTCGTAGACCCAGCCGCGCTGGATCCCGAGCCGCTTCGAATAGCCCGCCGGGGCGCGCCGGTAGGCGTACACGGTGGCGGGACCGCCCTCGGCGTCCGGGACCGGGACCTCGTACCACTTGGGCGGATGGCCGGTCGGCCCGAGCAGGATCGGCAGCACCCGGCCGTCCAGGGGCCCGCCGCGGAAGGGGGTGTTCTCACTTTTCACCCGGCCAGTCTGACCCAGGCGGACTCAGGCGGGCGGCAGCAGGTGCGCCGCCCCGCCCGCGACCGGGACGATCAGCGCGGCGAGCCGCCCGGCGGGGCCGTCGGCGGTCTCCTGGCTCAGCAGATCCGCCACCACCACGGCCGTCTCCTCGTCCGAGGCGGCGGTGGCCGCGAGCAGGGCCATCAGGTGATCCACCAGCCAGCTCCGCAGCCCGGCGGCGTCCGGCTGCTTCCCCTCGTCCAGCCATATCAGGGACGCCGCCTCCACGGCCGCGATCCAGGTGCGCACCATCATCCGCAGCCGCGGTCCGGCGGCCTCCTGTCCCGGGCCGCCGCCCCGGCCCAGGTGGAGCAGGATCTGCTCGGCCGCCGCCCTGCGCACGCCGTCCACGATCGTGGTGGTGCGCGAGGTCTCGGCCACGCTGCCCCCGCGCAGCAACGCGCTGAATCCGGCGTCGTGCTCGTCGACGAAGCCGAGATAACGGTCCAGGACCCTGCTCACCCGCTCGGTGGGCGGGCCGACGGCAGGTTCCGCGAAGCAGAGGGTCAGCTGGTCGGCGGCCGAGCCGAGCGCCGCCTCGTACAACTGCTGCCTGCCGCCCGGGAAGTAGCGGTAGACCAGCGGCCGGGAGACTCCCGCGGCAGCCGCCACCTCGTCGATCGACACGTCGTCCGGCGCCCGGTGGGCGAAGAGCGTGAGCGCCGCGGCGAGCAGTTGGGCGCGGCGTTCCTCGACACCGAGCCGTCGGTAGGCGCGGGCCGGCGGAGCTGCGGGGGCGGAGGTCATACTCCGAAGCCTAAGCGGTGCCTTCAAGAGCCCCCTCAGGCCAGCAGTCCGGAGCTCTTCCACAGCCTGCGTCCCACGCCGTTGAGCACGCCGATGTCGTCGAAGAAGTCCGTGAGCCGCTTGGCCCCCGTCTGCATGACCTCGGCACGGTGGCCGCTGGCCTTCACCTGGGCGAGGGCCTCGTGCCGGTTCAGGCCGACGTTGTCGTACACCTGGGGGTTGACGAAGCAGACGGAGAACACGCGGGCGGCCTCCCCGGAACTCAGCCGGGTCATCCGGCGCTCCCAGGCCGGCGCGGTCACCATCTGGCGGCGCAGCTCCTCGCGTGCGTAGCGCACATGGCGGGCCTCCTCGACGACATGGATGCGGGTCACCCCGCGGACGAGCGTCTGGACGCGCTCGTCGGGGAAGGTGAGCCGCTGCATCCAGTCCAGGATCTCCTCGCCGAGCAGCGTCGCGGCGAACGAACCCGGTGTGGTGGAGACGGTCTTCAGCACCCGTGCCAGGTTGTGGTAGCGGGGAGGGACCGGGTAGCTGGGGGCCCCGCCCCACTCGATCATGCGGGCGAACATCATCGAGTGCCGGCACTCGTCCGCTATCTCGGTCAGCGCGTAGCGCACGTGCTTGCTGGTCACGGACTTGTCGTAGATGTGCCGCACGAGCAGCTGCATCAGGATGATCTCGAACCAGATGCCGAGCGAGGCCAGTGACGCCGCCTCGTGGCGTGCCAGCTCCATCCGCTGCTCCTCCGGCATCCTGCGCCACAGCGGGGTGCCGTAGAGGGAGACCAGCTCCGGGGGCCAGAACCACTTGCCGTCCTCGGCGGGGGACGCCCAGTCCAGCTCGGTGTCCGGGTCGAAGGAGTGCTTGGCCGAGGCTTCGAGCAGGCGGACGGCGACCTGTTCGCGGTCCTTCAGGGGGCCGAGCGCGTCGCGCAGCGCCTGGATGTCCTCGTCGGTCACTGGCGTCATGGCTGGAGGCACCTCTCGCATCAGGGGTTACCGGCGGTCAAGTTCCGCTCCTGCATTATGAGACGGCCTGTCAGCAAGGCAGTCAATCCCCCGTGCGCGACTTGTTGACCGCGCGTCTACCAACGTGTGAACCTGCCAACTGACGTCAGCACCACGGAATGCACCATCCTCGCCAGGCGAAGGAGCTGTCCGTGTCGACACACGACCTCTACATCACCCCGCCCCCGACGCCCACGTGGCAGGTTCCTGCCACCGGCGCCGCCCGGTTCAGCTGGGACTACGACGACGGCCGCGAACGCCTCCTCGCCCTCTACCAGAAGGGCAAGGACAAGCAGTGGGACGGCAACAAACGCATCGACTGGAGCCTGGAGGTCGACCCCGCCGACCCGCTGGGCACCCCGGACGAGGCCCTCACGCTCTACGGCACGCCGCACTGGTCGAAGATGACCGAGCGGGACCGGGGTGAACTGCGCAAGCACTACACCTCCTGGCAGTTCAGCCAGTTCCTGCACGGAGAGCAGGGCGCCATGGTGTGCGCCGCCCGCATCGTGGAGTCGGTCCCCGACCTGGACGCGAAGTTCTACTCCGCCACCCAGACGATGGACGAGGCGCGGCACGCCGAGATCTACGGCCGCTTCCTGCACGAGAAGGTCGGGATGCTCTACCCGATCAACGACAACCTCCAGGGGCTGCTGGGCGACACCCTGCGCGATTCCCGGTGGGACATGCCCTACCTCGGCATGCAGGTCCTCATCGAAGGGCTCGCGCTGGCCGCGTTCGGCATGATCCGCGACACCACCACCAAGCCGCTGCCCAAGCAGATCCTCGCGTACGTCATGCAGGACGAGGCCCGGCACGTGGCCTTCGGGCGGATGGCGCTGCGCGACTACTACAAGCAGCTGAGCGACGCGGAACTGCGCGAGCGCGAGGAGTTCGTCATCGAGGGCTGCTACCTCATGCGCGACCGCCTCAGCGGGGTCGAGGTACTGGAGAACTTCGGCATCGGCAAGCAGGAGGCGAAGGACCTCTCCGAGCACTCGGAGTACCTCCAGCTCTTCCGCAAGCTGCTGTTCAGCCGGATCGTCCCGTGCGTCAAGGACATCGGGCTCTGGGGCGAACGGCTCCAGAAGGCCTACGTCGACATGGGCGTGTTCGAACTCGGCGACTCGAACCTGGACCTGCTGATGGCCCAGGACGAGGAGATCGCCGAGCAACTGGACCGGGACCGCTTCGCGGTGGAGGAGCAGGCGCGCGTGGCGGAGGTCGAGGAGGCGATAGCCGAGGGCGGCGCGCGGGACTGATCGGTGGGCCCGGCCGTGCGGGAAAGGGGTGTACGGAGCCGGGCCGTGCGGAGAGGATGGGGGCATGAACTCGACCACCGTCACAGGGGATCGCGCGGCGGCACGGCGCAGCCTGGAAGCACTCGCGCTCGGTGACGCGTTCGGGGAGCGGTGGTTCCCGCTGTTCAGGCCGCCCCGTCAGGCCTACGCGGAGGTCCGGGCGCGCCGGACCCCGCACGAGCCCGTGTGGCACTGGACCGACGACACCGCCATGGCGCTCGCCGTGCAGCGGGTGCTCGACGAGTACGGGCAGGTCGAGCAGGACCGGCTCGCCCTGTACTACGCCCTGGCCTTCGACGCGGACCAGGCCCGCGGTTACGGGCACGGCATGCATCTGCTCCTGCCGCAGCTCCTGTCCTCCCCGGCCGACTGGCGCACCCTGGCGCCCACGCTGTTCGAGGGCGGCAGCCTCGGCAACGGCGCCGCGATGCGTGTCGCGCCGCTCGGGGCACGCTTCCACGCCGACCTCGGCCGTGCCGCCGAGCAGGCGGAGCTCTCGGCGGTCGTCACCCACTCCCATCCCGAGGGCGTGGCCGGGGCGGTGGCGGTCGCCGTGGCCGCGGCCCTCTCGGTGCGGGGGGAGCTCACGCTGGAGGCGGTCGCCGAGCGCACGCCCGAAGGGCTGGTGCGTGAGGGCGTGCTGCGTGCGGCGTCGGTGCCGTTCGCCACGGAGCCGTGGAAGGCGGCCGACATCCTGGGCAACGGGCGGCGGATCAGGGCCGACGACACGGTGCCGTTCGCGCTGTGGACCGCCGCCCGCCATCAGGGCGACCTGGAGGCCGCCCTGTGGTCGACCGCGGAGGGGTTCGGGGACGTGGACACGACGTGCGCCATCACCGGGGGCGTCGTCGGCGCGGCCACGGGTGTGGACGGGGTACCCGCCGAGTGGCGCCTGCGGCGGGAACCACTGAACTGAGTCCCGACGGGTCGATCGGCCCGCCCGTACGCCGGCGGACGGTGCCGGCCGGCCGGCGGGCGGATGCGCGGAACCCAGGCCTGTTGTGGCCCCCGGCGACCATCGGCCCGTACGCGCCCGCTCCGGCCGCCCGTTCCTCCAGGTGACGTACCGTGAGCGCATGAGCATGCCACCGCCGCAGCAGAATCCGTACGGGCAGCCCTCGCCGCACAGCCCTTACGGGCAGCACCCCCTGCCGCAGCAGAACCCGTACGCGCAGCAGCCGCCGTACCCGCCCCAGCAGCCGGTCCACGGCTACCCGCAGCAGCCCCAGGGCGCGCCAGGGCCGTGGGGGAACGCGGGCGGGCCCGGGTGGCCGCAGCAGCACATGCAGCCGCAGCCGCCGCGCAGGAACCGGGCGGGGCTCGTCGTGGGCATCGTGCTGGGGGCGCTCGTCCTCGTACTCGCCGTCGGCTTCGGGGCGTTCGCGCTGCTCGGCAACGGCGCGACGACGGCGTTCCCGGAGGCCACGCACAAGCTCGTGGTGGACAAGACGGTGCTGAAGGGGGAGTTCACCCTCACCCAGGACCTGTCGGACACCGAGGGCAAGGAGATCGAGGAGGCGCCCGACCCGACCGTCCGGGGCGGCAAGGCCGCGCTCGCCCAGTACGGCTCCGAGGAGAACGGCATGCTGGTGCTCTCGGGCCTGTACGGGCGGCTGTCCGACCCTTCGCTCATGAGGACGAAGATCCTGGAGGGGGGCACCGGGGCGGAGGGGACGACCGTGGCCGTGCCTCCGGAGGAGTTCAGGCCCGCGGGGTACGACATCACCGTGGAGTGCCAGGTCGTGAAGATCAAGGAGATCGGCCTGACGGTCAACAAGCCGGTGTGCGCGTGGGCCGACGGGAACACCGCCGCCATGGTCTCCGTGCTCCGCACGGGCGATCTCGACAAGGACGCGCAGTCCGTCGACCTGGACAAGGCAGCCGAGGAGACCGCGCAGGTCCGGTCCGAGCTGCGCCGGCCGATCAGCTGAACCGGGGCGGCCGGGACGCCGGCAGGACGCGCTCCACCGCGCGCGCCATGCCGAGCAGCGCCGCGTCCGTGCCCCGGGCGGTCACCAGCTGGAGGCCCACGGGGCAGCCATCCGGTGTGAAGCCGGCGGGCACGCTCGCCGCCGGATGGCCACTGAGATTGAACGCCCAGGTGAGGGCCGTGGAGTAGACGTCCCCCGGGCCCTCGTGGCCGTGCGGGCGGTTGGGCGTGACCGGGGTGAGCAGCAGGGGCGCACGGGCGAAGCAGGCGTCGAGCGTACGGTCGTTGGCCTCGCCCAGCTTCCGGGCCGAGGGCGTCGGCCGTGCCGCACGCGTGGCGAACCACGCCTCCGCGGGGTCGAGCAGGTCGCACCCGCCCGGCACCGGACGCACGACCCCTGCCGCCACCAGCCGGTCCACCGCCTCCCGGACGACCCGCGCCACCTCCGGGTCCACGGAGGCGAAGCCGAGTCCGGGACTGTGGACCACGGGCACGGGGAGCAGCGCGGGCTGCGGACGGTATCCGTCCAGGACGTGGTGCAGCCAGGTCTCCGCCCGGGCGGCGGAGCTCGCCAGCACGCCCGGCGACGCGAGGCCCGTGCGGTCGGGGGAGGGCAGCAGACCTCTCGTCGTCCGCAGGCCGAAGACACCGCACCAGGCGGCCGGGATCCGTACCGACCCCGCGCCGTCGCTTCCCGTGGCCAGCTCCACCAGGCCCGCCGCGACCGCCGCCGCCGATCCCGCCGAGGAACCGCCCGGAGTCCGGTCGGGCCGCCACGGGTTGACCGTGCGGCCCCGCGCTCCCTGCCCCCAGGTCTGCCACGCGGTGCCCGGGGCGGGCACCGAGGTCGCACCCACCGGTATCCCGCCCGCCGCGGCCAGCCGGACGGCGGCGTACGAACGGATGCCCGCGGCGCCCTTCACGGCGAACGGCAGCCCGGCGAGCGGGAGCCGGGACGCGGCCCGCGCGCGGCCGCGCGCCTCCTCGTGCCAGACCTCGGTGAAGGCGCACAGCTCGGGGTCGAACCGGTCGATCCGGGCGAGGGCCGTCTCCAGTGCCGTTGTCATGGCCCCAGTGTGCTGCGTGTGCCGGACAGCGGCGGGACCGGCTCAGTTCCGCAGCGCGGCCTCCATGACCGCTCGGGCGATCGGAGCCGCGTTGCCGCCTCCGCTGATGTCCGCCCGGTCTGCCGACGCGTCCTCCACGACCACCGCCACGGCGACCGCGGGACGGCCGGAGTCCGGGGCCTGGGCCCAGGAGATGAACCAGGCGTAGGGCCTGCCCGAGTTGTCGACGCCGTGCTGAGCGGTGCCCGTCTTACCGCCCACGGTCACCCCGTCGATCGCCGCGTTGGCACCGGTGCCGTTCTCCACCACGTCGACCATCATCCGCTGGAGCTGCTGCGCTGTGGCCGGGTTCATCGCCTGGTGGTACGACTCCGAGCCGGGCCGCCGGACGGTGTCCCCGTCGTCGGTCGTCAGCCGGTCGACCAGGTGAGGGCGCCTGAGCTCCCCGCCGTTGGCCACCGCCGCGGCCACCATCGCCATCTGCAGCGGGGTCGCCGTCGTGTCGAACTGGCCGATCGAGGAGAGTGCCAGCTGGTCGTCGCTCATGTCGCTGTCGAAGTTGCTGCGGGCCACCCGGGACGGGATCTTCAGGTCGTTGTCGTTGAAGCCGAACCGGCCCACCGCCTCCAGCATCCCGTCCAGCCCGACCTCGACGCCGAGATGGGCCATCACCGTGTTGCAGGAGACACGGATCGCCTCGGCCAGCGAGGCCTTCTCGCAGCCCCGTGCCTCGTTGGGCAGCGTCGTGGAGGTGCCGGGCAGGACGTACGGGGATGGGGTGTCCGTCTCCGCGTCCGGATCGGTCACCACCTGGGCGTCCAGCGCGGCCGCCGCCGTCACGATCTTGAAGGCGGATCCGGGCGGATAGGTCTGCCGGATGGCCCTGTTGAGCATGGGCTGGCTCGTCGAGCGGTTGAGCCTCGTCCACGCCCCGGTGACAGCGGAGCCCGTCCCGGACAGGACCTCCGGGTCGTACGAGGGGGAGGAGACCAGCGCCAGGATGCGCCCGGTGGACGGGTCGAGCGCCGCCACCGCCCCGCGCCGGCCGTCCAGACCTTCGTACGCCGCGCGCTGCATCGCGTCGTCGACGGTGGTGACCACGTCCCCGCCGGGCTGCCTGCTCCGGGTGATGTCGCCCCACAGCGGCAGCGGGGCCAGGATCGGGTCGGTGCCGGAGAGGATCGCGTCCTCGGCGTTCTCCAGCAGCGTGGTGCCGTACGTCTGCGAGGCGTAGCCCGTCACCGGCGCGTACAACGGGCCGTGCCGGTAGGTGCGTTCGTACGCAAGCTGCTGGCCGGTGTCCTTCGAGCCGGTGACGGGCTCGTCGCCGACGAGGATGTTGCCGCGCGGCTGGTCGTAACGGTCGATCGTGGTGCGGCGGTTGGCGGGGTTCGAGTTCAGCTCGTCGGCCTCGAAGAGCTGGACGCGCGCGGCGTTCGCCAGCAGGGCGACGAGCAGCAGCAGACAGAAGCCGGCGGCGCGCCGGATGTAGCGGATCACCGCTCCTCCCCGGCGGTGGGCCCGGGGGCGCCGGGACCGGAGCCGGGAGCGGCGGACCCGGGTGCGCCGGAGCCGGCGGGGGCGGGCCCCGCGGCGGGGTCGGGGGTGCGGGCCACGTCGCTGACCCGGATGAGCAGGGCCACGATGATCCAGTTGGTCACGACCGACGAACCGCCCTGGGCCAGGAACGGCATCGCCATCCCGGTCAGCGGGATCAGCCCCATCACGCCGCCCGCGATCACGAAGACCTGGAGCGCCAGGATCGAGGCGAGGCCGATGGACAGCAGCCGGCCGAAGGGGTCACGCAGCGCCAGCCCCGCGCGGAAGCCGCGGGCCACCAGCAGCGCGTACAGCAGGAAGATCGCGGTGAGCCCGGCCAGACCGAGCTCCTCGCCCGCGGTGGCCAGGATGAAGTCGGACTTCGCGGCGAAGCCGATCAGGATCGAGTGCCCGAGTCCGAGACCGGTGCCGAACATCCCGCCCGCCGCGAAGGCGAAGAGCGACTGGGCGAGCTGGCTGGGCCCCTCGCCCGCCTCGATGGTGGCGTACGGATTCAGCCAGTCCTCCACCCTGCTGTGCACATGGGGTTCGAAGGAGCCCACGGCGAAGGCGCCCGCGGCGGCGAGGAGCAGCCCGACGGCGATCCAGCCGGTCCTGCCGGTCGCCACGTAGAGCATGATCACGAAGAGGCCGAAGAAGAGCAGCGAGGTGCCGAGGTCCCGTTCCAGGACGAGGACGCCGACGCTGAGCAGCCAGATCGCGACGATGGGGCCCAGGACCCGTCCGGTCGGGAACTGGAGTTTCCAGATCCTGCGGCCGGTGTACGCGAGCGCGTGCCGGTTCGCCGCGAGGTACGCGGCGAAGAAGACCGCGAGCAGGATCTTGGCGAACTCGCCCGGCTGGAAGGAGAGCCCGCCGACACGGATCCAGATCTTGGCCCCGTTCACCGCGGGGAAGAAGATCGGCACGATCATCAGCACCAGGGCCGCCGCCACGGAGAGGTACGCGTAGCGCTGGAGCACCCGGTGGTCGCGCAGCAGGACGACGACCGCGATGAAGAAGGCGACGCCGAGCGTGGACCAGATCAGCTGGGTCGTCGCCGCCCGGTCGCTCGGTGTCTCCAGATCGAGCCGGTAGATCAGCACCAGACCCAGCCCGTTGAGCAGCACGGCGATCGGCAGCAGCAGCGGATCGGCGAACGGGGCACGGAAGCGGACCGCGAGATGGGCGAGCAGGGCGAGCAGGCCGAGACCGGCGCCGTACCCGGCGACGTCGGGGGGTACGGCGTTGTTCCGGGCGAGGCCGACGGCGGCGTAGCCGTAGACGGAGACGATCACGGCCCCGATCAGGAGCGAGAGCTCGACCCCGCGCCGCTTGGGCAGGCGTAGCTCGGGCGGGCGCGCGTCCGCCGTCGTTGCGGTCATGCACCGCAACGTAGCAAGAGGCGGGTGTTATTTCCCTTATGTCAGCTTCGTGGCACTCCCTGGCGGACGGTCCCGCGGCGGTTCAGCTCTGGTAGGGGTTCTGGCCGCCGGGCGGCGCGTAGCCGGGCTGCTGCTGCGCGGCGCCGTACGGATTGCCGTCCTGCCCGCCCTGGGCCTGCGCCAGCAACTGGTCGGCCTGCTCCTTGGGTATCTGCCGCTCCCCGCCGCAGAAGGTGCACTGCGTCGCGTACTTCGTGGAGAAGGGGAACAGCGGCACGAAGAACAGCGTGAACTTGGTGACCTTCTTGCGCAGGGTGTGCGCCGCCGGATTGCCGCACCAGCCGCACACCATGGTGAGGACCGCCAGCTGGTACAGATAACCCCGCGTACCGAAAATGATCATGATGTGGTTCCTTTCCCCGCTTCTCCCTGAAGCGCCCGCCGGCAGAGCGCCAGCAGCTTCTCGTCCCTGTAAGTGTCGTGACTCCCGTACCCGCCGTCCATCGCGTTGTGGCGGCGTACGGAGAGGAGCTCGGCGCGCAGCACCCGTGTCGCGTCCGAGCCTGCACCGCCGGGGCCCATCAGCGCCAGGCATTCCGCGACCCGGACCCTGACGTGACGGTTCCTCTCCCATGCCGACAGGAGGACCGGAACCACGTCGGTGGTCCGTCCCGAGACCTCCCACAGGGCGATCGCCGCCTCGACCCTGAGCCACAGCTCGTCGTGCGACAGCAGGGCCCGCAGCCGCGGCGCCGCGGCTGCGGCGAGGGGACCCAGCGCGCCCAGGGCGCTCGCCGCGGCCAGGGACTCGCGCGCCCGGTCCGCCCGCAGCCCCTGGGTCAGCACGGGCAGCACCTCCTCGGCATCGCCGGTGACGGCCCACAGGGCCTCCGCCGCCTCCGTCGCCGCCCCCGTCCCGGGCCGGAGGATCAGTCGCCGCAGCTCCGGAACGGCGCAGCCGGCGGCCGGCCCGAAGGACGCCAGCGCGCGTACGGCCGCCGTGCGCAGCCACTCGCCCCGGTACTCGGGAGCCCCCCGCAGCACCCGCAGCACCTCAGGGGCGGCCTCGCCCGCCCGCAGCGCCGTGAGCCCGGCGAGCAGCGGGCTCGCCCGGTCGTACGCGCTCTCGTCCAGAGCGACCTCGGCGAGCCTGCGCCGCAGCGTCCCGGCGAGCGGGGCCGCCGCGTCACCGAGGCACCGGATGGCGAACCCCGTGTCGTGCGGCACCTCCGGCCGCTCCAGCGCCGACGCCAGTGCGGGCAGCACCCGGGCATCGCCCAGCCCGGCCAGCGCCTTCACCGCCGAACCCAGTCCTGGCGGCCCGCCGGCCCACTCCCTCACCCACGCCGAGGGGTCCGAGGCCACCCGGCCGGCCAGGGCGTCGGCGGCCGGCGCCGCCAGACCGAACAGCTCCTCCAGCACGTGCGATGCGGCGTCGGCGAGGCGCGGCTCCGGATCGCCGAGCTGGGCCCCGATCAGCCGCACCAGGCCCTCGTACGAACCGCGCCAGGCCCGGATCAGCCCGCCGCTCATCCGCACGGCGTCGACGCGCTGCCGGGGATCCGGGCTGCCCAGCTGGTCCATCAGGAGCGCCGTGCGGTCGTCCACCCGGTCGCCCAGCCCGCTGTGCAGCGTCCGCAGCAGGTCGGCGGCCCAGGGGGCGCCGCGCCCCGCGGACTCCTCGGCGGCCAGCTCCCGCAACTGTCCCACCAGGGTCGGCGCGGTGGCGCGGTCCGGCGGCCCGTCCTCGCCGGGCGGCTGTTTCGCGGCGGCCGGTTCCGGCCGGACCGGCCCCGAGCGCAGCTCCCGCAGCAAGGCCGACACCAGCCGTACGACATCGCCGGGCAGCGCGTCCGGGGCGCACCTGGCCAGCTGGGCGAGGGCCGCGAGCCGCAGCCCCGGCGAGTACGCCTCGGCGGCCAGCCGGCTCAGCCAGTCCGCGGCCTGTCGGCCCAGCCGCCGGTGGCGCAGCGCGATCCGCCCCGCGGCCTCGACGAGCGCGAGCCGTACCTCGTCGTCCGCCTCCACCGGCAGCCGCTCCCGCAGCAGCGCGAGCACCCTGTCCGGCCGCTCGTGCAGCGTCGCCAGGGCCAGCGGGGCGGCGAGCCGTACGCCCGGGTCCTCGTCGGCGACGAGCTCGAAGAAGACCGCCGAGCCGGCCGACACCGCCGCCGCGGCCATGGCGTAGTTGGCGACGCCCTCGATCTCGTCCTCGTCCAGCTCGTCGAGACCGTCCTCGTCCTCCTCGTCCAGATCGATGCCCCCGATGCTGGTCAGCAGTTCGACGATGCCGCCCCGGTCCCGTATGCCGGGGTCCACGGCCAGCTCGAAGAGGAAAGGGATGCAGGCGAGCGTGCACGCGTACACGTCGCCCTGGTGGTGCACCGCGCCGTACATCCCGTCGAGCGCGCTCTCCCGCTCCGCCGGATCGGCGGAGGCGAGCCCGTGCAGGAGCCCCGGCACGTCGTCCGCCGGACCGTAGGCATGCTCCATCGAGGCCCAGTCGACCTCGTCGATCCCCCTGAACACGCCACACCCTCCCGTGTCTTGCCTCCGCGTCCCGGGCGCGGCGGGAAACCGCGTCCGCGAAGCAGCGTCTGCGCAGAGTGTGCACCACGGCCAGGACAATCCACCCGCCAGTTGCGGCCTTTCCTCGCGGCGACCCCCACGGCTGTGAACAGGCTGTGCGCCTCCCCTCCACTCAGCGTCCGGGCGGCCGGTGTCCGATGCAGTGCCTGGGCCGGTATCTGGTGCAATGTCCGGGCCGGTGTTCGGGTCAGCGCCCGGGCCGGTGTCCGGGTCAGCGCCCGGGAAGGGGCCTTGCCTGCCCGGGATCGTTCAGCGGGCCGAGCAGGTCACCGTGCCGGTCCAGCCGCGCGGCCATGTCGCCCGCGAGGAAGACCAGCTCCTCCGGTGCCTCGCACGCCTCGATCTCGTCCCAGGTGACCGGCGCGGAGACGGTGGGCCGGCCCTTCGCGCGCAGGGTGTACGGGGCCGCGGTCGTCTTCGCCGCCGCGTTCTGGCTGAAATCCACGAAGACCTTGCCCGGCCGCAGCGCGCGCGTCATCCGGTGCACCGCCAGCTCGGGCAGCGCGCCCTGTGCCTCCACCGCCAGCTCCTTGGCGTACGCCGTCACCTCGTCGGAGGGGGTGGGGACCAGGGGGACGAGCAGGTGCAGCCCCTTGGAACCGGAGGTCTTCCCGTACGCCGCGAGTCCGTCCGCCGCCAGCCGCTCGCGCAGCCACAGGGCGACCACGCAGCACTCGACGGCGCCCGCGGGCGGCCCGGGGTCCAGGTCGAACACCATGCGGTCGGCCACGGCGGGGGAGTCCTGCCGCCACTGATGCGTGTGGAACTCCACCACGAGGTTCGCGGCCCACATCAGTGAGGGGAGGTCCTGCGCGAGCACCTGCCGGGCGCCCGGATCGTCGCTGCGCGGCACCGGGGCCGTGCGCACCCAGTCGGGTGTACCGGGCGGCGGATTCTTGGTGAAGAAGCGCAGCCCTTCCGGGCCGTCCGGATAGCGCAGGAAGGACAGCGGGCGGTCGCGCAGGTGGGGCAGCATGGCGTCCGCCGCCGTGGCCGCGTAGTAGTGCAGCACCTCGCCCTTGGTGGTCCCGGAGGCCGGGTAGAGCACCTTGTCGAGATTGCTGAGCGCCAGGCGCCGCCCCTCCACCTCTGTGATCGGCGTCATACGATAAGAATCACATGAAATCGGATCAATGACGGCGTGCCGGGCGTAAGGGGTGAACGGTGAGGTCCATCTGGAACGGCTCCATCTCGTTCGGACTGGTCAGCATCCCGGTCAAGCTCATGAACGCCACCGAGAACCACTCGATCTCCTTCCGGCAGATCCATCTCGCCGACGGCGGCCGGATCCGCTACCACAAGGTCTGCGAGCTGGACGAGGAGGAGGTCCCCGCATCCGAGACCGTCAAGGCGTACGAGGACGCCGACGGCACCGTGATCCCGGTGACCGACGAGGACCTCGCCTCACTTCCGCTGCCCACCGCCAAGACGATCGAGATCGAGGGGTTCGTGCCCCCGTCGGCGATCGATCCGCTCCAGCTGGACTCGGCGTACTACCTCTCCGCCAACGGCGCCCCCGCGGCCAAGCCGTACGCCCTGCTGCGTGAGGCCCTGAGGCGCAGCGGGAAGGTCGCCGTCGCGAAGTACGCCCTGCGGGGGCGGGAACGGCTCGGGATGCTGCGGGTGGTCGACGACGTGATCGCCATGCACGGCCTGCTGTGGCCGGACGAGATCCGCGCCCCGGAAGGCGTCGCCCCCGACTCGGGCGTCAAGGTCCGTGATGCAGAACTCGACCTGGCCGACGCGCTGATGAACACCCTCGGCGACGCCGACATGGACACGCTGCACGACGACTACCGCGAGGCGGTCGAGGAACTGGTCGCGGCGAAGGCGGCCGGTGAGCCCGTCGCGGAGGCCGAGGGCGAAGAGCCCGAGGGTCAGGTGATCGACCTGATGGCGGCGCTGGAGAGCAGCGTGCGGGCCGCGAAGGAGTCCCACGGGCAGGACTCGGGGCGCGGGGGTGAGGTGGCGGACGTCCACCACATCGGGTCCGGCCGGGGTGGCGGCGCGAAGAAGTCCGGGACGTCCGGGCGGGCCCCGGCGAAACGGGCGGAGAGCGGGAAAGCCGCGGCGGGCAAGCCGGCCGCGAAGAAGACCGGCGCGAAGAAGGCGGCAGGGGACGAACCGTCCGCGAAGAAGACGGCGGCCAGGAAGACCGCGACGAAGAAGGCCCCGGCGAAGAAGGCCGCCCCGGACAAGGCTCCTGCGAAGAAGGCACCTGCGAAGAAGGCACCGGCGAAGAAGACGGCGGCGAAGAAATCGGCGGCGGCTAAGAAGTCGACGGCGAAGCAGTCCGGCGGGGGCACCCGGAAGCGCGCCTCGGCCTGACGCGTTGCCGCGCCGGCCGAAGCGTGTCCGGCGCCGGCCCCGGCAGCGCCGACCGAGGCGTCTCCGGCACCGGCACCCGCCTCGGCCGGCGCAGGCCGAGGTGTGTCCGGCGCCGGCCTCGGCCGGCGCAGGTCGAGGCGGGACGCTCGCAGGTCAAGGCGGGGCGCTCACCGATGGGCGGACGCGGGTTCCAGCGGGTCCGGCAGCAGGGGCAGGTCCAGGCCGTACTCGTCCTGCTCGACGACGTACGTGCAACTCGTGTACGAGTAGCCGGGCTTGACGCTGGTGCCCGACGTGTAGTTGTCCACGGCCGCATCCTCGTCCGAGCCGCGCTTGTACAGGAAGTGGTAGTCGCCCGCCGGGAGGTTCAACCGCGCCTTCGGGTACGACCTCCCGTCGGCCCGGCAGGACTTCGAGGATCCGGCGGCCTCACTGGGGTACCGCGCGCAGCCGCCGCAGGCCTTCAGCTTCAACGTGCCCGTGACCGGGCCCGTGTAGAGCACCTCGACGCCGGAGGGCGCGTCGTTGCTGATGACCAGCTCCATGCGGGCCCCGCCCGGACTTCCGCTCCTGGGCAGGCGCTTTCCGGCCGACGGGCGGTCCTCGGCTATCTCGGCGGCTATGGCGATGTTCCGGGCCTGCTTTCGGCGCCGGTCCTCCTTGTACGTGTCCGCGAAGTCGCCCAGGGTCTGCCGTGCCTCGGTGAAGTGCTTGTCCTCGAACTCGTCCACACCGCAGGCGTACACGCCGTCGCGCACTCCGGCGTCGGCCTGCCGTTCCAGCGAGGGCACCGAGGTCTCGGGGAGCCCGGCGACCAAGGTGCGCGTGCCGCGCAGCTGGTCGGTCACGGCGCAGGGGTCCGAGCCCTTCAGGCCCGCCACCTGCTTGCGTATCGTCGTGCTGATCGCCGGGCCGACCTGCCCGGCCTGCGAGGACTCGGGGAACGTACGCAGCAGGGCGCCCAGCTCCTCGCCGCCCGAGCTCGTCCCCGTACCGCCGAGCCGGGAGACCCCGCAGGCGTACAGCGACTCCGCGAGCGGGGTGTCGGGCCAGTCCGCGAGATCGCCGAGCAGTTTCCCGTCCACGCTGTCGGGCACCGTCCGCAGATACGTCAGGGGGGCGATCGCCTCGCAGTGCTCCTTCGCACGGTACGGCGAGGCGACCGAGGTGTAGTAGGCCTTGAGCCGCGCGGGCACGAGGGCGGCGGCCCGCGAGCCCGCGTGCTCCTCGCCCAGCTCCCGGTAGAGGGTGAGCGCGTAGTGGTAGTCGCCCTTGGACAGCGCGAACGGGCTCTTCGCCGCCTTTTCGACCAGATCGTCGCCCTCCTCCAGACGACCGAGCAGCTCCTGCTCCACGGCCTCGTCCCGGGCGGAGCCGTAGGCGAGGGTCCCGCCGACCGGGACCGCGAGCAGCAGCAGTCCGAGGGCGGCGGCCAGGAGGGGCCGGGACGCCCGGCCGGTGTCCGCGCGCAACGCGATGCGGGCCGCGTCGGCACCCGCGAGGACGAGCAGCAGGAGATAGGCGGCGACGAGCGCCTCGGGAACCCCGTCCGGATCGGCGGGGAGGGCGACCAGCAGGAGAATTCCGGTCGCCGCCCAGCTCACCGCCGCTCGTCGGGTGCGGCGCACCAGGAGGTGGCCGAGGCCGAGGCCGGAGAGGTTGAGCAGGCCCGCCGAGAGGGCGCGCAGTGCGGCTCCCTGCGGTGGCGTGCCTGCGGGTGGGCCCGCGGGCGGGGGCGGCGGCTGGATCCCGCCCCACGGGTACTCCGGAAGACGCTCCGTCCCGGACTCCGCTCCGGACCCGGGTCTGGATCCGGGCACACCCCGCTGATCACGTGATTCCATCACGGCCCCCCACCGCCGAACCTCGTCAGGTCGCGGGGAAACTGCCCACTCCCGCACCCGTTCACGCCCGGTCCGCATCACCCGGCCGAAATGGCGCGAAAGCATTGCTCCGACCGTGTGCGGCCCTCATGGGCCGACCTTGCGCGGCATGCTGCGGCACCGGCCCGCCGCGCAGTAGAGTGCGGAACGCCGCGACTGGCGCGCACCCGGCAGGGTGCTGCGTGGAACCGACCACGAGGGAGCGGCACACTCCGGGCACGCCCGGGGCGTCATCGCCGGAGGGCCGTCCGCCTGGGCAATCCGGGTCCATGTCGCCCGCGTGCGACCGACCCGGGAGGATCCCCGTGGCCGTACAGCCGTCCGAAGCCCGCCGCCCCGCCCTGACCGCCGCCGATCCCGAACTCGCCGCATTGGTGAACGCCGAGGAGCGGCTCCAGGCGGACACCCTGCGCCTCATCCCCAGCGAGAACTACGTCTCCGCCGCCGTGCTGGAGGCGTCCGGCACCGTCCTGCAGAACAAGTACTCCGAGGGCTACCCCGGGAAGCGGTACTACGAGGGCCAGCAGGTCATCGACCAGGTCGAGACGCTCGCCGTCGAGCGAGCCAAGGCGCTGTTCCGCATGGATCACGCCAACGTGCAGCCGTACTCGGGCTCGCCGGCCAACCTCGCGGCCTACCTCGCGTTCCTGGACCCCGGTGACACCGTCCTCGGGATGTCGCTGCCGATGGGCGGCCACCTGACGCACGGCTGGGGTGTCTCCGCCACGGGCACGTGGTTCCGGGGCGTGCGGTACGGGGTGCGCCGTGACACCGGGCGCATCGATCTGGACGAGGTCCGCGACCTGGCGCGTGCCGAGCGGCCCAAGGTGATCTTCTGCGGGGGGACCGCCGTACCCCGCGTGATCGACTTCGCCGGCTTCGCCGAGATCGCCCGTGAGGTGGACGCCGTCCTGGTGGCCGACATCGCCCACATCGCGGGGCTGATCGCGGGGGGAGCGCACCCTTCACCCGCCCCCTACGCCGACGTGGTGTCGACGACCACCCACAAGACCCTGCGCGGGCCGCGCGGGGCGATGCTGCTGACCCGGGCGGAACACGCCAAGGCCGTCGACCGGGCCGTGTTCCCCGGCCTCCAGGGCGGGCCGCACAACCAGACCACCGCCGCCATCGCGGTGGCGCTGAAGGAGGCGGCCGGGGAGGGATTCGCCGCGTACGCACACCAGGTCGTCGCCAACGCCCGCGTACTGGGCGAGGAACTGGCGGCCCGCGGCTTCGACCTCGTGTCGGGCGGCACGGACAACCATCTGCTGCTGGCCGACCTCACCGGCAAGGGCGTCTCCGGGAAGATCGCGGCCAAGGCGCTCGACCGGGCCGGGATCGTCGTGAACTACAACACCGTGCCCTACGACCCCCGGAAGCCCTTCGATCCGTCCGGCATCCGTATCGGCACCCCCGCGCTGACGTCCCGGGGCATCCCCGCATCCGAGATGGCGGCGGTGGCGGAGTGGATCGGTCTGGTGGTCGATGCCGCTCGTACAGGTGACGAAGCGACCGTTTCCAAGGTCCGCGACGAGGTCAGGACGATGATGGACGCCTATCCGGCGCCGGGGCTCCCCCTGGTCTGACGGGGGCGCCGGAGCAGTTCGGGCCGGGGCACGCGGGGCCCGGACTGCTCCGTAACGCCGGGCTCCCGATTCCGCGCGCCCGTCCTGCGCCCTGTGCTGCTGCCGGATAGCCGTACAGGCTGGCGGGGGAGACGGACGCCGGCACTGTGAACAGAGGGGGCACGATGCAGGATCTCAAGGTCACGTCATGGCAGCTCTTCGGGCACGACCGGCTCTATGTGAACCTGCCGGACGGCACAGCGATCGGCTGGGCGGACCGGGGCAGCGGCACCATCACGGTGCTGCACCCTCGCTACCGCGACGCCGTGACCGACGCGCTCGCGCGTCAGGTCCCGGACCTCCCGGCCCTCGTCGGTGAGGACGCCCCGGCGGGGCCGCCGGCGCCGCGCACCCCGCCGCAGGTTCCGAGGATCCCGCCGATGCGGGGGATGCGGAAGCGGGGCGCGGTGAACGGCGTGCCCGCGCAGAAGCCACCGCCCGCAGCGGAGTCGGTCCCCGGACGGAGTCCGGCACCCGTGCCGCCCGGCGTGGACGGAGCGGCGGTGGAGGCGGTCGTGCCGCCCGTCGAGGGCGGGGCGGCGGTGGAGTCGGCCGTGCCGCCCGTCGAGGGCGGGGCGGCGGTGGCGTCCGCGACCGGGGCGGAGGCGGAGGAGGTCCGGCCGTCGCCGTCGGTGCCGCGGCGGGAAGGCTCCCCGCGCGCGCCCGGCCTGCCCGCGCTCACCCCGGCGAACGACCTCGCGGCACGCCGGCCGGGCGCGAAGCTCCGGCAGCAGCTCGGAGAGTCGGGCACCGGGGCGTTCGTACGGGCGGCGACCGGTGCGCTGCGGCGGAACAAGGACGGGGACCCGCGCCGGGGCGCCCTCGCGGGGGAGCGACGCGTGGGGGCGGAGCTCAAGCGGCTGACCCGGCACGGCTGGCGGGTCCTGCACTCCGTGCCCCTGCCGGACGGCACGGAGATCGGGCATCTGCTCATCGGGCCCGGTGGAGTGTTCGCGGTGAGCACCGAGCACCGCCCCGGGGCGTCCGTACGGATCGGCGACGGCACCCTGCGCATCGACGACGGGACCCCGCAGCCGTACGAGCTCGACGACCGCCCGGGCACCCGGTGGGCGCGTGCCGCGCTGGAGACGCACTGCGCCTTCGATGTGCCCGTCCAGACCGTGCTGGTGTTCACCGGCGTCACCGCGCTGGAGGTGGTCGCGACCCCGGCGGGAGTCCGTGTCTGCCGTGAGCGCCAGCTGTCGGCACTCGCCCCGCTGACCGGCGTGCTCACCGCGACCCAGGTGGAGCGCGTCTACGACGTCGCGCGCAACGGGGAGGCCTGGCCGGACGCGTGAGCGCGGAACGGGGCCGGTAGATTCACCCGTGCCGCCGCGGGGCCTCGCCGCCGAAGGCCGCGCAGCCGCGAGGGCTCGCCGCGCCGCCGAGGCCGTCCAGCCGCGGGGGCCTTGCCGCGCCGCCGAAGGGGAAGACACATGAAGCTCCGCTGTGCTGTGCTCGACGACTACCAGTCCGTGGCGTCCACCGCCGCCGACTGGTCGCCGGTCGCCGGTGAGGTCGACGTCGTGTGTTTCGAGGACCACTGTGCGAGCGAGGACGAACTCGTCACGCGGCTGTCCGAGTTCGACATCGTCGTCACGCTCCGGGAGCGCGTGCCCTTCCCGGCGACCCTGATCGAGCGGCTGCCACGCCTGCGGCTGATCGTCGCCTCCGGCATGCGCAACGCGTCCATCGACTACGCCGCCGCCGAACGTCACGGCGTCACCGTCTGCGGCACCGCGAGCACGGCCACCCCGCCCGTGGAGCTCACCTGGGCCCTGCTGCTCGGCCTGGCGCGCGGGATCGTGACCGAGGCCGACGCTCTGCGGGACGGCGGCCCCTGGCAGTCGACCGTGGGCGCCGATCTGTACGGTCGCAGACTCGGCATCCTCGGCCTCGGCAAGATCGGCAGCAGGGTCGCCGCGGTCGGCCTCGCCTTCGGGATGGACGTGGTGGCCTGGAGCGCGAACCTCACCCAGGACCGCGCCGACGAGGTGGGGGTGGGTCTCGCCGCCTCCAAGGAAGAGCTGATGGAGACCAGCGACTTCGTCTCCGTGCACCTGGTCCTCGGCGAACGCACCCGAGGGCTGCTGGGCGCGAAGGAACTAGGTCTGATGAAGCCCGGCAGCTACTTGGTCAACACCTCCCGGGCGGCGATCGTCGACCAGGACGCGCTTCTCGACGTCCTGCGCCGGGGAGCCATCGCGGGTGCCGGGGTCGACGTGTTCGACGTGGAACCCCTCCCGGCGGGCCACCCGATGCGCAGCGCGCCGCGCCTGCTGGCCACACCGCACCTGGGCTATGTCTCACAGGCCAACTACGCGGCGTACTACGGTCACGCGGTCGAGGACATCCGTGCGTATCTCGACGGCGCGCCCGTCCGCAGGCTCGGCTGAGAGGATCCGTCGCAGGGGCCGGGTTCACCGGCCCGTGTGACGCGCCGGGTTCACCGGCGGTCGACCGGCGATCGAAGTAGCCTGTGCGCGGGGGCATTTCGGTCCCCAGGACAGGGAGGGCGCCGCGTGAGCCTGCTCGACGACGAGACGGCGGCGGGCATGGTCCGGATACCGGCCGGAACGGTCGATCTCCGCGACGACCGCCGCGGCACACAGTGGCAGGAGTCCCTCCAGCCCTTCCTGCTCGCACGTCTCCCCGTCACCCTCGGGCAGTACTGGGCCCTCACGGACAGGACCCCCGACCCCTCCGTGTCCCATGCTCTGCCGGTGACGAACGTCAGCTGGCTCGACGCCGTCGACCTGTGCAACCACTTCTCGGCCCGCGTCGGCCTGGCCCCGGTCTACTCCCGCGACGCGAGGAGCGGCGAGGTCGTGCGCGACCCGGCCGCCGACGGCTACCGCCTGCCCACGGAGGCGGAGTGGCAGTACGCGTGCAAGGCGGGTACCACCGGCTACCGCTACGGTGAACTCGACGGCATCGCCTGGTACGAGGGCAACTCGGACGGCAGACTCCACGAGGTCGGCGGCAGGACCCCGAACGCCTGGGGTCTGTACGACATGCTGGGCAACGTCTGGGAGTGGTGCTGGGACCTCTACGACGAGGAGGTCTACGGCGCATACCGCACCTTCCGCGGCGGCGGCTGGGCGGAGGCGGAACGTGGCTGCGGTGCCACGGTGCGCCGTCGCAGCCACCCCACGTTCGCGATCGACGACCTCGGTTTCCGGATGGCCCGCAACGTGAGCTGACCGGCGCGCGGGGACGCCGCGGTGTCGCGAGCGGCCCCAGGGCGCGGCGGAAGGCATCATGACGTGGTGCACGAAATCTGGACGGTCGGCCACTGGACGTGCCCGGAGGAGACGTTCGTCGGCCTGCTCGACGCCCAGCGCATCGACGTCCTGGCCGATGTCCGGGCACACCCCGGTTCGCGCCGGAGCCCGCAGTTCTCCCGCGACGTGATGAGCGAGTGGCTGGAGCCGGCCGGGATCGACTACGTGTACCTGGACGAGCTCGGCGGCCGGCGGCGCAAGCAGGACGTGGACCCGGCCGTCAACGCGGGCTGGCACAACCCCAGCTTCAGGAACTACGCCGACTACACGCTGCTCCCGGCCTACGAGCAGGGCATCACCCGCCTGACCTCGCTCGCGGAGCGCGGCCGTGTCGCCGTCATGTGCGGCGAGCCGACACCGTGGCGCTGCCATCGCCTGCTGATCGCCAACACGCTCACCGCCCTTGGCTGGACGGTCCGGCACATCATGGGGCCCGGCGAGCCACGCGTCCATGAACTGGCTGCCTGGGGCGCGGAGCCCCGGGTCGACGAGAACGGCCGGGTGACGTACCCGGCTCCGTAGGCGCACCTCGGTGAAAAACCGTACGGGTGAACGAGGGTGTGTGAGGTACGTTCTTGGCACTCGAAGGGGGCGAAGTGACCAAGCTCAACCAGATCATCGCCGTGGAGAAGGGTGTCAAGAGCAAGTCGCTCCAGGACATCACCGCGGCCCACCACAAGGTGCAGAAGCCGGCGCTGCTGGCAGGCATCTCGCGTACGTACCAGCCGAAGGACGAGGAGGGCGAGCAGCTGCCGCCCGAGTCCGCCCGAGTGCAGGTCAAGGCCGAGGAGGCGCTGCGTGAGATGTCCGCGTCGCTGACCCGCCTCTTCGACGTCACCGCGACGAAGGACTGGGCCAACTGCTCGGCCCGCGCCGACGTCGTCGTCGACGGACGTACGGTCGTCGCCGAAGTCCCGGTCAGCTACCTGCTCTTCCTGGAGAAGCAGCTCACCGACCTGCACACCTTCGTGAAGAAGCTTCCGGTCCTGGACGCCTCCGAGTCCTGGTCGCTGGACCCCTCGACGGACTGGTGGAAGACGGACCCGGTCCGCACGATCCGCACGAAGAAGGTCCCCCGCAACCACGTCAAGGCGGAGGCGACCGACAAGCACCCGGCGCAGGTCGACGTGTACTACGAGGACGTGCCGATCGGCTACTGGACGACCGTGAAGTTCTCCGGAGCGCTGCCGGCGCGCCGGGTGAACGAGCTGCTGGAGCGGGTCGAGAAGCTCCAGCACGCCGTGAAGTTCGCGCGCGAGGAGGCGAACGGCGCCGAGGTCACCGACCAGCGGGTCGGAGACGCGGTGTTCGGCTACCTGTTCGGCTGACGCCGGACGCGCCAGGCGGCACCCCCAAGAACGCCCCCGCGCCAATGCCGTGGGGGCTGCGCACCCTGCACGAGGCGGAATTGAGGTCCGCCCCGTGTGACGAGCGCAAGCTGAAACTGACGTTCAGCCTGAAGACGCGGTAACGGTGGAGGTTCGAGTCCTCCCCCCGGCACCACATGCCGGGGTGGCCCAACATGGCAGAGGCAGCCGCGATCAATCTCAGACTCTCGCTCCAGCTTCAGTATCGCCGCCGATTGCCAGATCGACCGAGTACGGACGAACACCGTTGAATGCTGGTTCGAATCCGGCCTGCGCCTCTACGCGGCGCGGTAGTTCAAAGGCAGAACGCGACGGTATGACGACTGATCCGCACTCTTAAACGGCGCTGGCAAGCGCAATTGGGTGGCAACCCCAGGGGCCCGGGAGCTGGATACGACTCCCGGGCTCCGCCACGTCCGGGCCCCGGCCGGTTGCGACGTGCGCAGGCTGTAATACATGCGGGGCTCGGCGCCGGCTCCCGCGCCCGCTCCGCCCGCCGCCGTACCCGTAACGCCGTCCTCCGTGTTCTCGCAGGCCACCGTGGTCACCTTCCGCGCGTACCGCCCCGTCGATCCGTTTCTGACGCGCTCACAACGCCAGCCCGCGCGCCGAGCGTTGCCCCGCGTGCGTACGCTGACGCACCGCGCGGCCGGCGCGATCCGCGGTTCGCCCTCCCCTCCCGGGGTAACGGCGACAGAGGGCTCGGTCCAGTCGGCCAACGCCTGCCCCCACGGGCCCGATCCGCGATCACGATGACCGATTCGAGGGATACGGGTCACCCGTCTGCTGTACGTTCCTGACATGGGCACGGGTGAAATGAGCGAGAACGCGGAGTCGCGCTTCTCCGCTCTTCTGGCGAGCGCGGCAAGGCTTCCGGGTGTGCGGGTCGACAGGGAGGCGTACCTCCGGACGGCGCTGGCCCGTCATTGCTCGGAGGACCAACTGCGCCGGGCGATGGAGGAGAACCCCGCAGCGGCGGGCATCCCTCTTGATGTTCTGGACAGGGTGGCCGACGCCTCCATTCGCTACGAGACCGCCAAGGTCAGCGCGGTCTCCGCGGCTGCCGGCCTTCCCGGAGTCCTCGCCCTGCCCGCCACGGTGCCGGCCGATCTGGCCCAGTACGTCGCCCACATGCTGCGCATCGCGCAGAAACTCGCCTACCTCTACAGCTGGCCCGATCTCTTCTCCACCGACAAGGACGACCTCGACGACGCCACCAAGGGAGTGCTCACGCTCTTCTTCGGGGTGATGTTCGGGACCCAGTCCGCGAACGCCGCCGTGGGGAAGCTGGCGGGGATGATCTCCGAGCAGGTGGCCAAGAAGCTGCCTCAGCAGGCGCTGACCAAGGGTGTCGTCTATCCGATCGTGAAGAAGGTCGCCCAGTACCTCGGCGTCGAGATGACGAAACAGACCTTCGCCAAGTCCGTCTCGAAGGCGATTCCCGTGGTCGGGGCCGCAGTGTCCGGCGGGCTCACCTATGCGACCTTCCGCCCCATGTCCAAGAGGCTCAAGACGCATCTCTCAGGCCTGGAACTCGCCAAGCCGGTCGGTGGCCAGGTCATCCCGGGTGAGGTCATCCAGGACGAGGACCGCCCGGCCGCGGACGAGGCGAAGATCCCGAAGCCCGGTCGTGACTGGCGTGTCCTGAAGCGTCGATAGGCCGGGGCTCGGGCCCCGCGCGAGGACGGTCGCCTGGTGGAGGTGTCGGCCGGCCGCTGGGACGTCCTCGACCGCCTGCCCGCGGGCAAGACGGTCGTCGCCGGACTGCACCTGCCGGGCTGACGGCGCCCGACGCCCCGACGCCGGGCAGGCCCCCGTCCGCAGGCTCCGCCTGGCGCGGCGTAAGGCCGACGCGATCCCATCCCTCTGCCTCCTGACCCCGCCGGGCGCCCGGCCCGCCCACCCTGCGGTCAGGGCGACGGAGCCCCGGTTATCCACAGGGGATGCGTGTCTGCCGGTCGCCATCGGACACTTCGTCCGTGCAGGATCTGACTGAACTCACGCACAACGGCGTGTTACTCACCGCCCATGCCCTGGCCGCCGGCTGGCCCGCCCGCAGGCTCACCCGGCGACTGCGCCGCGACGGCTGGGCTCGGATTCACCGGGGCGCGTGGTCGGCGCCGGGCGTGCCGGTCGACTGGCTTCTGAGTGCCCGCGCGATGCAGATACTGCGACCCCGTCTCGTCGCCAGTCACCGTACCGCCGCCGCGCTGCACGGCATCGAACTGCTCTGGAGTGGGCCCGGGTCCGCGCCGCTGGAGTTCAGTACGACGTACCGCGGCTCGACCGACCGGCCCGCCGGTGTCCGCGTGCGGTGGGCGACGAGCCTTGCCGACAAGGACCGGACCGTACGGAAAGGGCTGGCCGTGACCACGCCCGCGCGGACGGTCGCCGACCTCCTGCGCGCCGGACCTGGTGACGACGAGGCGGTCGTCGCGGCGGACTCCGCCCTCTCGCCCCGCCGGGTGGCGGGAGTGACCCGCCCAGCCCTGGTGACCCTGGCCGGCCTCACGGCCGAGCTCGCCCCGCCCCTGGACGGCGCGCAGCGGGCGCGGCTTCGGCTGCGCCTCACGGACCCGGCCGCCGAGTCACCCGCCGAGACGGTCGCGCGCCTGCGGATGCACGACGCCGGACTGCATCCCGCGTCCCAGGTGGAACTGCGCGCGCAGTCCGGCCGCAGCCTCCGCCCGGACTTCCTCTTCCTCGCGGAGGGCCTGGTGGTCGAGATCGAGGGTTATGCCTTCCACGGCACACGCGAAGCCCACGCACGGGACGCCCTGCGCTTCAACGAGTTGGCCACATGTGCGGGCGTGAGGAGGGTTCTGCGCTTCACGGCTGCGGAGGTCTTCCGCCGACCGGACGCGATGGTCGCCACCATCCGCGCGGCACTGACCGACCTGACCGGGACGCCGGGTGTGCCGGACCGTGGGCGGTATGGGACGCGCATGGGGCGTAAAACGGGTGTCGAGGTGTCCTGAAGCGCCGATGACTCCGGCGCCCAGGTCGGTCTTCCGGCCCGTGACGAACGTCTCCGGTTCGGGCAGGCCGAGGTGGTCGAAGGCTGCGTCCTCATCGGCCCTCCTGAACTGCGGTCGGGAGCGGCCTGCTTGACGGTAGGAGCGAGCTGCGTCGTAGGCGTATCTCAGGTCGATGAGATCAGATGTGCGAACGGAGGCGCGGCCGTTCTCGACGCGGCTGATCTTGCCCGTCATGCGGTCGAGCGCCCGTAGGTGCGCGAACGGTTCGCGCAGTTCGTGCGCAAACTCCACCGCCGCGCTGGAGTCGCGGGCACCGAGCGCCTCTGAGCGAGCCCGCTCCCAGGGCTGCGGGGCAGAGGAGTACATGCGCCCGAGGTGGCCCCCGCCATGGCGGAGACGCCTTCGGTTCTCCGGTACATGAAAAAGACCCCCTGCTCAGTGTTCCCACTGGCGAGAGGGTCTTTTCGGCACTTCCTGCGAAGTGCCCCCGGCAGGATTCGAACCTGCGCACCCGGCTCCGGAGGCCGATGCTCTATCCCCTGAGCTACGGGGGCGTTGTCGCTGCGCTCGGCGGCGACGAGTGAAACCCTACCAGCTCCGAGGGGGTGTCCGGGAACAGGTATTTCCGCGTCGCGGGCGCCCACGTGAGGCGGCTGGGGGAGGGGTACCGGCCACTCCTGCGGGGGCGGAAGTGGGCAAAACCCGGACGCAGCTCCTCCGGTCGACCTACTCTCGAAGGGTGTCAGGGGCGTACGGCCGCGTGCTTGTTGTGGACGACAACAAGGTCATCCGGCAGCTGATCAGGGTCAATCTCGAGCTGGAGGGCTTCGAGGTCGTGACCGCGGCTGACGGCGTCGAGTGCCTGGACCTCGTGCACGAGGTGCGTCCCGACGTGATCACTCTGGACGTCGTGATGCCCCGGCTCGACGGAATCCAGACCGCCGCCAGGCTGCGCGCCGATCCCAGGACCGTGCACCTGCCCCTCGCCGTCGTGAGCGCCTGCACTCCGTACGAGGTGGAGTCCGGGGAGTACGCGGGGGTCGACGCCTTCCTCGCCAAGCCGTTCGAGCCGAGCGAACTGGTGCGCATGGTGCACCGGCTCGCGCAGCGGGAGGACCGCGTGCCGCTGGACGGCAGGCGCGGGGCGGGAAGGGCCGGGAGCGCCGCCGGCTGACGGGGCGGCCGCGCGCACCGGCTGCGGGGCCGCTGCCCGTATGGCGAAACCGGTTGGCGAAGTGCCCCCCGTCCTCCCATACGCTTGTCCTGTGACCCCCGCAGATCTCTCCAGGACCGTGCTGCACGCTGTGCGCCGCGCGGTCGACGAGGACGCCCTGCGCGCGCCCGTGCCCGCGTGCGTGCGGGTGGAGCGGACGCGGCCCGGCGGGAGCGGGGACTACGCCTGCGCGGTGGCGCTGCAGCTCGCGGGGCCCGCGGGCATTCCGGCGCGAGGGGTGGCCGAGATCCTCCGGGAGCGGGTCGCCGGGGCGCCCGGGATCGGGCGGGTCGAGATCACCGGGCCCGGCTTTCTGAACTTCACGATCGACACCTCCGCCGACGGCGCCGCCCGCGTGCGCGAGGTGCTCGCGCAGGGCATCCGGTACGGGTGGGGCGCCGAATGCGCCGGGCAGGTCCACCAGCTCCACCACCGGCGCGAGGTCCGGGCCGCGGTCCTGGCGGGCGCCGTGGCGAAGCTGTTGCGCGCGCAGGGCGCCCTGGTGCGCGTCACCTGCGAGGAGGCGCCCGACCTCGACTGGGCGCGCCTCGGTGTCACCGTCGACGCGCACGGACATCCCCCCACGCCGCTCACGGAGGTCCGGCCCCTTCCCGCCGGAGCCACGGCCGGTGAACTGCTGGAACGGCTCGGCGTCGACGCCACCCGCTGGGGCCTGCTGCGCGCCGCGGGGCACGACCGCGCGGCCCTCGGCGACGAACTCCTCGTACAGGGGGAGGGCAACGGGCTCTTCCACGTCCGCTACGCCCACGCCCGCGCCCGCGCGCTCATCCGCGAGGGCGCGCGCCTCGGTCTCACCGGCGCGCACGGGGCCGAGAACGACGCGCCCGAGCGCGCCGACGGCCCGCAAGCCCCCGCGCCCGACGCCCCCGCGTCCGGCTCCCGCGCAGCCGACGCCCCCGCGCCCGACGCCCCCGCCTTGCACGCCGCCCTCGCCGACCACCCCGGTGTCCTCGCCCCCGCCTTGCACGCCGCCCTCGCCGACCACCCCGGTGTCCTCGCCGCCGCCGCCCGCCACCAGGCGCCCGACCGGCTCGCCCGGCATCTCGAGACCCTGGCCGACGCCTTCCTGGACTTCCAGGGAGCGACCCCGCCCCTCCCCGTCGGCGACGAGAAACCCTCGGCCGCCCACCGCTCACGGCTGGCTCTTGCCGAAGCCGCCGGGACGGTGCTCGCAGGCGGCCTGTCCCTGCTCGGCATCAGCGCGCCCGAACACCTCTGAGACCTGAGAGAGCAGAGCAGAACGATGAGCCGATCCGCACACCCCGCCGGGCCCCGTCACGCCGATGTCCTCCCCGAGGGCCACTACTCCGCCCCGGCCACCGACCTGAACGAGCTGGACGCGAAGGTCTGGTCCCGCACGGTCACCCGTGACGCGGACGGCGCGCTCACCGTCGGCGGGATCGAAGTCGCCCGGCTGGCAGAGGAGTTCGGCACCCCGGCGTACTTCCTCGACGAGGCCGACTTCCGGTCGCGCTGCCGCGCCTGGGCCGACGCCTTCGGCCCGGACGCCGATGTCTTCTACGCGGGCAAGGCCTTCCTGTCGCGCGCCGTGGTGCGCTGGCTCAAGGAGGAGGGGCTGAACCTGGACGTCTGCTCCGGCGGTGAGCTCGCCACCGCGCTGGCGGCGGGCATGCCCGCCGAGCGGATCGCCTTCCACGGCAACAACAAGACCGTCGACGAGATCGAGCGGGCCGTGGAGGCCGGCGTCGGACGGATCGTTCTCGATTCGTTCCAGGAGATCGCCCGCGTCTCCCACATCGCCCAGCGGCTCGGCACGCGCCAGCGCGTCCAGATCCGGGTGACGGTCGGCGTCGAGGCTCACACCCACGAGTTCATCGCCACCGCGCACGAGGACCAGAAGTTCGGCATCGCGCTCGCCGACGGACAGGCGGCGGAAGCGGTCCGCAGGGCGCTCACCCTGGACGGGCTGGAGCTCATCGGCATCCACTCGCACATCGGCTCGCAGATCTTCGACATGGCCGGCTTCGAGGTCTCCGCGCGGCGCGTCGTGCAGCTGCTCGCCGAGATCCGCGACGAGCACGGCGTCGAGCTCCCCGAGATCGACCTCGGCGGTGGCCTCGGTATCGCGTACACCTCGGAGGACGACCCCCGCGAGCCGCACGAGATCGCCAAGGCGCTGGGCGACATCGTGACCCGCGAGTGCGAGTCGGCCGGCCTGGCCACCCCGCGCATCTCCGTGGAGCCCGGGCGCGCGATCGTCGGGCCGACCGCCTTCACGCTGTACGAGGTCGGCACCATCAAGCCCCTGGAGGGCCTGCGGACGTACGTGAGCGTCGACGGCGGCATGTCGGACAACATCCGCACCGCCCTCTACGACGCCGAGTACAGCGTCGCCCTCGTCTCGCGCAGCTCGGACGCCCTGCCCATGCTCGTACGCGTCGTCGGCAAGCACTGCGAGAGTGGTGACATCGTGGTCAAGGACGCGTTCCTGCCGTCCGACCTGGCACCCGGTGACCTGATCGCGGTGCCTGCCACCGGGGCGTACTGCCGCTCCATGGCGAGCAACTACAACCACGCCCTGCGCCCGCCGGTCGTCGCCGTGCGCGACGGAGAGGCGCGGGTCATCGTCCGGCGCGAGACGGAGGAAGATCTCCTGCGTCTCGATGTCGGCTGATGAAATTCACATCTCAAAATCCGGACGGGTGGCAGAAACCCCCGTCCGGTGAGTGAGACTGGTCCACACATCAGAAGTATGAGAAACGAGGTCGGATGATGCGTACGCGTCCGCTGAAGGTGGCGCTGCTGGGCTGTGGAGTGGTCGGCTCAGAGGTGGCGCGCATCATGACGACGCACGCCGACGACCTCGCCGCGCGCATCGGCGCGCCGGTCGAGCTCGCCGGTGTCGCCGTCCGCCGGCCCTCGAAGGTGCGGGAGGGCATCGATCCCGCCCTGATCACCACCGACGCGACCGCCCTGGTCAAACGGGGCGACATCGACGTCGTCGTCGAGGTCATCGGAGGGATCGAGCCCGCCCGCACCCTCATCACCACCGCCTTCGAGCACGGCGCGGGCGTCGTCTCGGCCAACAAGGCGCTGCTCGCGGAGGACGGCTCCGCGCTCCACGCCGCCGCGGAGAAGCACGGCCGCGACCTCTACTACGAGGCGGCCGTGGCCGGTGCCATCCCGCTCGTACGCCCGCTGCGCGAGTCCCTCGCGGGTGACAAGGTCAACCGGGTGCTCGGCATCGTCAACGGCACGACCAACTTCATCCTCGACAAGATGGACACCAGCGGCGCCGGCTACTCCGAGGCGCTCGACGAGGCCACCGCGCTCGGTTACGCGGAGGCCGACCCGACGGCCGACGTCGAGGGCTTCGACGCCGCCGCGAAGGCCGCGATCCTGGCCGGCATCGCCTTCCACACCCGGGTGAAGATCGGCGAGGTGCACCGCGAGGGCATCACCGAGGTCACCGCCGCCGACATCGCCTCCGCCCGCCGCATGGGCTGCACCGTCAAGCTGCTCGCCATCTGTGAGCGCGCCGCGGACGGCAGGTCCGTCACCGCGAGGGTGCACCCCGCGATGATCCCGCTCAGCCACCCGCTGGCCTCCGTCCGCGAGGCGTACAACGCCGTCTTCGTCGAGGCAGAGGCGGCCGGGCAGCTCATGTTCTACGGTCCCGGCGCCGGCGGCGCCCCGACCGCCTCCGCCGTCCTGGGCGACCTGGTCGCCGTGTGCCGCAACATCATCGGCGCGACGACCGGCCCCGGCGAGTCCGCGTACACGCGCCTGCCCGTCAGCCCCATGGGCGACGTCGTCACGCGCTACCACATCAGTCTCGACGTGGCCGACAAGCCTGGCGTACTCGCTCAGGTCGCGACGGTCTTCGCCGAACAGGGCGTATCGATCGATACGGTCCGACAGCAGAGCCGGCCGGACAGTCAGGAAACCGGCGGCGAGGCATCTCTCGTCGTCGTCACCCACCGCGCGCCCGACGCCGCCCTCTCCGGGACCGTCGAGGCGCTGCGCAAGCTGGACACCGTGCGCGGTGTCGCCAGCATCATGCGTGTTGAAGGGGAGTAAGGACCCATGACCACCAAGGGCACCCACCAGTGGCGCGGCATCATCGAGGAGTACCGGGACCGGCTTCCGGTCACGAGCACGACGCCGGTCGTCACCCTGCGTGAAGGCGGCACGCCGCTCGTTCCGGCGCAGGTCCTCTCCGAGCGCACGGGCTGCGAGGTGCACCTCAAGGTCGAGGGCGCCAACCCGACGGGTTCGTTCAAGGACCGCGGCATGACCATGGCGATCACCCGCGCCAAGGAGGAGGGCGCGCAGGCCGTCATCTGCGCCTCCACGGGCAACACCTCCGCCTCCGCGGCCGCCTACGCCGTGCGTGCGGGCATGGTCTGCGCCGTGCTCGTGCCGCGCGGCAAGATCGCCCTCGGCAAGATGGGGCAGGCGCTCGTCCACGGCGCGAAGATCCTCCAGGTCGACGGCAACTTCGACGACTGCCTGACCCTGGCCCGCAGCCTCTCGGACAACTACCCGGTGGCGCTGGTCAATTCGGTGAACCCGGTCCGTATCGAGGGCCAGAAGACCGCCGCGTTCGAGATCGTGGACGCGCTCGGCGACGCCCCCGACATCCATGTCCTCCCGGTGGGCAACGCGGGCAACATCACCGCGTACTGGAAGGGCTACAAGGAGTACGCCGCGGACGCGCTCTCCACGCACAGCCCCCGTATGTGGGGCTTCCAGGCCTCGGGTTCCGCGCCCATCGTGCGCGGCGAGATCGTCAAGGACCCGGCGACCATCGCCACCGCGATCCGCATCGGCAACCCGGCGTCCTGGCAGTACGCACTGGACGCGCGGGACGAGTCCGGCGGCTTCATCGACGAGGTGACCGACCGTCAGATCCTGTCCGCATACCGCCTGTTGGCGTCGCAGGAGGGTGTCTTCGTCGAGCCCGCGTCGGCCGCGTCCGTGGCCGGTCTGCTCAAGGCCGCCGAAGAGGGCAAGGTCGACCCCGGCCAGAAGATCGTCTGCACCGTCACCGGCAACGGACTCAAGGACCCCGACTGGGCCGTCGCGGGCGCTCCGCAGCCGGTCACGGTCCCGGTCGACGCGGTCGCCGCGGCCGAGAAGCTGGGCCTCGCCTGACCGCCGGCGCGGCCTGAGGACCGGCCTCGCCCGGCCGGTCGTAGCGGCAGCTCATCCGCCCCGGAGGCGGAGAGCGCATGGGAGGCGTGCGACACGCATCGTGCGCCTCCTGTGCGCCCTATGTCGCCACAGAACCTTCCTTCGATAAGCTGTACTCAACCCGCCCCGCCGCATCCGCCGCGGTGCAGCAGCCGTCGTGACTGCCGGGTCCCCACCCCTCGCACAACGGCACCCCACGCACGCCGAAGTACCTGCACCACATCCCCGCCGCCGTACAGGAAGAGTCGTCCAACCGATGGCCGGTCCCGCGTTCCGAGCCGCCGCCGTCCGGGTGCGCGTCCCCGCAACCAGCGCCAACCTGGGCCCGGGCTTCGACGCCCTCGGGCTCTCGCTGGGCCTCTACGACGACGTGGTCGTCCGGGTCGCCGATTCCGGGCTGCACATCGACATCGCGGGTGAGGGCGCCGAGACGCTTCCCCGCGACGAGAACCACCTGCTCGTACGCTCGCTGCGCACGGCCTTCGACCTGCTCGGCGGACAGCCCCGCGGCCTGGAGATCGTCTGCGCCAACCGCATCCCGCACGGCCGTGGCCTCGGGTCCTCCTCCGCGGCCATCTGCGCCGGCATCGTCGCCGCCCGCGCCGTGACGACGGGCGGCGAGGCCCGTCTCGACGACGCCGCGCTGCTGGAGCTGGCGACCGAGATCGAGGGACACCCCGACAACGTCGCCGCCTGCCTCCTCGGCGGATTCACCCTCGCCTGGATGGACGGCGGAGCCGCCAGGGCGATCAGGATGGACCCCGCGGACTCCGTCGTCCCGGTGGTCTTCGTCCCGGCGACGCCGGTGCTCACCGAGACCGCCCGCGGCCTGCTGCCGCGCACCGTCCCCCATGTGGACGCGGCGGCCAACGCCGGTCGCGCGGCACTGCTCGTCGAGGCCCTGACCAGGCGTCCCGAGCTGCTGCTCGCCGCCACCGAGGACCGGCTCCACCAGGAGTACCGGGGTCCCGCGATGCCGCAGAGCGTGGAGCTGGTGAACCGGCTGCGCGCCGACGGCGTCCCCGCCGTCATCTCCGGCGCGGGGCCCACCGTGCTCGCGCTGACGGAGGAGGGCTCCGCCGACAAGGTCGCCCGGCTGGCGGGTGAGGGCTGGGCCGCGAACCGGCTCTCCCTCGACGCCTCGGGCGCGAGCGTGCTGCCGCTCGCCGCGTGATCGCATGTGATTGCCGGTGCATGAGAGGGGGAATGTTTGTTGGAGCCGGTAGTGTTAACCTCAAGTCAGCAATCGACGTCTTCGTGGCGCGTTGCTTCGTGTCCCCTTCCGGGACCACCACTCTTCCGGGAGCCTCCCCGACTGCCTGAGCAGCCTGCCTGAGCTTTCGAGCACGCTCCGGAACCGGCACGACACCCTCTTGCTCGTCCAGGAGTGGGCCGAGCAGGGGGATCTCGCGCCGGAACCCCGCACATTCGTCTCTCCGCCGTACCCGGCGGACCACCGCCCCGGCACGGTCCGCGATCGACACGATCAACAGACCGCAGTCGGACAGCACAACCGGTCGCCGAGCCAGAAGGCCGACGTCCGCTCCAGGGAAGGACCCTTCGTGAGCGACACCACCGATCTGATGGGCGTGACTGCCGACAAGAGCGTCGACAGCTCCGTGCCCGCCGAAGGTGCTGCCACTGGCACCACCGCACGGCGCCGCCGCTCCGGCACCGGCCTCGAGGGCATGGTCCTGGCCGAGCTGCAGCAGGTCGCGTCCGGCCTCGGCATCAGGGGGACTGCGCGGATGCGCAAGAGCCAGCTGATCGAGGTCATCAAGGAGGCGCAGGCCGGAGGCTCCTCCACGCCCGCCCCCAAGGCCGCCGCGTCCGCCGGTACGGACACCGCGAGCAAGCCGAAGCGCCGCGCCACCTCGAAGTCGCGCACCGGTGACGAGACCGCTGCCGCCGCACCGGCCGAGAAGGCCGCCGCCCAGCAGCAGATCGACATCCCCGGTCAGCCGGCCAGCGACGACCAGCCCACGGGCGAGCGCCGTCGCCGCCGCGCCACCGCGCAGGCGGGCAGCCCCGAGACCAAGACCGAGTCCAAGGCGGAGCCGCAGGCCGAGAACAAGGCCGAGGCCCGCCAGGACAAGGGCGAAGGCCGCCAGGACCGCGCCGAGGAGCGCGGTGAGGCGAAGACCGACGCCAAGGCCGAGTCCGCCACGGACACCGCCGAAGGCCGCCGTGGTGACCGCCAGGACGGCCGTCGTGGCGACCGCCAGGACCGCGGTGACCGCCGGGACCGCCAGCGCGACCGCCGCGGCAAGGGCGACGACCAGGGCCAGCAGGGCGGCGGACGCCGTCAGGGCCAGCAGGGCGGCGGCCAGAGCCAGGGCCAGGGCCAGCAGGGCGGCGGCCCGCAGGACGACGGTTACGACGACGAGGGCGGCCGGCGCGGACGCCGCGGCCGCTACCGCGACCGCCGTGGCCGTCGTGGACGTGACGACTTCGCGACCGACGTGCAGGTGGCCGACGACGACGTCCTGATCCCCGTCGCGGGCATCCTCGACATCCTCGACAACTACGCGTTCATCCGGACCTCCGGCTACCTGCCGGGCCCGAACGACGTGTACGTCTCGCTCGCCCAGGTCCGCAAGAACGGCCTGCGCAAGGGTGACCACGTCACCGGCGCCGTGCGCCAGCCCAAGGACGGCGAGCGCCGCGAGAAGTTCAACGCGCTGGTCCGCCTCGACTCCGTCAACGGCATGGCGCCGGAGAGCGGCCGGGGACGCCCCGAGTTCCAGAAGCTGACCCCGCTGTACCCGCAGGACAGGCTCCGTCTGGAGACCGACTCCAACGTCCTGACCACCCGGATCATCGACCTGGTCGCGCCGATCGGCAAGGGCCAGCGAGGCCTGATCGTGGCCCCGCCGAAGACCGGTAAGACCATGATCCTCCAGGCCATCGCCAACGCGATCACGGTCAACAGCCCCGAGTGCCACCTGATGGTCGTCCTGGTCGACGAGCGTCCGGAAGAGGTCACCGACATGCAGCGGTCGGTGAAGGGCGAGGTCATCTCCTCGACCTTCGACCGTCCCGCCGAGGACCACACCACGGTCGCCGAGCTCGCCATCGAGCGTGCGAAGCGCCTCGTGGAGCTGGGCCACGACGTCGTGGTCCTGCTGGACTCGATCACCCGCCTGGGCCGCGCCTACAACCTGGCGGCACCGGCCTCCGGCCGCATCCTGTCCGGTGGTGTCGACTCGACCGCGCTGTACCCGCCGAAGCGCTTCTTCGGCGCGGCGCGCAACATCGAGGACGGCGGCTCGCTGACCATCCTGGCCACCGCGCTCGTCGAGACCGGCTCGCGCATGGACGAGGTGATCTTCGAGGAGTTCAAGGGCACCGGCAACATGGAGCTCAAGCTCGACCGGAAGCTCTCGGACAAGCGCATCTTCCCGGCGGTGGACGTCGACGCGTCCAGCACCCGTAAGGAAGAAATCCTGCTGGGCACCGACGAATTGGCCGTCGTCTGGAAGCTGCGCCGGGTGCTGCACGCCCTCGACCAGCAGCAGGCGATCGAGTTGCTGCTGGACCGGATGAAGAAGACGCAGTCGAATGCGGAGTTCCTGCTTCAGATCCAGAAGACCACGCCGGGCAACGGCAATGGGAACGACTGAATTCACTTCTGACGCTATATCGGTCAACTTTCGCTGAAATCCGCCCTGTTACTTCGGTGACGGGGCGGATTTCTGCATGTACCATTCAACTCGCCGTCACTCTCCCCCCACATACGGCACCACACACCGAATTACTTTGGACAACGGGAGACTTGTGTGCGCATGTCGCGTCGTGGCATACCGGTAGGAAGGCTCAGCAGATACCTCGCTGCCGGGTTCGCCACGCTGGCACTTCTGGGGGGCGGCCTGACGGCCACCGCCCAGGCCGATGACGGCGGCGAGCAGTTCCTGCCGCCGAAGGGCGCCAAGGTGGTCAGCCCGAAGAACATGTCGTCGAAGATAATCGGCGGCACCAACACCTCGTTCAGCAGCGCTCCCTGGATGGTGCAGCTCCTGTTCGAGTGGGACAACGACGGATATTTCTACTTCACCTGCGGCGGCACGCTCGTCGCGCCCAACAAGGTGATGACGGCGGCGCACTGCGTCACCGACGAGAACGGCAAGGCGCTCGACATGGCCGGGCACGGAATGGTGCTCGCCGGAACCGCCAAGCTCGCGGGCGGTCCCGATGACGAGGGAACCGCAGTCGAGATCACCCGCTCCTACTTCGCGGGTACGTACGACGCGGACGCGATCGACAACGACATCGCGCTGCTGACGCTCTCCAAGCCGCTGTCCTACACCCCGGCCCAGCCGGCCTCGTACGGCGACACCGCCCGGTACACCCCGGGCACCGTGGCCACGACGTACGGCTGGGGCATGACGGGTTCCGACTGGGACACCGCCCCGCTGTCGGACACCCTCCTGCGCCTGGAGCAGCCGCTGCGCTCGGACGCCGAGTGCTCGGAGAACCTGGACACCGCGGTGAACGTACCGGGCGCCTACAAGCCCGGCCACATGATCTGCGCGGGCGTCGGAGGTACCGGGAGCGACACCACGGGCCAAGCGACCTGCCCCGGCGACTCGGGCAGCCCGATGTTCGTCAGCGGCCGGGTCATCGGCATCACTTCCTGGGGTCCGGCCAGCGACTTCGAGGCCTGCAACATCCAGGGCACGTACGACGCCTACACCAAGGTCGCGACGTACTACCGCTCGATCCAGCCGCGGATCGACGACACCAGCTTCAGCCGGGACCACCGTGCCGACCTGTTCGCCCGCACCACCGGGGCGACGGCCTACACGATGAACTCCACCGGCGAGGCGCTCGCCGCGCGCAAGGCCTTCGCGGGCTCGTACAGCGCGTACAACCTGATCATCCAGACGGACCTCAACCGTGACGGTTACGAGGACCTCGTCGCCCGCCAGAGCTCCACGGGTGACGTCTACTGGCTGCACAGGTCGGCGACCAGCTCGACGTACGCGAAGACCAAGATCTTCAGCAACTGGAAGACCGTCCGCGCGATCGTCGCCCCCGGTGACGTGAACAACGACGGCAAGGGCGACATCCTGGCGGTCACCTCGACCGGCGACCTCATGGTGTACCCGAGCTACGGCAACGGGAAGTTCAACACGGCGGTCAAGGCGACGACCGGCTACCAGGTGTACAACCAGGTCCGCGGTCACGGTGACTTCACCTACGACGGCAAGAACGACCTGCTCCTGCGCCGCGGCGGCACCAACGACCTCTACATCGCCAAGGGCACCGGCAAGTCCACCGCCCCGTTCGAGACCCCGGTCAAGGTCCGCAGCAACTGGTCCGCCTACGACCTGCTGGTCACGCCCGGCGACGTCAACGGCGACGCCAAGTCGGACCTCGTGGCACGCACCCCCGCGGGCGCCCTGTACCTCCTCAAGGGCACGGGCGTCGGCACCTCCGAGATCTTTGCCACACAGGTGAAGCTCGGAACCGGCTGGAACAGCTACTACACGGTCGGCTGAAACACCAGGTGAGCGCCGGGTTCCCGGTCCGCTCACCTGCCACGGGTGAGGCCCCCGCCGTCCGGCGGGGGCCTCAGCTCGTTGTGCAACGCTTCTCGCTGCTCCGGTCGTCGCACCGTGTGACACCGGACCACGCCCGTGCACCACGGCAGGGGGTAGCAGCGAGGAACGGAAAGAGGGATCCGCATGAGCGACCAGAGCAGGAGCACCGGCCGAATACGCGGCACCGGCAGCCGCCGGAAGAGGCCCTCGCGAGGCCGGCGGGTCAGGAACACCGCCCTGTGGGGCGCCGCCGCCCTGGTGGTCGTCGGCGGTTCCGGACTCGGCTACGCCTACTTCACGCTCAACGGGAACCTGAAGGGCGTCGACATCGACGCCGCCCTGGGGACCGACCGCCCTGACGACGTGGACAACGGGTCCCAGGACATCCTGGTCCTCGGATCGGACTCCCGTTCCGGCGCCAACGGCGAGTACGGCGCCGACGAGGGCACCGCGCGTGCCGACACCGCGATGATCGTCCACGTCAACGAGGGCCACACCTCCGCCAGCGTGGTCTCGGTCCCGAGGGACACCCTCGTCGACCGTCCCGCCTGCACGAGCGACACGACCGGCGAACAGGTCGGCGCCGAGCACCAGACGATGTTCAACTCGGCCTACCAGGTCGGCGGGCCCGCCTGCGCGGTGAAGACCGTCGAGGCCATGTCCGGCATCCGCATGGACCACTACGTCGAGGTCGACTTCACCGGCTTCAAGAAGCTCGTCGACGGGCTCGGCGGCGTCGAGATCACCACCTCGCAGGCGATCGACGACCCCGACAGCCACCTCGCGCTGAAGCCCGGCACGCACACCCTGAGCGGGGAGCAGTCGCTCGGCCTCGTCCGCACGCGCCACAGCGTCGGCGACGGCAGCGATCTGGGCCGCATCCAGCTCCAGCAGGCCTTCGTGAAGGCGCTGATGGACCAGGCGAAGAGCGTCGGGGTGTTCTCGAACCCGAAGACGTTGTTCCAACTCGCCGACACCGCCACCAAGGCCGTCACCACCGACTCCGAGCTGGCCTCCGTCAAGAAACTCACCGGCTTCGCGAACGGGCTCAAGGGGCTCGGTTCCCAGAACGTCGACATGATCACGCTGCCCGTCGAGTACGACCCCCAGGATCCCAACCGGGTGCTGCCCCAGGAGAAGGCCGACCGCCAGGTGTGGGCGGCGCTCAAGCAGGACAAGCCCGTCCCGGCGTCCGCCACCGCGCAGTCGGCCGGCGACAAGGGCGAGGCGGGGAAAGTCGTACGGTGACGGCACGTTCCGCGACCGCACGGTCGCGGAACGTCCCCCGGACGCGCGGGAATACCCGCGGCCGGGTCCTCGTTTTGGGAGATACGGCCGGTCCTGGCAGACTGGTACGTCGGCCCCGGTTCACGGACGCGCAATCCGCGCGAACGACCCGGAGCCCTCCCGAAACTAGGAGACACCTTGAAGCGCGACATTCACCCCGAGTACGTCGAGACGCAGGTCAGCTGCACCTGCGGTGCGTCGTTCACCACCCGGAGCACCCTGCAGGGCGGCGCCATCCGCGCCGACGTCTGCTCCGAGTGCCACCCGTTCTACACGGGCAAGCAGAAGATCCTCGACACCGGCGGCCGCGTGGCCCGCTTCGAGGCCCGCTTCGGCAAGGCTGCCGGCTCCGCCAGCAAGTAGCGAGCCACTGCGCCGGTTCCCGGCGCCCTCTAGCGGGGGCGCCGGGGCCGGCGTTTTTTCCGGCTGCGCGGCAGGGTGCGCCCTCCAGGGCGCGGAACCGCCGGTAAGCCGTCCAGCAGGCCCGCAGACGTATGACGCAGAAACCAGGAGCCCGAAGATGTTCGAGGCGGTCGAGGAACTGATCGGCGAGCACGCCGATCTCGAGAAGCAGCTCGCCGACCCGTCGGTCCACGCCGACCAGGCCAACGCGCGCAAGCTCAACAAGCGCTACGCGGAGCTGACCCCGATCGTCTCCACGTACCGGTCCTGGAAGCAGACCGGCGACGACATCGGGACGGCCCGCGAATTCGCCGCCGACGATCCGGACTTCGCCGCCGAGGTCAAGGTCCTGGAGAAGCAGCGCGAGGAGATCACCGAGAAGCTCCGGCTCCTCCTGGTCCCGCGCGACCCCAGCGACGACAAGGACGTGCTGCTGGAGATCAAGGCGGGCGCGGGCGGCGACGAGTCCGCCCTCTTCGCCGGCGACCTCCTGCGCATGTATCTGCGCTACGCCGAGCGCGTCGGCTGGAAGACCGAGATCATCGACTCCACGGAGTCCGAGCTCGGCGGCTACAAGGACGTGCAGGTCGCCGTGAAGACCAAGGGCGGCAACGGCGCGACCGAGCCCGGCCAGGGCGTCTGGGCGCGGATGAAGTACGAGGGCGGCGTGCACCGGGTGCAGCGCGTGCCCTCCACCGAGTCCCAGGGCCGCATCCACACCTCCGCCGCCGGTGTGCTCGTCACGCCCGAGGCCGAGGAGGTCGACGTCGAGATCCACGCCAACGACCTCCGCATCGACGTGTACCGCTCGTCAGGTCCCGGTGGCCAGTCCGTCAACACCACGGACTCCGCCGTCCGTATCACGCATCTGCCGACCGGCGTCGTCGCCTCCTGCCAGAATGAGAAGAGCCAGCTCCAGAACAAGGAGCAGGCCATGCGTATCCTGCGCTCCCGGCTGCTGGCCGCGGCCCAGGAAGCCGCCGAGCAGGAGGCCTCCGACGTACGCCGCAGCCAGGTGCGCACGGTGGACCGCTCCGAGAAGATCCGGACGTACAACTTCCCGGAAAACCGGATCTCGGACCACCGCGTCGGCTTCAAGGCGTACAACTTGGACCAGGTGCTCGACGGCGACCTCGACGCCGTCATCCAGGCCTGCGTCGACGCCGACTCCGCGGCGAAGCTCGCCGCCGCATGAGTTCGACCGCCCCGCCCCGCTCGTGAACCCGTACGGAGAACCGCGATGAACCTGCTGCTCGCCGAGGTGGCCCAGGCCACCCAGCGGCTGGCCGACGCCGGTGTCCCCTCACCGCGATTCGACGCCGAGGAACTCGCCGCGTTCGTGCACGGGGTCAAGCGGGGCGAGCTGCACAACGTGCCGGACGCCGACTTCGACGCCCGCTACTGGGAGACGATCGCCCGCCGCGAGGCCCGCGAGCCGCTCCAGCACATCACCGGCCGCGCCTTCTTCCGCTACCTGGAGCTCCAGGTGGGCCCCGGCGTCTTCGTGCCCCGCCCCGAGACCGAGTCGGTCGTCGGCTGGGCCATAGACGCGGTCCGCGCGATGGACGTCGTCGAACCGCTCATCGTCGACCTCTGCACCGGTTCCGGCGCGATCGCGCTGGCCATGGCCCAGGAGGTGCCGCGCTCCCGCGTGCACGCCGTGGAGCTGTCCGAGGACGCCCTGAGGTGGACCCGGAAGAACGCCGAGGGGTCCAGGGTCACGGTGCACCGCGGCGACGCGCTGAGCGCCCTCCCCGAGCTCGACGGCCAGGTCGACCTGGTCATCTCCAACCCGCCCTACATCCCGCTCACCGAGTGGGAGTACGTGGCGCCCGAGGCCCGCGACCACGACCCGCAGATGGCGCTGTTCTCCGGCGAGGACGGTCTCGACACCATCCGGGGCATAGAGCGCACCGCCCACCGCCTGCTCCGCCCTGGCGGGCTCGTCGTCATCGAGCACGCCGACACCCAGGGCGGCCAGGTCCCGTGGATCTTCACCGAGGAGCGTGGCTGGGCGGACGCCGCCGACCACCCCGACCTGAACAACCGGCCCCGGTTCGCGACGGCCCGCAAGGCCATGCCGTGACCACCGGCACACCGGCAGCGCAACGATCCCACCCTTCACACCCGTACATGTCCGAGGAGGCCGGCTGATGGCACGGCGATACGACTGCAACGACGCGACCGACCGCACGACCGGTCTGCGTGAGGCCGCGTCCGCCGTCCGCCGGGGCGAACTGGTCGTGCTGCCCACGGACACCGTGTACGGGATCGGCGCGGACGCCTTCAGCTCGGAGGCCGTCGCCGACCTGCTCGACGCCAAGGGCCGTGGCCGCAACATGCCGACTCCCGTCCTGATCGGCTCCCCGAACACCCTGCACGGCCTGGTCACCGACTTCTCCGAGCAGGCCTGGGAGCTCGTCGACGCGTTCTGGCCCGGCGCCCTCACGCTCGTCGCCAGGCACCAGCCCTCGCTCCAGTGGGACCTCGGCGACACCCGTGGCACCGTCGCCGTCCGGATGCCGCTGCACCCGGTCGCCATCGAGCTCCTCACGGAGGTCGGCCCGATGGCCGTCTCCAGCGCGAACCTCACCGGACACCCCTCGCCGGAGACGTGCGACTCCGCCCAGGAGATGCTCGGCGACAGCGTCTCGGTCTACCTGGACGGCGGACCGACCCCCGGCATCGTCCCGTCCTCGATCATCGACGTCACCGGCAAGGTCCCGGTGCTGCTGCGAGCGGGAGCGCTCACCGTCGAGGAACTCCGCAAGGTGGTACCCGACCTCGAGGTGGCCAATTGACCGCCCCGCAGGGGCGTGGCATAGCGGGGCAGCAGGACACTTTCCGCATCCTCCACGTCAGCACCGGCAACGTCTGCCGCTCGCCCATCACCGAGCGGCTGACCCGCCATGCCCTCGTGGACCGCCTCGGCGATCCGCTGAGCGGCGGCCTCATCGTCGAGAGCGCGGGCACCTGGGGACACGAGGGCGCGCCCATGGAGGCCAACGCCGAGGTCGTCCTCGCCGACTTCGGCGCGGACGCCACCGGCTTCGTCGGCCGTGAGCTCCTCGACGAGCACGTGATCCGCGCGGACCTGGTGCTCACCGCCACCCGTGACCACCGCGCCCAGGTGATCTCGATGGGCCACTCGGCGGGCCTGCGCACCTTCACCCTCAAGGAGTTCACCCGGCTGGTGCGGGCCATAGACCCCGCCACCCTGCCGGACGCCCGCGAGGAGGGCGTCGTCGAGCGCGCCCGCGCGCTGGTGCGCGCCGCGGCGGCCCTGCGCGGCTGGCTGCTGGCGCCGACCGCGGAGGCGGACGAGGTCTACGACCCGTACGGCGCCCCGATCACGTTCTTCCGCTCCATCGGCGACGAGATCAGCCAGGCGCTCGACCCCGTCATGACGGCGCTGACCGGCGTACGCGCTCCGCACTGAGGGTGCGCCGACCGGCGTAGAGGACCGCACGGCAGCGGGCAGAGGGCCGGGGGCGGGCCTACATTGGAGCTGACGCCACGCACCCCCCTCCTCAGGCCCGGAGCCGTCACATGTCGGTCACCACTCCAGCCGCACGCGCCACCGCCCCACCACCCTCCTCGTACGGCACCGGCGTGCCGCAGGATGCCGGCGTCCTGCTCCGCCAGGATCCGGAGATCGGCGGCATTCTGCTGGCCGAGGCGGACAGGCAGGCGAACACGCTCCAGCTGATCGCCGCCGAGAACTTCACCTCGCCCGCCGTGCTCGCCGCCCTCGGCTCCCCGCTCGCCAACAAGTACGCCGAGGGCTATCCCGGAGCCCGCCACCACGGTGGGTGCGAACAGGCCGACGCGGCCGAGCGCGCCGCGATCCGGCGCGCCATGTCGCTGTTCGGCGCCGAGCACGCCAACGTCCAGCCGCACTCCGGCTCCTCGGCCGTCCTCGCCGCCTACGCCGCGCTGCTGCGCCCCGGCGACACGGTGCTGGCCATGGGCCTTCCGTACGGCGGGCATCTCACCCACGGCGCCCCGGGCAACTTCTCCGGACGCTGGTTCGAATTCGCCGGATACGGCGTCGACCCCGACAGCGGGCTCATCGACTACGCCCAGGTGCGTGCCCTGGCCAGGGCACGGCGCCCCAAGGCGATCGTCTGCGGGTCGATCTCGTACCCGCGCCATCCCGACTACGAGCAGTTCCGGGACATCGCCGACGAGGTGGGCGCCTATCTGATCGCGGATGCCGCCCACCCCATGGGGCTGATCGCCGGGGGAGCGGCGCCCAGCCCGGTCCCGTACGCGGACGTGGTGTGCGCGACGACGCACAAGGTGCTGCGCGGACCGCGCGGCGGCATGCTCCTGTGCGGCGTCGAGCTGTCGGAGCGCATCGACCGCGCTGTGTTCCCCTTCACCCAGGGCGGCGCCCAGATGAACACGATCGCGGCGAAGGCGGTGGCGTTCGGGGAGGCCGCGACGCCGGCCTACGCGGTCTACGCCCACCGTGTCGTCGCCCACGCCCGTGTCCTCGCCTCGGCGCTGGAGGCCGAGGGCTTCGAGATCACCACCGGCGGCACGGACACCCACATCGTCGTCGCGGACCCCGGCCCGCTCGGCGTCGACGGCCGCGTCGCACGCGAGCGGCTCATGGCGGCCGGCATGGTCCTGGACACGTGCGCGCTCCCGTACGGGGACGCGCGCGGCATCCGGCTCGGCACCGCGGCCGTCACCACCCAGGGCATGGACGAGGACGACATGGCCGAGATCGCCGGACTGTTCGGCGCCGCCGTACGCGAGGAGGGCGGCACGGGCGCGATCCGCGCGCAGGTCCGCGATCTCGCGGCGCGTCACCCGGTCCCGCCGGAGACCGCGCCCCGGGCGCGTCCTTAGTCGGCCGCGGAGCACGGAACCGGCGGAGGTCCTTTCCTCGTCGTGAAGAGTGGCCGCACCGTCGCGGCGGGCGTGTCCTGGCGGCTCGCGGGTCCGATCTACACTGTGGCCGGAGCGGATGCTCCCTCCACGCTTCCCTTCGCCGGTATCGGGGTCGTGGGCTCACGGGCGTCGCGCTCCTCGGTCCGCCGGGGGAAGCCGTCCGGTTCCCACCGGATCCGGCGCAGCAGGAGCCCTCGCCGTCCCGCACGGTACGGTCGACGGTGTGAGGCTCGGTCAACAGCTAGATTTCTGGGGCAGCCCGTGCGTGATTACCTGCTGACGCTCTGTGCCACGGCCGCAGTGACCTATCTGCTGACCGGGCCGGTGCGGAAGTTCGCCATCGCGGTCGGGGCGATGCCCGCCATCCGCGCGCGCGACGTGCACCGCGAGCCGACGCCGAGGCTCGGCGGCATCGCGATGTTCGGCGGACTGTGCGCGGGGCTGGTCGTCGCCGCCCATCTGTTCAACCTGACGAGTGTCTTCAAGCTCTCGAACGAGCCGCGCGCGCTGCTGTCCGGCGCCGCGCTCATCTGGCTGATCGGCGTCCTGGACGACAAGTTCGAGATCGACGCGCTGATCAAGCTGGGCGGGCAGATGATCGCCGCCGCGGTGATGGTCATCCAGGGTCTGACGATCCTGTGGCTGCCCATCCCCGGTGTCGGCACGGTCGCACTCACCCAGTGGCAGGGCACGCTGCTCACCGTCGCCCTGGTCGTGATCACCATCAACGCGGTCAACTTCGTCGACGGCCTGGACGGCCTGGCCGCGGGCATGGTCTGCATCGCGTCGGCGGCGTTCTTCATCTACGCCTACCGGCTCTGGTACGGCTACGGGATCGAGGAGGCCGCGCCGGCGACGCTCTTCGCCGTGATCCTCATGGGCATGTGCCTCGGCTTCCTGCCGCACAACATGCACCCCGCGAGAATCTTCATGGGCGACTCGGGGTCGATGCTCATCGGTCTGGTGCTGGCCGCGGGCGCGATCTCGATCACCGGGCAGGTCGACCCCGACCGTCTGGGCATCTTCGTCGGCGGCGAGCGCGGGGCCACCCACGCGATGCTCCCGGTCTTCATCCCGCTGCTGCTGCCCCTGACGATCATCGCGATCCCGGCCGCCGACCTGGTGCTGGCCATCGTGCGGCGTACGTGGAACGGGCAGTCGCCGTTCGCGGCCGACCGCGGTCACCTGCACCACCGGCTGCTGGAGGTCGGGCACTCGCACAGCAGGTCGGTGCTGATCATGTACTTCTGGTCCGCGCTGATCGCCTTCGGCGCCGTCGGGTACTCCGTGCACTCCGCGTCGCTGTGGATCGTGCTGGTGATCGTGGGGCTCAGTGCCGTGGGCCTGGTCCTGCTGCTCATGCCCCGGTTCACCCCGCGCGCACCGCGCTGGGCGGAGTCCTTCGTGCCGCCGCGCTACCGGCGCAGGCAGCGGCGTGAGGAGGGCGACGAGGAGGCCCCGCAGGGACAACAGGGCCTGGACGGTTCACAGATGACCTCCCCGGCACCGGAACGGACCCCGGTCGCCGTGGGCGTCTCGGGCGTCAACGGAGCGACAGCCATCGGCCCCCGTTCGCGCTTCACGGATCGGGACCGTGCCGACTCGCCGCGCTGATCCTGCCGTACAGAAGTCCCCATACCAGACATTGCGTCGTGATGTTCTGCACACACGCGCGGAGTAACCCTCATGTGTGACAGCTGGCACACGTTCTGAGTAAAGACCTCATCAAATAGTTTGTGATACCGTTCACGAAGCCCGGTGAGGAAGCCGAAGGACCTGAGTAGCACGGTCCATTGGCCCGAAACATCGACTCGGACCGGGCCTACGCTCGTCCCTGACGACCTTTGCCCACCCCCTGCAACGCGGAGTAACCGCCATGCCGTCCAACGACGTCCGGACTCTCCTTCACACCGCCGTGCCCACTGCTGCCGTCGGTGTCGTCACCGTCGCCGTCAGCGCTGCGCTCGCCGGCGGCAAGGGAGCGGTCGGTGCGACGGTCGGGACGCTGGTGGTGATTCTCTTCATGGGAATCGGGCTCGGCGTCCTGCAGCGCACCGCGAAGTCGCTGCCGCATCTGTTCCAGTCCATGGGGCTGTTGCTGTACACGACCGAACTGCTGCTGCTGTTCGTCTTCGTCGCCGCGTTCAAGGACACGACGCTGTTCAATCCCAGGGCTTTCGCCGCCGGGGTGATGGTCGCGACTCTCAGCTGGGTCGCGGCGCAGATCCGCGTGCACATGAAAGCCAAGATCCTCTACGTCGAGCCGGACTCGTCCGCGGGCAAGAAGCCCGAGAACATGGGGTCGTCGACGTGAGGGGTAGGGCCGGGATAAGCGGTCGTTCGAGACCCTGCTATCGTCCGGTGCCAACTGCGGCACTGCGGGCGCGGGCATCAAAAACGGCGCCTGCTTCATCGCGAGGCGTAATGCCTGAGCCGCCCCCCATCCGTAACACCAGTCCAGTGCCGACCAGCGGCTGCCTGCCGCGCCGACACAACGAGGTTGCCGTACCTATGCGCCACGCTGAAGGAGCCCGCGGTGAGTGCTGACCCGACGACGGTGCTCGCCTTCGAGACCGACTGCCACATCTTCGACGGATGCGGCTTCCCGGCTCCTGGCCTGCACTCCTTTGTTTTCGAGCCGATGTTCACCGTCGGCGGCATCGAGTTCAACAAGCCGATGCTGCTGGCGGTCCTGAGCACCGTTGTCGTCGTCGGCTTCTTCTGGGCGGCTTTCAGCAAGCCGAAGGTCGTGCCCGGAAAGCTCCAGATGGTCGCCGAGGCGGGTTACGACTTCATCCGCACCGGTGTGGTGTACGAGACGCTCGGCAAGCGTGAGGGCAAGAAGTACGTGCCCCTCATGGTCTCGCTGTTCTTCTTCATCTGGATCATGAACCTCTGGGCGATCATTCCCTTCGCCCAGTTCCCGGTGGTCTCGGTCATCGGATTCCCGGTGGCGCTGGCCGCGATCGTGTACGTCCTCTGGGTCAGCCTGACCTTCAAGCGGCACGGTTTCGTCGGCGGCTGGAAGAACATCTCCGGCTACGACCCGTCGATCGGCCCGGCTCTTCCCTTCGTCATGCTCATCGAGATCATGTCGAACCTGCTGATCCGGCCCTTCACGCACGCCGTGCGACTGTTCGCCAACATGTTCGCCGGCCACGTGCTGCTGCTGATCTTCACCATCGCCAGCTGGTACCTGCTGAACGGCATCGGCATCGCCTACGCCGGTGTGTCGTTCGTGATGACCATCCTGATGACCGCCTTCGAGCTGTTCATCCAGGCGCTGCAGGCCTACGTGTTCGTCCTTCTGGCCTGCAACTACATTCAGGGCGCTCTCGCCGAGCACCACTGAGCAGCCAGCTCCACCCCCGATAGTCGTCCGGTGGCCAACCCCCACCGGTTCTGAAAGAGAAGGAAGAAACGGCATGTCCGCTCTTGAGACCCTCGCCGCCGTCAACATCACGGGCAACCTCGGTTCCATCGGTTACGGCCTCGCCGCGATCGGCCCCGGCGTCGGCGTCGGCATCATCTTCGGTAACGGCACCCAGGCGCTGGCCCGTCAGCCCGAGGCAGCCGGCCTGATCCGCTCGAACCAGATCCTCGGCTTCGTGCTCTGTGAGGCGCTCGCCCTGATCGGTCTCGTCATGCCCTTCGTCTACCCGGTCGACTAAGTCGCGGCATTCCGACTGCCCGATGCGACGAAAGGCATTGATGTGAACGCCCTACAGCTGGCGGCCGAGGAAGAGATCCAGAACCCGCTGCTTCCGGCGATCCCCGAGATCGTCATCGGCCTGATCGCCTTCGCCATCGTCTTCGGCTTCCTCGCCAAGAAGCTCCTCCCGAACATCAACAAGGTTCTGGAAGAGCGCCGCGAGGCCATCGAAGGCGGTATCGAGAAGGCCGATGCGGCCCAGACCGAGGCCCAGAGCGTTCTTGAGCAGTACAAGGCTCAGCTCGCCGAGGCCCGCCACGAGGCCGCCCGTCTGCGCCAGGAGGCGCAGGAGCAGGGTGCCGTCATCATCCAGGAGATGAGGGCGGAAGGTCAGCGGCAGCGCGAGGAGATCATCGCCGCCGGCCACGCCCAGATCGAGGCCGACCGCAAGGCCGCGGCGTCCGCGCTGCGTCAGGACGTGGGCTCCCTCGCCACCGCCCTGGCCGGCAAGCTCGTCGGCGAGTCCCTCGAGGACCACGCCCGGCAGAGCGGCACCGTCGACCGGTTCCTCGACGAGCTCGAGGCGAAGGCCGAGGCCGTCCGATGAACGGAGCGAGCCGCGAGGCGCTGGCCGCCGCGCGCGAGCGCCTCGACGCACTGACCGACTCCACGTCGGTCGACGCGGCGAAGCTCGCCGAGGAGCTGGCAGCCGTCACCGCGCTGCTCCACCGCGAGGTATCGCTGCGCCGGGTCCTCACCGACCCGTCGCAGGGCGGCGAGGCCAAGGCCGAGCTGGCCGGACGGCTGCTGCGCGGCCAGGTGGGCGGCGAAGCCGTGGACCTGGTCTCCGGCATGGTCCGTTCGCGCTGGTCGCAGTCGCGTGACCTGGTCGACGCGGTCGAGGAGCTGGCGAACACCGCCGACCTCACCGCCGCCCAGCGCGCCGGTGGCCTCGACGACGTCGAGGACGAGCTGTTCCGGTTCGGCCGGATCGTCTCCTCCGACGTGGCACTGCGGTCCGCCCTGACCAGCAAGTCGGCCACGGTCTCCGCCAAGAGCGAGCTGCTCCGCAGCCTGCTCGCCGGCAAGGCCCAGCCGGTCACCGAGCGCGTGATCACGCGCCTCGTGACGCAGCCCCGAGGACGTAGCCTGGAATCGGGACTCGACTCCCTGTCCAGGCTCGCCGCGGAGCGCCGGGATCGCACGGTCGCCGTCGTCACCTCAGCGGTGCCGCTGTCCGACCGGCAGAAGCAGCGCCTCGGCGCGGCTCTGGCGAAGATCTACGGTCGGCAGATGCACCTGAACCTGGACGTGGACCCCGAGGTCCTCGGCGGGATCTCGGTGCGCGTCGGTGACGAGGTCATCAACGGCACGATCGCGGAGCGCCTCGAAGAGGTCACCCGCAGGATGGCCGGCTGACAGCGCACAGCGCCACAGCACCAACTGAACGAGCAAGAATTGCGGCCCGGTTGGGCCGTGCAGAAATTGCAGAAGATTCCTGGGGGTCGCCCCCAGACCCCTTTGAGAAACTTCGGGCCCAACAAGGAGAGCAGGGAACCCCAGATGGCGGAGCTTACGATCCGGCCGGAGGAGATCCGGGACGCACTGGATAACTTTGTCCAGTCGTACCAGCCGGACGCGGCCTCGCGCGAGGAGGTCGGGACGGTCAGCGTTGCCGGCGACGGCATCGCGAAGGTGGAGGGCCTGCCCTCCGCCATGGCGAACGAGCTGCTGAAGTTCGAGGACGGCACCCTCGGTCTCGCCCTCAACCTCGAGGAGCGCGAGATCGGTGCGATCGTCCTCGGCGAGTTCAGCGGGATCGAGGAGGGCCAGCCGGTGCAGCGCACCGGTGAGGTGCTCTCCGTCGGCGTCGGCGAGGGCTACCTCGGCCGCGTCGTCGACCCGCTCGGCAACCCGATCGACGGTCTCGGCGAGATCGCGACCGAAGGCCGTCGCGCCCTCGAGCTGCAGGCCCCTGGCGTCATGGTCCGCAAGTCGGTGCACGAGCCGATGCAGACCGGCTACAAGGCCGTCGACGCCATGGTGCCGATCGGCCGCGGCCAGCGTCAGCTGATCATCGGCGACCGTCAGACGGGTAAGACCGCTCTGGCCGTCGACACGATCATCAACCAGCGCGACAACTGGCGCTCGGGCGACGTGAACAAGCAGGTGCGCTGCATCTACGTCGCCATCGGTCAGAAGGGCTCCACCATCGCCTCCGTGCGCGGTGCCCTCGAAGAGGCCGGCGCGCTCGAGTACACGACCATCGTCGCCGCCCCGGCGTCCGACCCGGCCGGCTTCAAGTACCTGGCGCCGTACACCGGTTCGGCCATCGGCCAGCACTGGATGTACGACGGCAAGCACGTCCTCATCATCTTCGACGACCTCTCGAAGCAGGCCGACGCCTACCGCGCCGTGTCGCTTCTGCTGCGCCGTCCGCCGGGCCGTGAGGCCTACCCGGGCGACGTCTTCTACCTGCACTCGCGTCTGCTGGAGCGCTGCGCCAAGCTCTCCGACGAGATGGGCGCCGGTTCGATGACGGGTCTCCCGATCGTCGAGACCAAGGCGAACGACGTGTCGGCGTTCATCCCGACCAACGTCATCTCCATCACCGACGGCCAGTGCTTCCTGGAGTCCGACCTGTTCAACGCGGGTCAGCGTCCGGCGCTCAACGTCGGTATCTCGGTCTCCCGAGTCGGTGGCTCCGCGCAGCACAAGGCCATGAAGCAGGTGTCCGGCCGGCTCCGCGTGGACCTCGCCCAGTACCGCGAGCTGGAGGCGTTCGCCGCCTTCGGTTCCGACCTGGACGCGGCCTCCAAGGCGTCGCTGGAGCGCGGTAAGCGCATGGTCGAGCTGCTGAAGCAGCCCCAGTACGCGCCGTTCCCGATGGAGGAGCAGGTCGTCTCCGTCTGGGCCGGTACCACGGGCAAGATGGACGACGTCCCGGTCGAGGACATCCGTCGCTTCGAGACCGAGCTGCTCGAGTTCCTGCGCCGCGAGCGCAAGGACCTGCTGACCAGCATCGCCGAGGGCGGCAAGATGTCCGACGACACGCTGCAGTCGATCGCCGACGCGATCGCCTCCTTCAAGCAGCAGTTCGAGACCTCGGACGGCAAGCTCCTGGGCGAGGGCTGATCGATGGGCGCTCAGCTTCGCGTTTACAAGCGCCGCATCCAAGCCGTCACCGCGACCAAGAAGATCACCAAGGCGATGGAGATGATCGCCGCCTCGCGCATCGTCAAGGCGCAGCGCAAGGTGGCGGCGTCGATGCCGTACGCGACCGAGCTCACCCGCGCGGTGACCGCGGTGGCGACCGGCTCGAACACCAACCATCCGCTCACCACCGAGGCCGAGGCCCCGGCCCGGGCCGCGGTCCTGCTCCTCACGAGCGACCGCGGTCTGGCCGGCGGCTACTCCTCCAACGCCATCAAGGCGGCGGAGCGGCTGCGGGAGCGGCTGGCGGCCGAGGGCAAGGAGGTCGACACGTACATCGTCGGCCGCAAGGGTGTCGCGTACTACGGCTTCCGTGAGCGCAAGGTCTCGGATTCGTGGACCGGTTTCACCGACAGCCCCGAGTACTCGGATGCCAAGAAGATCGCCGAGCCCCTCATCGAGGCCATCCAGAAGGACACGGCCGAGGGCGGCGTCGACGAGCTGCACATCGTCTTCACGGAATTCGTGTCGATGATGACGCAGAACGCGGTCGACGGCCGGATGCTGCCGCTGTCGCTCGACGAGAGCGAGAAGGAGAACACCGAGAAGGGCGAGATCCTTCCGCTGTTCGAGTTCGAGCCGTCGGCGGAGGACGTCCTCGACGCCCTTCTGCCGCGCTATGTCGAGAGCCGTATCTACAACGCACTGCTGCAGGCCGCCGCTTCCGAGCACGCCGCCCGCCGTCGTGCGATGAAGTCGGCGACCGACAACGCCGGGGACCTGATCAAGAGCCTCTCCCGGCTTGCCAACGCGGCCCGCCAGGCCGAAATCACCCAGGAAATCAGCGAGATCGTCGGCGGTGCAGGTGCGCTGGCCGACGCGTCCGCGGGGAGTGACAAGTAATGACGACGACAGTTGAGACGGCCGCTGCCACGGGCCGCGTCGCCCGGGTCATCGGCCCGGTCGTCGACGTGGAGTTCCCCGTCGACGCGATGCCGGAGATCTACAACGCCCTCCACGTCGAGGTTGACGACCCGGCCGAGGCCGGCGCTCGTAAGACGCTGACCCTGGAAGTCGCCCAGCACCTGGGTGACGGCCTGGTCCGCGCGATCTCGATGCAGCCCACCGACGGCCTGGTCCGCCAGGCCCCGGTGACCGACACGGGCGCGGGCATCACCGTCCCCGTCGGTGACATCACCAAGGGCAAGGTGTTCAACACCCTCGGCAAGATCCTGAACGAGCCGGAGGCCGAGGCGCAGATCACCGAGCGCTGGCCGATCCACCGCAAGGCCCCGGCCTTCGACCAGCTCGAGTCGAAGACCGAGATGTTCGAGACCGGCCTGAAGGTCGTCGACCTGCTGACCCCGTACGTCAAGGGCGGCAAGATCGGTCTGTTCGGTGGTGCGGGCGTCGGCAAGACGGTCCTCATCCAGGAAATGATCATGCGTGTGGCGAAGCTGCACGAGGGTGTGTCGGTGTTCGCCGGCGTCGGTGAGCGCACCCGTGAGGGCAACGACCTCATCGACGAGATGACCGAGTCGGGCGTCCTGGACAAGACCGCGCTGGTCTTCGGCCAGATGGACGAGCCGCCGGGCACCCGTCTGCGGGTCGCGCTGTCCGCCCTGACCATGGCGGAGTACTTCCGCGATGTGCAGAAGCAGGACGTGCTGCTCTTCATCGACAACATCTTCCGCTTCACGCAGGCCGGTTCCGAGGTCTCCACGCTGCTCGGCCGCATGCCGTCCGCGGTGGGTTACCAGCCGACCCTGGCCGACGAGATGGGTGTGCTCCAGGAGCGCATCACCTCGACGCGTGGTCACTCGATCACCTCGATGCAGGCGATCTACGTCCCCGCGGACGACCTGACCGACCCGGCCCCGGCCACCACGTTCGCCCACCTCGACGCGACGACGGTTCTCTCCCGTCCGATCTCCGAGAAGGGCATCTACCCGGCCGTGGACCCGCTGGACTCGACGTCCCGCATCCTGGACCCGCGCTACATCGCGCAGGACCACTACGACGCGGCCAGCCGCGTCAAGGGGATCCTCCAGAAGTACAAGGACCTCCAGGACATCATCGCGATCCTCGGTATCGACGAGCTGGGCGAAGAGGACAAGCTCGTCGTCCACCGTGCCCGTCGCGTCGAGCGCTTCCTGTCGCAGAACACCCACGCCGCCAAGCAGTTCACCGGCCTGGACGGTTCGGACGTTCCGCTCGACGAGTCGATCGCCGCGTTCAACGCGATCTGTGACGGGGAGTACGACCACTTCCCCGAGCAGGCGTTCTTCATGTGCGGTGGCATCGACGACCTCAAGGCGAAGGCCAAGGAGCTCGGCGTCTCCTGAGCCACCGGCTCACCGAGGGGGGTGGGTGTGTCCCGCCCCCCTCACCACGCCCCGTAGAATTGAAACGACACCCGGCACGACCGCCGGGTGGTGACCCGAGGAGCCACCCTTGGCTGCTGAGCTGCATGTCGAGCTGGTCGCCGCGGACCGCAGTGTCTGGTCCGGCGAGGCCACCCTCGTTGTCGCACGTACCACGTCCGGCGACATCGGCGTCATGCCCGGTCACCAGCCGCTCCTGGGTGTGCTGGAATCGGGCCCCGTGACGATCCGTACGAGCGACGGCGGGACTGTTGTCGCCGCTGTGCACGGCGGTTTCATCTCGTTCGCGGACAACAAGCTCTCGTTGCTGGCGGAGATCGCCGAGCTTGCCGACGAGATCGACGTCCAGCGCGCCGAGCGTGCGCTGGAGCGCGCGAAGTCGGACACGGACGCCGCCGCCGAGCGGCGCGCCGATGTGCGACTGCGTGCGGTGGCGGCGCACTGAGCGTCCCCACGAGGAGTTTTTGACTCAGCCGCGGCCCGAGCTGGAGAGATCCAGACCGTGTCGCGGCTGAGGCGATGCAGGTGCGGTGCGTTTCGGCTCGGTTCGGTATCCGTTACTCGACGATGCGAGGAGGTCGGTGGAGATGGTCCTCGCTTTGTGGGTGGGCGGCCTGGTCGTCGTACTGGTCGCGGTGGGCCTGTTCGTCTTCGGCCTCCGCAGGCGGCTGATCCAGCGTTCGGGCGGTACCTTCGACTGCAGTCTGCGCTGGGACGTGTCCGAGGAACCGGACCAGTCCGGCAAGGGCTGGGTGTACGGGGTGGCCCGCTACAGCGGTGACCGCGTCGACTGGTTCCGGGTCTTCTCGTACTCACCCCGTCCCCGCCGTGGCCTGGAGCGCTCCGCCATCGAGGTGGTCGCGCGCCGGCTGCCCGAGGGCGAGGAGGAGCTCGCGCTCCTGTCCGACTCCGTCGTGCTCGGCTGTCTCCACCGGGGGACGCGCCTGGAGCTGGCGATGAGCGAGGACGCCCTGACCGGTTTCCTCGCCTGGCTGGAGGCGGCGCCTCCCGGCCAGAGGGTCAATGTGGCGTGAACAGAGGCTGTCTCTGACAGAGGCCCCCCGGACGAAGTCCGGGGGGCCTCTGCCGTCCGCGCGGCTGCCTACCGCGAGGCGGAGGTGGCGACCACGCCCCGGACGGACGTTCCGTCGGGCCAGGTCCACCCCGCGACGATGCCCGCGGACGAGTCCTCCGCGGTCTCGGCGGGCCGCAGGATCCGGTTGACCCGCAGGTCCGCCCCGTCCTCGGGCCCGGCCGGGTGCACGGCGACGGAGGGGTCGGCGGTGTCGCTCTCACTGCGGTGCTGCGCAACCGCCTCACCGCGCAGGAGCGCTCGCAGTTGATCCACGGCCACGGGGTCCCGCACGCCGTCGTAGATCCACCGGGTCCCGAGCACGCCGTGTTCGGAGGTACCGATCAGGGCCGTGCCGGGGACGTTCTCCGCGGGAGCGCCCCGGTAGCTCATGGGCACCAGGTACGCGACCGGCCGCTGCGCGGCGGTGTCCACCACGATCATGATCTCGATCCCGACTTCCCCCTCCGGATCGTCCAGACGGAAGCCGCCGGCCACGGCGAGCTCCGGCTCCCTCGCGTCACCCACGTACCAGGTCTGCTCCGGGAGCCATCCGGCGAGCAGTTCCAGCTTGGTGGGTGCCATGGTCGTGCGGTGGACGACAGCCACATGCGCTCCTTCGACGGGTCACGTCCGCCCTTCGGCAGGACGTGACCGAACCTATAGGAACCCGCCACCTCTTCAGGGGGCCGGAACGCGAAAACCGGGGAGACAGGGGGCGGTCCTGTCTCCCCGGCGCTTTTCCGGGGGGTGGCGGTACTTCCTCCGGGGCTAGTTGAGGCCGCTGTCCATCGCGCTCACGAGCTCACCGTTCGCGGTGTCACCACTGAACTCCCAGAAGAACGCCCCGCCCAGACCCTGGGTGTTCGCCCAGGCCATCTTGGACGCGATCGTCGCCGGGGTGTCGTAGCTCCACCAGTTGGTGCCGCAGTGGGCGTAGGCGGTGCCGGCGATCGTGCCGGTGGCGGGGCAGCTGTTCTTCAGGACCTTGTAGTCCTCGATGCCCGCCTCGTACGTGCCCGGGGCCGCCCCCGTCGCCGTGCCGCCGGGTGCCGCCTGGGTGACTCCGGTCCAGCCGCGGCCGTAGAAGCCGATGCCGAGCAGCAGCTTCTTCGCCGGGACGCCCTGGGCCTTCAGCTTGGCGATCGCGGCGGCGCTGTTGAAGCCCTCCTGCGGAACGCCGCTGTACGAGGTCAGCGGGGAGTGCGGGGCCGTCGGTCCCTTGGCCTCCCAGGCACCGAAGAAGTCGTACGTCATGACGTTGTACCAGTCGAAGTACGCGGAGGCACCCGCGTAGTCGGCCGCGTCGATCTTGCCGCCCGACGAACCGTCCGCGGTGATCGCGGCGGTGACCAGGTTGCTGGAACCGAACTTCGTACGCAGTGCGGACGAGAGGTTCTTCAGCGCGGCCGGGCCGCTGGTGTCGCAGGTGAGACCGCAGGCGTTCGGGTACTCCCAGTCGATGTCGATGCCGTCGAAGACATCGGCCCAGCGCGGGTCCTCCACGAGGTCGTAGCAGGACTGGGCGAACGCGGCCGGGTTCTGCGCCGCGGCACCGAAGCCGCCGGACCAGGTCCAGCCGCCGAAGGACCAGATGACCTTGATGTGCGGGTACTTGGCCTTCAGCTTGCGCAGCTGGTTGAAGTTGCCGCGCAGCGGCTGGTCCCAGGTGTCGGCGACGCCGTCGACCGACTGGTCGGCGGTGTAGGCCTTGTCGTAGTCGGCGTAGGCGTCACCGATGGTGCACTTGCCGTTCTGGACGTTGCCGAACGCGTAGTTGATGTGCGTGATCTTCGCGGCGGAGCCGGAGGTCACGAGGTTCTTCACGTGGTAGTTGCGCCCGTAGACGCCCCACTCGGTGAAGTAACCGAGGTTGACCTTGTCGCCGGTGCCGGGGGTTCCCGGGTCGGTGGTGCCGGTGGTGCGGACCGCGACCGAGGCGCTGACCGGACCGGTCTGGTCGGCGGTGTCACGGGCCTGCACCGTGTACGAGTAGTCGGTGCCCTTGGTGAGGCCGGTGTCGGTGTACGTCGTCGTGGTGACCGTCGCGACCTTGGCGCCGTCACGCAGGACGTCGTAGTTCTTGATGCCCTTGTCGTCCGTGGCGGCGCTCCAGCTGAGCTTCGCCGAGGTGTCCGTCACGTTGCTCGCGGTGGGGGTGCCGGGCTTCGACGGGGCGCTGTCGCCGGGGACGGTGGGGCCGCCGTCACAGGAGGCGCCGTTCAGCTTGCAGCCGCTGGGGGAGCCGGAGCCGGTGCCGTTGAAGCCGAAACTGATGCTGGCGCCCGGGGCCACCGAACCGTTCCAGCTGAGGTTCTTGGCGGTCCAGTGGGTTCCGGAGCTGGTCACGGAGGCGTCCCAGGCGGAGCCGACCGCGGTGCCGGAGGGGAAGTCCCACTCGATCGTCCAGGAGGAGAGAGCGGTGGTGCCGGTGTTCTTGACGGTCCACTGGCCCTCGAAGCCGGTGCCCCAGTCGGACTTCTTGACGTACGTGGCGGTCGCGGAGGTGGCGGCCTCGGCGGGGGAGGCCAGGCCGACCATGGCGGCGAGCGGCAGCAGCAGCGCGGTGAGACCCGCGACGGCCTTGGACCTGGTGCCTGCGCCGGCTTCACTTCTCCATCTGAGTCGGGACCGGCGTACGGGGTTGTCAGTGCTCAACGGTGCTCCTCGGGTGAGGTCCGGCAAAGGGGGATGATCCGTAACCTGCAGACCCTGCGTCGCCCTGAGCCCGCTTTGTCATGGCGTACTCACCGCAGCGTGTTCGGTGAGATTAGGAAGGTCTGGACCAATCGTCAAGAGGTCCAGACCAAAGATCCCCGCCGAAATCAGAGGCCCAACTCCTGCGCGAGCACCGCTGCTTGTACCCGGCTGCGCAGTTCCAGCTTCCCGAGCAGCCTGCTGACGTGCGTCTTCACCGTCGCCTCGGCCATCGAGAGCCGGTCCGCGATCTCCGCGTTGCTCAGCCCCTCGCCCAGGCAGCCCAGCACCTCGCGCTCCCGGCGCGTCAGCGTGCCGAGCGCCTCGGGGGCGTGCGCCGGCCTGCGCGCGGACGGCGCTCCGGCGAACTCCTCGATCAGCCGGCGCGTCACGGCCGGGGCGATCATGCCCTCGCCGCGCGCCACGGTGCGGACCGCGTCGAGCAGGTCCCCGGCGTCGGTGTTCTTCAGCAGGAAGCCCGAAGCGCCCGCGCGCAGCGCGCCGAAGACGTACTCGTCCAGGTCGAAGGTCGTCAGCACCAGCACGTCCGCCAGCCGCTCCGTCACCACCTGCCGCGTCGCCGACACCCCGTCGAGCCGCGGCATCTGTACGTCCATCAGCACCAGATCCGGCCGGAGTTCACGGGCCAGGCGCACGGCCGCCTCTCCGTCCGCCGCCTCACCCACGACCTCGATGTCCGGAGCACTGCCCAGGATCAGCACCAGCCCGGCGCGCACCGCCGCCTGGTCCTCCGCGACCAGAACCCGGATCGTCATGTGCTCTACGTCCCTTCCTCGACGGGCAGTTCAGCCCGGACCAGCCAGATCTCCGTACCGTCGTCGCGGGGACGCGGCCCCGCCCGGAACGTCCCGCCCAGCAGGGCGACCCGTTCCCGCATCCCCACCAGGCCTGCCCCCGAACCCGGCGCCCGCGGCCCCGGCCGGTCCCCGGACACGCTGCTCACCTGCACGGTCAGCAGCTCGCGCGACCGCGCCAGCCGTACGGTCACCGGGCCTGGCGCCGCATGTTTCAGCGCGTTCGTCAGCGACTCCTGGACGATCCGGTACGCCGCCAGTTCCACGGGCGCGGGCAGCGGGCCGGAACCCTCGCGGGCGTCGTCCAGGGTGACGGTGAGACCGCTGGAGGCCGAGTTCGCGCCGGCCTGCTCCACGAGCGCGTCCAGGGAGGCGAGGGTCGGCGCCGCGCTCGGCGGCCCGGCCGCGCCGTTCTCCCTCAGCAGCCCGATGAGCCGCCGCATCTCGGCCAGCCCGTCGACGCTGTTCTGCCGGATCACCCCGAGGGCGTCACGGGAGGTGCCCGGGTCGTCGATGGAGAGGGCCGCGGTGGAGTGGATGGCGATCGCGGAGAGGTGGTTGGCGACCATGTCGTGCAGTTCGCGGGCCATGCGCGCCCGTTCGGCCGTCACCGCCTGGGCCCGGTCCATCTCGGCCAGCAGCGCGGTCTGGTCCGCCCTCAGCCGGGCGGCCTCGGCGGCGTCGCGGTGGTTGCGCACGGCGGCGCCGGTGAGGGCGGGGCCGAAGGAGACCATGCCGACGACGATCCCGATGAGTACGGCGTCCGCCGACGGGGCCCAGGCGATGAAGCCGACCGTCGTGGCGACCGTGACGAGCAGGGTGATCACCGGGATCCGGCGTGAGGCGGAGGGGGAGCCGTACAGCACCGCCGCGTACACGAGGTCGGTGAACAGCAGCAGGGTCGCGATGCTTCCCACCGTGAACTGGTCGGCCACCAGCGCGAGTGTGCCGACCGCCAGAGCGGTGAGCGGGGCGCGGCGCCGTAGCAGTTCGAGGGCCGACATCACCACGAGCGGCAGCAGGGACACCCAGGGCGCGTCGAAGAGACGGCCGTTCTGGATGTGGACCCCGATCAGCCACAGGATCACACCGCCGGACAGCCCGGCGACCGCGAGCAGTACGTCGTCGCGGTGCGGGCGCGCAAGGGAGATCACGCTCTCATCCAACACGGCGCCACGGCACGGCACGTCCGTACGGGGAGGGAGACGCGGCTACATCGAAGGATGCAGTCACGTTTCGTCACTGCTGACGACGATCCGGCGCCGCACGACAGGGAGTCTGGAGGGGACGGAAGGAGAAGTGCCGTGATCGTCACACTGATCGTGCTCTGCGAGGTCGGCTTCTGGGTCCTGCTGGCCGCCGGACTCGCGCTGCGTTACGTCGCGAGGAAGCCCCGGCTGGGCGCGGCGGTGCTGCTGTGCGAGCCGCTGCTGGAGGTCGTCCTGCTGGTGGTGACGGCCGTCGACCTGAAGAACGGCGCCGAGCCCGACTGGAAGCACGGCCTGGCCGCCGTCTACATCGGCTTCACGGTGGGACTGGGCCACTCCACCGTGAAGTGGGCCGACGCGAGGATCGCCCACCGCTTCGCGGGCGGCCCGCCTCCGGTGAAGCCACCGAAGTACGGGATGGCGCGGGCCGCCCACGAGTGGCGCACCGCCGCCCGCTGGATCGTGGCCGCGGGGACGGCCATGGCCCTGCTCCAGGCGGCGGTCTGGTACGTCGGCGGGGACGGGGACACCGGCTCGTTGCAGATGTGGCAGCAGAAGATGCTCTGGGTGATCGGGATCAACCTGCTCATCGCCGGCGGCTACACGGTGTTCCCCAAGCAGGAGCCCAAGGACCAGGTGGGGGCGCAGCGCTGATCAGCGTTCGCCGCCCGGCACCCACAGTACGTCGCCGACCTCCTTGTTCGCCGTCCTGGCGAGGATGAACAGGAGGTCGGAGAGGCGGTTGAGGTACGTCGCCGTCAGGGCGTTCATCTCGTCCCCGTGGACCTCCAGCGCCGCCCACGTGGAGCGCTCCGCACGCCGGACGACGGTGCAGGCCTGATGCAGCAGCGCTGCCCCGGGCGTGCCACCCGGAAGGATGAAGCTCCGGAGCTTCTCCAGCTCCTCCAGGAAGGTGTCGCAGTCCGCCTCCAACTTGTCGACGTAGGACTGTTCCACGCGCAGCGGCGGGTACTTCGGGTCCTCCACCACCGGTGTGGACAGGTCCGCGCCCACGTCGAACAGGTCGTTCTGCACACGGACGAGAACCTTCACGACGGCCTCGGGGAGGTTCCCGAGCGCGATGGCCGTACCGATGACGGCGTTGGCCTCGTTGGCGTCGGCGTAGGCCGAGATCCGCAGATCGGTCTTGGCGGTCCGGCTCATGTCACCGAGGGCTGTGGTGCCCTTGTCGCCTGTACGGGTGTAGATGCGCGTCAGATTGACCATGGAGCCAGCCTAAGGGCCTCAGGTCACGCCCCGGCCCTGTGGAAGACACGCGTGCCGACCGTCACAGCCAGGAGGGCGAAACCGAGCGCGACGAGCACTCCGTACAGCATGTGCGCCGTCGCGTACTCCCCGATGTACGCGTCCCGTACCGCGTCCACGAGGTAGCGGAACGGCGTGAAGTGCGACAGGACGTCGAGCCAGGCGGGGCCGAGCGTCATCGGGAGCATCAGCCCGGAGAGCAGCATGGCCGGCATGGTGAGCGCGTTGATCACCGGCCCGAACTCCTGGGGCGTACGCACCTTCATGGCGAGGGCGTAGGAGAGCGAAGCCAGCGAGACCGTGAGCAGCCCGACGAACGCGAAGCCTATGAGCACCCCGGGCAGTGGTGCCCGCAACCCCATGACCAGGGCCGCGAGCACCAGCAGCACCGCCTGGAACATGAACAGCAGGGCATCTCGCAGCACCCGGCCGAGCAGGAGGGCGAAGCGGCTGACGGGGGTGACGCGCATGCGCTCGGCCACGCCCGTCGACTTCTCGATGATGATCGAGAAACCCGCGAACGAGGCACCGAAGAGGCCCAGTTGCAGCAGCAGCCCGGGCACCAGGACCTGCCAGGAGTCACCCGGGGAGCCGAGGGGGAGGCCGGTCAGGAGCGGGCCGAAGAAGAGCAGGTGGAGCAGCGGCATCAGGATCCCGAAGAAGATCTGGAACCGGGAGCGCAGGGTCTGGCGGACGTACCGGCCGAAGACCAGTGAGGTGTCGTGGAGAAGCATCGATAGGTCCTATACGGCGACGGGGGCGGCCTCGGCGGTGACCGGTGACCGCCCGGTGATCGCGAGGAAGGTGTCGTGGAGCGAGGCGTCCGGTGAGCCGGCGTGCTCGGCCTTGAGCGCGGCCGGTGCGCCCTCGGCGACGACCAGGCCTCCGTCGATGACGACGAGCCGGTCCGCGAGCGCGTCCGCCTCGTCGAGGTGGTGGGTGGTGAGCACGACGGTCGTGCCGAAGTCGTCGCGCAGCCCCCGGACCAGGTCCCACAGGTCCTGACGGCTCTGCGGATCGAGCCCTGTGGCCGGCTCGTCGAGGAAGAGCACGGCCGGGCGGTGGGTGAGGCCCATCGCGATGTCGAGGCGGCGGCGCTGCCCGCCGGAGAGCGCGGCGGTCCTGCGGTCCAGCAGGCCGGACAGACCGAGTGCCGCGGCGAGTTCGGCCGCGCGCCCTATCGCCTCCGCCCTGCCCAGCCGGTACAGCCGCCCCTGGGTCACCAGCTCCTCGCGCACGCTGACGTGCGGATCGACCCCGCCGGACTGTGCGACGTATCCGCACGCCGCGCGCACGCCCGACGGATCGCCGGCCAGGTCGAAGCCCGCGACGGTGGCCGCGCCGCCGGTGGGGGCGAGCAGTGTGGTGAGCATCCGCAGCGTGGTGGTCTTTCCGGCGCCGTTGGGCCCCAGGAGGCCGACGATCTCCCCGGGCATGACGGCCATGTCGACCGACCGCACGGCGTGGACCGGTCCCGCCTTGGTCCGGAAGGTCCGGGCGAGCCCGGACGTGCTGATGATTGGCATAGTGAGCACAAAAACAGAACGACTGGAAAATTGCAATGCCACCAAAATTCCAGCAGCCCCAGTCAAGCCGTAGGATGGGGCCATGGCTGAGGGACTCAGGGAGCGGAAGAAGCGTCAGACGAGGCAGCAGCTCTCGGACGTGGCCACCGGGCTCTTCCTGGAGCGCGGCTTCGACGCGGTCACCATCGCCGAGATCGCCCTGGCCGCCGACGTGTCGGTGAACACGGTCTACAACTACTTCCCGGCCAAGGAGGATCTCTTCCTCGACCGGAGCAGCGGCATCGTCGACCGGCTCGCGCGTTACGTCCGGGGCCGTGACAAGGGCGAGTCCGCGGCCGACGCCGTCCTGCGTGAACTGCGGATCCAGGTGGAAGGCGTCTCGCCCGCGGTCGGCCTCATGCACGGCTACGAGCGCTTCATGCGGGTCATCGAGGGCGCCGACGGCCTCAAGGCCCGCCTCTGGCACATCCAGCAGGAGGTCCAGCTCCGCCTGGAGGAGACGCTGCGTGAGGAGGCCGGCGCGGACCAGAGCGACCTCACCCCCGTCCTGGTGGCCGGTCAGCTCTCCTGGGTGCACAGCACACTCATGGCGTACATCGGGCACGAGATGGTCGCGGGGCGCGGACCTGAGGAGGTCTCGCGCGACGCGCTCGTCCTGCTCGACGACATGGAGGACCTGCTCGGCGCGAAGGTGACCGACTACGCGCGGCGCGCCGCCGTGTGACGGGGGCCGGTGTGATGTCCGTCATGTGAGACGTGACGCGCATCTCTTCGCGGCCTCAAGGCCCCTCACGGGTACTAATCTCCGCCGGAGAGCATGCGAACTACCGAGAATGCATAGGGGTGCGAAACGTGGCCAGGAAGCTCGCCGTCATCGGCGCCGGACTCATGGGGTCCGGTATCGCGCAGGTCTCCGCGCAGGCGGGCTGGGACGTGGTGCTGCGTGATGTCACCGACGAGGCGCTGGCCCGCGGGCGTGGCGGTATCGAGGCCAGCTACGGCAAGTTCGTCGCCAAGGGCAAGCTGGAGGCCGCCGACGCCGAGGCGGCGCTCGGCCGGATCACCACGACCACCGACCTGGACGCGGTGGCGGACGCCGACGTCGTCGTCGAGGCCGTCTTCGAGAAGCTGGAGATCAAGCACGAGATCTTCCGTACGCTCGACGGGATCGTGCGGGAGGACGCCGTCCTCGCCTCCAACACCTCCGCCATCCCGATCACCAAGATCGCGGCCGTGACGGAGCGCCCGGAGCGGGTCGTCGGCGTGCACTTCTTCTCGCCCGTCCCGATGATGCAGCTGTGCGAGCTGGTGCGCGGCTACAAGACCAGCGACGAAACCCTCGCCACCGCGAAGGAGTTCGCGGAGTCCGTCGGCAAGACGTGCATCGTCGTCAACCGTGACGTCGCCGGCTTCGTGACCACCCGGCTGATCTCGGCGCTGGTCGTCGAGGCCGCCAAGCTGTACGAGTCGGGCGTCGCCTCCGCCGAGGACATCGACACCGCGTGCAAGCTGGGCTTCGGCCACGCCATGGGGCCGCTCGCCACGGCGGACATGACCGGCGTCGACATCCTCCTGCACGCCACGGGCAACATCTACACCGAGTCCCAGGACGAGAAGTTCGCCGCTCCCGAGCTGATGCGCCGGATGGTCGACGCAGGTGACATCGGGCGCAAGAGCGGGCAGGGCTTCTACACCTACTGATCACGACCGGCCCCCCGGGCTGTCTGATGTGCCGTCAATCAGACCCGGGGGACCGGGATCCGTGCGCCGCGCCGGGCACGGATCCACACGTACCGCCGGACCTGCTTCACCCCTCGGGGTGAATTCGGTATCGGTTCGCTTACAGACGGCAACTTCCCTGTCGCTGCGGCAGTCAGTTGTGGCAGAGACAGAAAGCGAAACCAGACAGACGACCTTTGCTACGGAGTACTTCCGGGGAGCGCATATGCACATCAGGGGCGACCACGCCGAGCTGGTTGTCGGGGGCCGCCTCGATGTCCGAAGCGCGGCGGACGCCCGTACGGTTCTGCATTCCGCGGTCGACGACGGGTCCGGCGACCTCGTGCTGAACCTGACCGAGCTGGACTCCTGGGACGCCACCGGACTCGGCGTCATCATGGGGGCGCACCGCAGAGCCGGCCGGGCCGGCCGGAGGCTGGTGCTGCGCGGAGTGCCTCCGCAGATGCAGCGCCTGCTGGTGGCGACGAGACTCCACAGGATCCTGGCCATCGAGGGGGGCATCGCCGCGGACTCCCTGCCCCGCGTCTGAGGCCTCCGAAATGGGCTGTGGCCGTTCGTCCGAGGGCGATACACGCACAATCCTCACGAGAATGTGACGTCGTGGGCGGCGCGGCCCCCCACTGGTTCGTAGATACTGTGCGAAGGTTTAGGGTTCGGCCGTCTGCCGATCGACAAGGACCCACTGGCGGACACCGGACCGGGAGCGACGACGGGCGTGCGAGGCCGGAGGGGCAACCGCGCGCTGCGCGTCTGGGGGACTTTGACGATGGACCCGATCAGCCGGGGACCGGAAGAGTACGGCCACGGCAACGACCGCACCGGTGACGACGCAGGCCGCCGACGGCAGTCCCGTGACCCTCTGACGCCCGACTTCGGGCACCAGACGCCGCAGCAGTCCCGCACGGTGCAGCTGATATCGGGTGACTTCCTGCTCACCGTCAATCCGGTCGACGGCAGCGAGATCGAGCCCTGTCGGCCGGGGGAGCGCCCCGAGCCGCCCGTGCGGTACACCACCGCCCAGCGCGTCGACCGCGAGCGTGCCGCCGCACCGCCGGTGCCCCCGGGACCGCCACCGCCCCAGCTGCCCCTCCTGGAGCGCCAGGAGGAGCGTGAGCGCCTCGTGCGGCTGCTCGCCCGCGGGCGCTCGGTGTGCCTCACGGGCCCGGCCGGCTCCGGCCGCACAGCACTGCTCGACGCCGTCGCCGGTGACTGCGCGGACCTCGCGCCCGACGGGGTCGTCCGCCTGTCCGGCTACAAGCGGACCGTCACGGACCTGCTGTACGGGCTCTTCGAGGCCGTCCACCACTCCCCGTCGCACCGCCCCGACCGTGAAGGGCTCCTCGCCCTCGTCCACGGCATCGGCGCCGTCGTCGTCGTCGACGACCTGGAGCTCGGCGGCGCCCCGCTCCAGGAGCTGCTCGACGCGACCCCGGAGTGCGCGTTCCTCTTCGGGGCGACCGCCGACGTGCCCGCGCCCTCCGCAGACTCTGCCCTGGAGGAGGTCTTCCTCACCGGGCTCGGCCGCAGCGCCTCGATCGAGCTCCTGGAACAGGTCGTGGAACGCCCGCTCACGGACGAGGAGGCGAACTGGGCGGGAGACCTCTGGTTCGAGTCCCAAGGGCTGCCCCTGCGCTTCGTCCAGGCCGGCGCCCTGCTGCGCCAGCGCGACGAGCTGCGCACCGTCCAGGCCGGCTCCGGCGGCTACGACGACGATCCTGACGACACGCCCTTCGGCACCGCCCGGCCGGCGGAGCTGCCCCTGCCCAGCCTCGGTGACGGCGCGGCGCCCGCCGCACTGCTCGCCTCCCGGCTGAGCGAGGCCGCGCGCCAGACCCTGCGCTTCGCCGTGGCTCTCGGAGGCGAGGTGCCGCACCAGGCGCATCTGCCGGCCCTCGTGGGCGACACCCACGCCGACGCCGCGCTGGGCGAGCTGTCCCGCAGTGGACTGCTCTCGCCCGCGGGCCCTCGTTACCGGCTGGCCGCGGGCGCCCTGGCCCAGCTGGAGGCGAGCGGATACGGCGAGGACGCGGACGCGCACGCGCGCAGCGCCGCACAGCACTACGCCTGGTGGGCCGGGCATCCCTCCGTCACCCCCGAGCGGGCGGTCGCCGAGGCGGACGCCCTCCTCGCGGCGATGACCCGCCTGGTCCCCGGTGACCAGGCGGGACAGGCCAGCGCGGCCGTGCTGCTGGCCCGCAGCGCGGCTCCCGCCTTCGCGGCCGGCCTGCAGTGGGGCGCCTGGGAGAAGGCGCTCAGGGCGGGCCAGGAGGCCGCACGGATCGCCGGTGAGGTGGCGGAGGAGGCCTACTTCCACCACGAGCTGGGCGTCCTGGCGCTCTGCACCGGTCATCTGGACCGGGCCAGGGCCGAACTGGAGACGTCCGTCAGCATGCGCGGCGCGCTCGCCGACAAGCCCGGCGCGGTGGCGGGCCGCAGGGCCCTCGCGCTCGTCGCCGACCGCTCCGGCGAGCCGGTCCTGAGCACCCCCGCGGGCGAGGAGGTGCCCGCGCCCCGTCACGACGAGTCGGCGTCACCGCCCGGCGGCGTACCGGCGGCCAAGCCCCTCTTCCCGCGGCTGACCGATACGTCCTCAACCCTGATCACCCGTCAGGCGCCGGTCCCGGCGAGCAAGGCCGGCGGGCCCATGGGCATCCTCCGGGGCGCACGGCGCAACGTGGTCGCGGTCGGCGCGGGTGCCCTGCTGGCGGCCGTCCTCGGCACGGTGGTCACCCTGGGCGCCACGTCCGGGAACGAGGAGCCGGAAGGGCAGAACGTCACGACCGAGCAGTCGGCGATCGAGGACGACAGCGAGAGCGGCCTCTCCGCGGACGAGCCTGCCGACGACACGTCGTCCGACGACGGCGCGGCACCCGGCACCTCCGAGTCCCCGGGCCCTTCGGGGTCCGCCACGCCGTCCGCGAGCGGCTCCCCGTCGCCCGGTGCCTCGGAGTCCTCGGCCGGCCCGGGCACGGGCACCACGTCGAGCGGCAGTCCCAGCGGACGCCCGACGTCCGGCGGCCCCTCACCGACGAAGAAGCCGACGAAGACGCCGAGTCCCACCGCCACCCACACAGAGACCCCGACCGAGACGCCGACCGACCCGCCGACCACGGAACCGACCCCGACGGAGACCGTGACGACGGAGCCGGACTCCTCCAACTCGGCGAGCGGACCGGCGGAGACCGTCACCGCGTCGGCGACGGAGAGCGGCCCCGAGTCGCCCGACGTGGCCTGAACGCGGAAATCGCCGTGCGGCCCGGAAACAGGGCCGTACGGCGATCAGGGGCGCGGACTCAGGATCAGAACAGCCGCAGCTTGTCGTCCTCGATGCCGCGCATCGCGTCGTAGTCCAGCACCAGGCAGCCGATCCCGCGGTCGGTCGCCAGCACCCGGGCCTGCGGCTTGATCTCCTGCGCGGCGAACACGCCCCGCACCGGCGCCAGATGCGGGTCGCGGTTGAGCAGCTCCAGATAGCGGGTCAGCTGCTCCACGCCGTCGATGTCACCCCGCCGCTTCAGCTCCACGGCCACCGTCGCACCGTCCGCGTCCCGGCACAGGATGTCCACCGGGCCGATCGCGGTCGGGTACTCGCGGCGGATCAGGGTGTAGCCCTCGCCCATCGTCTCGATGCGGTCGGCCAGCAACTCCTGGAGATGCGCCTCGACGCCGTCCTTGATCAGCCCCGGGTCCACACCCAGTTCGTGGGACGAGTCGTGGAGGATCTCCTCCATCGTGATGATCAGTTTCTCGCCCGCTTTGTTGACCACGGTCCAGATGCCCTCGCTGTCGTCGGCACCCTCCTTCAGGGTGCACGGCGGGGACATCCAGTTGAGCGGTTTGTACGCCCGGTCGTCGGCGTGGATCGAGACGCTGCCGTCCGCCTTCACCAGGATCAGACGGGGGGCGGAGGGCAGGTGGGCAGTGAGCCGGCCCGCGTAGTCGACGGAGCAACGGGCGATGACGAGACGCATGGTCGGCAACGCTACTCGACGGCGACGGGTCCACGCGATTCCTGCCCCACGCACCCCGTACACCTCTTGACGTATGCCACGCGGGCTTGCCCCTCTTTGCGACCGTTCGTCGTTGGCCGGTTGTGTTCCCAATCTCCTGGTGCGGCCCGGACTGCGCCCTTACGGTGGAAGCAGGAGGTCGCCGTCTGTGTACGCAGCGTCGCCGTCCTGCCCTGCCCGTAAGGCCCCGGCCACCTGCCGGGGCCGCGAGAGGAGAACCCATGTCGCTCGACGTCTCACCGGCGCTGTTGGAACAGGCCGAGCGAGGCGAGGTCGACGAAGCCGACTTCGTCGACTGCGTCCGGACCTCCCTGCCCTACGCATGGGAGATGATCAGCTCCCTGGTGGCCCAGCTGAAGGTCGACGGCGGACAGTTCGCCGACAACCAGACGCCTCCGCCGGACGAGCAGGCACGTGGTCAGCTGCTGCGCGCGCTCGCGAGTGATGCGATACGCGGCGCGCTCCAGCGGCACTTCGGGGTGCGCCTCGCATTCCAGAACTGCCACCGCGTCGCGGTGTTCCCGCTGGACGCGTCGGTCGACGAGCGACTGGCCCGATTCACCTCGGTGAGGGGTCAGCTGCTCAACCAATCGCCCGAACTCCGGGACTGCTGAACGCTTCTGCTGCCGCTCCGGGCCGCGGGAGGTGCAACTGGCTCCGGGGCGGCAGCTCCCGCACCACCGTTCGCACCACCAGGACGACCAGCGTGAACGCCTCACTCCAGCAGGGGCAGCACCTCCGCGCCCAGGCGCTGCACATTCGTCTCCGTCGCGGCGAGATCGCCCGAGCCCTCCACCATGAGGGCGAAGCGGGTGATGCCCGTACGCTCCGCCGTGGCCGCGAGCCGGTCTGCGGCGAGACGCGGCGGACCCACCGGATGCAGACCGCAGAGGAACTCCGTGTACGCGACGGGATCGCGCATCACACGGTGCCTGCCGTCGACCGTCACATGGGCGCCGAGCCCTTGGCGCAGCCAGCCCGGCATGGCCTTCACGAGCGTCTCCACGGCGTCCGCGGACCGGTCCGCGATCTGGGCCACCCCTGCGGACACATGTGCTACCCGCTCCACGACCTCGGCGGGCTGCCCGGCCTCCCGGGCGGCGGAACGCCACAGCGCGACCATGTCGGCCTTCTCCTCGTCGCCGCAATGCATCCCGAGGAGCATCGGCAAACCCTTTCCAGCGGCGAGTTTCACGCTTTTCGGGGACGTGCACGCGACGATCACCTCGGGGCTCGGCGGGCCGTCCCCGAGGAGCTCGTCCGCCCGGGGCACCACGGCCACCTCGCGGAAGCCGTACCGCTCCCCGCGGCCCGCCACCCGGGGCTTGCCGAGCCAGTCGAGCAACAGCTCCAGCGACTCGGGGAAGCCGTGCTCGTAGGCTTCGAGCCCGCCCCCGAACACCTCCAGGTCGACCCACGGACCGCCGCGCCCCACCCCGAGCGTGAAGCGCCCGCCGCTGGTCAGGTGCAGGAGCGCGGCCTGCTCGCCGAGCGTGACGGGGTGCTGGGTCGGCAGGACGCTCACCGCCGTGCCCACGCGGATTCTGCGGGTGCGGCCGAGCAGCAGCCCTGCCAGGGTCACCGCGGACGGGCACACCCCGTACGGCACGAAATGATGTTCGGCCAGCCAGACGGAATCGAGCCCGGACTCCTCCGCGACCTCCGCGGACCGGACGGCCCGGTGCAGGGCCTCACCCTGCCCCTGACCCGGAAACTGGGCTGCCAGTACGAACGTTCCTACGCGCATCGCCAATTGCCTCCTTGCGGCCGACGCGGCCATCCCCCATTGGCAACAACGTCTGACACGTGCCAAAGGCACGGTCCATGAAGAAGTTGTTGCGATTTTCCGCTAACCCACCCGCCTCATCAGTCCTCTGGTGCCCCACCCGACACGGGTCAACAGCCGATGGCTCTACGCTGGACGGGACGAACTGCCCGTACACACCCCGTGAGGTGTTCCGTGTCCCCGCGCCGCAACCGCCCCCGAGGCGGCGAGAGTCCTGCCGGCAACCCTCCCGACGCGGCGGGCCGGTACGGCGGGGGAGGGGCCACGGAGAGCTGGCAGGGCGAGGAGTGGTCGGTGCGCCCGGTGAGCGGCGCGAGTGCCGCGGGCAAGCGCTACCGCTGCCCCGGCTGCGACCAGGAGATCCCGGCGGGGATCCCGCATCTCGTCGCCTGGCCCGAATTCGGCGGGGTCGACGACCGCAGGCACTGGCACAAGGCCTGCTGGAACGCGAAGGACCGCCGCACCACACGGGTGCAGCGGTCCAGGAACGCTCCGCGCTACTGAGTCAGACGTCCCGTCGTTCCAGCGCGAAGAAGGCGCCGGCCATGGCCACGGCGGTCACGCCGAGGATCACCCAGAGCGGTTCCCAGCCCGTCGGTCCTGACGAGGTGACCGTCGCGTCGTACATCGCGCCGATCTGGTTGGGGATGGAGTACTCGAAGAGCGCCTTCTGCACGGAGGCCAGCGACGCGGAGAACATGAACATCGCGAGCACGAGCGGGAGCAGCACCACGGCGATCATGATCGTGATGGCCCCGGCGGAGTGCCGCACGATCGCGCCGACGGCGAGCGAGAGCAGCCCGAGCGTCGCGACGTAGAGACCGATCCCCACGGTGGAGCGCAGCCAGAAGCCCGTGTCGGGCGTGGCGCCGTCGAGCATGGCCGTCTGCAGGACGCCGACGACGCCGGTGGTCACGGTGGTGATCGTGAAGGAGAGCAGGAAGAAGACGACCGACTTGGCGATCAGGATCCGCGCGCGGCTCGGGCACGCGGTCAGCGTCGTGCGGATCATTCCGGTGGTGTACTCCGACGCGATGGTCAGCACGCCCAGAGTGATCACACAGATCGATCCGAGCAGCACGCCGAAGAACCCGAGGGTCAGGACGGGGGCGTCCCCCATGGGGGCGTCGGACATGCTCACGACGAGCGCCACGAGCAGCCCGATGCCGACCAGCAGCACGATCATCACCCCGAGCGTCCACATCGTGGAGCGCACGGAGCGGATCTTCGTCCACTCGGATGCGATGGCGTCGCCCAGCCCGGGCGTGCGCACGGGAATCGGCGAGGCGTAGGAGCCGGCCGGAGCGCCCCAGCCCTGCTGCGGCTGCTGGTACGACGGCTGAGGGGCCTGCGGCGGCTGGGGCGCCTGCGCGGGCGGCGGAGTCGCCGGCATCGTCATCGGGAGTCCTCGCTGGTCTTGCGCTCGGCCGGTTCCGGGGCCGGCGCGGCGTACGGGTTCTGTCCTGGCGGCGGCGGGGCGTACCAGCCCTGCTGCGGCACCTCGGGCGGCGGGGCGTAGCCGGGCTGCGCGTGGCCCTCGAACCCCGGCTGTCCGTAACCGGGCTGCCCGTATCCGGGCGGCGGCGCCTGGAGGCCCGCCTTGGCGTCCGCCGTCGAGCGGTAGTCCACGGCGCCCTGCGTCATCCGCATGTACGCCTCCTCCAGGGAGGCCTGGTGCGGCGAGAGCTCCCACAGCCGTACGTCGGACTCGTGCGCCAGATCGCTGATGCGGGGCAGGGCGAGCCCGGTCACCCGGAGGGCGCCGTCCAGTTCGGGCATCACCTGGCCGCCGGCCTCCGTCAGCGAGGCGGTCAGCTTCTCCCGGAACTCGGGCCGGTCCGCCGGGAGGCGTACCCGGGCGAAGTCGGCGGAGTTGGCGGAGATGAAGTCGGTGACGCTCATGTCCGAGAGCAGCCGGCCGCGGCCGATCACGATCAGATGGTCCGCCGTGAGCGCCATCTCGCTCATGAGGTGGCTGGACACGAAGACCGTGCGCCCCTCCGACGCCAGCTGCTTCATCAGGTTGCGGACCCAGAGGATGCCCTCCGGGTCGAGCCCGTTGACCGGCTCGTCGAAGAGAAGCACCTGCGGGTCGCCGAGCAGGGCCGCGGCGATCCCGAGCCGCTGGCCCATGCCGAGGGAGAAGCCCTTGGAGCGCCGCTTCGCCACGTCCTGGAGCCCGACGACACCGAGGACCTCGTCCACCCGGGCCGCCGGGATGCCGGCCAGCTGCGCGAGCGAGAGCAGGTGGTTACGGGCGCTGCGCCCGCCGTGCACGGCTTTGGCGTCGAGCAGCGCCCCCACCTGCCGAGGCGCGTTGGGGAGACTGCGGAAGGCGTGGCCGCCGATCGTCACGTGCCCGGACGTCGGCCGGTCCAGGCCGAGCATCATGCGCATGGTGGTGGACTTGCCCGACCCGTTGGGACCGAGGAACCCGGTGACCGCACCGGGCCGCACCTGGAAGGAAAGGTTGTGCACGGCCGTCTTCGCGCCGTAGCGCTTGGTCAGGCCGACTGCCTCGATCATTCTCCAGCCCCATCGACTTATCTGTCGTCGGGGCCCAGGCCGTCGGCCGCACGCCCCCGTAAGAGTTAGGAGGATAACCAGCCGCCGGTGGTTCCGGCCAAGCCGCTGCCCGGGGCGTCGGCCGGGTACGGACGGCCCCGGGGACGCTCCACGCGTCAGGCGTCGCGCTTCTTCAGCACGAGGTAGCCGCCCACGAGCGCCGCCACCACCCACAGGGCCATGATCCCGAGCCCGCCCCAGGGACCGTACGGCGCGGGATCGCTGTTCATGGCGTCCGGCACCACCTGCATGATCTTGGAACCGGCCTGGTCGGGGAAGTACCGGGCCACGCTCTTGGCGCCGGGGACCGCGGAGAGGATCTGCGAGACGAGGAAGAAGAAGGGCATCAGGATGCCCAGCGAGAGCATGGAGCTGCGCAGCATCGTGGCCACGCCCATGGAGAAGATCGCGATCAGGCCCATGTAGACGCCCCCGCCGAAGACCGCGCGCAGCACGTTCTCCGCGCCGATGTCGGTGCGGTGCTCACCCAGCAGGGCCTGGCTGAGGAAGAAGGTGACGAAGCTGGTGGCGAGGCCGACCAGCAGGGCCAGGACACCCGCCACGGCGACCTTGCTGAAGAGGAACGACCCGCGCCGGGGCACGGCTGCGAGCGAGGTGCGGATCATGCCGGAGCTGTACTCCGTGCCCACCACCAGGACGCCGAAGACGACCATCGCCAGCTGTCCCAGGATCATCCCGGAGAAGCCCACGAACGTCGGGTCGAAGGTGGCCTGCTCGGCGGCGGAGAGATCGTCGAACTGGCTCTTCAGCAGGGCGCTGAGCGCCGCGCCCATCGCGACGGTGACGGCGAACGCGGAGATCAGGGTCCAGGTGGTCGAGGAGACCGTACGGATCTTGGTCCACTCGGAGTTCAGTACAGCGGGTACCGATGCCATCGCCGTCACACCCTCTTCGTGCCGTCGCCGGGAGCACCGACGCCGGGACCGGTCGCGCCTGAAGCCCCGGGGGCGTCGGAAGCAGTGGGCGCACCAGCAGTACCGGGCGCACCGGGAACGCCGCCGCGTGCGGCCTTCCGGTTCCACTGCTCGCCCCACTGCGGGCCCGCGGGCGGTGGCCCGCCGGTCTCGCCGTCGGAGTGCGCGTGGTACTCCACCGAACCCGCCGTCATCTGCATGAAGGCCTCCTCCAGGGAAGCGCGCTGCGAACTGAGCTCGTGAAGCACGATCCCGTGCCGGGCGGCGAGTTCACCGAGCCGCTCCGGTGCCTCGTCGTCGATCTCCAGCGTGCCGTTGCCCGCCTCGACCACGACCACGCCCTCGGCGTGCAGCAGGTCGCGCAGCCGCTCCTGTTCCGGGGAACGCATCCGCACGAAGCTGCGGGAGTTCTCGTGGATGAAGTCGGCCATGGAGGTGTCGGCGAGCAGCCTGCCCTGCCCGATGACGATCAGGTGATCGGCGGTCAGCGCCATCTCGCTCATCAGGTGCGAGGAGACGAAGATCGTCCGGCCCTCCGACGCGAGGGTCTTCATGAGGTTCCGGATCCAGTGGATCCCCTCGGGGTCCAGACCGTTGACGGGTTCGTCGAACATGAGGATCTCGGGATCGCCGAGCAGGGCCGCCGCGATGCCCAGCCGCTGGCCCATGCCGAGGGAGAAGCCCTTGGACTTCTTCCTGGCCACCGCGCTCAGACCGACGGTGTCGAGTACGTGGGAGACCCGGCTCGCCGGGATGCGGTTGCTCTGGGCCAGGCACAGGAGGTTGTTGTACGCGCTGCGCCCGCCGTGCATCGACTTGGCGTCCAGCAGCGCCCCGATGTGCTTGAGCGGCTCGTCGAGCTCGCGGTAGTGCCGGCCGTCGATGCGCACCGTGCCGCTGGTCGGGTTGTCGAGGTCGAGCATCATCCGCATCGTCGTGGACTTGCCCGCCCCGTTCGGGCCGAGGAAACCCGTCACCATGCCCGGCTTGATCCGGCATGACAGACGGTCGACGGCAAGCTTGTTGCCGAAGCGTTTGGTGAGACCGTCGAGCTCGATCATGCGCTCACGCTAGAACGGCCGCACGCCCGGCGCCACCACAAGGGCGGAACCGGGCGCGCAAGGGGTACAGCTGATGTACGTGTCTCAGCGGGTCTGCTGAGCCGGGACCCCGCGGCCCGCGGACTCGTCCTCCGCCGGGGAGCCGGCCGCCGCGACGGCGGCACCGGTCAGCGTGGCCAGCATCTCGCGGACGTTGGTCAGCTGGGCGTTGATCGAGTCGCGGCGGTTGGTGAGCGCAGCCAGCTCGCGCTCGGACTCGCTGCGGATCCGGTCGGCCTTGGCGTTGGCGTCGGCCACGATGTCCTCGGCCTGGCGCTGTGCCGTCTCGACCGTCTGGCGGGCCCGGCGCTCGGCGTCCGTACGGAGCTTCTCGGCCTCCAGGCGCAGCTGCTCCGCGCGGTGCTCGATCTCCGCGAGGCGCTTCTCGGCCTTGGCCTGACGCGACGCGAGGTCGCGCTCCGACTGCTCGCGGCGCTTGGCGAGGTTCGTCTCGAAGTCCGCGGCGGCCTGGGCGGCCTTGGCGCGGGTCTCCTCGAAGAGGGCGTCCGCCTCCTCGCGCTTCTGCTGGGCGTCCTTCTGGGCGTCGGTGCGCAGCGTGCCCGCCTCGCCCTGGGCCTTCTCGACGATCCGGACGCCCTCGTCCTCGGCCTTCGCCTTGCGCTCCGCGGCGAAGGTCTCCGCGTCGTTGCGCACCTGCTGGGCGGCCGACTCGGCCAGCTCACGGTGCTGCTCGGCGGCGCGGCGGGCCTCCTCACGAAGGTCCTTCGCCTCCTCCTCGGCGAGGCGGAGGATCTTCTCGACGCGGGCGCCGAGCCCGGCGTACGACGGCTCGGCGTCGTTGACCTGGGCCTGGGCGTTCTGCGTCTCGAGGTGGAGCTCCTCGATGCGCTTCTCCAGAGAGGTGATCCGGGTGAGCGCGCTGTCACGGTCGGCGACGAGTTTGGTGATGCGGTCGTCCACCTGACCGCGGTCGTATCCACGTCGCACGAGCTCGAAGCCGAAGGGGGAGGAAGGGTCGCTCATGGGGTTCCTGTCGAATGAGACCGGTGAGGTGTTAGAGGGAATCCTAGGGGCCTGGGCGGCGTGTCAACGTGAAGATGCCGCTTTGGTATGGAGAATGACACCCCTTTTGAGTGGCTGACCCTGGGACTGGTTGCGACCCCAGGGCTTGAATGTTCATGGCGAATTGCGTGCGTGGCTACCCGTCCGAGGCCTTGCCACCCGACCGGGTGCCCGCCGTCGCTCCCGCTTTGACGCCCCCCGCGCCACCGCCTGCCGCCTTGCCCGCCCCGCCCGGAGCCTCGAAAGATTCCAACGCCTCCAGCACGTCCTGGACACGGGAGATCTCCGTATTGATGTCCTCGCGCCTGCGGACCAGCAGGTCCAGCTCCCGGCGTCCCTCGTCGACCATCTGCTTCGCCTCGGCCTCGGCGTCGGCCCGCAGCTTCTCGGCCGCGCGGGTCAGCTCCGTCTTCTTCGCCTCGGCCTCCTTGAGCAGCGACTCGGCGCGCTTCACGGCGGCGATACGGACCTTGCTCGCCTCCGAGTTGGCGTCCGCCAGCAGCTCCTTGGCCTTGGCCTCCGCCTCCGCCCGCTGCTCGGTCGCCGCCTTCATCAGCTTGTCGACCCGCTCGCCCGCCGTCTTCATCTGCTCGGAGGTCTCGCGCCGGGCGCGCTCGTGCAGTTCCTCGATCTCGCTCTCGATCCGGGCCCTGAGCTCCTCCGCCCGCTCCCGGGTGGCGGTGGCGTCCCGGCGGGCGCCGACGAGCAGCTCGTCCGCGTCCGTACGGGCCCGCTCCACCAGGGAGTTGCCCTCGACCGTCGCCTCCGAGGTGATCCGGACGGCCTCGTTGCGCGCGGCGCCGACCATCCTGTCGGCCTGCTCCTCGGCCTCGGTCGCGGCGCGCAGCGCCTCCTCCTGGGCCTTCTCCACGAGCTGGTCGGCCTGCTCGGCGGCATCCGCACGGCGCTTGGCCGCCGATTCGCGCGCCTCGTCCAGCATCCGGTCCGCCTCCTGGCGGGCCTCCGCGCGCAGTTGCTCCGCCGCGGCCTCGGCGTCGGCGCGCAGCCGCTCCGCCTCCTCGCGGGTGCGGGACGCGTGCTCCTGGGCGGACCCGACGGTCTGTGCCGCCTCCGCGCGCAGCCGCTCCGCCTCGTCGGTCGCCTCGCCGATGAACCGCTCCGACTGCTCGGTGGCCTCGGCGCGGATCCGCTCGCTCTCGCCGGTCGCCTCCGCCATCAGCCGGTCGGCCTGGGCCGCCGCCTCGGAACGGATGCGGTTGGCGTCCTCACGCGCTTCCGCACGGGCACGCGAGGCGTCCTGCTCCGCCGACGTGAGGGCGTCGGAGGCCTCCGTACGGACGCGCTGGCTGTACTCCGAGGTGTCCGAGCGCAGTTTCTCCGACTCGGCGATCGCCTCCGAGACGGTCCGCTCGGCCAGGGACTTGGCCGCCTCCGCCTCCTCGTGCGCGACCGAACGGATGCGGTTGGCGTCCTCGGTGGCCCGCTCCCGCTCGGCGTAGGCGTCGGACCTGACCCGGTCCGCCTCCTCCTGCGCCTCGGTCCTCGTACGCTCCGCCGCGTGCTCGGCCGCGGAGCGCAGCCCGGTGATCTCCTCCTCGGCCTGCTCCTGCAGCCCGGCCACGGAGTCCCGCACCTGCTGCGCGGTCTGCTCGGCGGCCGAGACCAGCTCGGAGGCCCGGCTCTCCGCCTCCTCGACCAGGCGGTGCGCCTCGGCCTGTGCCTCCTCGACCCGCTTGCGGGCGGAGGCCAGGAGCTCCTCGCTCTGCTCGCGGGCGCGCTCGCGCTCCTGCTCGGCCTCGGCACGCGCGGAACCCAGCGCCTCCTCGGCGGCGCGGCGCCGCCGGTTGGCCTCCTCCTGGGCGGCTGCCAGCGCTTCCGCGGCCTCCGCGCCGACCCGCTCGGCCGCGGCGGCGGCCTCGGAGCGCACCCGGTCGGCGGTCTCCTGCGCCTCGGTCTTGAGCCGCTCCGCCTCGGTGGCGGCCTCGGTGCGCAGCCGTACGGCCACGTTCTCGCCCTCGGCGCGGGACTGCGCGGCGTCGGCCGCGGCCTCCGTACGCAGCCGGTCGGCCTCCGCCGTGGCCTGCTCCTGGAGCGTGCGGAGCCGTTCGGCGGCCTCGGCGCGGAGCCGCTCCGACTCCTCGCCCGTCTCACGGCGGATCCGCTCCGCCTCCGTACGCGCCTCGCCGAGCGCCTCCTCCGCGGCGGCGACCCGGGACTCGGCCTCGGTGTGCAGCCGGCTGAGCTCCTCCGCCGCCTCGGCCCTGCGGGCTTCCATCCCGCGCTCGGTCTCCTCGCGCAGGGCCTCGGCCGCCGTCTCCGCCGCGGCGGTCAGGGCGGTCGCCTGCTCCTCCGCTTCGGCGCGCAGCTTCTCCGCCTCGGCGCGGCTGCGTTCCAGAGCCTCCTCGGCCTGCTTGCGCAGGGTGGCGGCACGCTCGGCCGCCTCGGCCCTGACCCGCTCGCTCTCGGTGCTCGCGGACGCCCGCAGCTCCTCCGCGTCGGCCTTCGCCTTGGTGAGGAGCTCCTCGGCGGTACGGGCGCCCTCCTCCAGCTGCTGGACGGCCTCCCGGCGGGCCTCGCCGCGGATCCGTTCGCCCTCGGCGACGGCCTCGGACCGCAGCTGCTCGGCCTCGCCCCGGAGACGGCGGGCCTCCTCCTGGAGCTCGACCGTCTTGGCCCGGTACTCCTTGGTGTCGTCCTTGGCCGCGCCCTTGAGCTGATCGGCCTGCTCCGCGGCCTCGCCGCGCAGCCGGTCCGCCTCGGCCTCGGCCTCACGGCGGATCCGGTCCGCCTCCTCGCCGGCGGCCCGGGTGGTGGACCTGGCGTCCTCGGAGGCCTTGGTCAGGACCTCCTCGGCGCTGCGCGCCGCCTTCGCGAGCTGGGCAGCGGCGTCCTCGGCGGCCAGGGTGCGGGCCTTCTCGGCCGCCTCGGCGACGAGCCGCTCGGCCTCGGCCCGGGCGTCGACGAGCGCCTGCTCGGCCTCCTCCTTGAGGGTCTCGGCCTGCTTCGTGGCCTCGCCGACCAGCCGGGCGATCTCCGACTTGGCCGTACGGGTGCGCTGCTCGTTCTGCGACTCGGCGCCGGCCAGCCGCTTGACCGCGGCCTCCTTCGCCTCGGCGAGCACCTTCTCGGACTCGAGCCGCGCCTCACGCAGGCGGGTCTCCGCCTCCTGCATGTGCTGTTCGGCGGCGCGGTTGAGCTCCGCGGTCTGCTGCCTGGTCTGGTCCGTCTCGGCGGTGGCCGTCGAACGCAGCTGCTCGGCGTGGCTGGTGGCCTCCTGGGCCTGCGAGGAGGCGGCCTCCAGCAGCCGCTCGGCGTCCCGGCGGGCCCGCAGCAGCGTGGCCTCCGCCTCGGCACGGGCGGCCTCAGCCTCGGAGTTGAGCCGTCTGCGGGTCTCGTCGGCCAGCCGGGCGGCCTCGGCACGGGCGGCGGCCAGCGACTGCTCGGCCTCGGCGCGCGACTCGTCCAGCAGACGGCGCGCCTGGGACTCGGTCCTGGCCCGCAACTGCTCGGCCCAGGCGACGTTCTCGTTGACGTGGGACTCGACGGTCTGCCGGCGCTCCGCCAGCTCCTGGTCGAGCCGCTGGCGCCGCTGCACCGCCTCGGCGTGCAACTCGGCCTGGAGCCGGGCCTGGTGCTCGGCGTGCTCCTGGAGGATCCGCTGCGTCTGAGCCCTGGCCTCACGCAGCTCGCGCTCGGCGTCCGTACGCAGCTGATCGGCCTGGATCTGGGCGTTACGGAGCATCTGTTCGGCCTGGTAGCCGATGTCCGCGCTGTCGTGTGCGGGACGGGTCGCCAGATTGCGCCGCGCCTCGTGCAGCTTGGCGCGCAAGACCTCGACCTGGTAACCGAGGTCCTCGGCGTGCTGGACGGCCTTCTCCCGGTCGGTCTTCAGCCGGTCCATCTCGGCTTCGAACCGCGAGAGATGGTCGTCGTCAGCTCGGTGGCTCTGCTGGCTCTCGTAGCCCCGCACTGCGCGGTCCCATCCTTCCCCGAGCTCTCAACATCTTCCCCGAGCTCTCAACTTCGTTCGAGCAGGGGATGCCCCATTGAGCAGGGGAGGCCCCAACCCTGGTCGCAATTCTCCATGCGAGTACCGCTCGCCCGCGAACGGTCCCCCGGGGAATGGTGACAGATCTACGGCGAGGACGCGGCACGGCCCCGACCCGGCCCCGGCCCGGAACCGCCCACTCTACCGGGCCGGGTATCGGTCGGGTCAGTGCTCCTTCGCGGAGGTGACCAGTTCGGTCAGCACGCCGTGGCAGTCCTTGGGGTGCAGGAAGGTGATCCTGGAGCCCATCGACCCCTTCCTGGGCTCGTCGTACAGCACCCGGACGCCCTTCCCGCGGATGTCCGCGGCGTCCGCGTCGACGTCCGCGGTCCCGAAGGCGATGTGGTGCACGCCTTCCCCGTTCTTCGCCAGCCACTTGCCCACGGCCGAGTCCTCACGGGTCGGTTCGAGCAGCTGGAGGTAGGAAGCACCGCCGTCCGAGGTGTCGTTGATCTTCAGCATGGCCTCCCGGACACCCTGCTCCTCGTTGACCTCGGAGTGGAACACCTCGAAGCCGTAGGTGTCGCGGTAGAACCTCACTGTCTCGTCGAGGTCGAAACAGGCGATTCCGATGTGGTCGATTCGCGTCAGCATGGAACCAGTGCAGCGCCCCCGGGATGGTTACGCAACGTGCGCGCGATCACACCGACAGCCGGATGACGGGCGCCGTACCGCTCAGTACATTCAGGTAAACCCTCGTTCACAACCGATCCCAAGGGGCTGCGCCTCATGTCAGGAACGACCGGAACCACCTCAGTGATCGTCGCGGGCGCGCGGACGCCCATGGGCCGTCTGCTCGGCTCGCTGAAGAGCTTCTCCGGAGCCGACCTCGGAGGCGTCGCCATCAAGGCGGCGCTGGACCGGGCGGGCATCGGCGGGGACCAGGTCGAGTACGTGATCATGGGCCAGGTGCTCCAGGCCGGGGCAGGGCAGATCCCGGCCCGCCAGGCAGCCGTCAAGGCCGGGATCCCGCTCAACGTCCCGGCGCTCACCGTCAACAAGGTGTGCCTCTCGGGGCTCGACGCGATCGCCCTCGCGGACCAGCTGATCCGCGCCGGTGAGTTCGACGTCGTGGTGGCCGGCGGCCAGGAGTCCATGACCAACGCCCCGCACCTCCTGCCGAAGTCCCGTGAGGGATACAAGTACGGTGCGATCGAGATGCTCGACTCCATGGCGTACGACGGCCTGACCGACGCCTACGAGAACATCCCGATGGGTGAGTCCACCGAGAAGCACAACAGCCGCCTCGGCCTGGCCCGTGCCGACCAGGACGAGATCGGCGCCCTGTCCCACCAGCGCGCCGCCGCGGCGCAGAAGAACGGCATCTTCGAGGCCGAGATCACCCCGGTCGAGATCCCGCAGCGCAAGGGCGACCCGGTCCTCTTCTCCAAGGACGAGGGCATCCGCCCCGAGACCACCGCCGAGTCCCTCGGGAAGCTGCGTCCCGCCTTCACCAAGGACGGCACGATCACCGCGGGCACCTCCTCGCAGATCTCCGACGGCGCCGCGGCCGTCGTCGTGATGAGCAAGGCGAAGGCCGAGGAACTGGGCCTCGACTGGATCGCCGAGATCGGCGCCCACGGCAACGTGGCCGGCCCGGACAACTCGCTGCAGTCGCAGCCGTCCAACGCCATCCGGCACGCCCTGAAGAAGGAGGGCATCGGCGTCGAGGACCTCGACCTCATCGAGATCAACGAGGCCTTCGCGGCCGTCGCGGTCCAGTCGATGAAGGACCTCGGCGTCACCTCCGACAAGGTCAACGTCAACGGCGGCGCGATCGCTCTCGGCCACCCCATCGGCATGTCCGGCGCCCGTGTGGTGCTGCACCTGGCGCTGGAGCTGAAGCGGCGCGGCGGCGGCACCGGAGCGGCGGCGCTGTGCGGCGGCGGCGGTCAGGGCGACGCGTTGATCATCCGCGTACCGGGCAAGTAGTCGGTACGAGCGAGCGAGGAGGCCGAGCGTGAAGGTGGACGTCCCCACCCTGGTCGAGCAGGCACGTGAGGGCAGGCCGCGTGCGGTGGCCCGGCTCATCTCCCTGGTGGAGGGTGCCTCGCCGCAGCTGCGCGAGGTCATGGCGGCGCTGGCGCCGCTGGCGGGCCGCGCCTACGTGGTCGGCCTGACCGGATCGCCGGGGGTCGGGAAGTCCACCTCGACCTCGGCGCTGGTCTCCGCCTACCGGAGGGCGGGCAAGCGGGTCGCGGTACTGGCCGTCGACCCCTCTTCGCCGTTCTCCGGGGGCGCGCTCCTCGGGGACCGGGTCCGGATGTCGGAGCACGCCTCCGACCCGGGCGTCTACATCCGTTCGATGGCCACGCGGGGCCATCTGGGCGGCCTCGCCTGGTCGGCGCCGCAGGCGATCCGGGTGCTGGACGCGGCGGGCTGCGACGTGATCCTCGTGGAGACGGTGGGGGTGGGCCAGTCGGAGGTGGAGATCGCCTCCCAGGCCGACACCTCCGTCGTCCTCCTCGCCCCGGGCATGGGCGACGGCATCCAGGCGGCGAAGGCCGGAATCCTGGAGATCGGCGACGTCTACGTCGTCAACAAGGCCGACCGGGACGGCGCGGACGCCACCGCCCGCGAGCTCAACCACATGCTGGGCCTCGGGGAGTCCCGGGGACCCGGCGACTGGCGTCCGCCGATCGTGAAGACGGTCGCCGCCCGGGGCGAGGGCATCGACGAGGTCGTCGAGGCCCTGGAGAAGCACCGGGCGTGGATGGAGGAGCACGGGGTCCTGGCCGAGCGGCGCACCGCGCGCGCGGCCCGCGAGGTCGAGACGATCGCCGTCACCGCGCTCCGCGAGCGCATCGCCGATCTGCACGGCGACCGCAGGCTGGACGCGCTGGCCGGACGGATCGTGGCCGGAGGCCTCGACCCGTACGCGGCGGCGGACGAGCTGGTCGCCGGACTCACGGACGGGAGCGCGGGGCCCACCGACGCTTGCTGAGGCCCCCGGGCGGCGTGCGGGCCGCCCGGGGGATCGGCCTCCGCGCTCGGCCTCCGCGCTCGGCCTCCGCGCTCGGCCTCCGCGCTCCAGGACACGGCGCCCGAGGACACAGCGCGGAGGAGAAGGTGTTCCCCGGGACGCTGTTCCGGGAGACCGCGGCCCCGTCCGGCGGGGCGTGAAAGTATTCCGCGCGTGGAACGCGTGCGGTGCGCGTTCCTGCCATGCACTCGGGGGGACGCATGCTGGAGCCGTTGCGCGAGGACTCACCGAGACGGATCGGGCCGTACGCCGTCCTGGCCAGGCTCGGCGCGGGCGGCATGGGGGAGGTCTTCCTCGGGAAGCGCGACGGTGGCGGTGGCGCCACCGGAGACGGCGCGGCGCCGGTCGCCGTCAAGACCGTCCGCCGTGACGTCGCCCAGGACCCCGGCTTCAGACAGCGCTTCCGCCGCGAGATCGAGGTCGCCCGCTCGGTCACCGGCCCCGCCCTGGCCCCCGTCCTCGACGGCGACGCGGGCACGGAGGTGCCCTGGCTGGCCACCGCCTATGTCGCGGGCCCCACGCTCTCGGCCGCCGTACGCCGTTCGGGTGCCCTGGACGAGGAAGAGGTCCGGAAGCTCGGGGCGGAGCTCGCCCGGGCCCTGGAGACCGTCCACGCCGCCGGTGTGGTGCACCGGGACGTCAAGCCCGGCAACGTCCTGCTCGCCGCCGACGGGCCCCGGCTGATCGACTTCGGGATCGCCCGTGGCGCGGGCGCCACCCCGCTCACGACCACCAGCCGCATGATCGGCAGCCCCGCCTTCATGTCCCCCGAGCACGTGGCGGGCAGCGGTCGCGTGGTGCCGGCGTCCGACGTCTTCTGCCTGGCGTCCGTCCTGTGCTTCGCGGCGACCGGCCGCGACCCGTTCGGCGACGGCCCGGTGGCCGCGGTGCTCTACCGGGTCAAGTACGTGGAGGCCGACCTCGACGGGGTGCCGGGCGCGCTGCGCGCGGTGCTCCAGGACTGCCTCGTGGCCGACCCCGCCGCCCGGCCCACCCCCGCGGAACTCGCCGCCCGCCTCGCGCCGGAGGGTTCCGTGCGCTGGCCGGAGCCGGTCGCGGCCCACATCGCCGAGTACGAGCGGGAGCTGGCCTCCGTACGGTCGCTCGGCGGGCCGCTGCTGCCGGGTTACACCCCGACCGAGGCGGCGACCGGCAGCCGGGCGACGGTGGACCAACTGCCCACCCAGGGGCCCGGACTGCCGCCCGCCGACGCCCCCGCCCGCCCTGCGCGCCGCCGTCGCCTGCTCGGTGCGGCCCTCGCTGTGACCGTCCTGGCGGGGGCGGCCGCGGGAGGTCTGCTCGCGCTGCGGGACGACGACGGGGGCGGGGGCGCCGAGGACGGGAACAGTGCCGCGCCGTCCGCTCCCGCCGGCTGGAAGGCATGGCACGCGACCTTCGAAGGAACCCCGCTCGGCTGCGACGCCGGCCAGGAGGTGGTGGCCTGCCGCATGGCGGACGGCTCGTACGAGGCGCTCTCCGCGTCCGACGGCAAGAGCCTCTGGACGTACGCGGCTGTCGAGGAACAGGGTGGCGGGGACGCCCGGATCAGCCCCACCGGGCAGTTCTTCATGCCCGGGGGATCCACCCGGCCCGTGGTGGACGCGGACTCGGTGTACTTCGCCACTGGCAACCGCCTCCTCGCGGTCGACGCGAAGACCGGAACCTCCCGCTGGGAGGCCAGGTCCGGCGGGGCCCACATGGAGTGGAGCTCACCGCGCGTGGCCGACGGCATGGTTTTCGCGGACATCGGTGACCTGCCCGACGGATCCGAGATCGCCGCCTTCGATGTGCGTGACGGCACGGAGAAGTGGCGGAAGCCGCTCGTCGGGCAGGACCTCGCCCAGGCCGAGCGCGGGGACTTCTGGCCGCTGGGCGCCCAGGACGGGGTGCTGTACGTCAGCAACGAGAAGGGCCTGCAGGCTTTCGGCACCGATGACGGTGCGAAGCGGGACACCGGCTGCCCGAAGAAGACGCCGTCCGACTTCGCCGTCCTCTGCCCGGAGAACCAGGACGGCGGCGAGGAGGCCCCGCCCGCCGGGATCGGCGCGTACGCGGCCGTGGTGGCGCAGACCGACCGGGTGACCGTCTACCGGACGGGTGCGACGGCGCCGGCGGGCGAGGAGGAGGCCGCGGAGGACAGCGAGGAACCGGAGGTCGTCCTGGTCGGGCGGGCCGACGGCAAGATCCTGGGCCGCTACGGTCTGGGCAAGGACGCGGAGGCACGCAGGAAGAACCCCGCCTCCGCCCCGGAACTCGTCGACGGCACGCTCGTCTGGGCGGACACCAGCGCACTCCACAGCATCGCGCTCGGCGACGGGGGGACCCCGGGGCCGCTGAGGCGGACCCCGATCGAGGACGTACCGGTACCCGAGATCGAGGATCCGTACGACCCCGCCTACGGCATCGCGCTGGGCAAGGAGAACCGGCCGCCCGAGATCTTCCCGGTGGGCCGGGTCGTGCACATCGTCTACCGGCACGGCATCGCCGTCTCCGTCGCGATCCCCGGCCCGGACGCCTCATGATCGGCCCCCTGCCGCCCGGCAGCCGTACCCGCGTCGGTCCCTACAGGCTCCTGGGGCTCCTCGGCGCGGGCGGTATGGGCGAGGTGTACCTGGCGCGGGAGGAGGGAGTCACGCCGGTTCCCGGCGCACCGCTCGCCGGGCTGGTCGCGCTGAAGACCGTGCTCCCCGGGCTCGACCTCGACGACGGATTCCGGATCCGCTTCCGCCGGGAGATCGCGGCGGCCGGTGCGGTGCGCAGCCCCCGTACGGCCGCGCTCGTCGCGGGGGACGCCACCGGTGCGACGCCCTGGCTCGCCACGGAGTACGTCCCGGGCCCGTCGCTCGCCGAGGCGGTCACCCGCACCGGCCCGCTGCCCGAGGCCGTGGTCCGGGCGGCCGGCTCGCACCTCGCCCTGGCACTCGCCGACATGCACGCCGTCCGGGTGCTCCACCGCGATCTGAAGCCCGGCAACGTCCTGCTGGGCGCGGACGGGCCCAAGGTGATCGACTTCGGGATCGCCCAGGCCTTCGAGGCGACCCAGCTGACCCGGACCGGCGTGGTGGTCGGCAGCCCCGGCTACATCTCGCCCGAGCACGTCAACGGCTCACGTGCCCTCGTGCCGGCCTCGGACGTGTTCTGCCTCGGAGCGGTGCTCGCCTTCGCCGCGTGCGGACGCGGTCCGTTCGACGACCCGGACATGGCCGCGGTCATCTTCCGCATCGCGCACGGCGAGCCGGAACTCGACCGCGTCCCGGCCGGGCTGCGTGCGGTGGTCGAACGCTGCCTGGCCCCCCGCCCCGAGGACCGGCCCACCCCGCACGAGCTTGCCGGTCTGCTCCTGCCGGGTGGTGTGCCCGGCCCCTTCCCGTGGCACGACGCGCTCCGGGAGCAGTTCGCGGCCCACACCGAACAGGCCCTGCGCTGCGCGGAATCGGTGCGGGCGGCTCCGCCGAGGCCCTCCGTACCGCCGCAGGCCCCGCCCGCGCGCTCCCGGCGACGGGGGCCGCTGGTCGCCCTGGCCGCGATCGCGGTGGCCGGCGCAGTGCTGGGGGCCGTGTACCTGCCCGGTCTGCTCGACGGCGGCGGTGGTGAGGGCCCGGCCGCGGGACGGCCCGGTGCGTCGGCGTCGGCGTCCGCGCCGGGGACCTCCTCCGGTCCCACGGTCGTGCCCGGTGCGGATGCCGGCCGCACCGACGACTTCGGGTCCGGCGACCGGAAGCTTGCCGCGCGGCCGGCCGGATGGAAGCCCTGGAAGTCCGAGGAGGGCGTCGGCGAACACGGCTGCCTGCTGTCGGCCGGCACCCTCGTCTGCTCGGGTGAGCACGGCGTCACCGCCCTGGACGCGGCGGCCGGCCGCGAGCGCTGGAACCTCCCGGAGAAGGCCGGGGCCGGGGACGGGACGGCCGGCCGGTCCGTCGTCGCGGTGGAGGGCGGCACGGTCTACGCCTTCGTACAGGACGAGTTGGTCGGGCTGCGCCTCACCGACGGCAAGCGGGTGTGGCGGCAGCCCCTGCCGAAGGGGCGCCTCGGGATGGGCGCGGTGTACGCGGACGGGGTGATCTACTACGTCGCCCAGGTGAAGGGCGGCTCGGCCGGCACCCTGGTCGCCCAGCAGATCACCGGCGGGAAGAAGCCGCAGAAGTGGGACGTGGACTACGACGAGTTCGAGTTCACGCTCCTCGCCGGTGACGGCCGGGTGGTGGCCGTGGGAAGCGACGTCCGGGTCTTCGACGCCGGGACGGGCGAGCGGCTGCCGGGCGACGGAGAGGCGGACGCCCGGTGCGGCCACCCCGTGCTCAGGGAACGGGAGCTGATCTGTGTCGACGGGGACAGCCTCACGGTGACGGACCTCTCCGCCCCGGCCAGGCGCCGGGTCCTGGCCGACGGGATGGAGGGTGCGATGAAGCCGGCCGTGACGGCGGACGGCACGGTCGTGGTCTCCGTACCCGGCGAGGTGCGCGCCTTCAGGCTCCGCGACGGACGGCAACTCTGGTACCACGTCGACACCCTCCTGGACGAGGAGGCCGGGAACGTCTCGATCGCAGGCGATCACGCCCTCGTCCACGCGGACGACACGGTGGACGCCTTCGAGCTGGACCGCACGGGCGAGAACCCTTCCGACGCGGGCAAGATCTTCGATCTGCCCCTGCGAGGAACCCTGCCCTCCCTGATCGCGGTCAGCGACGCCCTGTTCCTCTCCTCACCCGACGACGGCACGGTCCTGTCCGGCTTCGCCCCGTGAGGCGCGGCCGGCCAGGACCGCCGGTCCGGGGACGGATCAGTCGTCGTCGTGGTTGTCGTCGCTGTCGTCGTCCTGGTCCACGGTGACCTTGCCGGTCTTCGCGTCCACGCGCAGCTCGTGCTCCTTGCCGTCCTTGCCCGCGACGTCGACGTCCCAGCGCAGCGCACCGCGCCCGGCGTCGTCATCGTCTTCGTCCAGGTCCACCGACGTCACCTTGCCGGGCTGCTCGGTGAGCGCCGCCTTCACCGCCGCGTCCAGGGAGACGTCCGCCGAGCGGGGCGCGTGCCGGTCGCGGTCGTCGTTGTCGTCGTCCTCGCGGTCGGACAGCACCTTGCCGTTCGCGGCGTCCACCGTGACGTCGTGCCAGACCTTGTCGGAGCCGTACACGTCGAGCTCCCAGACGGTACGGCCGCTGTCGTCGTCATCGTCCCGCTCGGCCTCGGTGACCGTGCCGGGGACGGCCTTCAGCGCGGCGGTGACGGCCTCGTCGATCCCGGTGCTCCCTGCCTTCCCGGCGGGTGCGGAGTCGTCGTCCGCGCGGGCCGGGGCCGCCGTCCGGTCGTCCTTCACGCCGTTGTCGGAGTCCGCGAACGCGGCGGTCGTGACGAGCCCGCCGCCGACGAGTACGGCGGCGGTGAGGGTGGCGATGGCGATGTTGCGCTTCATGGGTGTTCCTCCCCGATGGGATGTGCGGTGCGACGGGAACCACACTGGCCCGGCGATGCTGAACGCAGGCTGAAGCCACCTGAAGCCTTCTTCAGGTCCGGTGCGGGAAGCTGTCCCCATGCGCCTGTTGATCGTGGAGGACGAGAAGCGTCTGGCGACGTCCCTGGCACGAGGACTCACCGCCGAGGGCTTCGCCGTGGACGTCGTGCACGACGGCTTGGAGGGACTCCACCTCGCCGGCCAGGGCGTGCACGACCTGGTGGTGCTCGACATCATGCTGCCCGGGATGAACGGCTACCGGATCTGCGCCGCCCTGCGCGCCGCCGGGCACGAGATGCCGATCCTGATGCTGACGGCGAAGGACGGGGAGTACGACGAGGCCGAGGGGCTCGACACCGGCGCCGACGACTATCTGACCAAGCCGTTCTCGTACGTCGTGCTCGTCGCCCGGATCAGGGCGCTGCTGCGCCGGCGCGGCGGTTCCGCCTCGCCCGTGCTCAGCGCCGGCACGCTGCGGATGGACACCTCCGCCCGGCGGGTCCACCTGGGCGACGACGAGATCGCGCTCACCGCCAAGGAGTTCGCCGTCCTGGAACAGCTCGTGACGCGGGCCGGGGAGGTGGTCAGCAAGGCGGACATCCTCGAGCACGTCTGGGACTTCGCGTACGAGGGGGACCCGAACATCGTCGAGGTCTACATCAGCACCCTGCGGCGCAAGCTGGGCGCCGCCTCGATCCGTACGGTGCGGGGCGCGGGCTACCGGCTGGAGGCACCGTGAGGTCCGTACGCGCCAGGGCCGCGCTGGGCGCCACCCTGGTCGTCGCCGTCGCCCTGGTCGCCGCGGGGCTCGCCGTGCTGACGGTGCTGCGGGGCAATCTGACCGAACGGGCGGGCCTGGAGGCGGAGGTGGCCGCGCGCGAGGTCGCCGGGCAGATCGCCCTGGGGGTGCCCTACACGGATCTGGAACTGGACGACGAGGAGACCCATCCCGTCCAGGTGACCGACGAGGCCGGGCGCGTGGTGGCCGTCTCCAAGGATCTGGAGGCCGTCTCGGGTACGGGGACGGACGAGGTCGCGCCGACGTCGTCGGCACCGGCGCGGGATGACGACGACGCAGACGATGACGACGACCCCGCCCGCAGCGAGGTCTCCTCCGGGACACCCGACTTCGTCAACGGCGCCGCCACCGTCGACGGGGAGAGCGCGGACTACCGCTTCGCCGCCGTCGAGGTCACCACCGACCGCGACGTCACCCTGACCGTCCACGCGGGTGCCCCGCTCGCGGCCGAGCAGGAGGCCGTGGACACCGTACGCAACGCCATGCTGACCGGGCTGCCGCTGATGCTGCTCGTCGTAGCCGTGGTGACCTGGATGGTCACCCGGCGGGCGCTGCGCCCGGTGGAGGGCATCCGGCGGGAGCTGGCCGCGATCACCGCGTCCGAGGACCTCGGCCGCCGGGTCCCCGAACCGGGCTCGCGTGACGAGATCGCCCGGCTGGCCCGGACGACCAACGAGACACTGGCGGTGCTGGAGGCGTCCGTGGACCGGCAGCGGCGCTTCGTCGCCGACGCCTCGCACGAACTGCGCAGCCCCATCGCCTCGTTGAGGACCCAGCTGGAGGTCGGGGAGGCCCATCCCGAGCTGCTGGACGTGCCCGGCGCGGTCGCCGACACCGTACGGCTCCAGGTGCTGGCCGCCGATCTGCTGCTGCTCGCCCGGCTGGACGCGGGGGAGCGGCCGGCGAACGCGGTGGTCGACCTCGGGGCGCTGGTGCGCGAGGAGGTCTCCCAGCGTCCGGCGGACCGGCTTCCGCCCGAGGTGTCTGTCGCGGACCCAGGGTCGTACGACGTCGTCGGTTCCCGTGGGCAGCTGGCCCGGGTCGTGGGCAATCTCCTGGACAACGCCCAGCGTCACGCGGAGAGTTCGGTCGCCGTCACGGTGAGGCCGGACGGCGGCGAAGTGCTGGTGGAGGTCACCGACGACGGTGCCGGGGTGGCGCCGGCCGAGCAGGACCGCATCTTCGAACGCTTCGTACGGCTGGACGACGCGCGCAGCCGTGACGACGGCGGAGCCGGCCTCGGCCTGGCCATCGCCCGGGACGTGGCCACCCGCCACGGCGGCACGCTCACGGTGAGCACGGCACCCGGCGGCGGGGCGAGATTCACCCTGCGGCTCCCGGTGGCGCCCGTCGCCCGGCCCGAGCCGGGCTGAGACGCCGAGCGGTGGTGGTGCCTGCCCCGGGGCGGGCCCTGAGCAGAGCAGGCGCCGGGGCGAGGCCCTGAGCAGGGCAGGCGCCGGGGCGAGGCCCTGAGCTGGGCAGGCGCCGGGGCGAGGCCCGAGCCCCGTTACGGCTTGCCGCGCCGCCCGTGCAGGTGGTCCGCGATCGGGGTCAGTGCCGAGTGCAGTGCGGTGAGCTGCTCGGGGGAGAGCAGGTCCATGAAGTGCCTGCGCACCGACTCGACATGGTGCGGCGCGACCTTGCGCATCGTCTCCGAGCCCAGGTCGGTGAGGACGGCGAACAGCCCGCGCCGGTCGGACTCGCAGTGCTCGCGCCGCACCAGCTGGGCGTTCTCCATGCGGGTGATCTGGTGCGAGAGCCTGCTCTTGGACTGCAGGGTGGCAGCGGCGAGATCGCTCATCCGCATCCGCTGGTCCTCGGACTCGGAGAGATTGACCAGGATCTCGTAGTCGTTCATGGTCAGGCCGAACGGCTGGAGGTCCTTCTCCAGCTGATGCGTCAGCAGCCTGCTGACGTCCAGGTGCGTGCGCCAGGCGCACTGCTCCGCATCGGTAAGCCAGCGGGTGGCCGTCTCGGTCTCCATGTATGGATTCTACCTAAGAAGTTGAAAGACGGACGAAGTGGGGGCGTGTGACGCCGCGCACGTGAGGGCAGGGCGTCACACTCCGCAGACTACCGTTCACAATCCGAAGCGCCGCTGGAGGTCCCCCAGCTGACCGGGCATGCGGGGTGCGGAGCCGTGTTGACCCCCTGCCCCGGGGCCGCCGCCGGGCACACCCGGCTGGTGCGGCACCGCGCCCGTCGCCTGCTCGGGCATCAGCACCTCGGTCGACTGGAGCAGCACCGTGCCGGCCCCGACGAACTCGAACTGGTGCTCCTCGCCCGACGTGCCGCCGATCCCCGTCAGCGAGCGCAGCCCGCCCATGACGCCCTTCATGTAGCCGTGGTCGTAGTGGTGGCACGGCGAGGGGCAGTCCGCCCAGCCCACGAGCGCCTGCGGGTCCACACGCAGCGGCGGCTCCATGAAGACGACGGGGCCGTTGGACGCGGCGACGAACTTCCCCGTACCGATCAGGGTCAGGAAGCCCGGCACGATGGACTGCTTCAGCGCCAGCGTCGGCTGGTACGCCAGCAGGTTGCCGGACCGGATCGTGAGGTTGCCCTCCTCCAGGTCGAAGGAGTTCACGTCGAAGGCCCGGTCGGCGAGCAGCATCTTCCCGCTGCCCTCGGCGACCACCCAGTCGCTCGCGTGCAGCGGCGAGTGGAAGCTCGTACGGATCAGCCGCTCGAACCGGCCGTGCCCGATGCCGTTGAAGTCGATCTGCCCGTAATAGGCGATCATCTTGCCCTTCTGCAGGAACCACTGGCTCCCCTTGAGCTCCACGCAGAAGGTGTACGCGTTGACGTTGTCGTCCGACGGCAGCGTCATCGGGTCGAAAATCACCGGCGTGCTCACAGCTTCTCCTCCGACGCCTGGACGTACACCGCTCCGTTGCCCTCGAGCTCCAGCTGGAACGCCTCGCCCGAGCCGCGCCCCACCATGTCGCGCCAGCCCAGTGCGGTGGACAGCTTGTTGGTCACGTCCCCGTGGTGGGCGACGTACGCCTGCGGGTCCACGTGGACCGGGCGGCCCGGGGTGATCGGCAGCTCGATCACCCCCCCGTGCGCCATCACGGCGACCGCGCCGTGGCCCTTGAGCGTCGTGGTGAACAGGCCCTGCCCGGTCACCTGGCCGCGCACCATGCCCATCACCCCGCCCTGCGAGCCCATGAACATCGTGCCCTGCTGGAGCGTCCCGTCGAAGGCGAGCAGCCGGTCGGCCTCCACGTAGAGGGTGTCGCCGGCCAGGCCGATCACCTGGATGTGGTGGCCGCCGTGACCGAACATCACGGTGCCGCTGCCCTCGACCGTCATCAGGGGGGTCGCCTCGTTGGCCACCCGCCTGCCGATCATCGACGCCAGGCCGCCCTGGCCGCCCTGGATGTTCGGGGTGAACGAGACGTCGCCGCGGTAGGCGAGCATCGCGCCGCGCTGGCTGTACATCTTCTGGCCGGGCACCACCTGGGCCTCGACCATCTTCGAGTTGATCTCACGGAACGGCATCAGACATCGCCCCCGACGGTGTTCCGCTCGCTGGGCTGCACATAGACGAGTCCGTCACCCTCGAAGCGGATCTGGAAGGACTCGCCCGAGCCCTCGCCCATGAGCGTCCGGAAGTTCACCCCGGACTGGAAGTGCTGCTGGAGCCTGCCCTGGTGAGCTATGTACGCCCCGGGGTCGACGTTCAGCGGGTACTGGGGCGTCACCCGCAGCACCACCGCCGAGCCGTCCGACATGATCGCCGCCTGCCCGGTGCCCTCGACGGTCGTGGTGAACAGGCCGTTGCCGCTCGCCCCGCCGCGCAGGCCCGTGAAGCTGGTGCCGGTGCGCAGGGCGGCGTCGGTGGCCAGCAGGTTGCTCGCCTCGACGTACAGCGTCTCGCCGTGCAGCGAGACGAGGTTGATCTCGCTCGCACGGTCGGCGAAATAGCAGGTGCCCTGCCCCTTCACCTCCATCATCTCCATCTGCTCGCCGGTCAGCCGGCGGGTCACCATCCCGCGGAGGCCCTCACCGCCGCCGGACATCTTCTTGAACGCCATCCGGCCGTCGTACGCGACCATCGAGCCGTTCTTCGCCTTGACGGCGTCGCCTGTCAGGTCGACGGCCAGCGTCTTGCTGCCTTGGAGTCGGAACATCGCCACGGTGCGACGGTAGCCGCCCGGAAGTCCGGCGGACAGAGCCCGGTGACCGATACGCACCCCGAGACGACCCTGATATGCGCCGATACGTGCCGCACGGGCCGGACCCGGACCCCCCGGTCCCGGGGGCAGGGGGCGATGCCACAATGGCTGTGCTTGTGCGTGCGTTCACAAGCCGACACGCCCACTCCCACCGAAGGTGCCCTCGTGGACATCAAGACCGCTTCCGCCCTGCACCGGCTGCGCCTCATCTCGCTTCCCGAGGCGCTGTCCTTCCCGGCGCTGCTGATCTTCGGCTCGCTGCTCATGCGAATCTCGGACATCGACTTCCTGATGCCGCCCCTCGGCGCGCTGCACGGCCTCCTCTTCACGATCTACGTGGTGTTCCTCCTGGACGTGTGGGTCAAGGCGAAGTGGCCGCTCAAGCGCGTGGCCCTCTTCTTCCTCCTCGCGGTCGTCCCCTTCGGCGGGCTCTACGGCGAGAAGCTGCTCAAGAAGTACGAGGCCGACGGCGTCATCGCCGCCCGCGCCCGCGCCGAAGGCACGGTGAACGCATGATCGTCGCCTTCTCCGTCAGTCCGCTGGGCGTCGGTGAGGACGTCGGGGAGTACGTCGCCGACGCCGTCAGGGTCGTCCGCGAATCCGGGCTGCCCAACCGCACCGACGCGATGTTCACGTCGATCGAGGGCGAGTGGGACGAGGTCATGGACGTCGTCAAGCGCGCCGTGGCCGCCGTCGAGGCCCGCGCCGGCCGGGTCTCCCTGGTGCTGAAGGCCGACATCAGGCAGGGCGTCACCGACGGCCTGACCTCCAAGGTCGAGACGGTGGAACGCCACCTGGCGGGCTGACGCCCCTCCACATTGGGAACGCCCACCCGCGCCACCTGGCGGGCTGACGCTCCTCCAGAACCGGAACGCCCACCCGCGCGACCCGGCGTGTGACGGACGGCCGCGACCTCGCGCGGGACCGCACCCGCTGCCTCGCGCGGCCACGGACACCCGCGCCCCCGTGCACCGCGCGGGACTCCCCGCGACAGGACCCCCCGCGCCCCCGGCGCCGGGGGTCCTGTCGCGTTCGGGCGAAGAAATCCGCTCACTCGGACGTGCCGGGTCGACACCTCGCGCCGTCTCCCCTTCTGTGGGGATACCGGCATATCCGACCGTTGGAGGCGCGATGCCGTCGGAAAGACATGACCACGACCGCTGCGGGCGGCCCACCGGACCGCTCACCGAGCCGCCCGCGACCGGGTACCGCGTGAGCTACCGCGGCCACCGGCGCACCGGACGCTCGCGAATACGAGCCGTCCTCCTGCCGGCGCTCGCCCCCTCGCTCGCGGGGCTCCTGCTGCTCGTCGCGCTCCTGCCCGCCTACCGGGCCGGGCGTGCGAAGGGGCAGGGGTGGCTCGTCGTCGTGGACTCCCTGACCCTGGTGTGCCTCGGTCTGATCACGCTGTACGCCTCGGCCGTCGTCGTCCTGACCCTCCACGCCGTGGCGGTGGCCCGGGACCCGGTCCCGATGACGCCGGAGCCCGGCACCCGGATCGCCTTCCTCACCACGTACGTCCCGGGCCGCCGTCCGCTCTCCGCGGTGCGGACCGTCCTGGAGGGCGCCGTACGGATGCGGTGTCCCGGACCGCTGGACGTCTGGCTGCTGGACGAGGGCGACGACCCGGAGGCCAGGATGCTCTGCGCCGAACTGGGCGTGCACCACTTCACCCGGCTCGGGGTGCCCGAGTGGAACCGGGAGGAGGGGCCGCACCAAGCCGGGACGGAGCACGGCAACCACAACGCCTGGCTCGCCAAGCACGGTGACTCCTACGACCTGCTGGCCTCGGCGGACACCGCGCACGTGCCCCTGCCGGGCTTCCTGGAGCGGACGACGGGTTACTTCCGCGACCCGGACACCGCGTTCGCCGTCGGCGCGCGGCTCGACGGCGACAACGGCTTCGGCGCCCTGGTCCAGCGAGCGGGGAACCGCTACGGGGCGCCCCTCCTGGCCGGCGCCGGCAGTGTCGTCCGCATCGCCGCGCTGCGCGGGGCGGGCGGCTTCCGGGCCTCGCCCGCCGAGGACCTGGCCACCGGCTTCGAGATGCACCGCCGCCGCAACCCGCTGACGGGGCGCCACTGGCGCTCCGTCCGCACCCCGGACGTGCCGGCCGTGGGAACGGGGGCCACCCGGGACGGCCACTGCGGCCGCGGGCCCCGCCGCCCGTGGGCCAGGCTGTCCCGGCAGTACGGCACGGCGCTGTTCCGGCTGCCGCCCGGCCGGGTCATCGGCTACACACTGCTGCTCGTCCACCGGCCCGTGGCGGCCCTCGCCTGGCCGCTCGGCGTGCTGAGCTGCCTCGCGGCGGCCCTCCACCCCGTGCTCCTGCCCGGGGCGCTGCCCGCCCTGCTGGTCGCCCTCGTGCCGGCGGCGGTGCGCTCCCTGACCCTGCTGCGCGAGCGCGGTACGCGCGGCGGCGCCGGGGAGCGGGACCGGGCGGCGGGTCCGGTCCAGGAGGCGGAACCCGCGCTCGCCACGGCCGCGGGCGCCCCTGCCGGAGGAAGCTGAACGAGCACCCCGTCCCTCAGGTCTCCTGTGCCGCCAGCGCGATGCCGAGTGGCGTGCGCTCGTAGAGCACCTGGTGTCCGTACCTCCGTGAGGTGAGCAGCCCCGCCGCGCGCAGCACCGACAGATGCGCCGACACGGAGGACGGGGCGAGCGAGAGCAGGTGCGCCAGGGTGCTCGTCCCGGCCGGTTCGGCGAGGGCGCACAGCACGTCGGCGCGGACCCGCCCCAGCAGGCGGGCGAGGGCGTCCGGCGTACGGTCGGCGGCTCGCGCCCACATCCCACCGATGCCGCGCGCGGGGTAGATCACTGCGGGCTGCCAGGGAGGTTCGTAGCCGCCCACCACGTCCGGCCACACGAAGACGCTGGGCATCAGGACCAGTCCCTGCCCGCCCAGCACCCTGCTGTGGTCGCCCCGGGTGCCGGTCACGGTGAGCGTCGAGTCCGCCCAGCGCAGCCGCGGGCTGATCTCGCCGAGCAGGCGCTCGAAGCCCACCTCGGCCATGCGCCGCGAGTGGTACGCGATGTCGGCCTCCAGCAGCGCGCGCAGCCGGGGCCAGTGCGGCTCCACCATCACCTGCCAGGCCCGCTCCAGCAGATCCGCCAGCTCCTGGACCGCCCGCGCCGGGTCGGCCAGCAGGCGGCGGCCGACGGGGGAGTGTGTTCCGCCCGGTACGTCGGCGAGGGCGCGCGCCATGTCCTGGCGGGCGGTCGGCGGATCGGTCGCGCGCACCGCCGCGATCTCCTCGGCGAAGGTGGCGAGCGGTCCGAGCGGCGGCGGGCAGACGAAGTCCGGGTTGTGCCCGCCGTCCGGCATCAGGGCCCACAGGGGGGTGAGGTCCAGCCCCGCCGCGTCCTGCTCGATCCGCCGGAGCCAGGGCAGGTGGTAGCCGTGGCGGCCCGGGCGGTGCAGCGTCCGCACCGCCTCCTGTGTCTCCCAGAGCGGGGAGAGCGCGAAGCGGCAGCGGAGGAGATCGCTCTCGTCGAAGTGCAGATGCAGCGGCATGGAGGCACCCAACTTTCGGCGTCAGCCGAAAGTCTACGCCGGTGCGGGTCCGCGCCCCCAAGCTGCGTGCATGCCGAGCGACGACACCATCCCGGCGGGTACACCCCGCGACCTCCCGCCCGCCGTCGAGGCGCCGTCCCCGGCCCCGCCCCCGGAGCGCGCCTCCTCGGCCGACCCGGGCCCCGCTCCGGGGGCGGACCCCGGCCCCGGCGGCTACCGCGCCGTGTTCGCCGTACGGGAGTTCCGGCCGGTCTTCGCCGCGCACCTGCTCTCGCTCCTCGGCGTCGTCGTCAGCGAGCTGGCGCTCACCGTGCTGGTCTACGACCTCACCGGCTCACCCCTGCTGTCCGCCCTCACCTTCGCGCTGGGGTTCCTCCCGTACGTGGTCGGCGGCACGCTCTTCGCGGGGGTGGCCGACCGGTACCCCGCCCGCCGGGTCCTGGTCACCTGCGACCTGATCTGCGCCGGCTGCGTCGCCGTGATGGTGCTCCCCGGCACACCGGTCTGGGGGCTCCTGGCGCTGCGCTGCGTGGTGGCCGCGGTGGCGCCCGTCTTCACCGGCACGCGTACGGCCGCGCTCACCGACATCCTCGGGGAGGGCGACCTCTACGTCCTCGGGCGCTCGCTGCTGCGGCTCGTCTCGCAGAGCGCCCTGCTCGTCGGCTTCGGCGCCGGCGGCGTCCTGCTCGCGGCCCTGTCCCCGCGCGGGGCGATCACCGTCACCGTGCTCACCTTCCTCTGCTCCGCGGCGCTGCTGCGGCTGGGCACCCGGGACCGGCCCGCCCGTACGACCGGGGAGGGGAGCGGTCCGCTGCTCGCGGAGTCGCTCGCCGGGGCCCGCGCCGTCCTCGGCGACCGCAGGGTGCGGGGGCTGCTGCTCCTCTTCTGGGTGCCGGCCTTCTTCGTGGTGGCCCCGGAGGCCCTCGCCGCGCCGTACGCGGACGCGATCGGGGCGGGCCCCGCCGCCCTCGGACTGCTCATGGGGGCGATGGCCGTCGGGCACATCGGCGCGGAACTCTACGTGGGGACCGCGCTCGGCCCCCGGGCCCGTTCCCGGATCGTGCTGCCGGTGGCGGTCCTGGGACTGCTGCCCCTGGTGCTGTACGCCTTCCGCCCGGGCCTCGCCCTGTCCGTGGGTGCGCTCGTGCTGGCCGGGGCCGGGGCGGCGTACGTCATCGGGCTCGACCAGTGGTTCGTCGAGGCGGTGCCCGAGCCGCTGCGAGGCCGGGCCATGACCCTGCTCACCGCCGGGCTGATGACGGTCCAGGGGCTCGGCATGGCGCTGGCGGGGCTCGCGGCGGAGTTCTTCCCGGTGCACCAGGTGGTCGCGGTCTCGGGGGCGGCCGGTGGTGCCTGCACCCTCCTGCTCGCCCTGGAGGTCCGTAGAACACACGTCCGGTACCGAAGTGCGAGACAGGGCTGACCGCCATGTGACCAGTGGGTAAGGTCGTCCCGTGCCGAAGCCGCTCAGCCTCCCCTTCGATCCCATCGCCCGCGCCGAGGAACTCTGGCACCGGCGCTGGGGGCCGGTGCCCTCCATGGGGGCGATCACCTCGATCATGCGTGCGCAGCAGATCCTGCTCGCCGAGGTGGACGCGGTGGTCAAACCGTACGGGCTGACCTTCGCCCGCTACGAGGCGCTGGTCCTCCTCACCTTCTCGCAGGCCGGTGAGCTGCCGATGTCCAAGATCGGCGAGCGCCTCATGGTGCACCCCACCTCCGTGACGAACACGGTGGACCGGCTGGTGCGGTCGGGACTGGTCGCCAAGCGCCCCAACCCCAACGACGGACGCGGGACCCTGGCCTCCATCACGGACAAGGGCCGCGAGGTCGTCGAGGCGGCCAGCCAGGACCTCATGGCGATGGACTTCGGGCTCGGGGTGTACGACGAGGAGGAGTGCGCCGAGATCTTCGCGATGCTCCGGCCCTTGCGGGTGGCCGCTCAGGACTTCGAGGACAAGGGGTAGCGGGCGCCGGCGGACGCGGCCCCGCGACGGCCGGGGCGCTGCAAGATCGCCCCGGCCGTCCGGTTACGCTCGATGCCATGAAATCCAGCGTGCTGACCCGCTATCGGGTGATGGCCTATGTCACCGCCGTCATGTTGATGATCCTGTGCGTGTGCATGGTCTTCAAGTACGGATTCGACACCGGTGCGGGCCTGACCCTCGTGGTCTCGCAGCTCCACGGTGTCCTGTTCATCATCTACCTGATCTTCGCCTTCGACCTCGGCTCCAAGGCGAAGTGGCCGGTCGGCAAGCTGCTGTGGGTGCTCGTCTCCGGCACGATCCCGACCGCCGCGTTCTTCGTCGAGCGCAAGGTGGTCCGTGAGGTCCAGCCGCTGATCACCGACGGCTCGCCCCAGGCCGTCAAGGTCTGATCCACGCCTTCCGGCACCTCTCGTCCGGATCGGGCCGGTCTCGCGAGTCCTGACCCGGCCTGATCCGAACGGGAGACCCTGACCGCCCCGCGCGATGCGCCGGGCGGTTTGCCATCGACATTTACTAGGACGTCCTAGTAAATTTGATCCATGGACGCTCATGCGATCGAGGAAGGCCGCCGCCGCTGGCAGGCCCGTTACGACAAGGCCCGCAAGCGTGACGCGGACTTCACCACGCTCTCCGGGGACCCGGTGGAGCCCGTGTACGGGCCCCGCCCCGGTGACACGTACGAGGGCTTCGAACGGATCGGCTGGCCCGGCGAGTACCCCTTCACCCGGGGACTCCACCCCACCGGCTACCGGGGCCGCACCTGGACCATCCGCCAGTTCGCCGGCTTCGGCAACGCCGAGCAGACCAACGAGCGGTACAAGACCATCCTGGCCAACGGCGGCGGCGGGCTCAGTGTCGCCTTCGACATGCCGACGCTGATGGGACGCGACTCCGACGACGCCCGCGCTCTCGGCGAGGTCGGCCACTGCGGGGTGGCCATCGACTCCGCGGCCGACATGGAGGTCCTCTTCCGGGACATCCCGCTCGGCGACGTCACCACCTCGATGACGATCAGCGGCCCCGCCGTCCCCGTCTTCTGCATGTACCTGGTCGCCGCCGAGCGTCAGGGCGTCGATCCCGCCGTGCTGAACGGCACGCTCCAGACCGACATCTTCAAGGAGTACATCGCGCAGAAGGAGTGGCTCTTCCAGCCCGAGCCCCATCTGCGCCTCATCGGCGACCTGATGGAGCACTGCGCCCGCGACATCCCGGCCTACAAGCCGCTCTCGGTCTCCGGCTACCACATCCGCGAGGCGGGGGCCACGGCCGCGCAGGAGCTCGCCTACACCCTCGCCGACGGCTTCGGCTACGTGGAGCTCGGTCTCTCCCGGGGCCTGGACGTCGACACGTTCGCACCCGGGCTCTCCTTCTTCTTCGACGCGCACCTCGACTTCTTCGAGGAGATCGCCAAGTTCCGCGCGGCACGGCGCATCTGGGCCCGCTGGATGAAGGAGACCTACGGCGCGAAGACCGACAAGGCGCAGTGGCTCCGCTTCCACACCCAGACCGCCGGCGTCTCGCTCACCGCCCAGCAGCCGTACAACAACGTCGTGCGCACCGCGGTGGAGGCGCTGTCCGCCGTACTCGGCGGGACCAACTCCCTGCACACCAACGCCCTCGACGAGACGCTCGCCCTCCCGTCCGAGCAGGCCGCCGAGATCGCGCTGCGCACCCAGCAGGTCCTCATGGAGGAGACCGGCGTCGCCAACGTCGCCGACCCGCTGGGCGGTTCGTGGTACGTCGAGCAGCTCACCGACCGCATCGAGGCCGACGCCGAGAAGATCTTCGAGCAGATCAAGGAGCGCGGCACCCGGGCCCACCCGGACGGCACGCACCCCATCGGGCCGATGACCTCGGGCATCCTGCGCGGCATCGAGGACGGCTGGTTCACGGGCGAGATCGCCGAGTCCGCCTTCCGATACCAGCAGGCGCTGGAGAAGGGCGAGAAGCGGGTCGTCGGCGTCAACGTCCACCACGGCTCCGTCACCGGGGACCTGGAGATCCTGCGGGTCAGCCACGAGGTCGAGCGTGAGCAGGTGCGCGAGCTCGCCGCGCGCAAGGAGGGCCGCGACGACGCCCGGGTGCGGGGCGCGCTCGACGCGATGCTGGCCGCGGCGCGGGACGGGTCGAACATGATCGCGCCGATGCTGGACGCCGTACGGGCCGAGGCGACCCTCGGCGAGATCTGCGGTGTCCTGCGGGACGAGTGGGGCGTCTACACGGAGCCGCCCGGCTTCTGACGCCGCCGGCGGTCAGTCCTCCCGCGAGGACTCCGCTCCCAGTCCCGAGAGCAGCAGCAGGGTGAAGCGCCGGGCCCAGTCGGCATCGACGGGCTCGGCGCTCACCAGTGCGCGGTGGACCACGGCTCCGGCTATCACGTCGAAGATCAGGTCGACGGTGCGGGCGGCCACTCCGGGGTCAGGCTCGACGGGGAGTTCCCCGCGCTCCTGGGCCCGCCGGCGGCCCAGCAGGACGAGATGCTTCTGCCGGGCCACGATCGAATTCCGTATCCGGTCCCGCAGCGCCTCGTCGCGGGTGGACTCCGCGACGACGGCCATCAGCGCCGTCTTGGTCTCCGGCCGCTCCAGCAGCGCGGCGAACTGCAGCACCACGGCCTCCACATCGGCCGCCAGGCTGCCCAGGTCCGGCAGTTCCAGCTCGTCGAAGAGCACGGCGACCGCGTCGACGACCAGCTCGTTCTTGCCGGCCCAGCGGCGGTAGAGCGTCGTCTTGGCGACCCCCGCCCGCGTGGCGACGTCCCCCATGGTCAGCTTCGACCAGCCCAGATCGACCAGCGACGCACGGGTCGCCTCCAGGATCGCGGCGTCGGCCTCGGCACTGCGGGGACGTCCGGACCGGGCTGGTTCGGTGGGACTGCGGCTCAGCATGCGGTGACCATACCGGCCGGTAAGTACCGCTGACCGGGCCTGGAGCCCGTGAGACAGATCACCGCGCGCTCTTGCACTGCGGGGGGTGTGGCCAGTTACGCTACGACCCGTAGCGTAAGAAGCGACGGTCCGCCGTCGTGACGCCACGAACGATCGACAGCCACTGGCGCCGGGTGGGGACCCGGCGCCGAACAACGGGGTGATTCAGGGCCTCGGAGCCGTTTCCGTCCATGCGCCGCACACACCGGTGCGGCTGTGGGCGGGAGCGGTTCACGGATCGCTTTCCGGAACGGTGGGCTCAGGGGGGAGGATGTACCTATGCAGCCTAGGAACATGTCCATGAGCGGCGTCGTCGACCTCGCCGCTGTGAAGGCGGCCGGCGAGGCCAAGGCGAAGGCGGAGCAGGCCCGCGCGGAGTCGGCCAGGCAGGGGGGTGGCGGCGGCGTGTCCCCGGCCTCCCTGGTGATCGACGTCGACGAGGCGGGCTTCGAGACCGACGTCCTCCAGCGCTCCACCGAAGTCCCGGTCGTCATCGACTTCTGGGCCGAGTGGTGCGAGCCGTGCAAGCAGCTCGGCCCGCTCCTGGAGCGCCTCGCCACCGAGTACAACGGCCGCTTCGTGCTGGCCAAGGTCGATGTCGACGCCAACCAGATGCTGATGCAGCAGTTCGGGATCCAGGGCATCCCGGCGGTCTTCGCGGTGGTGGCCGGACAGGCCCTTCCGCTCTTCCAGGGCGCGGCCCCCGAGAGTCAGATCCGTCAGACGCTGGACCAGCTGATCCAGGTCGGTGAGGAGCGGTTCGGGCTCACCGGCATCGTCGTCGACCCGGACGCGGGCGCCGAGGGTGCGGGGAGCGCCCCCGCCGAGATTCCCGCCGGCCCGTACGACGCGCAGCTGGAAACGGCCGCGCAGGCGCTGGACGCCAACGACTTCGCCGGCGCGGTCGCGGCGTACAAGGGCATCCTGGCCGACGACCCGCTCAACACCGAGGCCAAGCTCGGGCTCGCCCAGGCCGAACTGCTGGGCCGGGTCGCGGGCGTGGACCCGCAGCAGGTCCGCAAGGAGGCCGCCGAGAATCCGGCCCAGCCGGCGGCGCAGATGGCGGCGGCCGACCTGGACCTCGTGGGCGGTCACGTCGAGGACGCCTTCGGCCGGCTCGTGGAGACGGTGCGCCGTAACTTCGGCGACGACCGCGACGCCGTGCGGGTGCGCCTCCTGGAGCTCTTCGAGGTGATCGGCCCCGACGACCCCCGGGTGGTCGCGGCCCGGACCGCCCTGGCGCGCGTCTTGTTCTGATGTGACAACACGGCCGTGGAGCCCTCCGGGCACCGCGGCCGTTTTCGCGGGTGGACGACAAAAACGCCTCTGCTTTACCAAAACTTGATAAAAGTAAGCCCTGTTACTCGCAGTAAATCGCCTCCCGGGATCTGTCCGGGTTGGGGCTGTAATCGTCCCGTTTCCGCGTCCCTTTGGTGCCACCCTGTGTGGCCGGACGGTACCCCCTTGTCATGTCCGGGTTATCGGGCCGTTACTAGCGAGTAACGACCCCCCTTGTGTCCCGGCCGCGAATGCACCACGATCGGCCACGCTCGGTCCAATACCCGCCAGCTCGACGGCCAGTCGGCGCAGACGGGTCCGTTGGGTCCCCACCGGGTGGTCGGCGGCAGTGGCGCCGATCGCGGACAGGGGGGTTCCTGCCCCTGGGCAGGGCCTGTCCGAACCGGCTGCGCAGACGCGCGGCCAGTGGTTGTCGCTCGGGGGTGATCGCCGGTGATTCGGATGCGGTACGCGCCTCCGGTCCGGGCGCTCTCCTTCCCGAGGACGTAGCACTTCTCCCATCCCAGGGCGGGCACATGCCCGTACCGGAGATGTACGTCCGAGAAGGAGGAAATTTATGAGTTCGCAGGTTCGCGGTGGTACCAGATGGAAGCGTTTCGCTCTGGTCATGGTGCCGAGCGTCGTCGCGACCGCAGCGGTCGGCGTCGGCCTGGCGCAGGGCGCGCTCGCCGCGTCGTTCAGCGTCTCCGGCCAGAGCTTCAAGGTCTCCACCGACAAGCTCGTCGGTGAGGACTTCGTCCAGTACGGCAGCGTCGCTGTCGGCAAGGACCTCAAGGGCAACGACGCGGCGCACCCGGTGGCCGTGTCGGGCTTCAGCAAGGCCACGATCACGAACATGTGCCAGTCGGTCGTGACGCCGAACCTGCCCTTCGGTCTCGGCAGCGTCAGCCTGGAGCTGAACGCGGGCACCGACCCGAAGAAGCCCGTCGAGGCGACCAACCTCTACCTCGACGTCGCCCAGCTCGACGCGGACGCGTACTTCGAGCAGATCGACATCGGCGTCGCGGCCGGTTCGGTCGGCAAGCCTGGCATCCAGGCCGGTACGGAGAAGGCCGTCAACCCGAACGGCTTCGCGCAGCGCGCCAAGACGGCGACGCTGTCCAACGTGGAGCAGACGGCGTGGGCGACCACCGCCGGCACCTTCAAGCTCAGCAACCTGAGCCTGAAGCTGCACAAGGGCGTCAAGGAGTGCTTCTAAGCACTCGCCCGGGTGGCCGGAGTGCTCCCTGAGGGCTTCCGGCCGCCCACCCCTTCTCTTCTCACAGCAGTACCGGTTCCAGGGAGCTGTTTTCCATGAGCCCCGAGTCCACAGGGCAGAACGAGCACCACCTCACCGTCTACCGGCGGGGATTCCGCACCTGGCGGGGTAACCGGCCGTTCTGGGCGGGCCTGTTCACCATCCTGGGTGGTCTACCCATCGCGTACTTCCCGTACGCCAACATGCACCTCGGCAACATGACGATCGCGATGTCCACCACTGCGGGTGCGGGGTCGCTGATCATCGGGGTCCTGCTCGTCACGCTGGGCCTGACGATGTGGTTCCACCACATCGTGCGGGTGTTCGCCGGTGTCGCCGCGATCCTGCTCGCACTGATCTCCATACCCGTCGCCAACATCGGCGGCTTCATCATCGGCTTCCTGTTCTCCCTCCTCGGCGGAGCCCTGTCCATCTCCTGGGTCCCGGGCGAGGACAAGAGCGACCTCGCGTCCGAAGGGGCCCACGGCGAGGCGCCCCGGATGCCGGAGCAGGGCCAGGGGTTCCACGACACCGCGGAGGCTCCGCGGAAGCCGCTGCTGTTCGACGTGGCGGCCGAGGGCGACGGCGGGAGTCATCGTGCGGGGTGACGAGACGCGGATGAACGACTTCGGGCCGGAGGACCTTCCGGAGCGAAGAGGGCCCCGCCACGCGGCGCCCAGGAAGTCGCTGCTGACGAAGCTTCACATGCCCGCGGGCAAGAAGGCGTTCGCGCTCGCCGCGATGCCGACGGCGGTCTTCGTGGGCATGGGTCTCACTCCCCGGCTGGCCATGGCCGACGACAGCACGGACATCCCCTTCGCGCCCGGCCCCTGTGTGACCCGCTCGGACGAGCCGGCCGAATCGCAGGAACCGGAGGCGGAGCCGACGCCGAGCGCCACCCCGTCCGCGGACGCGGGCAAGGACGGCGCGGACGACGGCGAGGCGGGCGAGGACAAGTCCGACGAGGCCGGCACGGACGACGGTGCCACGGCGCCGAAGCCCTCCGCGAGCGCGTCCGCAGAGGACGCGGCCGAGGAGGCCTCCGAGGAGAAGACCGCCCCGACGGCCACTCCCACGCCCACGAAGTCGACGAACCCTCTCGACCCGCTGGGTCTCGGTGACGCGCTCAAGGACCTCTTCGACGGCAAGGACGAGGCGACGGCCGAGCCGTCCGCCTCCGCCACCGAGGAGACCCCGGCGCCGTCGGAGTCCACCGCAGCGACCGAGCCGGTGAAGGAGGCCGCCGACGACGCGAAGGACGCGGCCGACGAGGTGAAGGACGCCGCTGACGAGGCGGCCGACGAGACCTCCGACGCCATCCGTGACGCCGCGGAGAAGGCGGGCGAGGACGTCGAGGAGCTGGACGAGGACGTCAAGGGCCTCGACCCGGTGAAGGACGAGGAGATCCCGGACGGCGCCAAGGAGCGCTTCCCGTGCCCGACCGCCGACCCCGACGCGCTCGCCGCGGCCGACCTGGAGCAGGGCATCCCGCTGCTCCCGGACGAGCCGTGGATCCTGGAGACCTCCAAGCTCACGCTCACCGGGCTCGACTACAAGGGCATCGTCGAGGTGAAGACGTACAGCGGCAGCATCAAGAAGGTGCTGAAGTTCACCGCGGACACCATCGACATCAAGGACCTGCACCAGCTGACGGAGGGCCCGAACGGTACGACGGGCCACGTCAAGGCGGAGGAGGGCTCGACCTCCACCATCCGCAACGGCACGGTGACCATGTACACGGAGAGCCTGAAGGGCAACCTCTTCGGCATCATCCCCGTCACCTTCAGCCCGGAGACCCCTCCGCCGCTGAACGTGCCCTTCGCCTTCTTCACCGACGCCACGGTGACCCAGGCCGGGCAGTTCGGCGGCTCGCTCAAGGTCCCCGGCCTGCAGAACTACTTCACCGGCGCCGACCGCTGACCCCATGACCCGTTCGGGAGCCGCACAACGGCCGTGGCCCGCACCCCGTGTTCACGGGATGCGGGCCACGGCCGTTCACCGCTGTGTGACGCGTCAGGCGTTCTCGCCGCTCAGGTGGTGGACCCGGACCATGTTGGTGGTGCCGGGGACGCCGGGGGGCGAACCGGCCGTGATGACCATCGTGTCGCCGTCGCTGTAGCGGTTCAGCTTCAGCAGCTCGGCGTCCACCAGGTCGACCATGGCGTCGGTGTTGTCCACGTGCGGGACGACGTACGACTCGACGCCCCAGCTCAGCGCGAGCTGGTTGCGGGTCGCCTCCTCCGTGGTGAAGGCCAGGATCGGCTGCGCCACGCGGTAGCGGGAGAGGCGGCGGGCGGTGTCACCGGACTTGGTGAAGGCCACCAGTGCCTTGCCGTCCAGGAAGTCCGCGATCTCGCAGGCGGCGCGCGCCACCGAACCGCCCTGTGTACGGGGCTTCTTGCCCGGCACCAGAGGCTGGAGGCCCTTGGAGAGGAGCTCCTCCTCGGCGGCGACGACGATCTTCGACATCGTCTTGACCGTCTCGATCGGGTAGGCGCCGACGGAGGACTCCGCCGACAGCATGACCGCGTCCGCGCCGTCCAGGATCGCGTTGGCGACGTCGGACGCCTCGGCGCGGGTCGGCCGCGAGTTGGTGATCATCGACTCCATCATCTGGGTCGCCACGATCACCGGCTTGGCGTTGCGGCGGCACAGCTCGATGAGGCGCTTCTGCACCATCGGGACCTTCTCGAGCGGATACTCGACGGCGAGGTCGCCACGGGCGACCATCACGGCGTCGAAGGCGGCGACGACGCCCTCCATGTGCTCGACGGCCTGCGGCTTCTCGACCTTGGCGATGACGGGGACCCGGCGGCCCTCCTCGTCCATCACCTTGTGCACGTCCTTGACGTCCTCGGCGTCCCGGACGAAGGACAGCGCGACCAGGTCGCAGCCCATCCGCAGGGCGAACCGCAGGTCCTCGACGTCCTTCTCGGACAGCGCGGGGACGTTGACCGCCGCACCCGGGAGGTTGATCCCCTTGTGGTCGGAGATGACACCGCCCTCGATGACGATGGTGGTGACCCGGGGGCCGTCGACCGAGACGACCTTCAGCTCGACGTTGCCGTCGTTGATCAGGATCGGGTCACCCTTGGCGACGTCGCCGGGCAGCCCCTTGTAGGTGGTGCTGCAGACCGACTTGTCGCCGGGGACGTCCTCGGAGGTGATGACGAACTCGTCCCCGCGGACCAGCTCGACGGGGCCCTCGGCGAACTTCCCGAGACGGATCTTTGGGCCCTGGAGGTCGGCGAGCACACCGACCGCGCGGCCGGTCTCGGCGGCGGCCTTGCGGACCCGGTCGTAACGGCCTTGGTGCTCCTCGTGGGTACCGTGACTGAAGTTGAAACGGGCCACGCTCATGCCGGCCTCGATCAGAGCGACGAGCTGCTCATGGGAGTCGACGGCGGGACCGAGGGTGCAGACGATTTTGGAACGGCGCATGAGGCGGATCCTATCGGTTTGTTTCACTGCGGAATATTCCGTCTGGTGGAAGATACAAAGGGGCGCGGGGCCGCTCAGTTGTGGACCAGGTCGAAGGTCTGACCGGCGATCTCCAGCTCCTCGTCCGTAGGTACGACGGCGACCGCCACGGCCGCGCCGTCGGGCGAGATCAGCCGTGGTTCGCCGGACCGTACGGCGTTGCGTTCCGCGTCCACGGCCAGGCCGAATCCCTCCAGTCCCGCGAGCGCAGCCTCCCGTACCGGAGCCGAGTTCTCCCCGACCCCCGCCGTGAAGACCACGGCGTCCACCCGGCCGAGGACCGCCGAATAGGCGCCGATGTACTTCTTCAGCCGGTGGATGTAGATGTCGAACGCGAGCGTGGCGCGCTCGTCGCCCTCGTCCACCCGGCGCCGGATCTCCCGCATGTCGTTGTCGCCGCAGAGGCCGACCAGCCCGCTCCTCTTGTTCAGCAGGACGTCGATCTCGTCCGTCGACATCCCCGCCACCCGCTTCAGGTGGAAGGTGACCGCCGGGTCGACGTCACCCGAACGCGTACCCATGACCAGCCCTTCCAAGGGGGTCAGGCCCATGGACGTCTCCACGCACCGGCCGCCCGCCACGGCGGAGGCCGAGGCGCCGTTGCCCAGGTGCAGCACGATCACGTTCACCTCGGACACCGGCCGGCCCAGCAGTGCGGCGGTGCGGCGCGAGACGTACGCGTGCGAGGTGCCGTGGAAGCCGTAACGGCGGATGCGGTGCGCGTCGGCGGTCTCGATGTCGATCGCGTACCGCGCCGCGTGCTCCGGCATCGTCGTGTGGAACGCCGTGTCGAAGACCGCGACCTGCGGCAGGTCCGGGCGCAGTGCCTGCGCCGTGCGGATCCCGGTGATGTTCGCCGGGTTGTGCAGCGGGGCCACCGGAACGAGCCGCTCGATCTCCTTGAGCACCTCGTCGGTGATCACCGTGGGCTCGCTGAACTTCAGTCCGCCGTGCACCACCCGGTGGCCGATCGCCGCCAGCTCGGGGGAGTCGAGGCCGAGCCCGTCGGCCGCCAGCTCGTCCGCCGCGGCCTTCAGCGCCTGCTCGTGGTCGGCGATCCGCCCGGTGCGCTCGCGGGGCTCACCACCGCCCGTCAGCGGGGTGTGCACCAGCCGGGAGGAGGACTCCCCGATCCGCTCGACCAGACCGGTGGCCAGACGGGACCGGTCCCGCATGTCCAGCAGCTGGTACTTCACGGACGAGGATCCGGAGTTGAGCACGAGTACGCGGTGGGCGTCGTTCACGGAGCGGGAGCCTTCGGTGGTGGGGTCGGTGGTCATCGCGGTCATTCCTCGCCCTGCGCCTGGATCGCCGTGATGGCCACCGTGGTGACGATGTCCTGGACCAGGGCGCCACGCGACAGGTCGTTGACCGGCTTGCGGAGTCCCTGCATGACCGGGCCGACCGCGACCGCGCCGGCCGAGCGCTGGACCGCCTTGTAGGTGTTGTTGCCGGTGTTGAGGTCGGGGAAGATCAGCACGGTCGCGCGGCCCGCCACCTCCGACGCCGGCAGCTTGGTCGCGGCGACGGACGGCTCGACCGCCGCGTCGTACTGGATCGGGCCCTCGATCATCAGGTCCGGACGCGCGGCGCGCACCCGCTCCGTGGCCTCGCGCACCTTGTCGACGTCGGCGCCGGTGCCGGAGGTGCCCGTCGAGTACGAGAGCATCGCGATCCGGGGCTCCACGCCGAAGCGGGAAGCGGTGGCCGCCGACTGCACCGCGATGTCCGCGAGCTGTTCCGCGTCCGGGTCCGGGTTGACCGCGCAGTCGCCGTAGACCAGGACCTTGTCGGCGAGGCACATGAAGAACACGGAGGAGACGATCGAGGCCTCCGGCTTCGTCTTGATGATCTCGAACGCCGGGCGGATCGTCGCGGCGGTGGAATGCACCGAGCCGGAGACCATGCCGTCCGCGTGGCCCTCCTGGACCATCAGGGTGCCGAAGTAGTTGACGTCCGAGACGACGTCGTACGCCAGCTCCACCGTCACTCCGCGGTGCGCGCGCAACTCGGCGTACCGCTCGGCGAAGCCCTGGCGCAGCTCCGAGGTCTGCGGGTCGACGATCAGGGTCTCTCCGAGGTCGATGCCCAGGTCGGCGGCCTTCTTCCGGATGACGTCGGTGTCCCCGAGCAGGGTCAGGTCGCAGACGTCGCGGCGCAGCAGGACGTCCGCGGCGCGCAGGACGCGCTCCTCCGTGCCCTCCGGCAGCACGACCCGGCGGCGGTCGGAGCGGGCCTGCTCCAGCAGTTCGTGCTCGAACATCATCGGGGTGACCCGGCCGCTGCGGGCCACCGAGATCCGCTCCAGCAGTGCGCCGGTGTCCACGTGGCGCTCGAAGAGGCCGAGGGCGGTCTCCGCCTTACGGGGCGTCGCGGCGTTCAACTTGCCTTCGAGGGCGAAGAGTTCACCCGCCGTGGGGAAGGACCCGCCGGTCACGGCGACGACCGGTGTGCCCGGTGCGAGACGGGCCGCCAGCCGGAGTATCTCCTCGCCGGGGCGCTCGTTCAGGGTGAGCAGGAGGCCGGCGATGGGCGGCGTGCCGGCGCTGTGCGCCGCGAGCGAACCGATGACCAGGTCCGCACGGTCGCCGGGGGTGACGACCATGCAGCCCGGGGTCAGTGCCTTGAGGAGGTTCGGCAGCATCGCGCCGCCGAAGACGAAGTCCAGGGCGTCCCTGGCGAGACCCGAGTCGTCGCCCAGGAGAACCGTTCCGCCCAATGCCGCCGTGATCTGGGCGACGGTGGGCGCGGAGAGCGCCGGGTCGTCCGGCAGCACCGAGCAGGGGACCGGTAGCTGGGTCCGCAGCCCTTCGGCGATGACCTCCCGGTCGTCGGAAGCCACCCGGTTCACGATCATCGCCAGGACGTCACAGCCGAGGCCGGCGTACGCCCGGTAGGCGTTGCGCGTCTCGGCGCGCACGGACTCGGCGTCCTGGTCCTTGCCGCCGACCACCGCGATGACGGATGCGCCGAACTCGTTGGCGAGCCGGGCGTTCAGCGCCAGCTCGTCGGGGAGCTGGGTGGCGGCGAAGTCGCTTCCGAGGACCAGTACGACCTCGTAGTCGCGGGCCACCCGGTGGAAGCGCTCGACGAGCAGGGAGGCCAGCTCGTCGGTCCCCTTCTCCGCCTGGATCGCGGACGCCTCGTGGTAGTCCACGCCGAACACGGTCTCCGGGCTCTGCGAGAGGCGGTAGCGCGCCCGCAGCAGGTCGAACAGCCGGTCGGGCCCGTCGTGGACGAGCGGCCGGAAGACGCCGACCCGGTCCACCTGACGCGTCAGTAGCTCCATGACTCCCAGATCGACGACCTGGCGGCCGTCTCCCCGGTCGATCCCGGTCACGTACACACTGCGCGTCACGCGTGGTCTCCGTCCTGTTTGGCTGACATCGCCCTCTTGACGATACCCACCGGGGCAGGTATGCCGCCCGCCGGACCGTATGCCCGGTACGGGCCGCCTCCGAACCCCTGACGGCCCTGTGCGGGCGAGGCCGGAAGCGCGGGGGCGGGGCCCGGCGTGGGACAATCGTCTTGGCTCACGGTACGGGGGTTTCTCGACGGGTCCCCGGAATGCATGGCACTAGCGAGCAGGAGACAGAGCAGGATGCGCATCGGAATTCTCACCGCAGGCGGCGACTGCCCAGGCCTGAACGCCGTGATCCGGTCGGTCGTGCACCGCGCCGTGGTGGGCCACGGCGATGAGGTCATCGGCTTCGAGGACGGCTTCAAGGGGCTGCTCGACGGCCACTTCCGGCCTCTCGACCTGAACGCCGTCAGCGGCATCCTGGCCCGCGGCGGCACGATCCTCGGCTCGGCACGGCTGGAGCGCGACCGGCTGCGCGAGGCCGCCGAGAACTGCGCGGAGCTGTCCCTCCGTTACGGCATCGACGCGTTGATCCCGATCGGCGGCGAGGGCACGCTCACCGCGGCCCGCATGCTCTCCGACGCCGGGATGCCCGTCGTGGGCGTCCCGAAGACGATCGACAACGACATCTCGGCCACCGACCGGACCTTCGGCTTCGACACCGCCGTGGGCGTCGCGACCGAGGCCATAGACCGCCTCAAGACCACGGCCGAGTCGCACCAGCGCGTCATGGTCGTCGAGGTCATGGGCCGCCACGCGGGCTGGATCGCCCTGGAGTCCGGCATGGCCGGCGGCGCGCACGGGATCTGCCTGCCCGAGCGGCCCTTCCAGGTCGACGACCTGGTCAAGATGGTCGAGGAACGCTTCGCGCGCGGCAAGAAGTTCGCCGTCATCTGCGTCGCCGAGGGCGCGCACCCGGCCGAGGGCTCGATGCCGTACGCCAAGGGCGAGATCGACCAGTTCGGCCACGAGCGCTTCAAGGGCATCGGCAACCGTCTGGCCGCGGAGCTCGAACTCCGCCTGGGCAAGGAGGCGCGGCCGGTCATTCTCGGCCATGTGCAGCGCGGGGGCACCCCGACGGCGTACGACCGGGTGCTCGCCACCCGCTTCGGGTGGAACGCGGTGGAGGCCGTCCACCGCGGCGACTTCGGCCGCATGACGGCGCTGCGCGGGACCGACATCGTGATGGCCCCGCTGGCGGACGCCGTGACCCGGCTGAAGACCGTCCCCAGCGACCGGATGTACGAGGCCGAGTCGGTCTTCTGATCCGTCGACCGCAACCCCGCCCGACGGCACAGCGGCCCCGGCCGTCCCCTTGTGGACGGCCGGGGCCGCCGGCGTTCCAGGCACTGCCGGCCTCCCTCGCGCGCGCCTGCGGCTGCGGGCCGGCGGAGGCGGACCCGCGCCTGCGGCTTGCTGGCCGGGGGAGGCGGACCCGCGCCTGCGGCTGCGGACCGGCGAAGGCTGATGCCTGGCCGGCGGTCCGCAAGGCGAGCCCCGGAAGCGAGCGCGAGGGGGCGGCCCAGTTGTACTCCTCGGGCCCGGTGGGCGGCTGAGTCCCGGGCGGCCTCGGCGGTCTCAGATGCCGGCCGTCCGCCAGAACTCCTCGACGACCCGGTCCAGGTACTCCCGCCCCGCGTCGCCCGCCGTCCCGTCACGGTCACGCCCCGCGGTGTTCCAGCTCAGCGTCGACACCATCAGGGCCTGGTAGTCGGCGTGCAACTGCTCCAGCACGTTCTGGAGGAGGATGCGGTCCAGCGGTACGAGCTTGTCGACCGGCCGCACGTACGCCTGCCAGCGGGTCGTCACCGCCCGCGTCAGCAGGTCCTTCAACTCCTCGTTCCGGCCGGTGGCCGTCAGGAACTGCGCCGCGGACATGCCCAGCGCGTCGCAGAGCGCCACGGCCTGGCGCTCGTTGCCCCGCCAGCGGCCCGACTCCTCGATCCGCTGGTACACCGCGGCCGACATCCCCAGCTTCCGGGCCAGTTCGTCCACGGCGACGTCCCGGGCGAGCCGGTGCTCGCGCAACGTGCCCGCAGAGGAGAGGAGTTCACCCGGAGCGCACCACAGCACCCCGGCCAGAGCCATCAGTTCGCGTTCGCCGGGCAGGGCCGTACCGCGCTCCCAGGCCATCACGGTCTCTGCCGTGATCTGGAGTCCGTACTGGGCGCCGAGCCCGTACGCAACATGTCCGGGAGCCATTCCCAGCGCCTCGCGCAAGCGGCGCGCGGCGGGGGCGTTGAAGGGCGGGGTGGGGTGCACGGCCCCACCGTAGAAGGCGGAGAACGCCCTGGCTACAGGCTGTTCCTATCAGTTCACCCTTCGTATGATCCTCCTAGCGGGGGCCTTCCGGCGGCGCCCGCGCGATCATCGGGTTTCGGCCACCCAGCGGTAGTGCAGCTCGGGCCGGCCGACCTGGCCGTAGCTGGGCCGGCGTTCCGCCCGGCCCGCCGTCACCAGATGCTCCAGATAGCGGCGTGCGGTGATCCGCGACATCCCCAGCTCCTGCCCGGCGGCCGTCGCCGTCAGCCCCTCGCGTGCCTCCCGCAGCGCTCCGGTCACCGACTCCAGCGTCGGTCCGCTCAGGCCCTTGGGCAGCGTGGCCGGGTCCGCGACCCGCAGGGCGCCGAGGGCCCGGTCCACCTCCTCCTGGCCGCTCGCCTCACCGGCCGCCGCCCGGAACTCGGCATAGCGCACGAGCCGGTCCCGCAGGGTGGGGTAGGTGAACGGCTTCAGCACGTACTGCACGACCCCGAGCGACACGCCCTCCCGCACCACCGCCAGGTCGCGCGCCGACGTCACGGCGATGACGTCGGCGCCGTGGCCCGCCGCCCGCAGCGACCGCAGCAGTTGCAGGCCGTGGCCGTCGGGCAGATAGAGGTCGAGGAGCAGCAGGTCCACCGCCGTCCGGTCCAGGGCCCGCACGGCCTCGGCCCGGGAGTGGGCCACGGCCGCCACCTCGAAGCCAGGCACCCGGTCCACGTACAGCTGGTGGGCGTCGGCGGCCACCGGATCGTCCTCCACGACCAGTACGCGGATCATGCCGTCACCACCTCGGCTCTCGGCCCCCGGCCGTCCAGGGGCAGCCGTACCGTGAACTCCGCGCCCCCGTCCGCCGCCCGGCCGAGCGTCACCGTGCCGCCGTTGCGGTGGACGGCCTGCCGTACGAGCGCCAGGCCCAGGCCGCGGCCCGCCCCGTGGGTCGTCCAGCCCCGGCCGAACACCTCGTCCGCGTCGTCGGGGCCGATCCCGCCGCCCGTGTCCGCCACCCGCAGCAGCAGCTCGCCCCCGTCCGTGCGCGCCGTCACGGTGACCAGGGCCCGTGTCGCCGTGCGCTGCGCCGGGACGGCCCCGCCGTCGCCCTGACCCGCCTCGGACGCGGCGTCCACCGCGTTGTCGATCAGGTTGCCGAGAATCGTGACCAGGTCCCGTGCGGCCAGTGACCGCGGCAGCGCCCCGTCGTCGATCAGGCTGTCCCGCGCGAGCACCAGCTCCACACCGCGCTCGTTGGCCTGCGCCGCCTTGCCGAGCAGCAGCGCGGCGAGCACCGGTTCGGCCACCGCCCCCACCACCCGGTCGGTGAGCACCTGCGCCAGTTCCAGCTCGGCCGTCGCGAACTCCACCGCCTCGTCGACCCGGCCCAGCTCGATCAGCGACACCACGGTGTGCAGCCGGTTCGCCGCCTCGTGCGCCTGTGAGCGCAGCGCCTGGGTGAAACCGCGCTCCGAGTCCAGCTCGCCCGACAGCGCCTGGAGCTCCGTGTGGTCCCGCAGGGTCACCACCGTGCCGCGCCGCTCGCCGCCGACCACCGGGCTGGTGTTGACGACGATCACCCGGTCCGCCGTCAGGTGGACCTCGTCCACCCGCGGCTCGGACGCGAGGAGCGCCCCGGTCAGCGGTGCCGGAAGCGCGAGCTCGTCGACCCGCCGTCCGACCGATCCGGGTGCCAGCCCCAGCAGGTCCCGGCCCGCGTCGTTGATCAGGGCGACCCGGCGCTGCCCGTCCAGCATCAGCAGCCCCTCGCGCACCGCGTGCAGCGTGGCCTCGTGGTAGGTGTGCATCCGGCTCAGCTCCCGGGCGTTCATCCCGTGGGTGTGCCGCCGCAGCCTGGCGTTGATCACGTACGTCCCGAGCGCGCCGATCAGCAGCGCGGCGCCCGCCGCCGTCCCCAGCGCGCCGAGCTGTTCCCGTACCTGTGTGGAGACCCGCTCCACGGTGATCCCCGCGCTGACCATGCCGACGATCCTGCCGCCGTCGTGGACCGGCGTGACCACGCGTATCGAGGGGCCCAGCGTGCCGGTGTAGGTCTCCTCGAAGGTCTCGCCGAGCAGCGCGCGATCCGTGTGCCCGATGAAGCTCCTGCCGATCTCGGAGCGGTCCGGGTGGGTCCAGCGGACCCCCTGCGGATCCATGATCGTGACGAAGGCGATCCCGGTGTCCTCGCGGACCCGCTCCGCGTACGGCTGGAGTACGGCGGAGGGGTCCGGGGTACGGATCGCCTCCCGCACCGACGGGGATCCGGCCATGGCGAGAGCGGCTGCCCGCACCTGCCGCGCCGCGGTCTCCTCCGCCTGGGACCGGCCGGAGGCGTACGTGAAGAGCGCGCACCCCGCGACGACCGCGGCCACGAGCAGGGCCTGCATGGCGAACAGCTGGCCGGCCAGGCTGCGGGGGACGGTACGGGGCAGACGCATGGCACCCAGTCTGCCTGTCGGCGACCACCGGCCCAAGGTGGCCGATAAGCGTCCGTGAACGATATGAACGCAAGGGTGACGGCCGTCACAGGGAAGTGGATAGTCACCGGAGCCCCCAGGGACGGGGAGCCGCCGCACACCCGAGGAGACCCCCGTGGCAGAGAAAGCCGCACGACGGGACCGCACCCACTATCTGTACCTGGCCGTGATCGCCGCCGTGGTGCTGGGCATCACGGTGGGCCTCGTGGCTCCCGACTTCGCCGTGGAGCTCAAGCCGATCGGCACCGGTTTCGTCAACCTCATCAAGATGATGATCTCGCCCATCATCTTCTGCACGATCGTGCTGGGCGTCGGCTCCGTACGGAAGGCCGCGAAGGTCGGCGCCGTCGGTGGTCTGGCCCTCGGCTACTTCCTGGTCATGTCGACCGTCGCCCTGGCCATCGGCCTCGTCGTCGGCAACCTCCTGGAGCCCGGCTCCAGCCTCCACCTCACCGAGGCGGCCCGTGCCGCCGGTGAGGAGCAGGCCTCGGGTGCCAGCGAGTCCACCGTGGACTTCCTGCTCGGCATCATCCCCACCACCATGGTCTCGGCGTTCACCGAGGGCGAGGTCCTCCAGACCCTGCTGATCGCCCTGCTCGCGGGCTTCGCGCTCCAGGCCATGGGCTCGGCCGGCGAGCCGGTCATCCGGGGCATCGGCCACATCCAGCGCCTCGTCTTCCGCATCCTCGCCATGATCATGTGGGCCGCGCCGGTCGGAGCCTTCGGTGCGATGGCCGCGGTGGTCGGCGAGACGGGCGTGGACGCGCTGAAGTCCCTCGCGATCATCATGATCGGCTTCTACGTCACCTGCGCGCTCTTCGTGTTCCTGATCCTGGGCGCGATCCTGCGCCTGGTGGCCGGGGTCAACATCTTCACGCTGCTGAAGTACCTGGGCCGTGAGTTCCTGCTGATCCTGTCCACCTCGTCGTCCGAGTCGGCCCTGCCACGGCTGATCGCGAAGATGGAGCACATGGGCGTCAGCAAGCCCGTCGTCGGCATCACCGTGCCGACCGGCTACTCCTTCAACCTCGACGGCACGGCGATCTACCTCACGATGGCCTCGCTGTTCATCGCCAACGCCACGGGTGACCCGCTGACCCTCGGCGAGCAGATCTCGCTGCTGGTCTTCATGGTCATCGCGTCGAAGGGCGCCGCGGGCGTCACCGGCGCCGGTCTGGCCACCCTCGCAGGCGGCCTCCAGTCGCACCGCCCCGAACTGGTCGACGGTGTCGGCCTGATCGTCGGCATCGACCGGTTCATGAGCGAGGCCCGCGCCCTGACGAACTTCGCGGGCAACGCCGTGGCCACCGTGCTGGTCGGCACCTGGACCAAGGAGATCGACCGGGAGCGGGTGGACCAGGTCCTCTCCGGCGCGCTCCCGTTCGACGAGAAGACGATGACGGACGACGCCCACGGCGGCGAGCCGCACGTCCCCGACGCCAGGGACGGCGGCGAGGAGCAGCCCTCGCTCGTGAAGGTGTGACGAGGGCCTGACGCATGACCGGGCGGCCGGTACGGGATCCCCGTACCGGCCGCCCGCGTGTGACCGCACGGACCCCGTGCCCGCCTCTCCGGACACCCGGACGCGCCGGTCCGAGGACGTGATCATTCCGTGCTGGCGCCCGGCCGCCGTCCCGCGCAGTATCACTGTCCTGACCAGGCGCGACGGGTGTCCTGACCAGAGACAAGGGGTGGGGACGCTGAGGACCGGACGACACTGGAGAGCCACGGTCGCACTGCTGCTGCCGGCCGTCGTCGGCGCCGCCGGGTGCGCCGCCGGGGACCGGCCCGAGCCGGGGGAGTCTGTCTACGGGCTGCCGCTCGCCGAGCAGTTCCAGGCCGCGACGGACGCCACGCGCGACGCGGGCACCGCCGCGTTCGTGTCGACGCTGGTCTACGGGGCGGCCGGTGGCGACGCCGTCCACGAGGCGAAGGGGAGCCAGGACTACGGGCGAGGCACGTCCCTCGCGACGCTGGGCCTGACCGCGGGACGCCACTTCCCGGCGCAGGACCTGGAGTTCCTGCGGAGATCCGCCCCGGAAGGGAGGCAGACCGTGGCCACCGCCGAGGACGACGTCTACGTCCGGAACGGCGACGCCGCCTGGCTGCGCTACACCCCCGAAGCGGTCAACGAGCTCGGCGAGACCACCGGTGTGATCGCCGCGCACGCCGCCGGTGACACGGCCCCGTACAGCGGGACCCTCGCCGACCTGGTGCCGCGGGTGATCCCACGGGAGAAGCCAGAGCGCCGGGAGGACGGCAGCCGCGTCTACCGGGTGACCGCGCTCCCCGAGGTCGCCGCCGAGCTGCTCCCCCGGGACCTGCAGAGCCTCCAGCGGGACTGGGGCACAAAGCCCGTCCAGCTCACCGTGCGCCTGGACGCGGAGGGGAGGCTGGCATCGGCGACCGCCGACCTCGGCCCCGTCCTGGCCAGGCTCCATGAGCAGAGGGTCCTCCCCGAGGTGAAGCAGCTGCGCGCCTCGTACGCGCTCAGCGCGTTCGGTGAACCGGTGAAGGGCAAGGGGCCGGACGCCGGCGGGCGTCCCGTCGAGGACGCGGGCAAGGTGCTGGCCCCGATCGGTGCGCTCGACGACGGCCGGTGCGCCACCACCGGCGACACGGGACTCGGTTCCACGACGGTCGTCCGGCCCGTGGAGTGCGCGGACCGGCACGACCTGCGGGTGCTGGCCCAGGTCAAGGTGGACCGGGTGCTCCCCGGCAGGCAGGACATCGCGAACGGTGACTCGTACGCCAGGGTGGAGTGCGCGCGGGCGCTGGCCGCCGCGCCGGAGGACTGGCAGCGCGGCGGCGCGTACGCTCAGGGCTTCGGTCTCGTCGGTTCCTCCCAGGTGGGCAGCAGATTCAGCATGGGTCGAGGCGGGGCGAAGACGACGGTGACAGGCGATTACACCTGTTACCTCACGACGTCCTGACGCCCCGTCACGCCCCGTCAGCCGAACGGGATGCGGACGGCGGACTGGTTGCCGACCCCCACGGTGCTCGATCCGTTGCCGATGGCGTTCCAGACCTCCACCTTCACCGTGCCGTTCACGAGGTTGCCGTGGCTCCCGGTGGAGGACTTGAGCCCCTTGGCCTGCGTGTAGTGCTCGTACCCGTTGACGGGATCGGTGGCGAAGTAGTTGTACGTCTCCGTGCGGTCCCAGGTCCCGTCGCCGGTCCGGTCGTAACTCACCCTGACCTGCTGCCCGTTGGCGATGGTCGTGCCCGAGTCCGTGAACAGGTCGAACTGGGTCGAGCCGCCGTCGTACGTCCGGGTGACGCCCGTGGCGGTGAAGGTCTGCGGGCTGTGCGGAGTGCCGTCGTAGTTGGCCCCGCCGGCCGAGGCGACCGTCACCGAGGAGGCGGCGGACTGGGCTGCCCCGAGGCCTCCGCCGCTGCGCAGGACGAGGGTGGAGGAGCCGGTGGGCGGGTTCGTGGGCGGGTCGGTCGTCCCGCTGCCGCCCTTGGTCCAGACGCCCACGTAGTCGACGAGCATGGGCCGGCCGGGCACGGTCTCGGCGGTCGGGGTGGAGCCGCCGAGGGCGTTCGGGAACGCCCCGCCGATCGCGAGGTTCAGCAGGAGGAAGTAGCCGGCGTGGTCGGTCATGTTCGCCCACGTCGTGGCGTCCAGCTGGCTCTGGGTGACGCTGTGGAAGAGCTCTCCGTCGACGTACCAGCGCAGGGCGTTGGGGGTGACGGCGCGGTCCCACTCGAAGCGGTAGGTGTGGAACGCGGACTGGCAACTGGCACCCGGGCAGGTGCGGCTGTTGCCGAGCCCGGTGGTCTCGTTGCAGGGGCCGCCCGGGTTGACCCCGCAGTGGAGCACGCCCCAGACGGAGTTGATCCCGTTGACGTTCTCCATGATGTCGAACTCGCCGATGCCCGGCCAGTTCCAGTAGTTGCCCCGGTACGGGGAGCCGAGCGCCCAGAACGCCGGCCAGTAGCCCAGGGCCGCGTTGCCGGTCACGTTCGGCATCTGGACGCGGCCCTCGATGCGCAGGGTGCCGCCGGCCGGAGCCTTGAAGTCGGCCCGCTTGGTCTCGATGCGGCCGGAGGTCCAGTTGCCCGCACCGTCGCGGAGCGGGGTGATGCGGAGGTTGCCGCTGCCGTCGAGGCTGACGTTGTCGGGGCTGGAGGTGTAGTTCTGGATCTCTCCCGTGCCCCAGTTGCCGGGGCCTCCGGGGTAGCCGTGGCCCGTGTCTATCTGCCAGTTCGTGGAGGACGGCAGGCTGCCGTTCGCGCCGTTGAAGTCGTCACTCCACTGCAGGTTCCAGCCGGGTGTGCTCGGTACGTCACCCCGGGCGGACCCGGAACCGGCGACGGTGATCACTCCGGCGAGGACGAGGGCCAGGGCGGTGAGGACGGCGAGGACGGTCGTGCGTCTGTGGGGGATGGTGCGGCTCGTACGCAAGGGGACCTCCGGTGGGGACGGTGCCGGGAAGGTACTTTTGAGAGCGCTCTCAGAGTTATTTAGTTGCACTCGGAGCGCCCGTCAATGGCCCCGGCCGTTCAACTTCCGGAAAGCGCGGGCGCTTGGGCCCCGCCGTACGGCTTGCCTTGACGTCGGCGTCAAGGATTACGGTCGCGGTATGCGAATCGGGGAACTGGCCGAACGCGCCGGGACGACGGCACGGACGCTTCGGTACTACGAGTCACGGGGCCTGCTGCACGCCCGCCGGGCGGACAACGGCTACCGCACGTACGACGAGAGCGACCTGCGGCTGATCCAGCAGATCCGGACCCTCCAGGACTTCGGGTTCGACCTGGAGGAGACGCGCCCCTTCGTCGACTGCCTGCGCGCCGGCCACCCGGCCGGCGACTCCTGCCCCGCCTCGCTCGCCGTCTACCGGCGCAAGCTCGGCGAGCTGGACGCGCTCATCGGCCAACTGCGGTCGGTGCGCACGGAGGTCGGCGCGCAGCTCGCGCGCGCCGAGCTGGAGGCCTCCGCCGAGCTGGCGGGCGGCCCCGAGCCACGATGCGAACTGAACTGGGAGGACGACAGATGATCCACGTGGAAGGTGTCGCGGAGGTCACCGACACGACGTTCGACACGGAGGTGCTGGGAGCCGGGCTGCCGGTCCTGGTCGAGTTCACGGCCGACTGGTGCGGACCCTGCCGCCAGCTCGCCCCCGTGCTCGGCGCGATCGCCAGGGAGGAGGCGGGCCGCCTCAAGATCGTCCAGATCGACGTGGACCACAACCCGGCCGTCACGAGCCGCTACGCGGTGCTGTCGATGCCGACGCTGATGGTCTTCCAGGACGGTGAACCGGTGAAGTCCATGGTCGGCGCCCGGCCGAAGCGCCGGCTGCTCCAGGAACTGGAGGACGTACTGCCCGCGGCGGTCTGAGCCGGCCGGACCAGGCCTCCTCCGCGAGCAGCGGAGGAGGCCTGGTCCGCATGTGCGACCGCCACCGGCCCGTGTGCCGTCGGCGGAACCGTCAGGCGGTCACCCGCAGGTGTGTCGGCCAGCCGATGCGGTTCAGGAGCCGGAACATCTTCCCGATGTCGGTGGGGCTCAGCTTCACACAGCCGTTGGACGCGTAGTCACTCGTGCCGTCCCAGCGCCGTGCCTCGGTCTTTCCCTGGCTTCCGTCCCGGTTCATCTCGGAATGGATGAACATCTCCGTGCGCTGTGCGGTCCTCGAGCACGGCATGTCTTCCAGGTACACGGCGTATCCCTTGATGAGGCGCCCGTTGTAGCGCGAGTCCTTGAGCTTGATCCGCCAGTTCCCGTTCGGCATCCAGCCCTCCCCGAGGGCGCAGTCCTTCTGGATTCGGGGACCGTGACCGGATCCGGCCCGGAAGGAGGCCTGGAGCTTCCCGCCCCGGTACACGAGCAGCCGTGAGTCGGAGGGCGTGTCCCGGTTCTTGTCGAACACCAGAGTCGTGGCAGGTGCCGCCACGGCGGTCTGCGTGTCGGTGGCCGGTGCGCCGACGGCAGCGGCCGGGGCCAGTGCGAGAGCGGTCGCCATACTTCCCATGACCATGAGGCCACTGATCACGCGCTTGCTCGGTTCCATGTGCGTACCTCGCTTCTTTGTCGCGGCCGGATACTCGCGGCTGCGGATGTGCGGATGTGCGGATGTGCGAATGCGCGGATGGGGTGACGGACCGGGATCGGGTGATCCGCCGTCGTGTGTTCTTCGGCCCCAGGCCCCGCCGGCTCTGCCGGCCCTGGGCGAGGATCAGACGGTGGCCAGGCGGACCTGCGCCTTATTCGTCCCGTTGAACGTGAAGTCGAACTGCTCGCGGGTCCCTGAGCCGCAGGCTTCCTTCGACTCAGGAGTGCCGTTGCCTCCCACGATGCGGACCTTCGCGCACCGGCCGTCCGTGCGCGTGTCCTCGAGCCACCCGGACAGCTTCACTCCCGTGCTCGTGCAGGTGAGGCTCCACGCGGCTTCCGCCCCGCTGATCTTCGCGGTCCTGTCGGCGTTGCAGGTGTCCGCGTGTGCCGTGTCCGAGGCGCCGACGGCCAGGCCGCCTGCGAGAGCGATCGCCGTGAGAGCGGACGTGAGGGTCGTGCGGAATGTGGGCATGGGGAACTCCTCCGGGAAGAGATGACGGGACGCGCACCGGAGACAGGGCCACGGACGCAGGCCTCTGGACGCCCTTCGACGAGGGCGGGCCGTCCGGAACCACCGGGTGCACCACCAGACTGCCCCGCGGAGCACGGCACCGAAAGGTGTTCACGGCAGGTTGCACAGGCGCATCGATGCAGCGCATGCAGAGGGGGTCTGACCTGGTGTCATGCCGTCAGGCAGCAAAGTAGGCACGTCATGCGCGGTACCGTCGCCCGCCCTGCGTGGCGCCTCCGGCACCCGCACTCCCGGCGGTGCTCACGCGGAGACGGAGGGAAAGGGGCTCGGAGACTTCTGGTACGGGGGCGTGTCATCGGCCGGTGCCTGGGACACGAGCAGGGCGCGCCACGTCAGTACGTCCACCGAGCCGGTCGCGGGAAGTCCGTGCGCCCGCTGGAAGAACTCCACGTCGGCGGCGGTCGTCGGGGTGAAGTTCCCCGACACCTCGGCGCCCCCCTGGCCCGCGTTGTCCAGGAGTTCCTGCGTGGCCCGGACCGCGAAGCCTTTGTCTCCGATGCCGACCGCCTCGACCAGGACCTGCCACGTGTCCTTGCCCACCTTGCCGTCGACCGGGAGGCGGTGCTGCCGCTGGAAGTCCTTGACGGCCTCGTACGTCTTGTCCCCGAAGATGCCGTCCACGTCCAGCTCGTACCCACGGTGCTTCAGCAGGTACTGCACGGCGCGGCCCCGAGTGAACTGGTCCTCGTGCTTCCTCCTCTTCACCAGTGGCCACGCCTCCGGCCCCTCGCCCGCATGAGCGGCACCGGCCCCCGTGCTCCCGCTCGCCGCGGACGTGCGGTCCGCGGTGAACTGCTGCTGCACGGCCGCTCCGGCGAGGAACGCCACAACCGCCACCGCCGCCATCGAGGGCAGCATCCACCGGGAGCGGAGCGGGCCGGATGCGGCGCGGTCACCCGCTCCCGCGTCGGGGCCGTTGCTGCCGGCAGGTACGGGTGCGGTGCCGGCCGGTACGGACGCGGTCGGCCGTTGGCGGCCCAGATCCTCCAGCGCGGCTCTGCACAGAGTCTGCGCCCGCTCCAGCTCCGCCGTGGGTGCACGCAACTGGGCATGCAGCGCTTCCACCACCCTCGGCGGCGCGGTGGACTGGTGATTCCTGTTCATGTAGCGCGAGAGCGTGGTCTGGTCGATGCCCAGCCGCGCCGCCAGCGCCTGCTGCGTCGGCCGCGTCCCGCCGTACGTGCTCCCGGCCGCCTCCCACCACCCACGCAGCAACTGCGCCAACAGCACGCCTGGCGGTTCTCCCCGATCCTGGCCATGTCGCTCGCTCGTCACGTGAGTGGCCCTCCCCGTCCTCGTACGGAACAGCCGGTGTCCCGGGACCTGTGCCTGACGGCATAACAGCTGGTTGGTGGCGTACATAACGGCATACATGGATGCATCGGCCGACAGCAGAGCAGATCGTAGCGAGAGGGATGAGCCGTCCGGCATGCTGACTTCGCCGCCAGACATCCGGTCAGGTTGCCCCCGGCGCCCGGCAGCCCCGGAGCCAGGGGGCACCGGGGCCGCGTTCCGACGCGAGCCTCGCGTCTCCGCCCGTCATGCGTTCACCCGGATGAGTGGCAGGGGCAGGGACGGCCCGGACCTCGTACCCCGTCCACCGGAAGGACTCCGCATGTCCGTCGTCCCTTTCCCGCTCACCGTGGCGCGGAGCCGCACGACCAGCCCGCGCAGGGCCACTGCGCGGTCCGTCGCGCTGGCGGCGAGTGCCTGGGTGCTGTTCACCGGCCCGGCCGTGATGCCGGCACACGCGGCCCCGCCGGGCGACTATCGCGTCAAGGGCGTCGACACCAGCCACTACAACCACCCCGGGAGCAAGGCCATCGACTGGCGTCAGGTGCGACGAGCGGGCTACGCGTTCATGTACGCGAAGGCCACCGAGGGCACCACGCACCAGGACGATTGGCTCGCTGCCGACCTGAAGGGGGCCGAGGCCGCCGGCCTCGTCCGCGGTGCCTACCACTTCTACGGCACGACGCCCGGCAAGGACCAGGCGAGGAACTTCGTCGCTACGGTGAAGGAGGCCGGTTACACCGGCAAGGCACCTGGCGAACTGCCGCCCGCCATCGACCTGGAGTTGGGAAGCGGCGGCACCTGCCCGAACAACTTCAGCACGGCCGGGCTGCGCGCCTTCCTTCGCACGCTCGACGCCGAGATGAAGGTGGCGCCGGTCGTCTACACCACGGCGCAGTTCGTCGATACGTGCATGGGGGGCGACGGCGCGCTCTTCACGGACCACATGCTCTGGCAGCCCCGGTACAGAAGCGGCATCGAGCCCGAGGCCGTGCCCGGCGCCGGCTCCCGCTGGAAGATCTGGCAGCACAGCGAACAGGGCAACGTGCCCGGCATCGAGTCGAAGGGCCGGACCGACCTCAACGTCTTCCGGGGCACCCTCGCCGAACTGAAGCGACGGGCCCACCTCCCTGCCGGCTGACCGGCGGCAGCACACTGGCAGAGGCGCGGAAGTGGAGGCCGGCTCGCTTCGGGAGGCGGGGCTACACGGGAGGCCTCTCCTCTCCCAGCCGGATCAGCGCCCGCATGGCCTCGCGCTCGACGCGTGACACGTCACGCAGGACGGCACCCGCCCGTACGAGGTCCTGCTCGTCGCCCGACTCACCGGCTGCGGCGATCAGGGCCGCGGCTTCCGTCCACAGGGCGGCCGCCTCGGTGTACAGCCCGTGCCCGGTGCGCAGGTGCTCGTCGTCGACCAGCTGCGTGCACTCGGCGAGGAAGTCCCGGTAGAGGTTGCGGAACAGCGCGCCCCCGGTGCCGGCCTCCTCCATCAGGAAGGCGGCCTGCGGCAGGTCCCGCCGCGGGTCGTCCGTCCGCCGGAACCACATGGGCACCAGATTGCCCGCCTTCTCGATGCCGCGGTGGCCCAGGTTGGCGATGGGCGGGTCGAGGAAGGCCGCGGCGCAGGCGGTGACGGCCGGAACGATCCGGCTCTCCAGCGGCGGCATGACCTCCGGAGCCGTGAGGGTGAAGGACCGGTGCCTCGCCGTCATCGGGCCGCGCGCGGCTCTGGCCCGTGCCAGGCCGGCCAGGTCGGTGGACACGGCTCCGCCGTGCGGGGCGGTGTCCACCAGGTGGGCCCGGTGGTTGTCGTAGCCGTACAGGGCGACGACATGACCGCCGAAGTGCACCTTCGACCCGAAGTAGTCCAAATACGCGCTGTCGAGCTGAAGCCCGACGGGGCGGCCCGCGTCGATGTGGGCCGTCACGTTCGCCCATGCCCTGCGGGGAGACGTGGTCTCCTGGACCTGGAGGTCCAGCCCGAGCCGGCCGGCCAGGTTCCTGGTGAGTTCGAAAGGGCGGACCCGTCCTCCGAGGAACGGGAAGCCGAGGTTCTTGCCGTCCCAGTAGATGAAGGACAGTCCGGAGCCGAGGCCGAAGAGCATCGGTTCGGACAGATCCAGCCCCTCGTGCCGCAGGAGCACCCCCAGAGCGGTCGTCTCGCAGTGCTGCGTACCGCGGGCGTCGACGCCGTTCACCGTGGCCATGCCCTGCCCTTCCGGTCGACCCGACCCACACGTCACGACCCTACTCGCGGCGTGGGGCGCGGGCGGCCGGAACTCGTCGTACGGGCGCGGGTGGCGTTGGGGGTGTGGCGCCGGAACTCCTCGCACGGGCGCGGGTGGCGCTGGGGTGTGGCCGAACCTCAGGCTCCGAAGCTCAAGTCCCGGAACTCGGGTCCCGGGATACGGGGTTCGAGCGCCGCAGACGGCCTGGTCACTCTTTCGTGGGTACGTGCGAGGCTCCCGGCCCGGCGCTCGAGCTTCGGGGTTCGGGGGCCGGTCTCCGGGGGCCGGGATTCGAGCGGTGTTGTTCATCCGGCGGGAAAGAAAGGGGGTTGGGGAAACCTGACCACCCTCCCTACCCCGTCACGGCCAGCAAGTATGACTAATCGTGACCAGGTTGCGGCGCAGAGTCGCGGGTGCTTACGGTGCCCACAACGAACGACCCCGGCACGGTGTTGGAAGCACCATCCGGGGTCTCACCCCAAGATCGAATCGAGCGATCAAGTGGCTACCCAGCACCCTAACGCCGCCCCCTGCGCGCCCGCAGCCTCGCGCCCGTACCGCCAGGCCCGCACCGGGTACGGCAAGCGCTCCGTGCCTGACCAACCCGTCCCGCAGCCGACGGACTTCGCTCTGCTCCCCGAGCGCGAGCGGTACGTCGCCGGATACGTCGACCATCTCCCCGACGGCGCCGCCATGGACATCAAGTCGCTCGCCAAGGACCTGCCGCTGTACGGCCAGATGGCCATCGGCACCGCGCTGCGCACCCTCGCGGTCGCCGGGCACCTCCGACACGTACGCTGCCGCGTCGAATCGCTCGGCCAGAGCCGTTGGGTGACGCGTACCTACTGGTCCCGCCGTGCCCGCGACAACGAGTGGTTGTCCGAGCACCTCGCGGGGGAGGCGCCCGTGGTCCCGGACGCCCCTGTCGGGCCGCCGACGGCCACGCCGCAGGAGACGCCTGCCGCCCCTGCCGTGCCGCAGCAGAGGGCTTCGGCGGACCCGGCCCCGGACAGCACCGCGCCCTCGCCCGCGTATCTCGCTCTGGCCCGGATCGGCCGCCTCGAACCCAGGCTGGCACTCTCCGCCGGGGACTGTGCCGCGCTGGAGCGGCTCGCCGCCGAGTGGTTCACCCGTGGGGTGGACGCCGACTACCTCGTGCAGGCCCTCACCTCCGGGCTTCCGTCGCTCATCGGCTCGCCCGTCGGGTTCGTACGCCGTCGGCTCACCGACAAGATCCCGCCCCGGCTGCCCGCCGCTCCGGCTCCGGGCCCCGCCGCGCGGAACGTGCGCGCGCTGCTGGTGGAGTGCGCGGAGTGCGGCCGTCCCGGTCCGGCCGAGGCGCTCCCGGACGGCCTCTGCCGCCCCTGCCGCGCCACCGCCCCTGCGGGGACCGGGCCCACCGTGGAGACGGCCCCCGAACCGCCAGCCGGGCGTGACGTCAAGGCGCTGGTGGGCAGCATGCGCAATCTGATGCGGACACCGTGAGGCCGGACCTCCCGTGCGACGGCCGTCCGGCCGTGGGCGCAGGCCGTCCGGAGCGCTGTCGGAGCGCCTGACTAGGCTCTTTCGGACCTGGGCGTCTCATGCGCGCCAGGAGGTACCGATCATGGGGGAAGCAATGCGCAAGACACTCACCGCGACGGCCCTTGTCCTGACAGCCGCTCTGCTGACGGGCTGCGGTGGTGGCGAGGACGGGCCGGCCGACGCGGGCAAGGGGAGCAGCCCCGCCGCCCAGGAGTCCGCGCAGGCGAAGGAATCCGGCGAAGGCGCGCCGGAGGACGGCACGTCGCACGAGGTGACGATCAAGGTCGAGGGGACGGGCAAGAGCAACGTCATGTACACCCTCGACGACTCGGGCTTCAAGGAGGTCGACCTGCCGTGGACGAAGACGGCCACCATCGCCCCGCGCGGCGCGGAGCACGAGGTCGGCCGTCTGGTCATCGTCACGCCCGGCAACACGACGGCGGCCGACGGCAAGCTGGTCGCGGCAGGATGCTCGATCACGGTCGACGGCAGGACGGTCGTCGAGAACGAGGGCGGCGCGACGGGCAAGCCCTGCTCGTACAAGCTCAAGTAGGCGGACCGGCCCGTGAGGCCGGAAGGGGGCGGTGCGCCCGGAGGTCCAGGTGCACCGCCTCGTCTTCCGCAGGAGCGGCCGTGCACGCGGAGACCCGGTGCACCGCCCCTCCCCGTCCCGTCAGGCGGGCCGCAGCCAGACCGTCGCCAGCGGCGGGAGGGTCAGCGTGATGCTGGTGTCCCTGCCGTGCGCCGGTACAGCCTCCGGCTTCAGCGGCTCCTCGTTGCGCACGTCGCCGCCGCCGTAGCGGGCCGCGTCCGTGTTCAGGACCTCCACCCAGGACTCCGGGCCGTCCGGGACCCCGATGCGGTAGTCGTGCCGCACCACCGGTGAGAAGTGGGAGACGGCGATCAGCGGTGAGCCGTCCGCGTCGTAGCGCACGAAGGTGAACGCGTTGTCCTCCGCGGCTCCTCCGTCGATCCAGGAGAAGCCCTCCGGGGAGGTGTCCAGCTGCCAGAGCGCGGGCAGCGCGTTGTACACCGCGTTGAGATCCGTGACCAGGGTGCGTACCCCCCGGTGGTCGCCGGACGCCTCGTACGTCTCGTCGAGCAGCCACCAGTCGGGGCCGTGGCCCTCGGACCATTCCGCACCCTGCGCGAACTCCTGTCCCATGAAAAGGAGTTGCTTGCCCGGGTGCGCCCACATGAAGCCGAGGTAGGCGCGGTGGTTGGCGCGGCGCTGCCACCAGTCGCCGGGCATCTTGCTGACCAGGGCCTGCTTGCCGTGCACCACCTCGTCGTGCGAGATCGGCAGCACGTAGTTCTCGCTGTACGCGTACACCATCGAGAAGGTCATCTCGTTGTGGTGGTACTTGCGGTGGACGGGCTCCTTGGAGACGTACACGAGGGAGTCGTGCATCCAGCCCATGTTCCACTTCAGGCCGAAGCCCAGGCCGCCATGGTCCGTCGCGCGGGTCACGCCCTCCCAGGCAGTGGACTCCTCGGCGATCGTGACGACTCCCGGGTTGCGCCGGTAGACCGTCGCGTTCATCTCCTGGAGGAAGGCGACGGCGTCCAGATTCTCCCGGCCGCCGTGCTCGTTGGGCGACCACTGGCCGTCCTCGCGGGAGTAGTCGAGGTAGAGCATGGAGGCGACCGCGTCGACCCGCAGGCCGTCGATGTGGAACTCCTCGCACCAGTAAGTGGCGTTGGACACAAGGAAGTTGCGGACCTCCTTGCGGCCGTAGTCGAACTCCAGCGTGCCCCAGTCGGGGTGCGCCGCCCGGTTCGGGTCGGAGTGCTCGTACAGCGGGCGGCCGTCGAACTCGGCAAGGGCCCAGTCGTCGCGCGGGAAGTGCGCGGGAACCCAGTCCATCAGGACACCGATCCCCGCCGCGTGCAGGGCGTCGACCAGGAAGCGGAAGTCGTCCGGTGAGCCCATGCGGGACGTCGGCGCGTAGAAGCCCGTGACCTGATACCCCCAGGAGCCGCCGAACGGGTGCTCGGAGACCGGCATCAGCTCGACGTGGGTGAAGCCCAGCTCCCTTACGTACGAGGGCAGTTGGGCGGCAAGCTCGCGGTAGCCGAGGCCGGGCCGCCAGGACGGCAGGTGGACCTCGTAGACGGAGAAGGGGGCCTGGTGCACCGGGCGGTCGCCGCGGTGGCTCATCCAGTCGGCGTCCTGCCACTCGTGGTGCGACGCGGTCACCACCGACGCGGTGGCCGGGGGCACCTCGGTGCCGCGGGCCATCGGGTCCGCGCGCTGCGTGTGGGAGCCGTCGGGCCGGCAGATGTCGTACTTGTACACGGCGCCCTCACCGACGCCCGGGAGGAAGAGCTCCCACACCCCGGTGCCGCCGAGCGAGCGCATCGGGAAGGCGGTGCCGTCCCAGTAGTTGAAGTCTCCCGCGACACGGACCCCCCGGGCGTTCGGGGCCCAGACGGTGAAGCGGGTTCCCGTCACGCCCTGGTGCTCCATCGGCTGGGCGCCGAGTGCCTTCCACAGCTCCTCGTGCCGGCCTTCGCCGATCAGGTGCAGATCGAGTTCACCGATCGCGGGCAGGAAGCGGTAGGGGTCCTCCACCTCGATCGTGTTGTCGTCGTAGACGACCTGGAGGCGGTAGGCCTCGGGGACCGCCGGCAGCGGCAGGACCCCGGAGAAGAAGCCGTCGCCGTCGCTCTGGAGTTCGGCGCGCTTGCTCTTGACCAGCACCGACACCGAGCGGGCGAAGGGGCGCAGCACCCGGAACAGCACTCCGCCCGACGCGGGGTGCGCACCGAGGACGTCGTGCGGCGCGTGGTGGTCGCCGGCGAGCAGCCGGCCCCGGTCCGCCGGATCCAGAGCGGCGGCCGGCAGAACGTTCTTGCTGCCCCCGCCGCGCCGGGGCCGGGGCGGGGCGCCGGTCCCCGCGGCGGCCGTCTTCCTGGCGCGGGGGCGCTTGGCCGGAGCCGCGGGCGCGGCGTCGGCGGGCGCGTCGGCGGGCGTGTCGGCGCCGGCCGCGGCCGGCGCGGAGGCGGCCGGTGCTCCGGCGGAAGCGGTGACCTCGGTGGTCACCGGCTGGGCCGTGGGCGGGACCTCGACGGACTCGGGCGACTTGCGGGACGGCTTGCGGGCGGTCACAGAGACTGCCTCCTCGAAAGGTGAGTGGTGGGAGGGGAGGTCACGCGGGCTCGGCGGCCAGGCGCTGGATGGCGGCCATCGGCACCGGCAGCCAGTCGGGGCGGTGCCGGGCCTCGTACAGCACCTCGTACACCGCCTTGTCGGTCTCGTGGGCGCGCAGCAGTTCCGGCTCGCCGCGCGGGTCGGCGCCCGCCGCACTCGCGTAGCCCTCGCAGTAGGCGGCTCGGCAGCGGGCCGCCCACTCCGGGTTCCACGGGTGGTGCGAGCGGGCGGCGTAGTCGAAGGAGCGCAGCATTCCGGCGACGTCACGCACCGTCGGCTGCGGGCTGCGGCGTTCGGGCAGCGGCTTGGCCGGCTCTCCCTCGAAGTCGATCAGTGACCAGAAACCGTCGTCCCCGCGCAGGGTCTGGCCCAGGTGCAGATCGCCGTGGACCCGCTGGGCGGCCCAGCCACGGCCGGTCTCCCCGAGCGCCGCGACGGCGTCGAAGGCGGTGCGCAGGCCCGGTACGTACGGGACGAGCGCGGGGACCGCCTGGGCGGCGGCCTCCAGACGCTCCACCATCCCGGCCACCAGGTGCCTGGTCCGGTCGTGGGCCAGCGGGGGCGTCGGCAGCGCTGCCGCGAGGGCGGTGTGCACCTCGGCCGTGGCACGGCCCAGCGCGTGCGCCTCGGGGACGAAGTCCCGTCCGGCGGCCAGCGCGGCGAGCGCGAGCTGCCAGCCGTCCTGGGCGCCGCGCAGGAACGGCTGCAGCACGCCGAGCGTGAGTGGCTCGGGGCCGGTGGTCGCCTCGAACCAGGCCACCGGTGCGGGGACGCGCCCGCAGCCCTCGCGGCCGAGCGCCAGCGGCAGTTCGAGATCGGGGTTGGTGCCCGGGAAGACCCGCCGGAAGATCTTCAGGATGAAGGCGTCCCCGTAGACCAGTGAGGAGTTGGACTGCTCGGTGTCCAGGACGCGCGGGGTGAGCCCTGGGGGGATGGACTCCGCGCGGTCGAAACGGAGGGGGCCGAGGGTGCCGGGATGGCGGAACCGTTCCAGCAGGAGGTCCGCGACGCGGGGGTCGTGCAGTCCTTCGTACAGGGTGCGGCCGGCCAGCGGACCCTCCGCCACCTGGCCGATGCGGGCGTCCGCCAGCCGCGGGGGCAGCGTGCCGTGCACGCCGAGCAGCAGCTGGTAGCAGTCCCCCTGGGCCTGCGCCTGGGGGTGGCGGCCGCCGGGCTGGTGGACCCGGACGAGCAGATGGAGCAGTCCCGGGCCCGTGCTCGTGGTGTCCAGCGGCAGTATCTCGGTCGCGGCGACCAGCGAGAAGCCGGTGACCGTCTGCCCCTTGCCGGCGAACCAGCGCTGGCGTGGCACCCACTCGTGGAGCAGCGGGGCGAGCGAGGCGAGCAGGGCTGTGGTGCCCGTGCTGCCCGGCGGATGCCGTCTCGTCGTCTTTCGTGATGTTGTGCTCTTCGCCAGGGCGACTCGAGTGGATGCAGCCTCCGACATGGCATCGCGTCCTTTCCCCGGGCACACCACAGGATGCGAAGAGTGTCCCGGATTGCGGCAATGGCTGTCCGGCTGTGCGGGACGTGTCGGTGAGGAAAAGTCCGTAGGACTCGATCATTGGGCCGATGGGCGCCCGAAGGAGCCCGGAAGAGCTCGATATGGGGGAGAGTGCCCCGTGCGGGGCGGCGGAAACCGCCCCGCGAGTGGCGCCTCCACGGTGAGGCGCCGTCAGCTGTCCGTCACCGGCGGTCAGCCGACCGGGGCGTCCTTCCGCAGCCGGAACCAGTAGAAACCGTGCCCCGCGAGTGTCAGCAGATAGGGCCACTGACCGACGGCCGGGAAGCGCACCCCGCCGATCAGCTCCACCGGATGACGCCCGTTGAAGGCCCTCAGATCGAGCTCCGTCGGCTGTGCGAACCGCGAGAAGTTGTGGACGCACAGCACGAGATCGTCCTTGTACTCGCGGGTGAACGCGATCACGGCCGGGTTGGACGACGGCAGTTCGTTGTACGAGCCGAGGCCGAAGGCGGGATTCTGCTTGCGGATCTCGATCATCCGCCGCGTCCAGTGCAGCAGCGACGACGGCGAGGCCATCGCCGCCTCCACGTTGGTCACCTGGTAGCCGTAGACCGGGTCCATGATCGTGGGGAGGTAGAGCCGCCCCGGATCGCTGGAGGAGAAACCGGCGTTGCGGTCGGGCGTCCACTGCATCGGGGTGCGTACGGCGTCCCGGTCACCCAGCCAGATGTTGTCGCCCATCCCGATCTCGTCCCCGTAGTAGAGGATCGGGGAGCCGGGCAGCGACAGCAGCAGCGCCGTGAACAGCTCGATCTGGTTGCGGTCGTTGTCCAGCAGCGGCGCGAGACGCCGGCGGATGCCGATGTTGGCCCGCATCCGCGGATCCTTGGCGTACTCCGCGTACATGTAGTCGCGCTCTTCGTCCGTGACCATCTCGAGCGTGAGCTCGTCGTGGTTGCGAAGGAAGATGCCCCACTGGCAGCCCGAAGGGATCTCCGGGGTCTTCGCCAGGATTTCCGAGACCGGGTAGCGGCTCTCGCGCCGTACGGCCATGAAGATCCGCGGCATCACGGGGAAGTGGAACGCCATGTGGCACTCGTCGCCGCCGGCCTGGTAGTCGCCGAAGTAGTCGACGACGTCCTCGGGCCACTGGTTGGCCTCGGCGAGCAGCACGGTGTCCGGGTAGTTGGCGTCGATCTCCTTGCGTACCCGCTTGAGGAAGTCGTGGGTCTCGGGGAGGTTCTCGCAGTTGGTTCCCTCGCGCTGGTAGAGGTAGGGCACGGCGTCGACGCGGAAGCCGTCGATGCCGAGGTCCAGCCAGAAGCGCAGGGCCGAGATGATCTCCTCCTGCACGGCCGGGTTCTCGTAGTTGAGATCCGGCTGGTGCGAGAAGAACCGGTGCCAGTAGTACTGCTTGCGGACCGGGTCGAAGGTCCAGTTGGACGTCTCGGTGTCGACGAAGATGATCCGCGCGTCCGGGAACTGCTTGTCGTCGTCGGCCCAGACGTAGTAGTCGCCGTACGGACCGTCCGGGTCCGTACGGGACTGCTGGAACCAGTCGTGCTGATCGCTCGTGTGGTTCATGACGAAGTCGATGATCACGCGCATGCCGCGCTGGTGCGCGGCGTCGACGAACTCCACGAAGTCGGCGAGGTCGCCGAACTCGGGCAGCACGGCGGTGTAGTCGGAGACGTCGTAACCACCGTCGCGCAGTGGGGACTTGAAGAACGGCGGCAGCCACAGGCAGTCGACGCCCAGCCACTGCAGGTAGTCCAGCTTGGCGGTGAGGCCCTTGAGGTCACCGACGCCGTCTCCGTTGGAGTCCTGGAAGGACCGGACGAGTACCTCGTAGAAGACGGCGCGCTTGAACCAGTCGGGATCGCGGTCCTTGGCGGGAGTGTCCTCGAACAGGTCGTGGACAGGCTCATTGACGATCATGGCGTGGGTGACCCTCCGGTCGGCGGGGACGGTCGCAGAACGACGATGTGCGCGGGCGTCACACCCGGCTCCAGACGCACATAGAAGGTTCTGCCCCAGTGATAGGTGTCGCCGGTGAGCTCGTCGCGCACCGGCACGCTCTCGTGCCAGTCGAGGCCGAGACGCGGCATGTCCAACGAGACCGTGGCCTCCTGGGTGTGGTGAGGGTCGAGGTTGACGACCACCAGAACGATGTTCGAACCGGAGCGCTTGCTGTAGGCGATCAGCGCCTCGTTGTCGACCGAGTGGAAGTGGACGTCGCGCAGTTGCTGGAGCGCCGGATGGCGACGCCGGATCCGGTTGAGGGAGGTGATCAGGGGAGCGAGCGAGCGGCCCTCACGTTCCGCCGACTCCCAGTCCCTGGGCCTGAGTTGGTACTTCTCGGAGTCCTGGTACTCCTCGCTCCCGGGACGCACCGGGGTGTTCTCGTACAGCTCGAAGCCGGCGTACACGCCCCAGGAGGGGGACAGCGTCGCGGCCAGCACGGCCCGGGTCTCGAAGGCGGGACGGCCGCCCTCCTGGAGGTAACCGGGAAGAATGTCGGGCGTGTTCACGAAGAAGTTCGGCCGCATGTACGAGGCGCTCTCGCCCGAGAGCTCGGACACGTACTCGGTGAGTTCCTGCTTCGTGTTACGCCAGGTGAAGTACGTGTACGACTGCTGGAAGCCGACCGAGGCCAGCGTGCGCATCATCGCGGGCCGGGTGAAGGCCTCCGCCAGGAAGATCACGTCCGGGTCGGTCCGGTTGATGTCGGCGATCACCTTCTCCCAGAAGACCACCGGCTTGGTGTGCGGATTGTCGACGCGGAAGATGCGTACGCCGTGGTCCATCCAGAACCGGAGGATGCGCGTCGTCTCGGCGACGATCCCGCTCATGTCCGTGTCGAAGGCGATCGGATAGATGTCCTGGTACTTCTTGGGCGGGTTCTCGGCGTACGCGATGGTGCCGTCGGGCCGGTGGTGGAACCACTCCGGGTGCTCCGTCACCCACGGGTGGTCCGGGGAGCACTGGAGGGCGAAGTCCAGGGCGATCTCCATGCGGAGCGTGCGGGCCGTCGCGACGAAGTGGTCGAAGTCCTCGATGGTGCCGAGGTCCGGGTGGACGGCGTCGTGCCCACCGTCCGCGGAACCGATCGCCCAGGGCACGCCGGGGTCGTCCGCGCCGGGGGTGAGGCTGTTGTTGGGGCCCTTGCGGTGCGTGGTGCCGATGGGGTGGATCGGGGGGAGGTAGACGACGTCGAAGCCCATCGCGGCCACGGCGGGCAGCCGCTCGGCGGCCGTGCGGAAGGTGCCGCTGACCAGCTTCGGCGCCGGCGGGGGGAGCTCGGCCGTCACCGTGGGGCTCTTCTTCCGCGTGGCGGCGGCCGTCGCGGTCCTGGCGGTCTTCGCGGCCCGGGGCCTGCGGGCCGGCTTCGCGGGCGGGGCCTCCTCCAGCCGCGCCCCCTCCGAACGGGGGAACAGCTCGTACCAGGAGCCGTAGAGGGCGCGCCTGCGCTCCACGGTCAGCGGCATCGGGCGGGAGGCGGTGACCAGTTCCCGCAGGGGGTGGCGGCCGAGCGCCTCGTCCACCTCGGGCGTCAGCGCGGCCGCGAGCCGGTCGGCCGCGGCGAGGCCCGTGTCGCGCAGGGCGTCGACGGCGGCCAGCACGGCTTCCCGCCCGTCCTGCTTGGGCACGCCCTCGGCGGCACGGGCGTACAGCTCGGCGCCCTCCTCCAGGACCAGGGCCGTGTCGATGTCCGCCGGGATCTTGATCGCGGCACGGTCGCGCCAGGTGGTGACCGGATCGCTCCACGCCTCGACGGTGTACGTCCAGTGGCCCTCGGCCTCCGGGGTCACATCGGCGCCCCAGCGGTCCGTGCCGGGAGCGAGCTCGCGCATCGGCGTCCAGGGGCCGGGCCGTCCGTTCGGGTCGCACAGGACGACATTGGCGGCCACCGCGTCGTGCCCCTCCCGGAACACGGTGGCGCTGACCTCGAAGGTCTCACCCGCGACGGCTTTGGCCGGCCGTCTGCCGCAGTCGACGAGCGGACGGACGTCCAGGACGGGAATGCGACCGATCATGGAATCACCTGGGGGTCGGAGCTCGGCATGCAGGGCGCGCGACGTGGGCGTGAGGGGCTGACCGCGCGCGCCGCGATGGTGGGGTTGCGTCCTTTGTAGCTGCTCAGTTGTCGGCTGGCGGGCTGTGGGCATGGCCGCTCCTGTCCGCGTTCACTCGAATGGACTCGAATGGCAGGTGCGCGGGGGGTTCGTGCTCCGACCGGGGCACCTGACGTGTGCAGCGCGGGGGGTGTGCACCGGGGAAGCCTTCCCACCGCTTTCGGGCGGCCAACCCGGCGGCGTGTTAACTCCTGGGTGCAACAGGTGCACGCTGTGGGCCGCGCGCCGTTCCCCCGGCCGGCACGTGGGCACCTCCGCAGCCTTCCCTGTGGTGCGGGGTGCCACAAGTGCGAGCGAGGAGGGGAAATCAGCCATATCGCCCGTGACAGACGAGGACGTAACAGGCGCATCTGGCTCAAGCGGCGGCTGGGGCTCAGGGGGCGGGCGGGGTTCCTGTGACCGGAGTGTTCCGGGAGGCGGCAGAGGGAGAGCGCGCCCGGTGCAGCGCGGGGTGCGGGGGCGGACGGGCCGCGCCGGGGCGGGCCCACTGAGCCGGTCGCGCGCCGTGGCTGCCCGGCGCGCCGCACCGCTACCGTCGAGGGTGACGGAGAGGGCGTACACCGTCGTGCGTCCCCTCGGATCCGTACGTCCCCTGTAAAGGTGGGATACGTGAAGGCCATTCGTCGATTCACCGTGCGTCCCGTCCTCCCCGAACCCCTGCGACCGCTCAGCGACCTCGCCCGCAACCTGCGCTGGTCCTGGCACACCGAGACCCAACAGCTCTTCCAGGCCGCCGACCCCGAGGGCTGGCGGCCCGCGGACGCGGACCCCGTGCGCCTGCTCGGCGCCGTCTCCGCCGCGCGCCTCGGCGAGCTGGCCGGGGACCAGCACTTCCTGCGCCGCCTCACCGAGGTGTCCGAGGACCTGAACGCCTACCTCGACGGTCCGAGGTGGTATCAGGACCAGCTCTCCCAAGGCGCGGAGCTCCCCGCCGCCATCGCCTACTTCTCACCCGAATTCGGGGTCACCGCCGCCCTGCCCCAGTACTCCGGAGGTCTCGGCATCCTGGCCGGGGACCACCTGAAGGCCGCCAGCGACCTGGGCGTGCCGCTCATCGGGGTCGGCCTGCTCTACCGTCACGGATACTTCCGCCAGAGCCTCTCCAGGGACGGCTGGCAGCAGGAGCACTACCCCGTACTGGACCCCAACGAGCTCCCGCTCACCCTCCTGCGGGAGGCCGACGGCACGCCCAGCAGGGTGGTGCTCGCCCTGCCCGGCGGGCGCTCCCTGTACGCCTCCGTGTGGCAGGCGCAGGTCGGCCGCGTACCCCTGCTGCTCCTCGACTCCGACGTCGAGGAGAACGCACCGGGGGAGCGCGACGTCACCGACCGGCTCTACGGCGGCGGCAGCGACCACCGGCTGCTCCAGGAGATGCTGCTCGGCATCGGCGGGGTGCGCGCCGTACGCACCTACTGCCGGCTGACCGGGCACGCCGCCCCCGAGGTGTTCCACACCAACGAGGGGCACGCCGGATTCCTCGGTCTGGAACGCATCCGGGAACTGGCCGAGGCCGGCCTGGACTTCGACGCCGCCCTGGAGGTCGTCCGGGCGGGCGCCGTGTTCACCACCCACACCCCGGTGCCCGCCGGCATAGACCGATTCGAACGCCAGCTCGTGGCCCGTCATTTCGGTGACGACGGCGAGCTGCCCGGCGTCCCCGTCGAACGGATCCTGCGCCTCGGCATGGAGACGTACCCCGGCGGCGAGCCCGACCTCTTCAACATGGCGGTGATGGGCCTGCGGCTCGCCCAGCGCGCCAACGGGGTCTCCACCCTCCACGGATCCGTCAGCCGGGAGATGTTCTCCGGGCTGTGGCCGGGATTCGACCCCTCCGAGGTGCCGATCACCTCGGTGACCAACGGGGTGCACGCCCCGACCTGGGTCGCCCCCGAGGTTCTCCGCCTCGGCGCCCTCACCGTCGGATCCGAACGCGCGGAGGACGCGCTCTCGGGTGCCGGGATCGGCCGGACGGACAGCGCGGCGGGAGCGGCCGCCGCCCCGCCCAGACGCTGGGACGCGGTCACCACCGTCCCCGACCGCGAGATCTGGGACCTGCGCCGGGGGCTGCGCGAGCAGCTCGTCGCCGAGGTCCGCAAGCGGCTCTACGCCTCCTGGCGCAGGCGCGGCGCGGGCACCGCGGAACTGGGCTGGATCGACGGGGTCCTCGACCCGGACGTGCTGACCATCGGCTTCGCCCGGCGGGTGCCCTCGTACAAGCGGCTGACGCTCATGCTGCACGACCGCGACCGGCTGCGGGACCTGCTGCTCCACCCCACGCACCCCATCCAGATCGTGGTCGCCGGCAAGGCCCACCCCGCCGACGACGGCGGCAAGCGGCTGGTCCAGGAGCTGGTGCGCTTCTCGGACGACCCGAAGGTGCGTCACCGCATCGTCTTCCTGCCGGACTACGGCATGGGGATGGCGCAGAAGCTCTACCCGGGCTGCGACGTGTGGCTCAACAACCCGCTGCGCCCGCTGGAGGCCTGCGGCACCAGCGGGATGAAGGCGGCGCTCAACGGCTGCCTCAACCTCTCCGTGCGGGACGGCTGGTGGGACGAGTGGTTCGAGCCCGACTTCGGCTGGGCGATCCCCACCGCCGACGGCTCCGCCACCGACGAGGAGCGGCGCGACGAGCTGGAGGCGGGCGCCCTCTACTCGCTGATCGAGGACCGCGTCGCACCGCGCTTCTACGACCGCAACGCGGAGGATCTGCCCGAGCGGTGGATCGAGATGGTCCGCCGCACCCTGGTCACCCTGGGCCCCAAGGTCCTCGCGGGGCGGATGGTGCGGGAGTACGTGGAACGGCTCTACGCCCCCGCGGCGCTCGCCCGCAGGGCGCTGGAGCCCGCGACGGCGCGTGAACTCGCCGCCTGGAAGGCCAGGATCCGTGCGGCCTGGCCCCAGGTCGCCGTCGACCACGTGGAGGCCTCGGCCGACACGGTCGTGGGCGGCTCCGCCGAGCTGGGGTCGACGCTGGCGCTCCGGGTCCGGATCGCCCTCGGCGGCCTCGACCCGGACGACGTCGAGGTGCAGGTGGTCGCAGGGCGGGTCGACTCCGGTGACGCGATCGCGGACGCCCAGACGTTTCCGCTGAAGCCGGCCGGCGGCCACGACCTGGAGGACCGCTGGCTGTACGAGGGCCCGCTCGCCCTGGACCGCACGGGCCCGTACGGTTACACCGTGCGTGTGCTGCCCTCGCATCCGCTGCTCGCGTCGGGCGCGGAGCTCGGCCTCGTCGCGGTGCCGAACGCGGCCACGGTCGACGGCGGCGGGGTGCTCCTGCGCTGACGTCACGGTTCCCGGTGGGCCCGGCGCGTGTGTGCGGCGCCGGGCCCACCCCTGTGCCCGCCCGCTCACCGCCGAACCGGCAGGGGTGTTTTCGCCGTGATCTCGCTAACATGACAACCGTGCCGGTGTGCTCCAGCAGCCACCGACGTGACAGCGAGGCGTTCCCTGACCGGGACGCGAGTGGAGGTCAGCACGGTGAACGGCGGCGGAGGCCGAGCGAGACGCCTGACCCGTCGGCTGGCCGCGCGGAACGGCACATCCAGGCCGCTGCACGTCCGCCGCCCGGAATCCGTCCCGCTGCGCGGCGACCGCTTCACCACCGCGGCCCGGATGCGCTGGCTCAACGCCGCGAGCACCCGTATCGGCACGACCCTCGACCTGGAGCGGACGGCCGAGGAGCTGGCGGATTACAGCGTCCCGCGGCTGGCCGACGGCGCCGCCGTCGACGTGCTGGAGTCGGTGCTGCGCGGCGAGGAGGGTGAACGCGTCACCGGCGCGGCGGTCCCCGTCACCCGCGCCATGGCGGTCCGGGCCATCGACGCGCTGAACGAACTCGAACCCGCTCCGGTGGGCGAGGTGGTCGACCGCCGGGAGCGCCGCGAGACGCTGCTGACCACCGAGTGCCTGCGCAACGGCCGGCCCGTGCTGGTCAGCCGGATGACCCTGGAGGACTACCGGCGCGTCACGCCCACCGACAGCGCCGCGCGGGCGATGCGCCGTCAGGGTGTGCACAGTTACATGGCGGTGCCGCTGATCGCCCGCGGTGTCCTGCTGGGCTCCGCCGACTTCGTACGCGCCGGGAACAGCCCGCCCTTCAACCGCGCCGACCTGGACCTGGCGAGTCAACTGGCCGCCATGGCAGCTGTGTTCATCGACAACGCCCGGCTCTACGGACGGGAACGCCAGCACGTCGTGTCGCTGCAGCGGTCCCTGCTCCCGCGTGCCACGCCCCACACCCCGGGGCTGGGGGTGCACGCCCATTACGCCCCCGCGGTCGACGCGCACGGGGTGGGCGGCGACTGGTACGACGTCGTCGCGCTCCCCGGCGGGCGTACGGCGCTGGTCGTCGGCGACGTCACCGGCCACGGCCTGCCCGCCGCCGCCACCATGGGGCGGCTGCGGACCGTCGCCCGGACCCTGATGACCCTGGACATCGCGCCCGACCGGGTGCTCGCCCGGCTGGACCTGGCGACCCGCGATCTGGAGGACGACCAGGTCGCCACCTGCCTGTGCGCGGTCTACGACCCGGCGGACTCCAGCTACACCGTCGCGAGCGCGGGTCATCCGCCGCCGCTGCTGGTCGGCCCCGACGGCAGCGCCCGCTACGTCGACGTACCGGTCGGGGCGCCGCTGGGCGCCGGGGTCATCCCGTACGACCCGCTGCGGCTGCGCGGCCCGGCGGGTGGCCGGCTGGTGCTGTACACCGACGGGCTGATCAAGACCAGGACCGACGACGTGGACGTACAGCTGGAGCGGCTGCGCACGTCCGTGGCCGCGATGGAGCCCGGGCAGCTCGACGCCGGGGGCCCGCTCACCTCGCCGCGCCAGGACGACGGACGCTTCGACGAGGCGGTGCTGCTCGTCGCGGGGGGCCACGAGCCGCCGCAGGAGCTGCGGTTGCGGGAGTGGGACCTGCCCACCGAGGGCAACCCCGCCTCCACCGCGCGCAAGCTGGTCACCGAGCAGCTCGGCCGCTGGGGCCTGGACGAACTCGCCGACGTGACGGAACTGGTCGTCAGCGAACTGGTCGGCAACGCCCTGCGCTACGGCGGCGGCCCCGGCCGGCTCAGGCTGCTGTACGACGAGCGGCTCCAGGTGGAGCTCGCCGACACCGGACCCGATCTGCCGCAGATCCAGCACGCCGACGTCAGCGACGAGGGCGGGCGGGGGCTGCAGCTCATCAACCTGCTGTGCCGCAGGTGGGGTTCGTGCCGCACCGCGACCGGCAAGGTCGTCTGGGCGGAGCAGAACCTCCCCGGCTGAACGCGCGAGGGCCCGGGGGAGCACGCTCCCCCGGGCCGCCCGGTCCGCGGCGTTCCGTGTTCCGCCGGCGCCCGCTCGGCGCCGGCGGAGGATCAGAACGTGAGCTTGACGCTGTTGAAGGTGCCGGTGTCGCCGGAGTAGGCGTCCTGGACCCTCAGGTTCCACGTGCCGTTGGCCACCTCGGACGAGGCGTTGACCGTGTAGGTCGCCACCACGTTGTCCGCGGAGTCGCTCGACGAGGAGTTCTTCAGCCGGTACGCCGTACCGTCCGGGGCGACCAGGTCGAGGACGAGGTCACCGCGGTAGGTGTGCGTGATGTTCACCGCCACCGAGAGGTCGCTGGGCGCGTTGCCCGTGACGCCGCTGACGACGACGGGGATGTTGGTGGTGCTCCGGTCGGCGAGGGCCTTGACGGTCGTGTTCTGGAAGACCGTGCCGCCCGGGTCGGGGTCGCCGCCACCGGGACGGGAGCCGACGGCGATGCCGGCCCACGCGTTGGCGACCGCCGTGTACTCGGCGCTCGTGGTGCCGTACAGCTCACCGGCCACGGCGAGGGTGCCGGTGCGGGCCGCCGCGTAGTTCGTGGTGGAGGTGAACTTCGTGGTGAGCGCCTTGAACCAGATCTGCAGCGCCTTGTCCCGGCCGATGCCGGTCACCGGAAGGCCGTCCGAGGTCGGGGAGTTGTAGGACACCCCGTTGACGGTCTTGGCGCCACTGCCCTCGGAGAGCAGGTAGAAGAAGTGGTTCGCCGGACCCGAGGAGTAGTGGACGTCGACCGAACCGATGCCGGAGTACCAGTAGTCCTTGGACGCCCCGTCCTTGCTCGGCTTGTCCATGTAACGCAGCGGGGTGCCGTCGCCGTTGATGTCGATCTTCTCGCCGACGAGGTAGTCGCCCGGGTCGGTGGCGGTGTTGGAGTAGAACTCCACGCCCGCCGCGAAGATGTCGGAGGTGGCCTCGTTGAGACCGCCCGACTCACCGCTGTAGTTGAGACCGGCGGTGTTCGAGGTGACGCCGTGCGTCATCTCGTGGGCCGCCACGTCCAGCGAGGTCAGGGGCGCGAGGTTGCCGCTGCCGTCGCCGTACGTCATGCAGAAGCAGCTGTCGGACCAGAAGGCGTTGACGTAGTTGTTGCCGTAGTGGACGCGGGAGTACGCGCCCACGCCGTCGCCCTTGATGCCGCTGCGGCCCATGACGTTCTTGTAGAAGTCCCAGGTCTCCGCGGCGCCGTAGTGCGCGTCGGCGGCGGCCGTCTCGGTGTTCGACGCGCTGCCGTTGCCCCAGACGTCGTCGGTGCCGGAGAACAGCGTCCCCGTGCCCGAGGTGCCGCGGTTCAGGTTGTACGTCTTGTGGTTGCCGCGCGCCGAGTCGGTCAGGTTGTACGAGCTGCCGGAGCCCGACGTGCCCAGCGTGACCTGGCCGCTGTACTGGGTGTTGCCCGTGCCGTTCTCGATGGCCTGCCACTCGTAGAGCTTGGCGCCGGACGAGGCGTCCGTGATGACGTGCAGCTCGTTGGGCGTGCCGTCGTGCTGGAGCCCGCCGACCACCGTCTCGTAGGCCAGCTGCGGGGTGCCGCTCGCCGCCCAGACGACCTTGCGCGGGGCCTTGCTCGCCTCGGTGCTCTTCGAGCCGTCGGCGCGGGCCGCGGTGAGCGCCTGCTTCTCGGCGGTGGCCGGGGCGACGTCGGCCGTGCTGCCGACGGCCTTCAGCTGCGCGCCGGTCGCCTTGGAGGCCTTGGTGACTCCCTCGGTCGCGCCCGCCTTCGACGCGGTGACGACCAGGTCGCCGCCGAGGACGGGGAGGCCGCCCAGCGTGCGCTCGTAGCGGGTGTGGGTCGTGCCGTCGACGTCCTTGACGACATCGCGGACGACGAGCTTCTCCGTGGCGCCGAGCCCGAGTTCCTCGGCGGTCGCCGCCTTGGTCGAGTTCGCCTCCCTGAGCAGCTCGGCGCGCTGCGCCGGGGAGAGCTTCGCGGGGAGTGCGCCGGGGTCTGCGCCCTTCACCGCGGCGGCCGGGGCCGCGGTGGCGGCCTCGGGGGCGGCCGTGGCGGCACCGCCCTGCATTCCGACGGCGAGGAGTGCTGCTGCGGCTATCAGAGCGCCGGTCGCTGTGGCACGACGGCTGTGCGTGGGTCTCACGCGGACTCCTTCTGCGAGGGGGGTCACGGCCGACTGGGTGAGTCGGCCGGCAGAGCAGGCGGTGCGTGGAACGGGGGAAGAGTGCCAGCAGAAGCAGTGGTGTGTCAGGACCGCGTCAACACATTGGCCGGAAGTCGTCCGTTGCCGGAAGTGCCGTGTTCGTTAAGCGAACGTTTCCCCGTGTGTCACCCGAGGGTGGCAGCGACCCCGCCGAGGCGCCCCGAACCCTGTATTCGCAGGGTGCGTTGAGGTTCCGCCCCGGTGAACGCCGCGCGGGGGGCGGCAGGCGAAGCGGAGGGGGACCACGTGCTGAGACGGCGCGGAACTGTGGCCAGTTCCGCGCCGTCCCTCATGGCCTGTCTCCGCCGTCGTGGCCCCTGGCCGGCGGGACCCCTCAGGCCAGGCTCTCCCGCCACGCCTTGTGCAGCCCGGCGAAACGCCCGTCACCGCCGATGAGTTCTGCGGGCGTACCGTCCTCCACGATCCGGCCGTGCTCCATCACGAGCACCCGGTCCGCGATCTCGACCGTCGACAGCCGGTGGGCGATGACCACCGCCGTACGCCCGTGCAGGACGGTGTCCATGGCCCGTTGCACCGCGCGCTCCCCGGGAACGTCGAGCGAACTCGTCGCCTCGTCGAGGATCAGGACGGCCGGGTCCGCGAGCAGCGCGCGGGCGAACGCCACGAGTTGCCGCTGACCGGCGGAGATCCGCCCGCCCCGCTTACGGACGTCCGTCTCGTAGCCGTCGGGCAGCGAGGCGATGAAGTCGTGCGCCCCGATGGCCTTGGCGGCGCGCTCGATCTCCTCGGGGCCCGCCTCCGGGCGCCCGATCGCGATGTTCTCGGCGATCGTCCCGGAGAACAGGAACGCCTCCTGCGTCACCATCACCACACCGCGGCGCAGTTCGGGCGTCGCCAGGTCGCGCAGGTCGGTGCCGTCCAGCAGGACCCGGCCCTCCGTGGGGTCGTAGAAGCGCGCCAGCAGCTTGGCGAGCGTCGACTTCCCCGCACCCGTCGAGCCGACCACGGCCACGGTCTGGCCCGCCGGGATCGTCAGCCCGAACCGCGGAAGGACCTCGCCGCCGGTCCGGTACGCGAACCGCACCTCGTCGAAGGTGACCTCACGGCCCGGGTGCTCACCGGTCAGGGCGGGCAGCGTCTTCGGCGCGACCGGCTCGGGCACGGTGGGCGTCTGCGCCAGCAGACCGGCGATCTTCTCCAGCGAGGCCGCGGCCGACTGGTAGGAGTTGAGGAACATCGCGAGCCGGTCGATCGGGTCGTACAGCCGCCGCAGGTAGAGCACCGCCGCGGCCAGTACACCGAGCGCCAGTGTGCCCGAGGCGACCCGGTAGGCCCCCCACAGCACCATGGCGGCCACCGCCGTGTTGGCGACGAGACGGGAGCCGACGACGTAACGGGCCATCTCCAGCAGTGCGTCGCCGTTCCTCCGCTCGTGACGGCGGTTGAGGACCGCGAAGTCCCCGTCGTTGGCACGCTCCCTGCGGAAAGCCTGCACGGGCCGGATGCCGTTCATCGTCTCGGCGAACTTCACGATGACCGCCGCGATCGCCGAGGAGCGCGCCGAATAGGCCTCGGACGCCCGCCGGCGGTAGTTCCGCACCAACAGGTACAGCGGCACGAAGGAGGCCACCGCGATGGACCCGATGCCGAGGTCGAGCCAGAGCAGCATGAGGGAGATCGACACGAACGACAGGACCACGCCGATCAGTTCCTGGAGCCCTTCGCTCAGCAGCTCGCGCAGGGATTCCACGTCGGTGGTGGACCGCGAGATGAGCCGGCCCGAGGTGTACCGCTCGTGGAAGTCCACGCTCAGCGCCTGCGCGTGCCGGAAGATCCGTCCGCGCAGGTCGAGCAGCACGTCCTGGTTGATCCGCGCGGCGGCCCGGATGAAGGCGTACTGGAGGACTCCCGCGCCCACCGAGCACACCGCGTACCCGATGCCCACGGCCGCCAGCGGACCGTAGTCGTGGTCCCGGAACGCGGGCACCGCGCTGTCGATGGCGTACGCGACGAGCAGGGGGCCCGCCTGCACGGCGGCCTGCTGGAGGAGCAGGACGAGGGCCGCCACGGCCACCCTGGCCCGCAGCGGCCCGAGCAGGGAGGTCAGCAGGGCCCAGGTGGCCCCGCGCGGGGCGGGCAGTGCGTCGTGGTCGAACAGGTCCCCGTCGTCGCGCGGCCCGCCCGCCCGTCCTTCGGGCAGGTCGTCGCCGGTGAGGGCGGGGCCGTCGGCAGTCGTACTGGTCATCGGGTGCTGCCCTCCTTGGGGACGGTGACGGGGACGCCGGTGCCCCGTTCACCGGACATCAGCCAGGCGTACTCGGCGTCGGTGCGCAGGAGTTCCTGATGGGTGCCCACGGCTTTGATCCGGCCGCCGGACAGCAGGGCCACCCGGTCCGCCAGCATCACCGTGGACGGCCGGTGGGCGACGACCAGGGCCGTCGTCCCTTCCAGCACACGCCGCAGAGCCGCCTCCACCAGCGCCTCGGTGTGCACGTCCAGAGCGGAGAGCGGGTCGTCGAGTACCAGGAAACGGGGTTCGCCGACCACGGCCCGGGCCAGCGCGAGCCGCTGCCGCTGGCCCCCGGAGAGGCTCAGGCCCTGCTCGCCGACCTGGGTGTCCACACCCTGCGGAAGGTCGTGGACGAAGTCGGCCTGGGCGACGGACAGCGCCCGGAGGAGGTCCGCCTCGCTCGCGCCCTCCGCCCCCAGCAGCACGTTCTCGCCCACGGTCGCCGAGAAGAGGGTCGGCTCCTCGAAGGCCACCGACACCAGCTCACGCAGCCGGGCACGCTCCATGGCGGCGATGTCCTCGCCGTCCAGCAGGATCCGGCCGGCCGTGACGTCGTGCAGCCGGGGGACGAGCGCCGTCAGCGTCGTCTTCCCGCAACCCGTGGCCCCCACCAGCGCCATCGTCTCGCCGGGGCGGATCCGCAGGTCGATCCGGGCCAGCACGGGAGGGGAGCCGGGGTCTGCGTCGGGGTAGCGGAATTCCACCCCGTCGAGGACGAGCCCCCCTTCGTCGCGCGCCTTCGCTCCTGTCCCCGGCTCGGGTTCCGCCTCCTCCGGGACGTCCATCACCTCGAAGTAGCGGTCGGCGGCCGTCGCGGACTCCTGGCTCATCGCCAGCAGGAAGCCGATCGACTCGACCGGCCAGCGCAGCGCCAGGGCGGTCGAGAGGAACGCGACGAGCGTCCCGGCCGACAGATTCCCGTCCGCGACCTCGATGGTGCCGAGTACCAGCGCCGCCCCGATCGCCAGCTCCGGGATGGCGGTGATGAGCGCCCAGATCCCGGCGAGCAGCCGGGCCTTGCCCAGTTCCGTGGTGCGCAGCCGCTGGGCGAGCGCCCGGAACGCCAGCGCCTGGCTGCGGTTGCGGCCGAAACCCTTGACGATGCGGATGCCGAGCACGCTCTCCTCGACGACCGTGGTCAGATCACCGACCTGGTCCTGGGCCCGGCGTGCCACCACCGCGTACTTCGTCTCGAAGAGCGAGCAGAGGATCATCAGGGGCACGGCGGGTGCGAGGAGCACCAGCCCCAGCGACCACTCCTGGGCGAACAGGATCACGAAACCGATCAGGATCGTCGTGCCGTTGACCAGCAGGAACGTCAGCGGGAAGGCCAGGAACATGCGCAGCAGCATCAGGTCCGTGGTCCCGCGCGACAGCAGCTGCCCCGAGGGCCAGCGGTCGTGGAAGGCCACGGGCAGCCGCTGCAGATGGCGGTAGAGGTCGGCGCGCATCGACGCCTCCACCCCGGCCAGCGGCCGGGCCACCAGCCACCGCCGGAGCCCGAAGAGCCCCGCCTCGGCGATGCCCAGGAGCAGCAGGTAGAGCGCACCCAGCCAGACCCCGCCCGGATCACGGTCGGCGACCGGGCCGTCCACCATCCACTTCAGGACCAGGGGGATCACCAGGGCGAGACAGGATGCCAGCACCGCCACGAAGGCGGCGCCGATCCAGCGCGCACGCACGGGTCTGACGTAGGGCCACAGACGCAGGAGGGAGCGCACGGCGGACCGGTCCGTGGGCTCTGCAGGTTTTTCGGGCATCAGGAGCGAGCCTATGGTTCACCACTGACATCGCTCACGTGATTTTCCGGTCGTGCCTGCCGGGTCGTACGGCGCGGTCAACCGATCGGCTGATGCCGGTCCGAGCGTGACGGCGGATACCGGCCCCGGACGCCCGGCGGAATCCTTACGGGCATGGCAATCATCGAAGTGAACGGGGTCCGCAAGGCCTACGGGGGCCGTCCCGTGGTCGACGGGGTGAGCTTCACCGTCGACGAGGGGGAGATCTTCGGGATCCTCGGCCCCAACGGAGCCGGGAAGACCACCACCGTCGAATGCGTCGAGGGCCTGCGGGTGCCCGACGCCGGCACCGTCAGGGTCGCCGGGCTCGACCCGGCCACCGACCGGCAGGAGATCACCCAGCTGCTGGGTGCCCAGCTCCAGGAGAGCGAGCTCCAGCCCAAACTGACCGTGCGGGAGGCGCTGGAGCTCTACAGCGCGTTCTACCCCCGGCCCGCCGAATGGCGCGCGCTCGCCGCACGGCTCGGGCTGGAAGGACACCTCGACCGCCCCTTCGCCAAGCTGTCCGGCGGACAGAAGCAGCGCCTCTTCATCGCGCTCGCGCTCATCGGGAACCCGCGCGTGGTCGTGCTGGACGAGCTCACCACCGGCCTCGACCCCCGGGCCCGCCGCGACACCTGGCGGCTCATCGAGGAGATCCGGGACAGCGGGGTGACCGTCCTCCTGGTCACCCACTTCATGGAGGAGGCCCAGCGGCTCTGCGACCGGATCGCGGTGATCGACAAGGGCCGGGTCGTCGCGCTGGACACCCCCGGCGGGCTCATCGGCAGCTCAGCGGGATCCACCGCCATCTCCTTCACCCCGTCGGCACCGCTGGCGCCCGCCGACCTCGCGGGCCTGCCCGGAGCGGTCTCCGTCGAGGTCGCCGAACCCGACGGCAGGGTCGTCATCCACGGTACCGACGACACCGCCAACGCCGTCGTCACGCTCCTGGCCCGCCACCACGTCACGGCCCGTCAGCTGCGCGTCGTCGACGCCGGCCTGGACGACGTCTTCCTCGACCTCACGGAACAGGCCTCATGACCACGACCATGCCCACCACCGCGTCCCACCCGGCCCCTGCCGCCGCCGTCCTCAGGACGGAGACCCGGCTCTTCCTCCGCGAACCCGGCAGCCTGTTCTGGATCCTCGTCTTCCCGTCCGTCCTCCTGGTCATCCTCGGCTTCGTACCCGCCTTCAAGGAAGCGGACGACGGCCTCGCCGGACGCCGGGTCATCGACCTCTACGTCCCCGTCTCGATCCTGCTCGCCATGATCATGGCCGGGCTCCAGGCGATGCCGCCGGTCCTCACCTCCTACCGCGAACGCGGCATCCTGCGCCGCATGTCCACCACCCCGGTGCGGCCCGCCGCCCTCCTCACCGCGCAGATCACCCTGCACGGAGCCGCCGCCCTCGGCTCGGCGCTCCTGGTCCTGACGGTGGGGCGCCTCCTTTACGACGTCCCCCTCCCCGGGCACCTGACCGGCTACGTCCTGGCGCTGCTGCTCGCGGTCGCCGTCGTGCTGGCCATGGGCGCCACCATCTGCGCCCTGTCCCGTACGACGAAGGCGGCCACGGCGGCCGGCTCGGTCGCCTATCTCGTGATGATGTTCACCGCCGGGGTCTGGGTGCCCGTCCAGGCGATGCCCGACACCCTGCGCCGCATCGTCGAGTTCACGCCCTTCGGCGCAGCCGCGCAGGCACTGGACCAGGCCGCCTCCGGCCACTGGCCGAGCTGGGCCTGCCTGGGCGTCGTCGCGGCGTGGACCGCGCTGCTGGGATACGCGGCGAGCCGTCTCTTCCGGTGGCAGTGACACGGAGCCGGTCCGCGCCCGCAGGGGGTGGGGGAGTGACGGGCGCGGGCGGCCGGGGGGAGACTGCGCGCATGACGCAGCCGCCGCGCCCTCCGTATCCGCGTGTCACGGTGGCGCCCCACCCGATGGCGCCCCGCCCGATCGAGGACCGCTGGGAGCAGTTCTACCGGTACGGGCCCTACGCCGTCCTCACCCTGGCCACCCTCGTCTCCGCCGTCGCCGCAGGCCTCCTCATGACCCGCGCGGAGATGTACACGGCCGGGGTGCTGGTGGCGGTGGCCTACGGGCTCCAGGCATGGTGGGGCCGGGCCCGCCCGCGTACCGCGCCTGCCGCGTCCGCCGCGGTGGCGTACTACGCGCTGCGGACCGCCCTCGCCTTCGCCCTGACCTGGCTCAACCCGTTCTTCGCGATCTACGCGGCCCTCGGCTACTTCGACGTCGAGCCGCTGCTGCCCAAGCCCGCCGTCCGGATCGGGCTGCTCGCCACCGCGGCCACCCTGGCCGGTTCGCAGAGCGGAGGGCTGCCGCCCGCCTCCCTGATGAACTGGTTCGCCTTCGGCGCCCTCTACGTCCTCAACTCCTCCCTCGCCCTCTTCTTCTGGAACGTCGGGATGCGCGAGGAGGAGAAGGCCCGCGTCCAGGCCGAGACCATCGCCGAGCTCGAACGCACCAACATCCGGCTGGAGGAGGCCATGGCGGAGAACGCGGCCCTGCACGCCCAGCTCCTCGTGCAGGCCCGCGAGGCCGGGGTCGACGACGAGCGGCGGCGGCTCGCGGCCGAGATCCACGACACCCTCGCCCAAGGGCTGACCGGCATCATCGCGCAGCTCCAGGCCGTCGCCTCCACCCGCGACACCGACCCCGGGACGGCCGGCGTCCACCTGGAGCGGGCCGCCGCGCTGGCCCGCCACAGCCTCGGCGAGGCCCGCCGCTCCGTCCACAACCTGGTGCCCGCCGCGCTGGAGCACGACGACCTCCCGCGCGCGCTCGGCAAGACGGTCGACGGGTATGCCGAACGCAGCGGTGTACGGGCGGAGTTCACCGTCACCGGCACCGTCGAGCCGCTCCACGACGAGGTCGGCGCGACCCTTCTCCGTATCGCGGAGGAGGCCCTCGCCAACGCCACCCGGCACTCCGGTGCGGCACGGGCGGGCGTCACCCTCTCCTACATGGGGGACGAGATCACCCTGGACATCCGCGACGACGGCTGCGGCTTCGACCCGGCCGCCCTGCCCGCCCGCACCGGCACGGGCGGCTTCGGCCTCGGCGGGATGCGGGCCCGCGCCGAACGGATCGCGGGCACGGTGGAGATCGAGTCGGAACCCGGCCAGGGCACGGCCGTCTCCGCGCGGGTACCGCTGGTCCGGCGCGTCTGACGCGCACTAACCTGGGGCGATATGACTGAGGTTACGGGCACCGCGCGCGTCATCACCCTCCTGGTCGTCGACGACCACCCCGTCGTACGCGACGGCCTGCGCGGCATGTTCGCCGCCGCGCCGGGCTTCGAGGTGCTCGGCGAGGCGGCGGACGGCGTGGCCGCCGTGGAGCTCGCCGGCCGTCTGGACCCCGACGTCGTGCTCATGGACCTGCGGATGCCGGGCGGCGGGGGTGTGGCGGCCATCGCCGAACTGACCCGGCGCGGCGCCCGTTCCCGGGTGCTCGTCCTCACCACGTACGACACCGACTCCGACACCCTGCCCGCCATCGAGGCGGGTGCGACCGGCTACCTGCTCAAGGACGCGCCCCGGGACGAGCTCTTCACCGCCGTACGTGCCGCCGCCGACGGCCGCACCGTGCTGTCGCCCGCCGTGGCCTCCCGCCTCGTCTCACGGGTGCGCACCCCCACGGCGCCGGGCAACGAGTCGCTCTCCGCGCGCGAGCGCGAGGTGCTGGGACTCGTCGCCCGGGGGACCTCCAACCGGGAGATCGCCGCCGAACTGTTCATCAGCGAGGCGACCGTGAAGACCCACCTCACGCACGTCTTCGCCAAGCTGGGGGCGAAGGACCGCGCGGCCGCCGTCGCCGTCGCCTACGAGCGCGGCATCCTCGGCTGAGCGCGCCCGCTCACCCCGTCACCCGCAGCAGCAGCACCGTCCTCCCCGGCACCGTGAGCGCCGTACCGCCCTGGTGGACCGTCCCCGGGGCGGTGGACTGCTCCTCGCGTGAGGTGTCCAGCACCATTTCGTAGGACTGGGCCCAGGGAGGCCCGGGCAGCGTGAAGTCGCAGGGCCGGTGGTCCGCGTGCAGCACCGCCAGGAAGCTGTCGTCGGTGATCTGCCCGCCCCGGGCGTCGCGGCCGGGGATGTCGCGCCCGGACAGATAGAGGCCGAGGGTCGCCGCCGGCGCGTACCAGTCGCCCTCGGTCATCTCCGCCCCCCGGTCCGTGAACCAGGCCAGGTCCCGCAGCCCGTCCGGGGCCTGGGGCGTCCCGGCGAAGAACGCCCTCCGGCGCAGCACCGGGTGGCGGTGGCGCAGGGCCAGCACCCGGGCGGTCAGCTCGGTCAGCTCGCGCCACCGGGGGTCCTCCAGGAGCGACCAGTCCACCCAGCTGACCTCGTTGTCCTGGCAGTAGGCGTTGTTGTTCCCGCCCTGGGTGCGGCCCATCTCGTCGCCGGCCACCAGCATCGGCACCCCGGTCGACAGGAGGAGCGTGGTCAGGAGGTTGCGCAGCTGCCTGCGGCGCAGGGCGTTGACGTCCGCGTCGTCGGTCTCGCCCTCCGCGCCGCAGTTCCAGGCGCGGTTGTCGTTCGTGCCGTCGCGGTTGCCCTCGCCGTTGGCCTCGTTGTGCTTGTGTTCGTAACTGACCAGGTCGCGCAGGGTGAAACCGTCGTGCGCGGTGACGAAGTTGACGGAGGCGTACGGCCGCCTGCCGCCCCACGCGTACAGGTCGCTCGACCCGGTGAGCCGGTAGCCGATGTCGCGTACGTCGGGCAGGGCGCCGCGCCAGAAGTCGCGCACGGCGTCCCGGTAGCGGTCGTTCCACTCGGTCCACAGGGGCGGGAAGGCCCCCACCTGGTAACCGCCGTTGCCGACGTCCCACGGCTCGGCGATCAGCTTGACCCGGCGCAGCACCGGGTCCTGCGCGATGACCGCGAGGAAGGGGGAGAGCATGTCGACGTCGTGCATCGAGCGGGCGAGTGCCGCCGCCAGGTCGAAGCGGAAGCCGTCGACCCCCATCTCCGTCACCCAGTAGCGCAGCGAGTCCGTGATCAGCCTCAGCACCTGCGGCTGCACCACGTGCAGGGTGTTGCCGCAGCCCGTGTAGTCCGCGTAACGGCGGGCGTCCTGCTGGAGGCGGTAGTAGCCGCGGTTGTCGATGCCCCGCAGGGACAGCATCGGGCCGAGCTCGCCGGCCTCCGCCGTGTGGTTGTAGACCACGTCGAGGATCACCTCGATCCCGGCGTCGTGCAGGGCGCGCACCATCTGCTTGAACTCGCCGACCTGCGCCCCCGCCGTGCCGTTGGCGGCATAGCCGGCGTGCGGGGCGAAGTAGCCGATGGAGTTGTAGCCCCAGTAGTTGTGCAGCCCGCGCCGCAGGAGGTGGTCCTCGTGGGCGAACTGGTGGACCGGGAGCAGCTCGACCGCCGTCACCCCGAGGCGCCGCAGATGGCCGACGGCGGCCGGGTGGGCCAGTCCGGCGTAGGTGCCGCGCAGTTCCGGGGGGATGTCCGGGTGGAGCTTGGTGAAGCCGCGTACGTGCAGCTCGTAGATGACGGAGTCCGCCCACGGGGTCTTGGGCCTGCGGTCCTCCGCCCAGTCGTCGTCGTCGTGCACCACGACGGCCTTGGGCACGAACGGAGCCGAGTCCCGGTCGTCGCGCACCGTGTCCGCGACATGCTGGTCCGGCCAGTCCCGCATGTGCCCGTAGACCTCCGGCGGCAGGCTGAAGGAACCGTCCACCGCTCGGGCGTACGGGTCGAGGAGCAGCTTCGCCGCGTTCCAGCGGGCACCGGTCCACGGGTCCCAGCGGCCGTGCACCCGGTAGCCGTACCGCTGCCCTGGGCCGACCCCGGGGACGAAGCCGTGCCAGATCTCATGGGTGAGTTCGGTCAGCCGGAGCCGGATCTCACCGCCGTGCTCGTCGAAGAGACAGAGCTCGACGGCCTCGGCCCCGCCCGCCCAGAGGGCGAAGTTGGTGCCGGCCACGCCGTCCGGGCCCACCCTGAAGCGGGCGCCCAGCGGCATGGGAGCACCCGGCCATACGGGTGGTTCACCGGCGCTGCCCACCGGGGCCGGTCCGGGCGCCCCCGTCCGCCCCGCGATGCGTGGCGTTTCCTCCTGCTCGGCTGTACTCGACACCTCTGGGCCTCCTGCGGCTCGTAGGACCGGTACCCGGAGAGAGGGCGTACGGCGTCCCGGCCGCGGCCTTCCTGGTGGGGTCCTCCCCCTTTGTTCTGCCCACGGCGGGGCCCGCACTCACGTGCCCCCCGGGCCGTCCCGTCGTTGGGGGGAGCGTGAACCACGAAGCGAAGAGAGCACGGGCGGGTTCGGCCGCCGTGCTGACATGGGCAGGACTGTTCACCGTGCTGGCCGTACTCACGGGCTGCACCGAGGCGAGGTCGTTCTTCGGGGACGACCGCGCACCCGGGGACGCGATCCGGATCGTCCCCGAGGACGGGGCGCGCGACGTCGGCGCCGACAGCCGGCTCGGGGTCACCGTCCCCGACGGACGGCTCGAACGGGTGAAGGTCACACGGATCGAGGACGCGGAACACCAGGAGGTACCGGGCCGGATCGCCGAGGACGGCCGTTCATGGGCGCCCCGCGACAAGGGGTACCGGCTCGGGCTGGCCGGCAAGTACAGCGTCGAGGCCGTCGCCGTCGACGAGGACGGCCACCGCTCGGCGCGCAGCACCACCTTCACCACCCTGGTCCCCGAGGACCGGTTCATCGGCTACTTCAAGCCGGAGAACCGCTCCACCGTGGGCACCGGAATGATCGTCTCCTTCGACTTCAGCCGGCCGGTCACCCGTCGTGCCGCCGTGGAGAAGGCCATCAGGATCACCACGAAGCCCCGGGTCGAGGTCGTCGGCCACTGGTTCGGCAAGGACCGGCTGGACTTCCGCCCCGCCGGCTACTGGGAGCCGGGCACCGAGGTGACCGTCGACGTGGGACTGCGCGACGTCGAGGGCGCGCCGGGGATCTACGGCAGCCAGCGGAAGAAGGTGACCTTCCGTATCGGCCGTTCCCAGACCTCACTGGTGGACGCCGCGGCACACACCATGGAGGTACGGCGCGACGGCGAACTCGTCAGCACCGTACCGATCTCGGCGGGCGCCGAGAAGCGGACCACGTACAACGGGAAGATGGTGGTCTCCGAACTGCACGACGTGACCCGGATGAACGGCGACACCGTCGGCTTCGGCGGGGAGTACGACATCAAGGACGTGCCCCACGCCGTCCGGCTGACGAAGTCGGGCACCTTCCTGCACGGCAACTACTGGGAGTCCCCGGACGTCTTCGGCTCCGAGAACACCAGCCACGGCTGCATCGGGCTGCGTGACGTGAAGGGCGGCAGCTCCGACACCCCGGCTGGATGGTTCTTCGAGCGGACGCTCATCGGCGACGTCGTCGAGGTGGTCAACTCCGCGGACAAGACCGTCGCTCCGGACAACGGCCTCGGCGGCTGGAACCTCGGCTGGCCCGAGTGGAAGGCGGGCTCCGCCCTGCGGTGACCCCCGGTCCGACCTGCACAGGTCCCGGAGACACCGTCTCCGGGACCACCCGGGGGCGGGGTGGGACGACTTGGGACCGAACAGTGACATTCCGGAGGAGTTCTCCTTACGCGCGGTGTGATTATCTAGCGCCGGGCGTGCATGTACAGCGCGCGGGGGTGCGGGCCATGGCGGGGCCAGGGCCGTGCGAGGGGAGACGACCACATTGAACGGGCAGCCGATATCGGGGGAGTGGACCGGCAGGAGCGGAGGACGGCGCGGGCGTAAGGCCCCCGTCCTTCTCGCTCCGGTCCTGGGGGTGCTGCTGTTGCTGGTGACCGCCTGCGGCGGGAACGCGAACGCCGGCGACGACGACAAGGGCAAGGCGGGCGGCGCGAAGGTCGACGACACCAGCGCCTCGCAGGCGGTGGTGACCATCGCGCCCAAGGACGGCGCCGACGACGTGGCGACGAGCGGGGCGCTGAAGATCACGGCCGCCCAGGGCAAGCTGAGCACGGTGAAGGTGGCCGACCCCAAGGGCAAGGAGGTCGGGGGCAAGATAGCCGGGAACGGCCGCAGCTGGGTGCCTGACCGTCACCTCGCCGCCGCGACGAAGTACACCGTCCACGCGGTGGCCAAGGACTCCAAGGGCCGTGAGTCCGCGAAGGACACCAGCTTCACCACGCTGGTCCCGCAGAACACCTTCATCGGCCAGTACACGCCGGAGGACGGTTCGACCGTCGGCGTCGGCATGCCGGTGTCGATCCACTTCACCCGCGGCATCACCGACCCCGCGGCCGTGGAGAAGGCGATCAGCGTGACGGCGGAGCCGGCCGTGCAGATCGAGCCGCACTGGTTCGGCAACGACCGCCTCGACTTCCGTCCCGAGGAGTACTGGGCGGCCGGCACCAAGGTGACCCTGCGCCTCGACCTCGACGGCGTCGAGGGGCGGCCGGGGGTCTACGGCAAGCAGGCCAAGACCGTGAAGTTCACCATCGGGCGCAGCCAGGTCTCCACCGTCGACGCGAGCTCCCACCGGATGAAGGTGGTCCGGGACGGCAAGCAGATCAAGGACATCCCGATCTCCGCGGGTGCTCCGGCCACGACCACGTACAACGGGCAGATGGTCATCAGCGAGAAGCTCAAGGTGACCCGGATGAACGGTGACACCGTCGGCTTCGGCGGCGAGTACGACATCAAGGACGTGCCGCACGCGATGCGCCTGTCGACCTCGGGCACCTTCATCCACGGCAACTACTGGGGCGCGTCGGGCATCTTCGGCACGACCAACACCAGTCACGGCTGCGTGGGCCTGCGGGACGTGCGCGGCGCGTGGGACAGCAAGACGCCCGCCGCGTGGCTCTTCGACAACTCCCTGATCGGCGACGTCGTCATCGTCAAGAACTCCAAGGACAAGGTGATCCAGCCGGACAACGGACTCAACGGCTGGAACATGGACTGGTCGGAGTGGATCAAGTAGATCCCCCCGCCCGTACGCGGGAGCGGGCCCGGTGCTGTGACCAACGGCACCGGGCCCGCTGCCGTTAGCGACGGTTAACCTGCCCCCATGACCGTAACCCTCGAAGTAAGCGACAACGTCGGCACGATCCGCCTGGACCGCCCGCCGATGAACGCCCTGGACGTCGCGGTCCAGGACCGGCTGCGCGAGCTCGCCGAGGAGGCGGGCCGGCGCGACGACGTGCGGGCGGTGATCCTCTACGGCGGCGAGAAGGTGTTCGCGGCGGGCGCGGACATCAAGGAGATGCAGGTGATGGACCACGCGGCGATGGTCGCGCGCTCCAAGGCGCTCCAGGACTCCTTCACCGCCGTGGCGCGCATCCCGAAGCCCGTGGTCGCCGCCGTCACCGGCTACGCCCTGGGCGGTGGCTGCGAGCTGGCGCTCTGCGCCGACTTCAGGATCGCCGCCGACAACGCGAAGTTCGGCCAGCCGGAGATCCTGCTCGGCCTGATCCCCGGCGCCGGCGGCACCCAGCGCCTGGCCCGGCTCGTCGGTCCGTCGAAGGCCAAGGACCTCATCTTCACGGGCCGTCAGGTGAGGGCCGACGAGGCCCTGGCGATCGGCTTGGTGGACCGCGTGGTGCCCGCCGCGGAGGTGTACGAGCAGGCGCACGCGTGGGCGGCCCGGCTGGCCCGTGGGCCCGCGATCGCGCTGCGCGCCGCCAAGGAGTCCGTGGACGCGGGCCTGGAGACGGACATCGACACGGGACTGACGATCGAGCGCAACTGGTTCGCCGGTCTGTTCGCCACGGAGGACCGGGAGCGGGGGATGCGCAGCTTCGTGGAGGAGGGCCCGGGCAAGGCCAAATTCCTCTGACCGAAAGTGAGTTGCGTACAGGGGCGCGTGCGTTCATCCGTGTGGGCGGATCAGTCGCACCTTAAGAGAACCTTAAGGTGCGGCGCCCCTTCCGCCCGTGCAATTGCTCACCCCACCTGTGTCTGCGCAGGTGGGGTGGGGTGCGACACCCCCCTTTCTGCCCCTGGCATATGCCGGAGAACCAACCCGGAATGACTGGTTCCGGGTGAGGGATTCCGTCGGAACGGTCACGGAGAGCGTTGTGTGCGGCCATGATGGGGGGCATGGCGGGCCTGGAGGGTGTGGAGCAGCCGCGACCGCGCAGCAGCGCGACGGCGGCACGCTGGATGACTGCCGGCGAAGACGAACAGGCGTTCAAGGCGCTGGAGTTGTTCGGTAATCCGACGGAGGACGAAGTCCGCCTGCCGTCCCGTCCGGAGTCCGCCGCCACCGCCCGCCGGATCACCTCGTGCGTGATGCTGCGTCAGTGGCAGTTACCCGCCCAGACCGCCGAGCACGGCGTCCTGCTCGTCTCGGAGCTCGTGGGCAACGCGGTGCGGCACACCGGTGCGCGGGTCTTCGGTCTGCGGATGCTGCGGCGTCGCGGCTGGGTCCGCATCGAGGTGCGGGATCCCTCGCGCGGGCTGCCGTGTCTGATGCCGGTCCGGGAGATGGATGTCAGCGGGCGAGGGCTCTTCCTCGTGGACAAGCTCTCCGACCGCTGGGGCGTCGATCTCTTACCCCGCGGCAAGACCACCTGGTTCGAGATGCGCACCTCGGACCGCTGACACGCAGAAGCCCCCGGTCGGCCGGGGTGGGGCGCGTCGGGGGCTTCTGAGGGGGCCGTGGAATGGGGGGTGTGTCCACGGCCGCATGTGGGACCTGGCTCGGGTCGGAGGAGGTCGTGTCACCGACTATGGCAGACGGGCGACCGAGGAGCCAAAGCGGCGAAACGGGCGATACTGCAACATTGCATCCCTTTTTGCTTCGCAATCGCAGGTGTGATGGGTCACGCGCCTGGCATTCTTCACACATTCTTCCGCTTCACCGCGTGATTCATTGATCACTGCTTGAGGGTGTCTCCCCGCCCTTCCGTTCATCTCGTCCTACTGTGTGTGCGATCTCGGGGACAAGCGCCCGAACCGACCCGCGAGGTGGACGGCATGGACGGTCGCGGGACGGTGATGCCCCGCCGGGACGCCCTGCGGGCGGCGGCCGGAGCGCTCGTGGCGGGCGCGTCAGCCCCGGCGTGCGCGCCCGGCGGATCCTCACCGGCCTCGGCGGGCACGGCGGAGAAGGCCCGGGGGGAACGCGGGGTTCGCGACGCCGTGCGCCCCACCGCCACCGCGGCCCCCGCACCGCGCCGCTTCCCCGGACAGCCGGTCCAGATCGAGCGCGGCCCCGCCGGCCGTCCCCGGGTCGCCCTCACCTTCCACGGCCAGGGCGACCCGGCCCTGGCCGGTGCCGTCCTCGCCGAGGCCGAACAGGCGGGCGCCCGGCTCACCGTCCTCGCCGTCGGCAGCTGGCTCGACCGGTACCCCCACATGGCGCGCCGGATCCTCGACGGCGGCCACGACCTCGGCAACCACACGCAGAGCCACCTCGACATCAACGCGCTGGACGAGGGGCGGGCGTACGCGGAGATCACCGGCTGCGCCCGGCGCCTGCGGCGGCTCACCGGGTCGATCGGCACCTGGTTCAGGCCCTCACGCGCCCGGTACGCCACCCCGCTCGTCCAGGAACTGGCGCGCCGCGCCGGATATCCGCACGTCCTGTCCTACGGCGTGGACTCCCTGGACCTCACCTCGCCGGGGACGGCGGCGGTCACCCGCAAGGTCGCGGGCGAACTCCGCAACGGCGCCGTGGTGAGCCTGCACTTCGGCCACCGGGACACCCTCGCCGCCCTGCCCCTGCTCCTGGCCGAGATCGGCCGGCGCCGGATGCGCGCGGTGACCATGACGGAGCTGCTGACCTGACGCCCGCGTCCCCGCGCACCGGCGCCCTCGCGGGCCCGGTCCGGCGAGGGGCGGAGCGATGCCGGGGCCGTCCGGGCCGCCGGATAATCTGACCTCCGTCAACAACGCTTAACGAAGGGGCGGAACAGTGGCGGACATCGAGTCGGCACGCAAGGCATTCGAGCGCTTCGACCAGAACGGCGACGGCAGCATAACGGCGGCCGAGTACAAGAGCGCCATGGCTCAGCTCGGTGACCCCTACGTCACCGAGACCGTGGCGCAGGCCGTCATCAACGCCCACGACGGCAACGGTGACGGCGAGCTCACCTTCGACGAGTTCTGGGCCTCGCAGAACAAGGCCTGACCCGCCCCGGACCGGCAGGTGCCGGTCCGGCGCGGAGGCCCGGCTACTTGAGGTAGACCAGGCCGTCGGTGGTGAGGGTGGGCCTGCCGCTCGTACCCACCACCACGATCTTGACGGTGTGCTTGGCGGAGGCCGACCAGGACTTCGTCCAGATCGCCTGGCGGTACTGGGTGGTGGAGGACTTCAGGTCCACCGTCGCCGCCTTGACGCCGTCCACGTAGACGTACGCCTGTCCGGACGTCGACGCCCTGGACACCACCCATGCGACCGAGCGGCCGGTGAACGTCCAGGTCAGGGCGGCGTTCTTGGTGCCGCTCGAATAGGACCTGCCGCCGAGATAGCTGGACGACGACTTGGTGGTCCAGCTGCCGCTCCTCGTCGCCGAGGACTCCTGCAGGATGACGGGGGTGCCGGCGACGGAGGCGGCCAGGCTGTTGCCCGCCCGGTCGAACGCGGTCATCCTCCAGGTCGTCGCCACGGCGGACTTCGCCGTGTGCGACGCGCTCGTGGTCGTCGGGCCGTAGGTCCTGGCGACCGGAGCGGTCAGGCGCACGTCCCGCAACTGCACCGCGTCGGACGCCTTCCACTTCAGGGTGAGCGGGACGGCCGTCGTGCTGACCGTGCCGGTGCGCAGCGAGAGGTTCGGCTTCGTGGAGAAGACCGGCGCGGTCCGGTCGGCGACGACGGTCGCCGCCGCGGAGACGGAGGTCTTCCCCGACTGGTGGGTCGCCCGCACCTGCACCTTGTGGCTGCCCACGGCCAGGGTGGCCTTGGCGGAGGTGCCGCTGCCCGTGGTGGTGGCGACGGGCTTCCCGTCCACCAGCAGCTCGTACTTCGTGACGAGGACGGCAGGCGTGGTCGCGGACCAGCCGACGGTGATGTCCGCCTTCGTGTAGTACGACGTGCCCGAAAGCACCCCTCCGGTCACCGACTTGACCGCGAGACCCGTGACGGGCCCGGCCGCGTAACCGCGGATCGTGGGCAGTTGGGCGTACAGCTTGGTGCCGGGGCACTCGGTGTTGTAGCCGTCGCGGTGTCCCGAGACCGTGGCGAAGGGGTACGCCGTGCCCGCGGTGAACGTCTTGCCCGCGTAGTTGTTGCCGTTCGCGCCCGCCGTCAGCGTGGCCGTGCCCGAAGGGCTGACGCCGTACTGGCCGAGTTTCCACGCCGCGACCCTGGCGACCGCCGTCGTCGCGGCGGTCGCGGCCGCGGAGTCCGTGTACAGCCCGATGACGGCGATGCCCGCCGTCTCGCGGTTGAAGCCGTAGGTGTGCGCGCCGAGCACCGCGCGGTCGACACCGCCCTTGCGGCCCTCGAAGACCGTGCCGCACTTGTCGACGACGAAGTTGTAGCCGAGGTCCTTCCAGCCGTTCGACTGGACGTGGTAGGCGTGCAGCCCGCGGACGATCGCGGCCGAGTCGGCGCAGGAGTACGTGTTGGTCTGCGCGGTGTGGTGCACGAACACGGCCTTGACCGTGTCCATGTAGTCGGGGGACTCGTCGTTGAGCGACTCGTCGGCGTTCCAGTCGGCCCGCGAGACGATCGGGGGCTTCGGCGCCGTGGACGGCAGGGGAGGCGGCAGCGTCGCCGTGGGCTCGGCGGTGGCGGACGGCGACTCGGTGGGGGCCGTGGGGGAGGGTTCCGCCGTCGTGGACGGGTCCACGGAGGCGCTGGGGCTGGGGGCCTCGGTCGCCGGTTCGGTGGTCTCACCGCCGGCCGGTCCGCTCGGCTCGGTGGACGGGTCGGTGGGCTCCGACGTGGCGTCCGTGGGGTCGGCCGACGGCTCTTCGGTGGCGTCCACGGCGTACGCGACGGGAGCGGAGCCCACCTGGCCCGGGTCGACGGTGTCGAGCCGCAGGCCGGCCGGCAGCCCGGCGGAGGCGCCGTCCCCGGCGGACACGCGCACCTCGACGCCGTCGGAGAGCCCGACCCAGCGGGGCTCGGTGGTGCCCCGGGTGCCGGGGCGACCGGCTTCGGTACGCCCGTCCACCTCGGTGTCGATGGGCAGCCAGGCCGACCAGTCACCGCTCGGCAGCGAGCGCGTACGGGCCTCGACCGTGCCGGTGATCTTCGCCGAGGGATCGGTCCAGGTGACGCCGAGCATGCTGAACGGCTCGGTGCCGGACCGGCGCAGCGAGGCGCTCGTCCCGTCCTTCGACACCTTCAGCGCGGACCGGTGCACTTCGGTCCGCGCCGGGCCGGACGAGGCGCCGACGTCGTCGGGTGCCTCGGAGAGGCCCGTGACCCCCTCGAACACCAGGACACCTGCCACGGCCGTCGTCGCGACGGCGGCCGTGGCCCATATTCTTCGCTTCACTCGCATGTCGGGTCCCCGAGGATGAATGACTGCCGAGCCGGCAGTGGGCGGGATGTGACCGGCTACCGGCCGGTGCACGGCCCGATCTTCGCGCATTCTTCACAGGCGGTGCCAGTTCCACGGACTCGGACCGGTCACGATCACGGGCGCACGGAGCCCCGTCGGCCGACTGCCTCCCGGCGGGCCCGGTTCGGGTGGTGAAGCGGGCCCGGATCAGGCGGTGCGGCGGACCCGGCGGGCTCTGGTCAGGCGGTGAAGCAGCGGGACAGCGTGCCTTGCCGGTCGACCTCGACCAGATCGGGGCGCGTGTAGCGCTCCGCGCGCGCGTGGTAGTCGAAGTCGCCCCGCACCAGGCCCCGGTAGTCCCGTACGCAGCGCTCCAGCGCCGCCCGCGCGGGCCCCTCGATCCCGGCCGCCTCGATCTGCCCTGCCAGCTCCTTCTCGGCGCGCTGGAGGCGTTCGGCGATGCGGGACAGCTGGACGCCGGCCTCGTTGACCGCCTCCTGGAGGGTGCAGCCCCGATCGCGCTGGACGAGGACGACGGCGTTGTGGCCGTTCCCGGCGACGGCCTCCTTCTCCACGGAGCAGATGTCGTTGCACAGGCCCGCGTGGGCGACGACCGCCTCACGCAGAGCGGTGTACGCGGGCAGGCCGCGCGCGGGCCCGGGAAGGTCCACCCCGGCGACGACCTCGTGCAGGTCCAGGACCATGCGCATCGTCCCCGAGTCCCGCCGGTGCCTCGCGAAGTCGGCCCGGCTCGGCATCTGTCCCGCGGCCCGCTCGGCGGCCTCCGCGTAACGCGTCCAGAGCCAGCGGACGGTGTGGCGTCCGAACCGCCGCTCCCACTCCGGCGAACTGCCGGTGCAGGTGCTCTCCCGGAGGTCCTCCAACGCGTGTTCCGCGGGGCTGCGCGGGGCGGCGCCGTCGAACACCTCCACCAGCCGGCCGATGGTCTCCCCGCACAGTCGCGGATCGTGACCGGCGGCTCCGTCGTCGAACTCGTCGTCCACCAGGAGCGTCCAGAACAGCCAGCGGCAGACGAGCGCGAGATGGTCCCGCGAGGCGTCGGGGAAGAGCAGCGAGGCCCGCAGCTCGGGGCGGGCACGCAGCATCCTCGTACGGGCGACGGGTGACAGGGCGAGGCCCTGCTCCGCGGCCCACCGGTGGACGGCCTCCCCGGCCTCCGCCGCACCCGGATTGCACCCGGCCCCCCGGAACGGCATGTACAGCACCGGCAGAACGATCCGGCTCATCGCCGCCCCTCGTCGAAGTCACCACGCGTCACCACCAGTGAACGCGCTGGGAGTTGAGGAGGGAAGCCGCGCCCGGCCTTTCGTCCGGATCGTGCCGGGCCTGGCCGCCCGGTCAGCGGGCCGCCGCGGAGGGCCGGCGGCTCACCGGGAAGGCGGCGGAAGGGGTACGCCGGTGCGCCCGGCCCTTGGCGGACCGGGCGCACCGGGTGCGGGGGCCGACGGGGCCGGGCACGCTCAGTCCTCCGCCGCCGGGGGATAGACGGCCTCGAAGGACGTCCGGAAAAGAGCCTGGACCTCCTCGCCGCCGAGCCCCTCCGCACGCGCCTGGTGCAGCCATTCGTCGAGCGCGTCGCGCAGCGGCCACCGAGGACCGGAACCCGGCTCCAGGAGGGTGCGCGTGATGAAGGTCCCCGCCCCCTGACGGACCTCCGCCAGCCCGGCACGCTCCAGCTCGCGGTAGGCCTTGAGCGTCGTGTTCGGGTTGACCTTGGTGGTGGCGGCGACCTGCGCGGCCGTGGGGAGACGGTCCCCCTCCTCCAGCGCGCCCATCCGCAGGGCCTGTTCGACCTGCCGGACGATCTGGAGATACGTCGCCACGCCGCTGCGTCTGTCGATGCGGAACACGACCACGGACATCACCCTCCGCTCGAATGCCGACATTTTACGTAGAGCACGGTGGCCGGTACTACAGCGGACGCCGGGACGCCCACCACAGGGTGAACGCCGTCAGGGCGACGGTGCCGGCGAGCAGGACGCCCGCCCCGGTCCACTGCATGGCGGCCATCTGGCTGGGATCGAGGTACTGGAAGACGTTGTCGACGATGCCCTTCTCCTCGACGCACGCCCGCGATGCCTGCTCGGTCGCCTCGGCGCACGACCCCCATCCGTACAGCTGCCCGTCGGCGCTCGCGACCCATCGGTCCACCTCGTACGCGTCATGCAGCCGTGCGGGGACGTCCGCGTCCAGCGGGTACGTGATCGTCCGGGGGGTGGCCAGGCGGTCCCGGACCATGCCCCACACGGTCTGTGCCGCCACGCAGAAGACGAGGGTGACGACCATGGAGGCCAGGACCCGGCGCAGCAGGACGCCGATCGTGACACCGGCGGCGGTGAGGAACAGGGCGAGCGCGGGGAGCACGGGGCCCGTGTTGTCGAAGACCGAGGGGTCCATCCAGATGTCCGGCAGGACCGAGCGGTGGGGCCGCCACCACCAGGTGAAGACGGCGGAGAGCACCGAGCAGGCCACCAGGGTGATCAGGAAGCACCAGCCGAGCTTCGCCACGAGCCAGCGGCGGCGGGTGACGGACTGCGTGGTGACGAGCTGCGCGGTGCCCTGTTCGTGGTCCGCGGAGATCAGCGGGGCGCCGAGGAAGACGGCGAGGACGCCGGGCAGCAGTCCCAGCAGCGCGGTGAGGTTGCGGTAGCCCGCGCCCACGACGGGCTGCGGCACCGTCTTCTCCGGCCAGCCCTGGGCGTCGAGCAGCTCGGTCAACTGGCCGCGCTGGTAGACGATCCAGAGCGAGCAGAGCACCGTCAGCGCGAGGAGACAGCCCAGCGCGGCCCGGTGCTGGCGCAGGACCAGCCAGGTCAGCCCGCGCAGGAGCCCGGGGCGGGCGGACCGTGCGGTCGGTTTTCCGGTCAGGGTGGTGCTCATGTGGTCCTGGCCCCTTCGGTCTCGGGCTGTGCGCCCGGCGTGAACAGCGCGGGTGCGTCCGGTGAGCGCAGATGCGCGAGCAGCACTTCCTCCAGGCTGGGTTCGGAGACCTGCCAGTCCCCGGAGAGCGGGCCGTCGCGCCGCACCATGGCCTGGAACTGCCGCCCCTGGACACGCTTCTCGATCACCGTGTGCCGGGTCAGGGCGGCGGGCAGTCCGCCGTCCCTGGTCACCCCGGTCACCAGGGCGTGGGCGGGGACCAGGGCGTCGGCGTCCCCGGCCATCCGGATCCGGCCGCCGGCGAGGACGAGCAGGTAGTCGCACATGTCCTCCAGCTCGGACAGCAGGTGCGAGGACATCACCACCGTGGTGCCGCGCTCCACGGCCTCCGCCATCAGCAGGGTGCTCATCTCGTTCCGGGCCAGCGGGTCGAGGTCCGACATCGGCTCGTCGAGCAGCAGCAGGTCGGGCCGCTTGCCGAAGGCGAGCGCGAAGGCGACCCGGGTGCGCTGGCCGCCGGAGAGCGTCCCGACCGCGGCGTGCATCGGCACGTCCCCCGAGCGCACGATCCGCTCCGCCGCCCCGGCGTCCCAGCCGGGGTTGAGCTCGCCGCCCATGCGCAGTGTCTCCGCCACGGTGAACCGCTTGAACAACGGCTTGTCCTGCCCGAGGTAGGCGAACCTCGGCATCACCGCCGGATCGTCCACCGGCACGCCGAAGACCCGCAGTTCGCCCTCCGAAGGTGCCAACTGCCGGGACGCCGTGCCGAGCAGCGTGCTCTTGCCCGCCCCGTTGGGCCCGACGAGCCCGCAGATCCTCCCGGCCGGCAGCCGGAAGGAGCAGTCGCGCAGCGCCCAGCCGCGTCGGTAGCGCTTGCCCAGCCCTCGGGCCTCCATGGCCCAGGGGCCCGGGCCCTCGCCCGCAATGTTCGTCTCAGCCACGCGCCTCGCCTCAATTCCATTAGTCAATTAATGGAATCATGGTTCTTGCGGGACATGGCTGTCAAGCGCGGCTCCCCGGGGCGTGCGGTCCACGGACCGCACGCCCCGGGGAGCCGGGTTGCCGCGTCCTCAGCCGAACTGGCCGGGCTGGTAGTCGCCCGCGGGCTGCTGGACGATGACGTTCATGCGGTTGTAGGCGTTGATCAGCGCGATGAGGCCGGTCAGCGCGGCGAGCTGGTCCTCGTCGTAGTGCTCGGCGGCCTCGGCCCAGACCTCGTCCGTGACGCCTCCGGCGGCGTCGGCGATCCGGGTGCCCTGCTCGGTCAGCGCCAGAGCGGCGCGTTCGGCGTCGGTGAACACCGTGGCCTCGCGCCAGGCCGCGACCAGGTGGAGGCGCGTCGGGGTCTCACCGGCCTTCGCGGCGTCCTTGGTGTGCATGTCCGTGCAGAAGCCGCAGCCGTTGATCTGGCTCGCGCGGATCTTCACCAGCTCCTGCGTGGCGGCCGGCAGCCCCGAGTCCGAGAGCACCTTGCCGGCCGAGTTGATGTGCCTCAGGAACTGGCCGGAGAGAGGGCTCTCGAAGAGGTTCAGGCGAGCGTTCATGATGCACTCCCGTGCTGTCGTCGTTGCTTACACCGCTTCGACGGAACGGGGGCCCGCGGATGTGACACGGCGCGGATGTGACGTACGTCGCCTCCGAGGGCCCGGCCGGCAGAGGGCCGACGGGCAGAGGGCCGACGGGCAGAGGGCCGGCCTGCAGAGGTCTGGTCCCCGACCGGGGCGTGGCGAGGGGGGCGGTGCGGTGAGACGGTCCGAACGGCGTCCGGACGGGGCCGGGCGGGACCCGGCGGAGGCCCTGGGAGCGGCCGACGGGAAGCCGACGCCTCGGCGCCGGGTGCCCGCCCGTCCGCTGATCGGACGAACGCGTGCTCCACCGCCGGGCCGCCTCCGATCAGCTCTGGCAGAGTCGGCGGGGTCAAGGGGCCGTGGGCGACGGCGCCCACGCCTCAGAGATCTGGGGAGATGCCATGAGTGAAGCGGGAGACGGCCCCCGCCCGCAGGTGGACGGGGCTGAGGAGAGGGGCGGCACCGCTGCCCTCCCGCCCGCATGAGCCGGCCCGAACAGCACGCCGAGGGCGCCGGGCCGTTCACGACACGTCTCACCTGGCAGCCACCCGGTGGCGGCAGCGCGCGCTGGGAGTCCCGGCTCGCCCGGCGGCGCGGGCTCATCACCGTTCAGCCACCCGGGGCGGCCACCGCCCGTCATGCCCGCGCCGACCACACCGCCGTCGCCCGGCTGCGCAGGCTCAACGCGATCGCCGCCACCGCCTTCGTCCTCGGCGGCGCGCTCTTCGCCGCCGGAGCCGCCGTCGCCCAGTTCGGCTCCGGCGACGCCACCACCTGCGCGTCGGTCTACTTCGCCGGCGGCCTGTGCTTCAACACCGGGGGCTACGTCTCCCTGCTCCAGGTGATCAACGCGCCTCGCCACGTACCAGGGGGCGAAGGCGTCCTGGTCACCCCGCGCTGGCGGTGGTGGAGCTACGAGCCCTCGCGGGCCGACTGGCTGAGCACCTTCACCCTCTTCGCCGGCACCCTGGTCTTCGCCGTCGACCTGCTCGACTCCTTCCTGCACGGTCTGACCGTGCAACAGATCGACCGCCTGGTCTGGGCGCCCGACATGATCGGCTGCCTGCTCTTCCTGATCTCCGGGCACCTCGCCGTCGTCGAGATCTGCCACGGCCGGCCGCGCCTGCTGCCGCACGACCTGGGGTGGTGGATCGTCGCCGTGAACCAGCTCGGCTCCGTCCTCTTCATGGTCTCGGCACTCGCCGCGTACACCCGCCCGGCCACCGGCAGCCTGATCAACGCCGACGTCGCCGACTGGGGCACCCTCACCGGTGCCCTCTGCTTCTCCGCCGGCGGTCTTCTCCAGTTCTTCGAACGGCCGTGACCTCCAGGCCCACCGGGCCTCAGCCCGCGAACCCCTGCGGTCCCCGGTGCCCACCGTCCGGAAGGCCCTGACAGCGCTGAAAGATACGAACGCACTGGTCAGGCCTAAAACCTCAGCACTCGATGATGTTCACCGCGAGCCCGCCGCGCGCGGTCTCCTTGTACTTCACGGACATGTCCGCGCCCGTCTCCTTCATGGTCTTGATGACCTTGTCCAGGGAGACCTTGTGGCTGCCGTCGCCCCGCAGCGCCATCTTCGCCGCCGTGACCGCCTTGACCGCGGCCATGCCGTTGCGTTCGATGCAGGGGATCTGGACCAGGCCGCCGACCGGGTCACAGGTGAGGCCCAGGTTGTGTTCCATGCCGATCTCCGCGGCGTTCTCCACCTGCTCCGGCGAGCCGCCGAGGACCTCGGCCAGGGCGCCGGCGGCCATGGAACAGGCGGAGCCGACCTCGCCCTGGCAGCCGACCTCGGCTCCGGAGATGGAGGCGTTCTCCTTGAAGAGCATGCCGATGGCACCCGCCGCCAGCAGGAAGCGGACCACGCCGTCGTCCTTCTCGGCCTCGGTGCAGCCGCCCGCGGCGAAGTTCATCCAGTAGTGCAGGACCGCCGGGATGATGCCCGCCGCGCCGTTCGTCGGGGCCGTCACGACACGGCCCCCGGCGGCGTTCTCCTCGTTGACCGCCATCGCGTAGAGGGTGATCCACTCCATCGCGTGCGTCTGGGGGGCGCCCTCGGCGCGCAGCTGCCTTGCCGAGTTCGCGGCCCGGCGGCGGACCTTCAGGCCGCCGGGCAGGATGCCCTCGCGGGACATGCCGCGCGCGATGCAGGCCTCCATGACGCGCCAGATCTCCAGGAGCCCGGCGCGGATCTCGTCCTCGGTCCGCCAGGCCTTCTCGTTCTCCAGCATGAGGGAGGAGATGGACAGGCCGGTCTCCCGGGCGAGCCTCAGCAGCTCGTCGCCGGTGCGGAAGGGGTGCTTGAGGACCGTGTCGTCCGGGACGATCGGGTTCTCGCCGTCCACGGCGTCCTCGTCGACGACGAAGCCGCCGCCCACCGAGTAGTACGTCTTCTCCAGCAGCGCGGCGCCGTCGCGGTCGTACGCGCCCACGGTCATCCCGTTGGCGTGGTACGGCAGTGCCTTGCGCCGGTGCAGGACCAGCTGCTCGTCGGCGTCGAACGCTATGTCGTGCACGCCCAGCAGATTGATGCGGCCCGAGGCGCGGATCTCCTCGACGCGGGCGTCGGCGCCCTCGACGTCGACCGTGCGGGGCGATTCGCCCTCCAGGCCGAGCAGGACGGCCTTGGGCGTGCCATGTCCGTGGCCGGTCGCACCGAGCGAGCCGTACAGCTCGGCGCGGACCGACGCGGTGTGGACCAGCAGGCCCTCGTTCTTGAGGCGGCGGGCGAACATGCGGGCCGCACGCATCGGGCCGACCGTGTGGGAACTGGACGGGCCGATACCGACCGAGAAGAGGTCGAAGACCGAGAGGGCCACGGGGGTACTCCTAAGGCGTTGGTGGACGTCGTTGTCCGCCCGGGTGGTGCGGGACGGGCCGGGTGGGCCCGGGAACGCGGGGCAAAGGGGTGGGGGCACCGCGCTCACTGTGTTCAGTGTGCGTGGTGCCCCCACCCTGTGTGCAAACTGCGGGTGACTACTTGAGGCCGGGGTACAGCGGGAACTTCTCGGCCAGCGCGGTCACGCGGGCCTTGAGGGCGTCCGCGTCGTACGCGGGCTTCAGCGCGGCCGCGATGATCTCGGCGACCTCGGTGAAGTCCTCGGCCTGGAAACCACGGGTGGCCAGCGCCGGCGTGCCGATGCGCAGACCCGAGGTGACCATCGGGGGCCGGGGGTCGTTCGGGATGGCGTTCCGGTTGACCGTGATGCCCAGCTCGTGGAGCCGGTCCTCGGCCTGCTGGCCGTCCAGCTCGGAGTTGCGCAGGTCGACCAGGACCAGGTGGACGTCCGTACCGCCGGAGAGCACGGAGACGCCCACCTCGGTGACGTCCGGCTGCACCAGGCGCTCGGCCAGGATGCGGGCACCGTCCAGGGTGCGCTGCTGGCGCTCCTTGAACTCCTCGCCCGCCGCGACCTTGAAGGAGACGGCCTTGGCCGCGATCACGTGCTCCAGCGGACCACCCTGCTGACCGGGAAAGACCGCGGAGTTGATCTTCTTGGCGAGCTCCTGCGTCGAGAGGATCACGCCACCGCGCGGGCCGCCGAGGGTCTTGTGCGTGGTGGTCGTGACGACGTGGGCGTGCGGCACCGGGTTGGGGTGCAGACCCGCGGCGACCAGGCCCGCGAAGTGCGCCATGTCGACCATCAGGTACGCGCCGACCTCGTCCGCGATGCGGCGGAAGGCGGCGAAGTCCAGCTGGCGCGGGTAGGCGGACCAGCCGGCCACGATGAGCTTCGGCTTCGACTCCTTGGCGAGGCGCTCGACCTCGGCCATGTCCACGACGCCGGTGTCGTCGACGTGGTACGGGACCACGTTGTAGAGCTTGCCGGAGAAGTTGATCTTCATGCCGTGGGTCAGGTGACCGCCGTGGGCCAGGTTCAGACCCATGATCGTGTCGCCCGGCTTCAGCAGCGCGAACATCGCGGCGGCGTTGGCCTGCGCACCGGAGTGCGGCTGGACGTTCGCGGCCTCGGCGCCGAAGAGCGCCTTGATGCGGTCGATCGCGATCTGCTCGACCACGTCGACGTGCTCGCAGCCACCGTAGTAACGGCGGCCGGGGTAGCCCTCGGCGTACTTGTTCGTGAGGACGGAGCCCTGAGCCTCCATGACCGCGACCGGAGCGAAGTTCTCCGAGGCGATCATCTCGAGGGTGGACTGCTGGCGGTGGAGCTCGGCGTCGACGGCGGCGGCGACGTCCGGGTCCAGCTCGTGGAGGGAGGAGTTGAGAAGCGACATCAGTGGGTCCCTTGGGTCTCAGTTGCCGGAGAACGCGGTGTACTCGTCGGCGGAGAGAAGGTCGTTCGGCTCCTCCGCGACGCGCACCTTGAACAGCCAGCCGCCCTCGAAGGGGGCGGAGTTCACCAGCGACGGGTCGTCCACGACGTCCTGGTTCGCCGCGGTCACCTCGCCGGACACCGGCGAGTACAGGTCGCTGACCGACTTGGTCGACTCCAGCTCACCGCAGGTCTCGCCCGCGGTCACCGTGTCACCGACCTCCGGGAGCTGGGCGTAGACGACGTCGCCGAGCGCGTTGGCCGCGTACTCGGTGATACCGACCGTGGCCACACCGTCCTCGACGGCCGACAGCCACTCGTGCTCCTTGCTGTACCGCAGCTGCTGGGGGTTGCTCATGACCTGAATTCTCCTGTACGCGGGGGAGTGCTGATGAACGGTGGTCTTACGGTGTGAGACACGACTGCGTCACGTGCGCGGGGCGCGGTGTCACTTACGGCGCTGGTAGAACGGCAGCGCGACGACCTCGTAGGGCTCGTGCGTGCCCCGGATGTCGACCGCGACACCCTCGGTGCCGGGCGCGGCGTGCGCGGCGTCCACGTACGCCATGGCGATCGGCTTGCCCAGGGTCGGGGACGGGGCCCCGGAGGTGACCTCGCCGACGACCTCCCCGCCGGCCACGACCTGGAAACCGGCGCGCGGTACCCGGCGGCCCTCGGCGACCAGGCCGACGAGCTTGCGGGGCGGGGCGGTCTCGGCGCGCCGGGCGGCTGCGAGCAGCGCCTCACGCCCCACGAAGTCGCCCTCCTTCTCGAACTTCACGACCCTGCCGAGGCCGGCGTCGAACGGCGTCAGCGCGGTGGTCAGCTCGTGCCCGTACAGCGGCATGCCCGCCTCCAGGCGCAGCGTGTCCCGGCAGGAGAGCCCGCAGGGGATCAGGCCGTACGGCGTCCCGGCCTCCGTCAGGGCCTTCCACAGCTGCTCGGCGTGGCCGGGGGCTACGAAGAGCTCGAAGCCGTCCTCGCCGGTGTAGCCGGTGCGGGCGATGAGCGCGGGGACACCGGCGACCGTTCCGGGGAGCCCGGCGTAGTACTTCAGTCCGTCCAGGTCGGCGTCCGTGACCGACTTCAGTACGGCGGGGGAGTCGGGGCCCTGGACGGCGATCAGCGCGTAGGCGTCGCGGTCGTCCCGCACCTCGGCGTCGAAGCCGGCGACGCGCTCGGTGAGGGTGTCGAGGACGAGCTGGGCGTTGCCCGCGTTGGCGACCACCATGTACTCGTCGCCGGCCAGGCGGTAGACGATCAGGTCGTCCAGGATTCCGCCGTCCTGCGCGACGATCATCGTGTAGCGGGCCCGGCCCTCGCCGACGGTGGCGATGTTGCCCACCAGCGCGTAGCTCAGGAAGGCCGCGGCCTGCGGACCGGTGACGGTGATCTCGCCCATGTGCGACAGGTCGAACAGTCCGGCCCGGGTGCGCACGGCGTTGTGCTCGTCGCGCTCGCTGGCGTACCGCAGCGGCATGTCCCAGCCGGCGAAATCGGTCATGGTCGCACCCAGGGACCGGTGCAGGGCGTCGAGGGCGGTCTGACGGGGGGCGGCGCTCGGGGCAGTGCTCATGGACATGGCTCCAGGGCATGACGACAGGGGATTTCCCTCCCCATCTGTCATCGGAACCTGAGAGGTTCGCCGAGAGCCCCTGAAAGGGTCCTGGAGGGGGCATCCCCTTCAGGGTCGGCTTGCACCTTGGGTGGAGCCGCGAAGCGGCCCGCTTTTCAGATCTGCCTCATCCACGCGGTACGGGGCCTGAGAGATTCAAGGGAGGAACTTGCTCCTTCGGCGCCCGGCGCACACGGTGTCCGGGACTCTCCCGCGCGGATTCAAACGGCCGGTATGCAGTTGGCGGGGTCATCATCGCACGCATTGCGGGAGAGTGGGGCGTTCAGGTCCGCACGGGTGCGGGTCACGACACGTGCGACCGGAAGCGGTTGTGCCGCATTACCTTTTCTTTACACTTCTTGGGCAGGTCAGTGGGTGACTCGGCAGGGGGAAGACGATGACGTTGCAGCGTTACGCGGCGACCGCGGGGGCGGCGCGCGGCGCGATGCCCCAGCAGCCGGGCGCACCCGCCCGGGAGCTGGGGGGCGGGCCGGCTCCGGTGGTGCGTGATCTGCGGGGCGGAGGCGCTCACGGCCCGGCCGTCCTGGACTTCGCGGCGGGTGACGTCGTCGTGGTCTCGGGCCTGCCCGGCAGCGGGAAGTCGACGTTGATCCGGCGGGCCGTGCAGGGGCACGCGATCGACTCCCAGGACACCCGGGACCGCTGGGCCGCCACCCTGCCCGCCTTACTCCCGTACGCGCTCTACCGCCCGCTGGTGCGTGCGGCGCACTACGCGGGGCTGTGGCGGGCCCTGCGCTCGGGCGTCTCGGTCGTCGTCCACGACTGCGGCACGCAGGCCTGGGTGCGGCGCTGGCTGGCGCGTGAGGCCCGGCGCCGGGGCAGGACCCTGCATCTCGTGCTGCTCGACGTCACCCCGCAGGTGGCCCGGCAGGGCCAGCGGGAGCGTGGGCGCGGTGTCTCCGGATACGCCTTCGCCCGTCACCGCCGCGCGGTGGGCAGGCTGCTGCGCGACACCGAGCAGGGCTTGCTCCCTCCGGGGTGCGCGTCGGCGGTGCTGATCGACCGGGAGACGGCCGGGGCCATCGGGCGGATCTCGTTCCCGGAGGCGCGTTCGGGGCAGGAGTAGGGACGACGGGCCGGACATTCGTGGTGCGGGTCCCGGGGGCCGGCGGGTGAGAGCCCCCGGCGTCACCGTTCGCATACGCACAGTTCGCGGCAGTCCGGCCACCTGTCCGCAATCTGGACGGTACGCGGGAGCCGGACGGGGCTCCGGCCTGCGGCACTGCGGGCGAGGCGTGAGCCGGTCTAAGGTTTCTGCCGCACCGCATGGCGAGAAAAGGACTCAGACACCGTGGACATTCCGGCCCAGGCGCCGCCCCATCCGTCGCAGGGATGGCCGGCCAACGAGCTCGAAGAAGTGCTCACCGCCTCGCTCGGCGTCCCCGGAGCGGCCGGCCGGCTGATCGAGGTGCTCGGCCGCAGCCAGATCTGGGTACCCCTCCCCAACGGCGGCGGCCCGGACAGCCCCGACCTCGACCTGCCGACGGTCGACATCGGCGGCGCCGCGTTCGTCCCCGTGTTCAGTTCGGAGGGGCAGTTCCTCCAGTGCGTCGGCTCCCACCTCTCCTTCACCGTCGCGCCCGCGCGCGAGTTCGCCCGCGGGCTGCCGCCGCAGCTCGGCATCGCGGTGAATCCGGGCGGCGCGGTCGGCGTGCCTCTTCCCCCGTCCGCCGTGGCCGAGCTCTGCCGGGCCGGGCGCACACCGCTGGACGGCCCCGCGAGCGGCGGCCGGGTGCGGTTGTACGAGCCGGACTGGAAGGAGGACCCGGTCGACTTCCTCGCCGCGGTGTCCGCGGAGTTCCAGGACACCGGCGTGGTGAGCACGGCGCGCAGGGCGCTGGCCAGCATCGAGGGCGACAGCCCCGTCCTGTTCGTCGGCGTCGAGTTCGCCACCTGGGAGGGCGCGGGGCAGAGCGCCCCGATGGAGGCGCTCGGCCGCGCGCTGGGCCGGATACAGGTGCCCTGGCCGGTCAATCTCGTCCTGCTGGACGTGGCGCAGGACCCGGTGGGCGACTGGATGCTGGAAAAGGTACGCCCGTTCTACCGGCGCGAGGGCCACTGAGGGCGGGGGCCCGCACCGCCACGTGGCGCCCGGAAGGTGTCGGAGGCGGCGCATAAGCTGGTTGGATGACGAGGCCGCCCCATGTGCCCGGGAGCGGGACGACAGCACCGCGAAGCATGCTTCAACAGCGGATCGAAGAGGGGCGGGACCCAGGGTGAGTGCGTCAGGCACGGGGGCGGCCGACGGGGGCTCCCCTGTTCGGGCGGAGCCGAGGGCTCGGGAGGACGTCGAGCACCTGCTGCGTCAGGTGACCCCCGGGCGCCTCGACGCCTACGAGGCGCTGCTGCGGTCCCTGGCGGAGGGCCAGGTCTGGATGCTGCTCTGGCACGGGACGGCGGGTGCCCCCGACGCCCAGTACGGCAACATGGAGGTCGACGGCCTCGGTTACGCCCCGTGCGTGACCTCCGCGCAGGAGCTCTCGGCCAGCGGCTGGAACAGGGCCCACGAGGTCACCACGGGCCGCGACATCGCCCGCGCGCTCTTCCCCGACCGCTGGGGCATCTGGCTCAACCCGCACGCCCCCGGTGGCGGCGTCGGCATCCCCTGGCTGGACCTGCGGCGCATCGCCACGGGTCTCGACCGGATGCCCGCGGGGCCGCTGCGCCTCACCGAACCCGCCATCGAGATCCCGCAGTTCTACGCCCTGCTGTCGCAGAACGCCCACCGCACCCCCGCCGTCAGGGCGCTCCGCCGGGCCTGGGTGCAGCCCGCGCTCGGAGTCCCGTACCTCGCGATCGGTCTCGACCTCTACGACACGGGGCGGCCGTCCGTCGACGCGGTCCGGGCGATGATGCAGCAGTCGATCGGGGCCGTTCCCGACGGGCTGCCCGTCTCCACGGTCTCGATGTCCGACGAGTACGACCCCGTCGCGATGTGGCTGCAGGCCAACTCCCGGCCGTTCTACGACCGCGAGGCGCACGCCCAGGCACCCGCCGTCCCCGGCTACGGCTACCCGCCCCCCACCGGCCAGGCTCCGCGCGCCTACTGACCGCCCGTCGGCGCGGTCCCCCGGCGCCGGCGGGAGAGCCGGTGCCCACCGGGCGCACGGTCAATTGATGACCTGTTCGGCGCAGTTGGGTGTCATGTCCGGTATAGCGGATTAGTGACCGAGAGGTCCGCTCAGCAAGCACGGCTGTCCGGATAACGGAAGCCCCTAGGCAGCATCACGTTTGAGCAAACATTCCCCGTCAGGTCTGGCGGGTGATCGCAAAGTGGTTGAAGACTCCACACAGCAGGTGGTTCCCTGCCCGGCGCATCCCTCTTTCAAACAGGGTCCGTTCGGCCGCACACCACCACTTGTGTCACGTTTTGTACGAGCCGCTACAGCGGCGGTCACAGGCCGGCCATCCGCCGGCCGAGAGGGGTCTCCAGCGCAATGACGGCACCGATCGAGACCACCGGGGCGGACGCGCGGCCCGAAACGGTGCTGGAAGGCGCCGGGCGCAAGGAGATCGAGGGCCGTTCGCTCGGCCGGATCGCCTGGACCCGCTTCAAGCGGGACAAGGCCGCGATGGCCGGTGGCATCGTTGTCGTGCTGCTGATCCTCACCGCCGTCCTGTCCAAGCCGCTCCAGTCGCTCCTCGGGCTCGACCCCAACGCGTTCAACCAGAGCCTGGTCGACCCCGTCATGCTGGCGCCCAAGGGCGCCCTGGGCGGCATCAGTTGGGACCACCCCCTCGGCGTGGAACCGCAGACCGGACGCGACATCCTGGCCCGCATCCTCGAAGGCTCCTGGGTCTCCCTGGTCGTGGCCGTCGGCTCCACCCTGCTGTCCGTCGTCATCGGCGTCGTCATGGGTGTCGTCGCCGGTTTCTACGGCGGCTGGGTCGACAGCTTCATCAGCCGTCTGATGGACACCTTCCTCGCCTTCCCGCTGCTCCTCTTCGCGATCTCCATCTCCGCCTCCCTGCAGGGCAACGCCTTCGGGATGGAAGGGCTCACGCTGCGGATCGCGGTCCTCATCTTCGTGATCGGCTTCTTCAGCTGGCCCTACATCGGCCGTATCGTCCGCGCGCAGACCCTGTCGCTGCGCGAGCGTGAGTTCGTCGAGGCGGCCAGGTCGCTCGGCGCCCGCGGACCGTTCATCCTGTTCCGCGAGCTGCTGCCGAACCTGATCGCGCCGATCCTCGTGTACGCGACGCTGCTGATCCCCACGAACATCCTCTTCGAGGCCTCCCTGTCGTTCCTCGGCGTCGGTATCGCTCCGCCGCAGGCGTCATGGGGCGGCATGCTCACCCAGGCGGTCGACCTCTACGAGGTGGACCCGATGTTCATGGTCATCCCCGGCATGGCGATCTTCATCACCGTGCTGGCCTTCAATCTGCTGGGGGACGGGCTGCGTGACGCACTCGACCCTCGTGGCAAGTAATCGCGGCAGGCAGTGCCGCACCGGACTAGCGAGGGGGCTTTCCTCAGCATGCAGAACAGAAAGACAGCAGCGGCCATAGCCGTGGCCGTGGCGGTGTCGCTCGGCGCATCGGCGTGCAGCAGCAGTGACTCGGGCGGTGACAGCAACGGCGGTGGGGGCAACGCCAAGGCGGACGCCGCTCTGACCAGCATCGTCAACGCGACCGACAAGAAGGGGGGGACGGTCACCTTCGAGCACTCCAGTGGCCCGGACTCCCTGGACCCCGGTAACACGTACTACGGCTGGGTGCAGAACTTCTCCCGCCTGTACGCCCGTTCCCTGGTGACCTTCAAGCCGGCCGCCGGCAAGGAGAGCCTGGAGATCGTCCCGGACCTCGCCACCGGTCTCGGCAAGGCCAGTGACGACGCCAAGACCTGGACGTACACGATCCGCAAGGGCGTGAAGTTCGAGGACGGCACCGAGATCACCTCGAAGGACGTCAAGTACGCCGTCGAGCGCTCCAACTTCGCGCCGGAGGCCCTGTCCAACGGCCCGACGTACTTCAAGGCCTACCTCGAGGGCGGCGAGAAGTACAAGGGTCCGTACAAGGACAAGTCCGCCGAGGGTCTCAAGTCCATCGAGACCCCGGACGACTACACGATCGTCTTCAAGCTGAACAAGCCGTTCGCCGACATGGACTACCTCGCCGCCTTCTCGCAGACCGCTCCGGTCCCGCAGAAGTCCGACACGGGTGCCAGCTACGTCCAGAAGATGGTCTCCTCGGGGCCGTACAAGTTCTCGGCGTACGACGAGAGCAAGGGCGCGACCCTGGTCCGCAACCCGGAGTGGGACGCGAAGACGGACCCGATCCGCAAGGCGCTGCCGGACAAGATCGAGCTCAAGCTCAACGTCAACCCCACCACGGTCGACGACCACCTGCTCAACGACGTCACCACCGCGGACGTCGCGGGCACGGGCCTGCAGTCCAAGACGCAGCCCAAGGTCCTGGTGAAGGCCGCCGAGAAGGCGAAGACGGACAACCCGTACGCCGGCGTCCTGCAGTACCTGGCGCTGAACGTCAACGTGAAGCCGTTCGACAACATCGAGTGCCGCAAGGCCGTCCAGTACGCCGTGGACAAGCAGAGCCTCATCGACTCCATCGGTGGCTCCGTCAAGGGTGACCCGGCCACCACGGTCATCCCGCCGACCGTCGCCGGGTACAAGAAGTTCGACCTGTACCCGACCGAGGGCAGCAAGGGCGACGTCGCCAAGGCGAAGGAGCACCTGACCGCGTGCGGTCAGCCCAAGGGCTTCAAGACCACGCTGACGGCCCGTTCGGACCGTCCTGACGAGATCACCGCCGCCACGCAGCTCCAGGGCAGCCTGAAGGCGATCGGCATCACCGCCGAGATCAAGCAGTTCCCGTCGGACAAGTACTTCACCGACTTCGCGGGTGTGCCCGAGTGGGTCCACAAGAACAACGCGGGCATGATGATGATGCAGTGGGGCGCCGACTGGCCGACCGGCTTCGGTTTCCTTGACCAGATCGTGAACGGCACGGCCATCAAGCCGTCCGGTGGCACGAACCTGATGGAGCTCGACGACAAGGGTGTCAACGAGGCCCTGGTCAAGGGCATCGGCACGGTGGACACCACGGCGCGTAACGCCGCGTGGGGCGAGGTCGACCAGAAGGTCATGGAGAACGCCTCCCTCGTTCCGCTCGTCTACCGCAAGAACCTGCTCTACCGCCCGGACTCCGCGGCGAACGTCACGGTCACGGACGCGTACCTCGGCATGTACGACTACGTGCTGATGACGTCCACCAAGTAACACCTGTTCATCGACAGCATCCCCTGAAAGGCAGGTGAAGGCGCCGGGCCGGCGGGCGTACCCCGTCCGCCCGCCCGGCGCCGCACGGCTGTGGCTGCGTACATCATCCGACGCGTATTCGCCGCGGTGTTGCTGCTGCTGGTGGTCAGCGCAGTCACGTTCGCGATCTTCTTCCTCGTCCCCCGGCTCGGTGGACAGACCCTCGACTCGATGGCCGCCCAGTACGTCGGGAAGAGCCCCGACCCGGACGTCATCGCCGCGGTCAAGAAGAACCTGGGGCTCGACCAGCCCCTCTACGTCCAGTACTGGAACTTCATCAAGGGCATCGTCGTCGGCGCCGACTACCAGTTCGGCCCCGACCCGGTCACCTGCAACGCCCCGTGCTTCGGCTACTCCTTCAAGACGCACACCGAGATCTGGCCGCAGCTCGTCGACCGCGTCCCGGTCACGCTGTCGCTGGCCGTCGGTGCCGCGGTCATCTGGGTCGCCTCCGGTGTCGCGATCGGCGTCGTCTCCGCGCTGAAGCGGGGCTCGCTCTTCGACCGCCTCTCCATGGGCGTCGCCCTCGCCGGTGTCTCCCTGCCGATGTTCTTCACCGGCCTCGTCGTCCTGGCGCTGTTCGGCAACGGGGAGTACGTACCGTTCGCCGACAGTCCGGTCGAGTGGGCGGGCAGCCTGGTCCTGCCCTGGTGCACCCTCGCCCTCCTGTACTCCGCGCTCTACGCCCGGCTCACCCGGGCCGGGATGCTGGAGACCATGGGTGAGGACTACATCAGGACCGCGCGGGCCAAGGGCCTCAAGGAACGCAAGGTGGTCGTGAAGCACGGGCTCCGCTCGGCGCTCACCCCGCTCGTCACGATCTTCGGCATGGACTTCGCGCTGCTGCTCGGCGGCGCGGTCATCACCGAACGGGTCTTCTCCTTCCAGGGGCTGGGTGCCTTCGCCATCCAGGGCGTGACCACCGCCGACCTGCCCAAGGTGATGGGCGTGACCCTGGTCGCCGCCTTCTTCATCGTCATCTGCAACCTGCTGGTGGACCTCGTGTACGCCGCGATCGACCCCCGGGTGAGGCTCTCATGAGCGACGCAATCAAGAAGGACTCCCCGGCGGCGGACACCGTTCCGGCACAGAGGTCCGGCGACGGCAAGGAATTCCTCTCCGTACGCAACCTCAGCGTCCACTTCGACACCGACGACGGTCTGGTCAAGTCGGTCGACGGCGTCAGCTTCGACCTGAAGGCCGGTCAGACCCTCGGCATCGTCGGCGAGTCCGGTTCGGGCAAGTCCGTCACCTCGCTGGGCATCATGGGCCTGCACACCTCCGAGCGGGCCCGGATCAACGGCGAGATCTGGCTGGACGGCGAGGAGCTCATCGGCGCCGGCCCGGAGCGGGTGCGGGAGCTGCGCGGCCAGAAGATGGCCATGATCTTCCAGGACCCGCTGTCTGCCCTGCACCCGTACTACAGCATCGGCGCGCAGATCGTCGAAGCCCACCGGGTCCACAACAAGGTCGACAAGAAGACCGCGAAGAAGCGCGCGATCGAGATGCTCGACCGGGTGGGGATCCCCGAGCCGCACCGCCGCTACGAGGACTACCCGCACCAGTTCTCCGGCGGTATGCGCCAGCGAGCCATGATCGCGATGGCCCTGGTCAACAACCCGCAGCTGCTCATCGCGGACGAGCCGACGACCGCCCTCGACGTCACCGTCCAGGCGCAGATCCTCGACCTGATCCGTGATCTGCAGAAGGAGTTCGGCTCCGCGGTGGTCATGATCACCCACGACCTCGGCGTGGTCGCCGAGATCGCGGACAACCTGCTCGTGATGTACGCGGGACGCTGCATCGAGCGCGGCAGCGCCGAGAAGGTGTTCTACGAGCCCCAGCACCCCTACACCTGGGGTCTGCTCGGGTCGATGCCGCGCATCGACCGGGAGCAGACCGAGCGGCTCATCCCGGTGAAGGGCTCGCCGCCCAGCCTGATCAACGTCCCGTCCGGCTGCGCCTTCCACCCGCGCTGCCCGTACGCCGACGTTCCGCCGGACAACATCACCCGCACCGAGCGTCCTGAGCTGCAACTGGTCAGCGACGGGCACTACTCCGCGTGCCACATGTCGCGCGAGCAGCGTGACCGTATCTGGACCGAAGAGATTGCGCCGAAGCTGTGACTGATCTGAACAAGAAGACTCCCGCGTCCACCGCGGCCGGGTCCGACGGGTCCGGGTCGGAGCCGCTCCTCAAGGTCGAGGGCCTGGTCAAGCACTTCCCGATCACCAAGGGCGTGCTCAAGCGCAAGGTCGGCGCGGTGCAGGCCGTGGACGGGCTCACCTTCGACGTGCGTCCCGGGGAGACCCTGGGCGTGGTCGGTGAGTCGGGCTGCGGCAAGTCGACCATGGGCCGGCTCGTGACCCGCCTGCTGGAACCGACCGGCGGCAAGGTCGAGTTCCAGGGACGCGACATCACGCACATGTCCGCGGGGCGGCTCCGGCCGATGCGCCGCGACATCCAGATGATCTTCCAGGACCCGTACGGCTCGCTGAACCCGCGCCACACCGTCGGCGGGATCGTCGGCACCCCCTTCCGTCTCCAGGGCGTCAAGCCCGAGGGCGGCGTGAAGGCGGAGGTCCAGCGGCTGCTGGAACTGGTGGGGCTCAACCCCGAGCACTACAACCGCTACCCGCACGAGTTCTCCGGCGGCCAGCGCCAGCGCATCGGCATCGCCCGCGCGCTCGCGCTGAAGCCGAAGCTGGTCGTCGCGGACGAGCCGGTCTCGGCACTGGACGTGTCGATCCAGGCACAGGTCGTGAACCTCCTGGACGACCTCCAGGAGGAGCTCGGGCTCACGTACATGATCATCGCGCACGACCTCTCGGTCATCCGCCACGTCTCGGACCGGATCGCGGTCATGTACCTCGGCAAGATCGTCGAACTCGCCGACCGCAGCTCCCTGTACGAGGCGCCGATGCACCCGTACACGAAGGCGCTGATGTCCGCGGTTCCGGTGCCGGACCCGCGCCGGCGTGGCGCCAAGAGCGAGCGCATCCTGCTCAAGGGCGATGTGCCGTCGCCGATCTCGCCGCCGAGCGGCTGCCGGTTCCACACCCGGTGCTGGAAGGCGACGCAGGTCTGCGCCACGACGGAGCCGCCGCTGCTCCAGCTGAAGACCGGACACCAGGTGGCGTGCCATCACCCGGAGAACGGCGAGGACCAGGCACCGGGGGACGCGCCGCTCACGGCCGATGTCATCACGGTGAAGTCGGCGGCCGCGGCGGAGCCGGTCACGCCGGAGCCGGCCGCGGTGCCCGCTGCGGCGGAGGAGGCGTTGGCGCCTTCCACGCCGGAGAAGGCGGCGGAGGCGGAGAAGGCGTCCGCTCCAGAGAAGGTGCCCGCAACGGAGAAGGCGGCCGAGGCGGACAAGGTGCCCGCAACGGAGAAGGCGGCCGAGGCGGACAAGGTGCCCGCAACGGAGAAGGCGGCCGAGGCGTCCGCGCCGGAACAGGCGGCCGAGGCGGAGGAGGCGTCCGCGTCTTCCGGCCCGGAGGAGACGGCCACGCCGGAGAAGGCGGCCACGGCCGCCGGCGACGAGGCGCCCGCCGCACCGTCCACGGGTGCGGAGGCGGAGCCCAAGGAGTAGTACCGGCACAATTGCCCGGTGCTCAACGAACTCTTCACCCCCTCCGTCCAGCATGCGCTCGACATCGTCGGAATCTTCGTCTTCGCGATCTCGGGTGCCCTGCTCGCCGTCCGGAAGAACTTCGATGTCTTCGGCATCGCGGTACTCGCCGAGGTGACAGCGCTGGGCGGAGGGATCTTCCGTGACGTGATGATCGGCGCCCTGCCCCCAGCGGCCTTCACGGACCTCGGCTACTTCCTGACGCCGCTGCTCGCCGCCGGCCTGGTCTTCTTCCTGCACCCGCACGTCGAGCGGATCCAGGTCGGCGTCAACGTGTTCGACGCCGCCGGGCTCGGGCTCTTCTGCGTGGCCGGCACGGTCAAGGCCTACGACTACGGGCTCGGCCTCACCTCGTCCGCCGCCCTCGGGCTCGCCACCGCCGTCGGTGGGGGCGTGCTGCGCGACGTGCTGGCCAACGAGGTGCCCTCGCTGCTGCGCTGGGACCGCGACCTGTACGCCGTGCCCGCCATCGTCGGCGCCGTCATGGTGGTGCTGTGCATCCGCTTCGACGCCCTGAACGCCTACACCAGCGGTACCGCCGCCGTCGCCGCCTTCGTGCTGCGGCTGCTGGCCATGCGGTTCCACTGGCGCGCCCCGCGTGCCTACAACCGGCGCTCGGCGACGGCGGAGGAGAACCCGGCCGTCATCTGACCGCAACACAAAGCTACCGCTCAGTAATACGATCGGTGTAGCGTGCACTCCATGGCACAGGCAGCAGCGCACGAGTCGCGCACACAGGCGACCATCGGTGACAGCGAGTTCGACCGCGACACCGCCGTCACCCTCCGGCAGGAGGGCGTCTACGACGCCGAGCTCTCCGCGGGCTGGACGATCATCCACGCGGTCAACGGCGGATATCTGCTGGCCATGCTCGGCCGCGCGCTCGGCGAGGCGCTCCCGCACCCCGACCCCTTCTCGGTCTCCGCGCACTACCTCACGGCCTCCGTGCCGGGCCCCGCGGTGATCCGTACCCAGGTCGTCCGCACCGGCCGCACGCTCTCCACCGGCGAGGCCTCGCTCTTCCAGTTCGCCGAGGACGGCACCGAGATCGAACGCATCCGTGTGCTGGCCACCTACGGCGACCTGGACGGCCTCAGCGACGAGATCCGTACGTCGGCGGAGCCGCCCGCCATGCCGCCGCTGGAGCAGTGCCTCGGTTCGAGCGACGGTACGGCGCCGATCCCCGGCAGCTCCGCCATCACCGAACGGCTCGACGTCCGGATCGACCCGGCCACGATCGGCTGGGCCGTCGGCGCTCCGTCCGGCAAGGGTGAGATGCGCGGCTGGTTCGCTCTCGCCGACGGCCGTGACGCGGACCCGCTCTCGCTGCTGCTCACCGTGGACGCGCTGCCGCCGACCTCCTTCGAGCTCGGACTGAAGGGCTGGACGCCCACCATCGAGCTCACCACCCACATCCGGTGCCGCCCCGCCCCCGGGCCGCTGCGTGTCTCCATCACCACCCGCAACCTCGCGGGCGGCTTCCTGGAGGAGGACGCGGACGTCTGGGACAGCGCCGGCCGTCTCGTCGCCCAGTCCCGCCAGTTGGCCCGCGCGCCGCGCGGCTGAGCCCGGCGCCATGATGGAGCGGTGAAGTCCGACCGGCTGCTCTCCATCCTGCTGCTGCTCCAGACCCGCGGCCTGGTGACCGCGGGTGAGCTGGCCGAGCGCCTCGAAGTCTCCGTACGCACCGTCTACCGGGACGTCGAGGCGCTCTCGGCCTCCGGTGTGCCCGTGTACGCGGAGCGGGGGCGCAACGGCGGGATCGCGCTGCTGCCGGGCTTCCGTACCGATGTCACCGGGCTGACCGCCGACGAGGCGCGCGCCCTGTTCGTCCTCGCCGCGCAGGGCGCCCACGCGGCCCTGGGGCTCGACGCCGCGCTCGGCTCCGCCCTGCGCAAGGTGATGGCCGCGCTCCCGGCTCCGCACCGGCCCGCCGCCGAGCAGACGAGCCGCCGCATCCTGGTGGACCCGGTCCGCTGGATGAGCGGCCCGCACGCCGCCGTGGACGTGGGTGAACTCCACGACGCCGTCCTCGCCGACCGGCGGCTGCTGCTCCACTACCGGCACAGCGGTACGGACACCCCGCGCGTCTACACCGTCGATCCGTACGGCCTCGTCGTCAAGGCGGGTGTCTGGTACCTCGTCGCCGACCGCGACGGCGCGCCCCGGCTCTTCCGCGCGGACCGGGTGAAGGGCGCGGTCCGCACCGAGGAACCCGTGGAACGCCGGGCGGGCGTGGAACTCGCCGACGTCTGGGAGGAACTGCGCCGGCAGGTCGAGGAGCGGCCGGGCGACGTGCGGCTCCGGCTGCGCGTACGCCGTTCCCGGCTCGACCTCTTCGTACGCCTCCAGGCGGGCCTGCTGACGGGCCGCCCCGAGCCCGAGGAGGAGCCGCCGGGGGAGTGGCTGCTGGCCGAGCTCGCGGTGCCCGACGTGCGGTGGGCCCGTTCCCTGCTCTCCTTCGGGGCGGACGTCGAAGTGCTGTCGCCTCCCGAGGCGCGTCGCATCCTCGCCGAAGCGGCCTCCTCCGTCACGGAGTTGTACGCAGAAAACGGGTGAGGGCAGCCGTCAGCTCGGCCGGTGCGTCCTCCTGGACGAGGTGGCCCGCGCCCTCGATCAGCCGCAGCTCGGCGCCCGGGATCATCCCGGCCAGTTCATGGCCGCGGGCGACCGGGATCCAGGTGTCCTCGGTGCCCCAGCAGACGAGGACGGGCAGCTCCAGATCCTCGTAACGGTGCTGGATCTCGTCGGTGAAGCGCTGGTCGTTCTGCGCGATCTGCCGATAGAAGGCGGGCCTGCCCTCCTCGGTGCACCACGGGGCGACGAGCCGGTCCAGCACGGCCGGGCCGAGCCCCTGGTGGCTCGCGGAGCGCACGTACTCGGTGACCAGCGCCCGGTGCAGGTCCGGCGGCAGTGCGCCGAAGACCTCGCCCCGGTCGCCGAGCAGCCGGTAGGCGGGCGAACCCCAGGGGGCCAGGGCCACGGGGTCGACGAGCGCGAGGCGGCGGTAGCGGGCGCCGTGCAGGAGGTGGGCGCGCAGGGCGACACACCCCCCGAAGTCATGGGCGACGACGGCCGGCCGGCCCAGCCCCCAGTGTTCGAGGAGCTCGACGAGCACCCAGGCCTGGGCGCGCAGGGTCACGTCCTGCTCGGCGTACTGCGCCGACGAGCCGTAACCGGGCAGGTCCCACACGTACACCCGGTGGTCCTGGGCCAGCGCCCGCGCGATGCCGCGCCAGACGTACGAGGAGAACGGCGTGCCGTGCACCAGGACGACGGGCGGAGCCTGCTCGGGGCCGAGCGCGGCCCAGCGCACCGCGCCCGACGAACTGGTGAAGCTCCGGTCCAGCGTCCAGTCGCTCATGGCGCCGACCCTACGGCCTGTCCAGCCAGTGGGCCCTGCCCAGCGTGACCAGCCGCAGTCTGCGCCGCGCCACCCGTACGACCTCCTGCTCGCCTTCCGGCCCCGCGTCCAGCAGCGCAGACGCGGTCAGCACCATGTGGTCGACGTACAGCCCGCCCAGCATCAGGAGGTCCTCGCGGTCCCAGCCGGCCGACTGCGGCTCCTCGCCGAGTACCCGTGCCACCTCCTCGGCGAAGAGGCGCAGCTGGGCGGCGATCGCCTCGCGGACCTGGCCCACGCCGCCGTGCTGCTCACGGGCGATGAAGCGGAAGTGGGCGGGCTGCGCCGCGACGTGACGGGCTATCAGGCCGACGCTGCGGTCCAGCCGTTCCTCGCTGTCGCCCGTGTCGGCGAGGATCGCGCCGATCATGCCGTGCAGGCTCCCCAGGGTCTCCTCCACGAGTGCCACGCCCAGGGCCGCCGTTCCGTCGAAGTGCCGGTAGAAGGCGGTGGGGGCCACACCCACGGCGCGTGTCACCTCGCGCAGGCCCAGGCTGCTCAGGCTCTGGTGCTCCAGCAGTACCAGCGCCGCGTCGAGCAGCGCCTGACGCGTCTTCAGCTTCTGCGCCTGGCGGACGCCGATGGTGTGACTCATGCCATTCAGTAAACAACCGTTCTCCGAGTCCTGGAAGGGCCGGGGGGTTTAGACTCAGAAGTCAGTGAACAGTCGTACTCTCAAGTTGGTGGAAGGGAGAACCGGACATGTTCGTCCTCGTCGCCGCACTGCTCCTGCTGGGGGTCGTCCTCGGAGCGGTCGCGCACCTGCCCCTGCCCCTGGCCCTGACCGCCGCGGCCGTGATCGGCCTGTGGCTGGCTGTCTTCGGTGTCCGTGAACACCTCGCCCGTCGCACCCGCTGACGAAGGAGCCCGCACCATGACACTCGCCACCGCTCGCACCACCCGTCCCACCCGCACCCGCCCGGCCGCACGCGAGGCGGACGGCCTGGCCGTCGCCTCCTTCGTGCTGGGGCTGCTCGGCCTCCTGGTCATGAACATCCTGCTCGGGCCCGTCGCCATCGTCATGGCGCTGATCGCGCTCGGCCGCTCCACCGCCCGCCGTGGGCGCGCGCTGCTCGGACTCGCCCTCGGAGTGGCCGACCTGGCCGTCCTCGCCGTTCTCGTCGCCGGCAACGGCACGGTCTCCTGGAGCCTCGCGGGCTGACCCCGCGGCCCCCCGGACCGTCAGGCGATCGATCCGTTCACGTGACGGAGGCGGCCGTCGCGTATCGCCGCCCGCGAGGCACTGTTGTGGGAACGTGGACCGGTGATCCGGCTGTGCTCAGGGCGGCCGGCCGCGCACTCACCGTAGAAGCGCCCGACGCGAGGAGCACGGATGACGTTCGCCGACATCACCATCGTTCCGGTCCCGAGTGACCGGAAGGCCGCCTACCTGGCGTTCTCGCGGCGGATGGCCGACGTCTACCGCGAGCACGGGGCGACCAGGATCACCGACTACTGGCAGGCGGGCGTTCCGGCCGGTCAGGACGACTTCCACGCGGACGGGGTCACCTACGGCCCGGGCGATCTGCGAGGGCTCGCGAGCGTCATGGGTGCGTCGCGTCTGGAGTCGGTCGTCGTGAGCGTCACGGAGTGGCCGTCACGGGAGGTCCGCGATCGAGGCAACGCGGCCGCCACGAAGGACCCGCGCGTCCTCGCCACGCTCGACGAGGACCCTGTGTTCGACGGGCGCCGCCTGGTCGCCGAGAGCTTCGAGATCGCGACGGGCCTGCCGGACGGACGCTAGGGCCAGGTCCCCTACCGGACGGGCTACGCGCCGACCGACCGCCAGATCCGGTCGGGCAGGAGACGGGCGGCCTCGTCGAGGTCCACGTCGTCGATGCCCGAGAGCCACCGGCGGGCGACGGCGACGACGGGTCCCATCAGCAGGGACTCGGCCAGTGGCGGAGGGAGCGGGGCGAGCTCCCCGGAATCGATGCCGAGCCGTATCCACAGGGCCACTTCGGAGACCCTGGCCTCCTGAGTGTCGCGGAACTCCTTGCCCCGCGCCATGCCCTTGCGGTCGGCGAGGGGGGAGTGCAGGAGCAGGGCGGGCCCGCGGTGCTCCTGCACGAAGGTCAGATAGGCCCGCACGGCGTCCGCGACACCCGCACGCGCGCCGTCCGCATCCTGGAGGGCCCGGGTCAGCTCGCCGAGCAGCCGGTCCAGCCAGCGGTGGCTGAGAGCGCCGACGAGGCCGTCGAGGCTGCCGAAGTGGTGGTAGAGGCTTCCCAGGCTGACGCCGCTCTCCCGGACGACGGCGTTGACCGTGAGGCCCTGCTCGCCCGACTCCACGAACACCCGCAGCGCGGCGTCCAGGAGCAGTTCGGAGGTGACCTCGCCGCGGTGCTGCTTGGGGCTCATGGAGGGGCCGTCCCTGTGGTTCGTGAGGCGGGGGTCTTCAGCGGTGAATTTCTAGAGTGACTTTCTAGAAGTCGCTTCCTCTTCAAGTATCCACTGGTCAGACTTCCCCTGGAACGGAAAAGGCGTGTCACGGGGAGACGGTGTGGGCGTGTTGGACCTGACGGGCAGCGGTGCGAAGCCGCTCGAGGCGGACGACCCGCGGGAGATCGGGGGGATTCCGCTCGCGGGCAGACTCGGCTCCGGCGGAATGGGCCGCGTGTACCTCGGTGTCCATGAGGGACGGTACGTCGCCGTCAAGCAGGTGCTGCCCTCGATCGCGGGCGAGGACCAGGACTTCGTCCGCCGCTTCGGGCACGAGCTGGACAACCTCGCGCAACTGCCCGAGGAGGCCACCGCCCCCCTGCTCGCCAGCGACCGGGACGCCAGGCCCCCGTGGCTGGCGACCGCGTACGTCCCCGGGCTCACCCTGAGCAAGGCGATCGAGCTGCACAGGGGCCCGCTGCCCGCCCGGACCCTGTGGCTGCTGCTGCGGGAGGCCGCGGCAGGGCTGGTGCCGGTGCACGAGCTGGGCATGGTCCACCGCGACCTCAAACCGTCCAACGTCATGCTGACCGTCGAGGGCGCCACGGTCATCGACTTCGGCGTGGCCAGGGCCACCGAGCAGAGCCAGCTGACCAGGAGCGGAATGGTGGTCGGCACGCCGGCCTACATGGCTCCCGAACAGGCGACGACGAAGCGGGATCTGAGCGGCGCCGCCGATGTGTTCGCCCTGGGCTCGGTGCTCGCGTACGCGGCCAGTGGCCGTCCGCCCTTCGGCGACGAGTCCGGCCCCGCCGTGCTCTACCGCATCGTGCACGAGGAGCCCGACCTGGAGGCGGTGCGGGAGCTCGACCCGGACCTCGCCGACCTCGTCGCGGCCTGTCTGGCCAAGGACGCCGAGGCCCGTCCGACGGCGTCCGAGCTGGTGCGGCGTGCGAACGGACACGGTCCGTTCGGCACACCCCTGTGGCCGGAGTCCGTCGCGGGGGACCTCGCGGAGAAGGCGGCCTTCGCCGCGCACGTCCAGGAGATCGAGCTGCCGCCGCCCGCCTCGGTGAAGACGCGCCGCCTGGGACGCAAGCGCGGGGCGCCCGGGCCGGGCGAGCCGGCGGCCTCCGGCCGCGAGCGACGCCGGAGGACCCGCGTCTTCTTCGCCGTCGTTCCCGTCGTCGTGACCGTGAGCGGGGCGACCCTCGCCTTCCAGCTCCTGCCCTACACGTTCGGGGCGGACGACCGCACCGCCGCCGGCCCTTCGGTCACCGCGACGGCCACGGCCGCGCCCGGGGCGTCCGCCCCGGGCGCGAGCCGGTCCGGATCACCGTCTCCGGGGAAGTCGCCGACGCGCAAGGAGAAGGAGAACGACGCCGGGAGGGAAGCCGAGGCCGCGGGCGCGTCGTCCGCCCCGGCTCCGGGGGCCGGCGACGCCGGGGGCGGTTCGCAGGACGGTTCCGGCGGTTCCGGTTCCTCCGGCGGCTCCACCGGCTCAGGAGGGTCCGGCACCTCGGGAGCGTCCGGATCCTCCGGCGGGTCGAGCGCCTCCGGCGGTTCCGGAGGCACCACCACGCCGTCCGGGGCCCGCCACTACCGCAACGGCGGCAGCGGCAAGTGCCTCGCCGCCGCGTCCAGCGGCATGGCGTACACCGGTGCCTGCGACGCCGCGGGCACCGCGTGGACCGTCCTGCCGCTGTCCGACGGGACCTTCCAGCTCGCCCACGAGTCGGGCAGGTCGTGCCTGAACGCGGGCATCCTCAACGGGGGGACCCTGATGCTCTCCTGCAACGGGTCCGAACTGCGCCGCTGGCGCACGGGGGCGGGCGGAACTCTCGTGAGCCTCGGCACCGGGGGCTGCCTGGACCTGGGCAACGGAGGCGTCACCACGACCACCTGCTCGGGAAAGGCCTCCCAGCGCTGGACGGTCTCCTGAGAGCGGCCGGCCCCTGCTCCGGGCCCCCGGGGCGGGCTTTCCGGCCCTCGGGAGGGTCTTCCGGCTCCCGTGCTGACCCTGCGGTTCCCGGCCGGGCCTTCCGGCCCCCGGGCGGGCCCGGAGGGTCCGGTGGCTGTCCGCGACGGGGGCGCCGGGCGCCGCCCTCGCACGGGCCCGCGCCACGGGCTCGTAGAATCGGGACCACCATGGCTTACCTCGACCACGCCGCGACCACGCCGATGCTTCCGGAGGCGATCGCGGCGATGACCGCGCAGCTCGCTGTCACCGGCAACGCGTCCTCACTGCACGCCGCCGGGCGCCGGGCCCGCCGTACCGTCGAGGAGTCCAGAGAGACCCTGGCCGAGGCGCTCGGCGCCCGGCCCAGCGAGGTCGTCCTGACCTCGGGCGGCACCGAGGCCGACAACCTCGCCGTGAAGGGCCTCTACTGGGCCCGCCGCGACGCCGACCCCCGGCGGACCCGCGTCCTCGCCAGTCCCGTGGAGCACCATGCGGTGCTCGACGCCGTGGACTGGCTCGCCGAGCACGAGGGCGCCACCGTCGAGTACCTCCCGGTCGACGGGTACGGGCGGGTGCACCCCGAGGCGCTGCGCGAGGCACTGCTCCGTGATCCCGGCGACGTCGCCATGATCACGGTGATGTGGGCCAACAACGAGATCGGCACCATCATGCCGATACGCGAACTCACCGCGGTGGCAGAGGAGTTCGGCGTGCCCATGCACGCCGACGCGGTGCAGGCCTTCGGGCAGCTGGAGCTCGACTTCGCCGGCTCCGGGCTGGCGGCGATGACTGTCAGCGCGCACAAGATCGGCGGGCCCTTCGGGATCGGCGCGCTGCTCCTGGGCCGCGACCACACACCGGTGCCCGTGCTGCACGGCGGCGGCCAGGAGCGGCACGTGCGCTCCGGCACCCTCGACGTACCCGCCGTGGCCGCCTTCGCCGTCGCCGGACGGCACGCCGCCGAGGGACGCGCGGACTTCGCCCGCGAGATCGGGGCGCTGCGGGACGAACTCGCCGCCGCCGTACTCAAGGCCGTACCCGACGCGATCGCGGGCGGTGACCAGGCCCCCGGCGGCCGGCTGCCCGCCAACGCCCACTTCACCTTCCCCGGCTGCGAGGGCGACTCCCTCCTCCTGCTGCTCGACGCCCAGGGCATCGAATGCTCGACCGGCTCCGCGTGCACTGCGGGCATCGCCCAGCCCAGCCATGTGCTGCTGGCCACGGGGACCGACCCCCGGCTGGCGCGGGGCACGCTGCGTTTCTCGCTGGGCCACACCTCGACCGCGAGCGACGTGGAGGAACTCGCGCGGGCGATCGGCCCCGCCGTCGAGCGGGCCAGGACGGCCGGACTCAGCTGACCCGCCACGCCCTCGGCGGGGGCGGGGGCAGGGACGGGGACAGCACGCCTCAGCGGGCCTGCGAACCCGGCCTGCGGACTCGGCCGGCCTGCGAACCCGGCCTCGACAGGGGCCGGGACAGCGGGACTCAGCCGGCCTGCGAACCGCCCGTGGACGCGGCGCGCACCAGCTTCATGTAGCGCTTCCAGTCCCAGTGCGGCCCGGGGTCGGTGTGGTCGGCGCCCGGCACCTCGACGTGCCCGATGATGTGCTCGCGGTCGACCGGGATGCCGTACCGCGCGCATATCGCCGCCGTCAGCCGCGCCGACGACTCGTACATCTTCGCCGTGAAGTCCTGCGGGCGGTCGACGAAGCCCTCGTGCTCGATGCCGATGCTGCGCTCGTTGTAGGACCGGTTGCCCGCGTGGTACGCCACGTCGAGCTCCCGGATCATCTGCGTCACCCGGCCGTTCTGCCGCACGATGTAGTGCGTCGCCGCCCGGTGCGCGGGGTCCTGGAAGACACGGACCGCGCTGGCGTAACTGCCCTGGGTGACATGGATGATCACCCGGTCCACGCCGTAGTCGTCGGGGCGGTCCGCGCGCCGCCAGTTCGCCTCGGAGGCCGCGATCCACCGCGCGGGGGTGTAATCCAGCTCACCCGCCTTGCGGGGCTTCTCCACGCCCGGGACCCGCCACCAGACGCGCCGGATGTCGTCCACGGCCAGCGCTGCCGTGCCCACGGCCGCCGCTCCACCGCCGATGAGCAGCGCGCGCCTGCTGATGCCGCGCCCGGGCTTCCCCGGCTGCCCGGCACTCCTGTTCGTCTCCACGACGTCGTCAACGCATATCGGCGAGCATTCGGTTCCCGGCGCCCCGTACCCTGGAGAAGCTATGACTCAGACCTCCCAGCGCCCCCTCCGTGTGCTCGCCGCCATGTCGGGCGGAGTCGACTCCGCCGTGGCGGCGGCCCGTGCCGCCGAGGCGGGCCACGACGTGACCGGTGTGCACCTCGCCCTCTCCGCGAACCCGCAGTCCTTCCGTACGGGCGCGCGCGGCTGTTGCACCATCGAGGACTCCCGGGACGCCCGCCGCGCGGCGGACGTCATCGGCATCCCGTTCTACGTCTGGGACCTCGCGGAACGCTTCCGCGAGGACGTCGTGGACGACTTCGTCGCGGAGTACGAGGCGGGGCGCACGCCCAACCCCTGCCTGCGCTGCAACGAGAAGATCAAGTTCGCCGCGCTGCTCGACAAGGCGCTGGCCCTCGGCTTCGACGCGGTCTGCACCGGCCACTACGCCACCGTCGTGCTGAACGACGAGGGCGGCAGGGAGCTGCACCGCGCCTCCGACATGGCCAAGGACCAGAGCTACGTCCTCGGTGTCCTGGACGAGCGCCAGCTCGCCCACGCCATGTTCCCCCTGGGTGACACGCTCACCACCAAGGAGGAGATCCGCGCCGAGGCCGAGCGCCGCGGCCTGGCGGTCGCCAAGAAGCCCGACAGCCACGACATCTGCTTCATCGCCGACGGCGACACCCAGGGCTTCCTGGCCGGCCGCCTCGGGGGCCCGGCGGAGGGCGACATCCTCGACGAGGCGGGCACGAAGGTGGGCACCCACGAGGGCGCCTTCGGCTTCACCATCGGCCAGCGCAAGGGCCTGCGGATCGGTCACCCCGCCCCGGACGGCAAGCCGCGCTACGTCCTGGACATCTCCCCGGTGAACAACACGGTCACGGTCGGCCCCGTGGAGGCGCTCGACGTGACCGCCCTGACCGCGATCAGGCCCCGCTGGTGCGGTGAGGCCCCCACCGGCGCCGGGACCTACACCGCGCAGCTCCGCGCGCACGGCGGCGAGACCGAGGTGACGGCGGAGCTCGTCGACGGCACCCTGTCCGTCACCTTCACGGAGCCGGTCCGGGGCGTCGCCCCCGGCCAGGCCATCGTGCTCTACGACGGGACGCGGGTCGTCGGCTCGGCCACGATCGCGACGACCGTACGCCGCGAGAGGGCCGCTGCGGGCTGAGACGGTCGGCGCGGGGCCGGAGCGCTCCCCTGTGACGCTCCGGCCCCGTCCCGCCTCCCCGTCAGAACGCCGTCCGCAAGGACGGGGCCCGGCCGAAGAACTCCGCCAGCACCGGGGCCATGACGTGCGGCGCCAGTTCGCGGGTCTGCCCGGTCAGGGTGCGGTGCCTGGCCCGGGGGACAGCCGCCGCGAGGGCCAGGGTCGTCGCCTGGGCCTCCGGGGTGCTGAAGCCGCCGGTCACCACCAGGGTGCGGGCCGTGAGGGAGGCGAACCGCTCCGTGGGAACAGCTCCGCCGCCCACCAGCGCGTCGTCGTACGCGAGGGTGTGCGCCATCGCTTCGAGGCGAGGCCACAGCGGGGCCCGGCGCATGTGCGTGATCGTCCGCGGCGGCACCCCGGCCCCGGACAGATGCAGTTCCACGGCGCCGGCCCGGTCGCCCTTCTCCAGCAGCCGGTGCAGCAGCGCCGTCCGGCGTGAGGCGCGCAGCAGCTGCTCGGCCCCCTGGGCGTACGGCGGCTCGTAGACCGCGAGCAGGTCCACGGGCAGCCCCGCGGCGTGCGCCTCCAGCGCCAGCGCCCCTCCCGACAGCATGCCGAACAGCGAGACGTTCCCGCCCACCCGGGCCGCGACCGCCGCCAGGTCCTCGATCTCGCGCCTGATGGTGTACGGCCCGCTGTCGCCACTGGCGCCACGGCCCCGGCGGTCGTACGTCACGACCGTGAAGCGTGGTGCCAGCCCGGCAGCCAGCGGTGCTTCGTCGGCGGCGGTGCTCAACGCCCCGCCGACCAGGATCACCGGCGGCCCGTCGCCGTGGCGGCGATACGCGATCGACGTGCCGTCACGGGAGAGAGTCTTGTCCATGTGAGGGTGGACCGCCGCGCCACACAGAACTCATCGCCGGTGCGCGAAAAAAGTTCTGACGGTCAGTCGGAGACCACCTCGGTGGCGTAGAAGCACAAGTGATCCCTGATCGCGACGACTTGTTCCTTCGGCTCCGGGTACGACCAGACGAGATCCGCCGCCCCGGGCGCCGACCAGTAGGCGGCATCCCCCTTGAACGGGCAGTGCGTTCGGGTGTCCGACGGGGTCAGCAGGTCGAAGCGGACGTCCTCGGGCGGCAGGTAGTAGCGGACGGGACAGCCCGTCTCGCGCAGCACCAGCGGGCGGCGGCTCTCGGCGAGCACCTGCCCGTCGTGCACCGCGCGCACGTGCGTGGCGGAGGGTTCGACGGTGATGGTGTGTCCTGTGATGGAGGCCATACGGGGTTCAGCCCCGCGGGACGGCGGTTTCTTCCCGCGCCGGGGCGCGGTCGTACGGTGTCCGCATGAACATCTGTGTCTTCCTCTCCGCAGCCGACCTCGACGACCGCTACACCGTGCCCGCCCGGGAATTCGCCGAACTGCTGGGCCGGGGCGGCCACACCCTGGTGTGGGGAGGGTCGGAGAGCGGGCTGATGAAGGTCGTCGCCGACGGGGTGCAGGAGTCCGGCGGCCGGCTCGTGGGGGTGTCGGTGGACTTCCTGGCGGCGAAGGCCCGGACGAACGCCGACGAGATGGTGATCGCCAAGGACCTCGCCGAGCGCAAGGCGCTGCTCCTGGAGAAGGCCGACGCGATCGTGATCATGGTCGGCGGGACCGGGACCCTCGACGAGGCGACCGAGATCCTGGAGCTGAAGAAGCACGGCAAGCACACCAAGCCCGTCGTCCTGCTGAACACCGCCGGTTTCTACGACGGCCTGCACCAGCAGTTCCAGCGCATGGAGGACGAGGGCTTCCTGCCGATCCCGCTCACCGAGCTGGTCTTCTTCGCCAAGGACGGCGTCGGGGCGCTGGCCTACCTGGAGGAGTCCGCCGGCCACCTCTGAGGTGATCGAGGGCATGCCGCGGATGCGAGCATGAGGGCATGCCTACACACCTCATCACCGGCGCCGGCTCCGGGATCGGCGCGGCCGTCGCCCGCCGTCTCCTGGAGCGCGGCGACGAGCTCGTGCTGCTGGCCCGGGACGCGGGACGCGCCAGGGAACTGGCCGCGCTGTACCCGGGGGCCCGTACCCTCGTCGGCGACCTCACCGATCCCGACCGGCTCTCCTGGGCCTTCGGGCAGCAGCCGATGCCCGAACGCCTCGACTCGCTGCTGCACATCGCGGGCGTCGTCGAGCTCGGCCGGATCGGCGACCTCACCCCCAGGACCTGGCACCTCCAGCTCAACGCCAACCTCGTCGCCCCCGCCGAGCTGACCCGCCTGCTGCTGCCCCAGCTGCGCGTCTCCCAGGGCCAGGTCGTCTTCGTGAACTCCGGTGCGGGGCTCGCCGCCCACGCCGAATGGGGTGCGTACGCCGCGAGCAAGCACGGACTCAAGGCGCTCGCCGACTCCCTGCGCCACGAGGAGCACGGCAACGGGGTCAGGGTCACCTCCGTCTACCCGGGCCGCACCGCCAGCCCCATGCAGGCCAAGGTCCACCAGCAGGAGGGAAAGGAGTACGACGCCTCGCGCTGGATCGACCCGGAGTCGGTGGCCACCACGATCCTGCTGGCGATCGACCTGCCGCGCGACGCCGAGATCAACGACCTGACGGTCCGTCCCGGCCGCTGAGACCTGCCGCTGGGACCGGCTGCCGGGACGCGGGATCCGGCGGTCCCGCACCCGGCCGCCCGGAGCCCGCACCCCGGGCCCGTAGGCTTTGCGCGTGAGCGAGAAGAGCGGGTTCAGCGCCGTTGCGGCGACCGGGATCGGATCCATGCCGGGAGGAGACGCCCGGGAGGCGGCCAAGACCGTCACCGGGTCCTTCGCCGACGGCCAGGGCATGCCGTACCTCGCGGAGCTGCCCGCGCGGGGCCCCGGCGCGGACATGATCGGGCGGACCGTCGGCCTGCTCGTCGAGATGTACGGCCATGTCGAGCCCAGCGGCTGGCGCGTCAGCGACCGCCCGGGCCGCGACACCCGCCGGGCCCGCTCCTGGCTCGGCGAGGACCTCGACGCGCTGGAGGAGTTCACCCAGGGCTACGAGGGACTCCTCAAGGTGCAGTCCGTGGGCCCCTGGACCCTCGCCGCCGCGCTCGAACAGCGCGGCGGTGAGGCGATGCTCGCGGACCCCGGTGCCTGCCGCGACCTCGCGGGCTCCCTGGCCGAGGGGCTGCGCTCCCACCTCGCCGAGGTACGGCGCAGGGTGCCCGGCGCCGAGGTCGTGCTCCAGCTCGACGAGCCCTCGCTGACCGCCGTCCTGCGCGGGCGGATCAGGTCGGCGAGCGGCTACCGCACCTACCGTGCCGTAGACCGCCAGATCGTCGAGGGGGCGCTGCGGGACGTGCTCGCGGTGAACGGCGGGGGGCCGACCGCGGTCCACTCGTGCGCCCCCGAGGTGCCTTTCGCGCTCCTGCGCCGCGCCGGAGCGGGCGCGGTGTCCTTCGACTTCTCCCTGCTCACCGAGCGTGAGGAGGAGGCGATCGGGGAAGCCGTCGAGGGCGGCACCCACCTCTTCCTCGGAGTCGTCCCCGGTGTCGACGCCGCCTCGACCGCATTGTCCGACCCGGGCGGTAGCGTCATGGGGGTCAGGACGCTGTGGAGCAGGCTGGGGCTGAATCCGGGGACTCTCGGGGAGTCCGTCGTGATCACCCCCGCGTGCGGGCTGGCGGGCGCGTCGCCCGCCTACGCCCGGGCCGCGCTCGCCCACTGCGCGCGGGCCGCGAGGTCGCTCGCGGACAACCCTGAGTGACGGTCGAGTTCAGCGGGGCAACGGGAGGTAACGGGAGATGGCCGGCGAACAGCAGGCACAGCAGCTGACCGGTGTGCCGGCGGAGGTGCGGGAGCGGCACGCGCTCCTTGCCGAGCAGATCGAGGATCACCGCTTCCGGTACTACGTGAAGGACCAGCCGGTCGTCGACGACGCCACGTTCGACCGGCTCATGCGCGAACTGGAAGCCGTCGAGGACGAACACCCCGAGCTGCGCACACCGGACTCGCCGACCCAGAAGGTCGCCGGTCCCTACACCACGGAATTCACCTCCGTCGAGCACCGCGAACGCCTGCTCTCGCTCGACAACGCCTTCGACGACGCGGAGCTCGCCGCCTGGGCCGACCGGGTGGCCAAGGACGTGGGGCGGGGCGGCTACCACTTCCTGTGCGAGCTCAAGGTGGACGGCCTCGCCGTCAACCTCACCTACGAGCACGGCAGACTGACCCGCGCCGCGACCCGGGGCGACGGCCGCACGGGCGAGGACATCACCCCCAACGTCCGGACGATCGCCGAGATCCCGCACCGGCTGGAGGGCGACCGGATCCCCGCACTCGTCGAGATCCGCGGTGAGGTCTTCTTCCCCATGGAGGCCTTCGAGGGGCTCAACGCCCGGCTCGTCGAGGCCGGCGACAAGCCCTTCGCCAACCCGCGCAACGCGGCGGCGGGCTCGCTGCGGCAGAAGGACCCGAAGATCACCGCCACCCGCCCGCTCCACATGGTGGTGCACGGCATCGGCGCCCGCGAGGGCTTCGACATCGACCGGCTCTCCCAGGCCTACGACCTGCTGAGCGAGTGGGGCCTGCCGACCGCCCGGCACAACAAGGTCGTCGCGTCCCTGGACGAGGTGCGGGAGTTCATCGCGTACTTCGGCGAGAACCGCCACTCCGTCGAGCACGAGATCGACGGGGTCGTCGTCAAGCTGGACGAGATCCCCCTCCAGGGAAGGCTCGGCTCCACCTCACGCGCGCCGCGCTGGGCGATCGCCTGGAAGTACGCGCCGCAGGAGGTCAACACCAAGCTGGTCAACATCAGGGTGGGCGTCGGCCGCACCGGGCGGGTCACGCCGTACGCCCAGGTCGAGCCGGTCGTCGTGGCCGGTTCCGAGGTCGAGTTCGCCACCCTGCACAACCAGAACGTCGTCAGGTCCAAGGGCGTCCTCATCGGTGACACGGTGGTGCTCCGCAAGGCGGGCGACGTCATCCCGGAGATCCTCGGGCCGGTCGTCGACCTGCGGGACGGCGGCGAGCGGGAGTTCGTCATGCCGTCCGACTGCCCTGAGTGCGGGACGCCGCTCCGCCCCATGAAGGAGGGCGACATCGACCTCCGCTGCCCCAACGCGCGGTCCTGCCCCGCCCAGTTGCGGGAGCGCGTGGCCTACCTGGCGGGCCGCAAGTGCCTGGACATCGACCACTTCGGCTATGTGGCGGCGGCGGCCCTGACCAAGCCGCTGGAGCCCGCCGAACCACCCCTCGTGGACGAGGGCGACCTCTTCGGGCTGACGGTGGAGCAGTTGCTGCCGATCCGGGCGTACGTCCTGGACCCGGACAGCGGGCTGCCCAAGCGTGACCCGAAGACCGGCGAGGAGAAGATCGCCACCGTCTTCGCCAACCAGCAGGGCGAGGCGAAGAAGAACGCCCTCGGCATGCTGGAGGGCATCGCGGCGGCCAAGGAGGCACCGCTCGCCCGGATCCTCACGGGGCTCTCCATCCGCCATGTGGGGCCGGTGGCCGCCGTGGAACTGGCCCGGCAGTTCCGGTCGATCGACCGGATCGACGAGGCGTCCGAGGAGGAGCTGGCCGCGGCTGACGGGGTGGGCCCCATCATCGCCGCGTCGGTCAAACAGTGGTTCGCCGAGGACTGGCACCGCGAGATCCTGCGCAAGTGGCGGGAGGCCGGGGTCCGGATGGAGGACGAGGGCGCGGGCGGCGACGAGGGGCCGCGACCGCTGGAAGGGCTGACCGTCGTCGTCACCGGCACGCTGACGTCCCACACCCGCGACGGCGCCAAGGACGCGCTCCAGGCCCAGGGCGCGAAGGTCACCGGGTCCGTCTCGAAGAAGACCTCCTTCGTCGTGGTCGGCGACAACCCCGGGTCCAAGTACGACAAGGCGATGCAACTGAAGGTGCCCGTCCTCGACGAGGAGGGCTTCGCCGTGCTCCTCGAACAGGGGCCGGACGCCGCACGGGAGGCGGCCGTCCCCGCCGAGGCCTGATCGAGGCGCGATCGAGACACCGGCGACGCGTGGCCGGGGGTGTGTGGGGAAGTAAGCGGACGAGGTGGACAAGCGGGGGCCCGGACCTCCGACCGGCCCACCCGCACCACCCGTTCGGCGCATATCAGAGAGGCAGGGGTGCCAGGTCCGCATTCGGGCAAGAGCGGCAGAGCGCTGCCCGTGCGGGCCCTCGGCGGCCTACTGTTGAACGAGCACCTGACGTGCCCGGCCGTGTGGTGGGATTCGGGCCGTGGTGGCATGGGAGCGGGGGCCACCGTGGGACATCGGCACCGCCGGCTGTGAGAGGGACGGAATGGAACCGACCGAGAGCGCCGCACCGGTGTCGCGGCTGCAGGGTTTCGTGGGCCTCACGTCGAGAGTGGGCGCCGTCGTCGTGGCGGTCGCCGCGGTGCAGCTCGCGACCGGCTTCTACCGCACGGTCCGCGACGGCCACGCACTCTTCCCCGACGGCACGGCGGGCTGGTCGCTCGCCCTGCTCACGGGCGTCATCGTGGGCCATCTGGTCGCCCTCGGGCGCGACCGGTGGTGGGGCGGCACGGGTTCAGGCGCCGCCCTGACCCTCGCCGTCCTGCTGCTCTACGGCTGGGTGGCCGCGGGTCTCGTCAGCCTGGTCGTCGTCGTGCTCGTCGGTACGGCGCGACGCCACCGCTGGTGGCAGGGGCTGTTGCACGGCGCGGTGGACATACTCGGCATCGGGGCCGCCGCGCTGGTCCTCGCCGCCTTCGGCGAGGTGCCGAGCGTCGAGACCCCGTGGCGGCCACTGCACTGGGGCGTCGACTCCGTACCGGAGGTGCTGCTCGCCGCCGGGGCGTATCTCCTCGTCACCCGCGTCCTGCTCTGGTACGCCCACGCGTCCCAGACCGGCGGGCTGCCGACGATCGCCCGCACCGCGCTGCTGCGTCAGGGCCTCGTCGCGGTGGCCCTGCTGGGCATCGCCCCGCTGATCTGCGTGGTGGCCTCGGCCATGCCGGTGCTGCTGCCGCTCTTCGCCGTCCCGCTCATCGCCCTGGACTCCACGCTCTGGATCGCCCGCGCGCGGGCCGAGGAGCAGCTGCGGGACCCGTTGACCGGGCTGCCCAACCGCCAGTGGCTCCTGGAGCGGACGTGGACGGCGCTGGAGGAGGCGGCGAGCACCGGCAGCCGGTCCGCCCTCGTCCTCATCGACCTCGACCGCTTCCGTGCCGTCAACGACACCCTCGGCCATCTCGCCGGGGACCGGCTCCTGCTCCAGATAGCGGAGCGGCTCCGGCTGGCCCTGCCGCGCGGTGCGGAGGCCGCACGGCTCGGCGGTGACGAGTTCGCCGTACTGCTGCCCACGGCGGACTCGACCACCAGCGCCCAGCGCATCGCCCGCCACCTGGTCGCCGAACTCTCCTCGCCCCTCGACCTCGACGGGCTCACCCTGGTGCTGGAGGCGAGCGCCGGGGTCGCCGTCCACCCCGACCACGCCCTGGACGCCGAAGGGCTGCTCAGGCGGGCGGACGTGGCCATGTACCAGGCCAAGCGGGACCGCACGGGCGTGGAGGTGTACGAGTCCAAGCGGGACAGCAACACCCCGGACCGGCTCGGCCTGCTGGGCGATCTGCGCCGCGCCCTCGACGCCCGCGAGGTCGAGCTCCACTACCAGCCGAAGGTCCGCTTCGACGGCCAGGTGGCGGGCCTCGAAGCGCTCGTTCGCTGGGTGCATCCCGAGCGGGGCCGGGTCCCCCCGGACGAGTTCATCGCGATCGCGGAATCCTCCGGGCTGATGCCCCACCTCACCGAATACGTCCTGGAGACCGCTCTGGCCCAGGTCGCCCGGTGGCGCGCGCAGGGGCTGTACGTGCCCGTCGCCGTCAACGTCTCGCCGCGCGACGTCCACACCCCCGGCTTCGCGGGCAGTGTCGCCGCCCGGCTCGCCCGGCACGGCGTCCCGGCCGGGGCGCTGCAACTGGAGATAACCGAGCACGTCCTGCTGGAGGACCCGCAGCGGGCGGCCGACACCCTGGCCGGGCTGACGGGCCACGGGGTGAAGATGTCGCTCGACGACTTCGGCACCGGCTACTCCTCCCTCGTCCACCTGCGGAAGCTGCCGGTCAGCGAGCTCAAGATCGACCGGTCCTTCGTCGCACGGCTGGCCGTCGACAACGAGGACGCGGAGATCGTCCGCTGCACCATCGACCTGGCCCACTCGCTCGGGCTGCTGGTCGTGGCGGAGGGCGTCGAGGACGACGAGACCTGGGAGCGGCTGCGCGACCTGCGCTGCGACGCGGTGCAGGGATGGCTCGTGGCCGCCGCGATGCCGCCGCAGGAGACGACGGCATGGCTGCGGGCGCGCGGCGAGCACGGCTGGCGGCGCCCGGCGGAGCTGCGGGCGGCGGCCGACGCCGCGGTGGCGGCGCAGCCCGAGGCGGAGCAGCGGCCGGCGGGCCGGGCGGTGTCCGGGCCGGCGACCGCCTGACCGGGGGCTTCCGGGGGAGCGGCGGGTGACCGGGAGCCGTCCGCCGGCCGTTTTGTCCGCTGCCGCCCGGCGGGCCCGGGGCGGCCGGACCGGGATTGTGACGCCGTGGGTGGGACAGCAGGCGGGGCAGTGTCCCGCGACCCCATAGGATTGGGGGTCGGCGGCACATTTCCACCTGCCGCGCGACGCCTGGCACGCACGCTCGCCGCGTCGCCGAAACGCCCACGTGGCTCCGCCACGAGGGCGCTCCGGCGCCTTGCGATCGCACGCACCGGACGCCGTGCGGCCCGTCCTCCGGACGGACGGTGGAACGGTGCCGACGACCCCCAGCCACAACCACACACCAACCCCTGAGGATCGCTGCATGCCTGGCATCACGCGCGAGGAGGTCGCCCACCTCGCCCGGCTGGCACGTCTGGAGCTGAAGGGCGAAGAGCTCGAACACTTCGCCGGTCAGCTCGACGACATCATCGGCGCGGTCGCCCGCGTCTCCGAGGTCGCCGACCAAGACGTACCACCGACCTCCCACCCGCTGCCGCTGACCAACGTCATGCGGGCGGACGAGGTCCGTCCGTCGCTCACCCCCGAGCAGGCGCTCTCCGGCGCCCCGGCCCAGGAGCAGCAGCGTTTCAAGGTGCCGCAGATCCTGGGGGAGGACTAACAGCCATGACGGACATCAGCACCATCATCAAGCTCACCGCGGCCGAGATCGCCGCGAAGATCGCCTCCGGCGAGCTGACGGCCGTCGAGGTCACCGAGGCCCACCTGGCCCGGATCGACGCCATCGACGAGAAGGTCCACGCCTTCCTGCACATCGACCGTGAGGGTGCGCTCGCGCAGGCCCGCGCCGTCGACGCCAAGCGTGAGGCGGGCGAGAAGCTCGGCCCGCTGGCAGGCGTCCCGCTCGCGCTCAAGGACATCTTCACCACGCAGGACATGCCGACCACCGTCGGCTCGAAGATCCTCGAGGGCTGGGTCCCGCCGTACGACGCGACCCTCACCAAGAAGCTCAGGGCCGCCGACGTCGTCATCCTCGGCAAGACCAACATGGACGAGTTCGCCATGGGGTCCTCCACCGAGAACAGCGCCTACGGCCCGACCGGTAACCCCTGGGACCTCACCCGTATCCCGGGCGGCTCCGGAGGCGGCTCCTCCGCCGCGCTGGCGTCCTTCGAGGCACCGCTCGCCATCGGCACGGACACCGGCGGCTCCATCCGCCAGCCCGCCGCCGTCACCGGCACCGTCGGCGTCAAGCCCACCTACGGCGGGGTCTCCCGCTTCGGCATGGTCGCCTTCTCGTCCTCCCTCGACCAGGGCGGCCCCTGCGCCCGTACGGTCCTGGACGCGGCCCTGCTGCACGAGGTCATCGGCGGGCACGACCCGCTGGACTCGACGTCCATCGACGCACCGGTCCCGCCGGTCGTCGAGGCCGCGCGCAACGGCTCGGTCCAGGGCATGCGGGTCGGTGTCGTCAAGCAGTTCGCGGGCGAGGGCTACCAGGCCGGTGTCGTCCAGCGCTTCAACGAGTCGGTCGAGCTGCTGAAGTCGCTCGGCGCCACGATCGTCGAGCTGGACTGCCCGTCCTTCGACCTCGCTCTTTCGGCGTACTACCTGATCGCCCCGTCGGAGTGCTCCTCCAACCTGGCGCGGTTCGACGCCATGCGCTACGGCCTGCGCGTCGGCGACGACGGCACGCGCTCCGCCGAGGAAGTCACCGCCCTCACCCGCGAGGCCGGCTTCGGCGACGAGGTCAAGCGCCGCATCATCCTCGGTACGTACGCGCTGAGCTCCGGCTACTACGACGCGTACTACGGCTCGGCGCAGAAGGTCCGCACCCTCATCACCCAGGACTTCGAGAAGGCGTTCGAGCAGGTGGACGTGATCGTCTCGCCGACGACGCCCACCACCGCCTTCCCGATCGGCGAGCGCGCCGACGACCCCATGGCGATGTACCTCGCGGACCTGTGCACCATTCCGACCAACCTCGCCGGCAATTCCGCCATGTCGCTGCCCTGCGGCCTGGCGCCGGAGGACGGCCTGCCGGTCGGGCTGCAGATCATCGCGCCCGCCATGCAGGACGACCGTCTGTACAAGGTCGGAGCAGCCGTCGAGGCCGCTTTCGTGGAAAAGTGGGGACACCCGCTGCTCGAGGAGGCTCCGTCGCTATGAGCGCCATGGCTAAGAAGGCCAAGAACTTCAAGAAGTCCAAGTCCGGCGTGTACGTGTCCCTGGGCACCACGGCCTTCGGCGCGCTCAGCGTCGTCAAGCAGGCGAGGATGGCCCGCCAGGACAACGACACGCTGCGGCTCATCGACGCCGCCGTATCCGCCGCCGCGATCGTGACCGGACTCGCGATCCTCTACCGCGAGCTCAAGCGTCTCGGCGACGACGACGTCCTGCTGGGCTGAGAGGGAAAGTTTCATCGTGACTGTCATCGACCTGGAGTCGTACGAGGACGCCCTCGCGGCGTACGACCCCGTCATGGGCCTCGAGGTCCATGTGGAGCTCGGCACCAAGACGAAGATGTTCTGCGGCTGCTCGACCGAGCTCAAGCAGGACGCCAACTCGCAGACCTGCCCGGTCTGCCTCGGGCTGCCGGGCGCGCTGCCGGTCGTCAACGAGATCGGCGTCGAGTCCGCCATCAAGATCGGGCTCGCGCTGAACTGCGAGATCGCCGAGTGGTGCCGCTTCGCCCGGAAGAACTACTTCTATCCGGACATGCCGAAGAACTTCCAGACCTCCCAGTACGACGAACCGATCGCCTACAACGGCTATCTGGACGTCCAGCTGGAGGACGGCGAGATCTTCCGTGTGCAGATCGAGCGCGCGCACATGGAGGAGGACACCGGCAAGTCGACGCACGTCGGCGGTGCCACCGGCCGTATCCACGGCGCCTCCCACTCGCTGCTGGACTACAACCGCGCGGGCATCCCGCTCATCGAGATCGTCACCAAGCCGATCGAGGGAGCGGGCGCACGGGCCCCTGAGGTCGCCAAGGCGTACGTCGCCGAGCTCCGCGAGCTCATCAAGGCGCTCGGCGTGTCCGAGGCCCGGATGGAGATGGGCCAGATGCGCTGCGACGTGAACCTGTCGCTGCGCCCCAACGGCACCGAGACCTTCGGCACCCGCTCGGAGACGAAGAACGTCAACTCGCTGCGCTCCGTCGAGCGTGCCGCGCGTTTCGAGATCCAGCGTCACGCGGCGGTGCTGAACTCCGGCGGGACGATCGTGCAGGAGACCCGGCACTTCCACGAGGAGGACGGCTCCACCACGGCCGGCCGCATCAAGGACAACGCCGAGGACTACCGCTACTTCCCGGAGCCGGACCTGGTGCCGGTAGCCCCCTCCCGCGAGTGGGTCGAGGAGCTCCGCAAGGGGCTTCCCGAGCTGCCCCGGCTGCGCCGCAAGCGGCTCAAGGAGGAGTGGGGTGTCAGCGAGCACGACATGCAGTCCATCCTCAACGCGGGCGCGGTCGACCTGATCGTCGCCACGACGGATGCGGGCGCCCCCTCCGACCAGGCACGCAAGTGGTGGATGGGCGAGCTCGCCCGTAACGCCAACGAGACCGGCCGCAGCCTGGACGAGCTCCCCGTCACCCCGGCGCAGGTCGCCCGGGTGGCCGAGCTCGTCGCGTCCGGCGACCTCAACGACAAGCTGGCCCGTCAGGTCCTCGAGGGTGTCCTCGCGGGCGAGGGCGACCCGGACACCGTCGTCGAGAAGCGCGGACTCAAGGTCGTCTCGGACGAGGGCGCGCTGGGCACGGCGGTCGACGAGGCCATCGCGGCCAACGCCGCGATCGCCGACAAGATCCGTGGCGGCAAGGTCGCCGCCGCGGGTGCGCTGGTCGGCGCGGTCATGAAGGCGACCCGGGGCCAGGCGGACGCGGCGCGCGTACGCGAGCTGATCCTGGAGAAGCTCGGCGTCGAAGGCTGATCCGCACCACGCTCCGCACGAGGGGGCGGGGAACTCGCGACGCGGGTTCCCCGCCCCTCTCGCGTGTGTGCGCCCGCCGCACGCTCGAAAGAGGCGCGGGGACGTTCACCGCCGGGCCGTACCGCAGACTTCCCGCCGCCATCCGGTGTGACTAGCTTCCCGCCGTAGATACGGAACCGGGAGGCTCAATTGACCACGGACATGTCACGACGGCGGCTCTTCGCGCTCGGCGGCGGCGCACTCGGCGCCGCTGCGGCGGGATCGTTCCTGCCCCCGTCGCTCCAGGCGGCGATCGCCGCGCAGCCCGCGGACAGGCCGGGTCACGCGGGTCTGGACGCGATCGAGCACGTGGTGATCCTGATGCAGGAGAACCGTTCGTTCGACCACTACTTCGGCATGCTGCGCGGGGTGCGCGGTTTCGGCGACCGGAACGCGATCGAACTCCCCTCGGGCAAGTCCGTCTTCGAGCAGCCGGGCCCCCTGGGCACCACGGTGCTGCCGTTCCCGGTGCGCGGGGCGGCAGAGGCGCAGCAGCAGGACCTCCAGTACATAGGCGACCTCGACCACTCCTGGAACGGTGGCGCCAAGGCCTGGGCCGGCGGCTGGATGAACGGGTGGATCACCGCGAAGACCGCCGCCACCATGGCGTACTACGACCGGGGTGACATCCCGCTGCACTACGAGCTCGCCGACACGTTCACGGTCTGCGACGCCTACCACTCCTCGATCCACACCTCCACCAGCCCGAACCGCAACCATCTGTGGAGCGGCCGGACCGGCTACGAGGCCGACGGCAGGCGGGCCGTGGGGAACGACGCGTACGACGAGGGCTCCCACCCCGGCTATGACTGGGGCACGTACGCCGAGCGGCTGGAGAAGGCCGGGCGCAGCTGGAGGACGTACACGGAGTGGGAGAACTTCACCGACAACCAGATCGAGTTCTTCTCCACCTTCAAGGCCATCGCCCGCAAGGCGCTGACGCGGACCGGGCACACCTACATGGAGTCCTTCTACGCCACCGTGCGCGACGCGGACACGGCCGGCGAGCGGGAGCGGCTGCTGGGTCTGCTCGACGAGGGTGCCGCCACGCTGACGACGGCCGAGCGCAGTCTGTTCGAACGGGGGCTGCGCAGGGTCCCCACCGGCACGCTCGCCGACGAGTTCGCGAGGGACGTCGCCGCCGGGACGCTGCCCGAGGTCTCCTACCTGGTGCCCTCGGCGGTGGACTCCGAGCATCCGAGCGTCTCCTCGCCGGTGCACAGCGCGACAGTCGTCTACAAGATCCTCGACGCGCTGGGCCGGCACCCCGACGTGTGGCGGCGCACCGTAGTCCTCATCAACTACGACGAGAACGACGGCTTCTTCGACCACGTGCCGCCGCCCGTCGCCCCCGCCGAGGTGACCGAGGAGCACTGGCAGGGCAGGCCCACGGGGCTCGGTGTGCGGGTGCCCCTGCTGGTCGTGTCGCCGTGGTCCGTCGGCGGATACGTCTGCTCCGAGGTCTTCGACCACACCTCCGTCATCCGCCTCCTGGAACGCTGGACCGGGGTGGAGGAGCCGAACATCGGCGCGTGGCGGCGCAGGATCACCGGTGACCTCACCTCGGCCTTCGACTTCACGCGGGCGCGGCGGCAGCCGGAGACGGAGCGCCCCGCCGCGATCCCGCCGTTCGGCGGACGCTGGCGGCCGAAGCCTCCGGCCGTCCAGCACATGCCCGTTCAGGAACCGGGCACCCGCCCGGCCAGGCCTCTGCCCTACCAGCCCGACGCCGAGGCCGCGCGGGAGGGCTCCGGCCTGGTGGTGACCCTCGGCAACTCCGGACGGTCCTCGGCGCACTTCACGCTCTACCCCTACGCGAACGAGTTCCCCGCCCCGCAGCACCTGGACGTCAGGGGGACGGCCCGGTGGCAGGTGCCGACGACCGGAGAGGGGTACCGCTTCACGGTCACCGGCCCGAACGGCTTCCGGCGGGAGTTCGCGGGGGCGGCCGACGGAGCCGCCGAGGTGTCCACGCGCATCGACGCCCGCGAGAGGGACCTGCACCTCACCCTGCGCAACGACGGCAGCCGGACGCTGACGTACACCGTGCGCCCGCTCGGGTACGTCGACGAGGACGACCTGCGGGACTGGCGACGGACGATCAAGGTCAAGCCGGGGCGCAGCCGTACGCTCGTGCACTCGGCGGCCGACGCCCACGGCTGGTACGACCTCCTGGTGACAGCCGACGAGGAGAGCTCCTTCCGGCGCCGGCTCATGGGGCACATGGAGAACGGCAGGGCCAGCGTCTCCGGCTGAACGCTTCGCCCGGCCGGGCGGGCGAGGGGGAGGACGGCGGGCAGGTGAGCGGGAGGACGGCGGGCAGGGTGAGGGACGGGGACCTGAGGACCACCGGTGTGACCATGGCCACGAACGGTGCCGTTGATCACCTCCGGCTGTCAGAGTGACGGTTCAGGTCATGTGAGGCTTTCCGCGTCGTTGTCACGCCAATGCCGGACAAGTCTCCACCAGCGCTCAGGAGCACGTCCGTTGGCCGCCATCGCCCGCTGGTGCCTCAGGCACCGTCTCGCCGCCGTCCTCATCTGGCTGTTCGCCCTCGGTGGCGCGGCCACCGCGGCGGGGCTCGCGGGCACCTCGTACTCCAGCGACTACGAGGTGCCGGGCACCGAATCGGGCCGGGCGGGCGAGCTCCTGGAGGCGGGCTTCGACGACCTCGGCGGCGACACCGGCACCGTCGTCTGGCACACCTCCGGCTCCACGGTCCATGCCGCGGACGTCGAGCGGACGATGACCGAGACGCTCCGCAGGATCGGATCGCTGCCCGGCGTCGGTGACGTCAACGGCCCCTACGGGGCCTCGGGCCAGGGACAGACCAGCGCGGACGGGCGGACCGCGTACGCCACCGTCACCTTCGACCACCGGGCGGACCGCATCCCGCCGGAGCAGGCCCGGGCAGTCGTCGACACCGCCCGGGCCGCGGAGACCGAAGGGCTCCAGGTGGAGCTCGGCGGGGCCGCCGTCGCGCTGACCGAGGCGCCCTCCCTCCACCTGGGCGAGGCGGTCGGTGTCGTCGTCGCCGGCCTCGTGCTCTTCCTCGCCTTCGGCTCGGTCGCGGCCAGTCTGCTGCCCATCGCCACCGCCCTCGTCTCCGTCGGCACGGCCTACGCGGGCATCGTGCTGCTCGGCCATGTCATGACCGTCGCCGACTTCGCCCCCATGCTGGGCATGCTCATCGGGCTCGGCGTCGGCATCGACTACGCACTCTTCATCGTCACCCGGCACCGGCGGGGCCTGCGGCGCGGCCTGTCCGTGACCGAAGCCGCGCGGAACGCCGTCGCGACCACCGGGCGAGCCGTCGTCTTCGCGGGAGCCACCGTCTGCGTCGCCCTGCTGGGCATGCTGGTGCTGCGCCTCGGCTTCCTCAACGGTGTCGCGATCGCCGCCTCCCTCACCGTGGTGCTGACCGTCGCCGCCTCCGTGACACTGCTGCCCGCGCTGCTCTCCCTCATCGGGATGCGGGCGCTCGGCCGACGGGAACGTGAACGGCTCGCCGCGCACGGACCGCGGCCCGAACGGGCCACCGGCTTCGCCGTCCGGTGGTCCGCGTTCGTCGAGCGGCATCCCAAGCTGCTCGGAGTGGTCGCGGCCGCCGTCATGGCGGTGCTCGCGCTGCCCACCCTCGGGCTGCACCTGGGGACCTCCGACCAGGGCAACAACCCGGCCACGGCCACCACCCGGCAGGCCTACGACCTGCTGGCCGACGGGTTCGGCCCCGGCGTCAACGGCCCGCTGACGATAGCCGCCCGGCTGGACGGGGCCGACGACCGGCTCGCCCTGGACGGTCTGCCCGCCGTACTGCGGGAGACCGACGGCGTCGCGTCGGTCTCCCCGGTGACCTACAACGCCGCAGGGGACACCGCGTTCGTCGCCGTCGTCCCCGAATCCGCCCCGCAGTCCCAGCGGACCAGCGAACTCGTCGACCGGCTGCGTGACGACGTCCTGCCGCGTACGGCGGAGACCACCTCGCTCCGGACCCACGTGGGCGGCGTGACGGCCGGTTACGACGACTTCGCCGACATCATCATCGGCAAGCTGCCCCTCTTCGTGGGGGTGGTCGTCTCACTCGGCTGTCTCCTCCTGCTGGTGGCGTTCCGCTCGCTCGCCGTACCGCTGAAGGCCGCCGTGATGAACGTGGCGGCGGTGGCGGCCTCGTTCGGCGTCGTCGTCGCCGTCTTCCAGTGGGGATGGGGGAGCGAGCTCCTCGGGCTCGGCAGCGCCGGCCCCATCGAGCCCTTCCTCCCGGTGATCATGGTCTCCGTACTCTTCGGGCTCTCGATGGACTACCAGGTCTTCCTCGTCGGCCGGATGTACGAGGAATGGCTCGAGACGGGGGACAACCGCAGGTCCGTGCGGGTCGGCCTCGCCGAGACCGGCCGGGTGATCAACTCGGCCGCCGTGATCATGATCTCGGTCTTCCTCGCCTTCGTGCTCAGCGGCGACCGGGTCATCGCGATGTTCGGCATCGCGCTGGCCGCCGCCGTCGCACTCGACGCGTTCGTCCTGCGCACCCTGCTCGTGCCGGCCCTGATGCACCTGCTCGGCGGCGCGAACTGGTGGCTGCCGGCCCGCCTCGACCGGCTCCTCCCCCGCATCAGCATCGAGCCGCCGGACCGGCCGGTGACGCATGCGAAAATCCCCCAGGAGCGCACCGGCAGCCCGGAGCGGCACGTCGGCCCGCGCGTCCACTGACACGTCGCGAGACGCCGCGGGACGTCACCGCGGGAGATGCCACGAAGACCGAGGAGAGCCACTGTGTTCACGGTGTCACTGGGGGACGACAGCGCGGAACTCCGTCCGCTCGAGCCCTGGCAGGCGGAGGAGTTCCTGGCCCACATGGACCGGGCACGCGCCCTGGTCGATCCGTGGATCCCGTTCGCGGCGGCCGCGACGGACCTGACCTCCGCCCGGGCCCTGCTCCAGCGATACGCCGACAAGCAGGCGGCCGACACCGGACGCCTGTACGGGATCTGGCTGGACGGCACGCTCGTCGGCGGCGTCCTGTTCCGGATATTCGAGGCGGAGGCCGGGAACTGCGAGATCGGCTGCTGGCTGGAAGCGGCGGGGGAGGGCCGGGGCCTGGTGACCCGCGCCTCCCGCAAGCTGATCGACTGGGCCGTCGACGTGCGGGGCATGCACCGCGTGGAGTGGATCGCCTCCTCCGCCAACACCCGCAGCGTGGCGGTGGCCGCGCGGCTCGGCATGACCCGTGAGGGCGTACTGCGCGAGGCATACGCCTACCGCGGCACACGGCACGACGAGGAGATCTGGGCCGTGCTGGCCCCCGAGTGGCGTGCCGCGAGGGACGGAGGCGCGCAGCGTTAAGGAGGCTCTCATACGGGGCCCCTAGCGTGCGGCGCATGAACACCACTCCCTCCACCGCGACCACCGACGACACCGAGGAGAAGAAGAAGGCGGCCGGAACCGCCGCCGCACCGGACATCACGAAGCAGGCAGGTCCCGCGGAGGACGCCGTGCCGGACGGGGTCGCACCGGGCCTGACCGCGGCGGACGTGACCGAGATGGACGTCGCCGCCACGGACTCCGCCGCCGAGGACGGCCCGGAGGCCGAGCCCGAGCCCGACCCGTACGCCGAGGCGGAGGCCGTGGCAGCCGCAGGAGCGGGCACCGGCGCCGCGGCCGTCGTGGCCGCCGGACTGGGCGTCGTCTCCCTCTCCGGAGCGTGGACCGGCCGGGTGGCCGCCGAACGCGAGACCCTGATCGGCCAGATCAAGACCTCGGGCGGCGGGAGCGCGGCCCAGCAGATCTCCGAGATCTACGGTGACGCCTGGCACAGCACGGCGCTCGTCAACGGCGTCTTCGCCCTCCTCGCCCTGCTCATCGGCGTCTTCGTCCTGGTCCGCCCCGCGTTCGGCGCACCCTCCGAGCGCCCGCAGGCCGGCTGGGTCCGCTCCGTCGGCCGGGCGGGCGTCGCACTCGGTGTGCTCGGCGTACTGATCTCCGTGGGCATGTACTTCGACCTCTTCGTCGCCCTGCCCTCCGCCACCGGCTGAGTCCCCGTCGGCAGGTACCTAAGGCATCCGTCACCCGGGCCTAAGGCCCCCCGGCCGCGGAGATGCGGCAGTCGCCCGATGTGGCGGCACCCCCTGGCGGACGAGAGTGGGGGCACGGCAGAAGCCGTGCCCCCACCGCGTTCCGTACCAGGGAGAAGAACATGTACGAGTACGAGCTCCACCAGCTCAACGTCGCCGAGCTGATCCGCCGCGCCGACGAGCAGCGCACCGTACGCCAGGCCGTGCTCGCACGCCGGGCCGCCCGGCGCCCGGCCCGGCGTTCCGGGCCGGACGAGATCGAAGGGCAGGTGGGCAGGGAGCGGGGCAGCTTCGTCCACGCCGCGTAGCGATGGCCGCGCGGCAGAAAACGGTCTCCGGGGCGTCGTACGCGTATGCGATGCTCGGCGATGTGGAGACCAACACCGTCAGCCCCGTATTCGTCGGCCGGGCCGCCGAACTGGCCGCGCTCACCGACACGCTCGCCCGCGCCGGCGCGGGCGAGCCGCAGGCGCTGCTCGTCGGCGGCGAGGCAGGGGTCGGCAAGACCCGGCTGGTCGAGGAGTTCCTCGACGCGGCCTGCCGCCGGGAGGCGGTGGTGGCCGTCGGCGGCTGTGTGGAGATCGGGGCCGACGGCCTGCCCTTCGCCCCGTTCGCCACCGCCCTCCGGGCCCTGCGCCGGGCGCTGCCGGAGGAACTGACCGAGGCCCTGGCCGGGCAGGAGGGCGAACTCGCCCGGCTGCTCCCTGAGTTGGGTGAGGCCGAGCGGGCGGCGAACGACGAGCACGGCACCGCCCGTCTCTTCGAGCTCACCGCCCGGCTGCTGGAGCGGGTCTCCGCCACCCGCACGGTCGTCCTCGTCCTGGAGGACCTCCACTGGGCCGACGCCTCCACACGCCACCTGCTCGCCTACCTCTTCCGGACCCTCCGCAGCGGCCGGCTGGTCGTCATCGCCACCTACCGCGCCGACGACGTCCACCGCCGCCACCCGCTGCGCCCGCTCCTGGCCGAACTGGACCGGCTCCGCACGGTCCGCCGCATCGAGCTCGACCGGTTCAGCCGCGCGGAGGTCGGCCGCCAGCTCACCGGCATCCTCGCCGTGCTCCCCGACGCGACGCTGGTCGACGACATCTTCGACCGCTCCGACGGCAACGCCTTCTTCGTCGAGGAACTCGCCCGCAGCATGGAGTGCTGCGGCGGCGACAGCTCCGGCCTCTCCGACTCGCTCCGCGACCTCCTGCTCGTACGCGTCGAGGCGCTTCCCGAACACGCCCAGCGGATCGCCCGCACCCTCGCCGAGGGCGGCTCCACCGTCGAGCACCCGCTCCTCGCCGCCGTGGCGGGCCTCGCCGAGGACGAACTCGACGAGGCGCTGCGCGCCGCCGTCGGCGCCAACCTGCTGCTGCCCGCACCCGACACCGACGGCTACCGCTTCCGGCACTCCCTGGTCCGCGAGGCCGTCAGCGACGACCTGCTGCCCGGCGAACGCACCCGCCTCAACCGCCGCTACGCCGAAGCCCTCGAGGCCGACCCGTCCCTCGTGCGCGCCGACGAGCGCGCCGCACGCCTCGCGAGCTACTGGTACGCGGCCCATGACCCCGCCAAGGCGCTCCCCGCCGTGCTCCAGGCGGCCGTCGCGGCGCGGCGCCGTTACGCCTACTCCGAGCAACTGCGCCTGCTGGACCGCGCGATGGAGCTCTGGGACGACGTCCCCGACGAGGTGCGCGCCACCCTGCGCCCCCTCGACCACGCCGAGGTCTACCCGGGCTGCGCCGGAGATCACGGGACGAGTCCGCTGCGCTACCTCGACCTGATGGCCGAGGCGGCGGTGGCCGCCCGCTTCGGCGGCGACCGCGAACGGGCCCTGGCCCTGGCGAAGAAGGCCCTGCGCATCCTGAGCACGGAGACGGAGCCGCTGCGTGCCGCGTGGTTCTGGGTGCAGCGGTCCACCCTGATGCAGAGCCTCTCCCGGGGCGACGGCTGGCAGGAGCTCGCCACCGCCCAGGACCTGGTGCGCGGGATGCAGCCCTCCGCGGTGCACGCCGAGGTCCTGGCCGCCGCGGCGAGCTGGGGCGCCCTGCACAGACCCGGACCGGAGACGCTGACCGCCGCCGACCGCGCCGTCGAATACGCCCAGCTCGTCGGCGAGGAGTCCATCGAGCTGCAGGCCCGGCTCACCCGCGGCTGGCTCACGATCGACGCGGGCGGTGTCGAGGAGGGCCTCGCGGAGATGTACGGCGTGCGGGACCGCGCGGAGGAACTGCACCTGGTGGGGGTGATGAGCCGGGCCAGCATCAACCTGCCCTCCTCGCTCGAGTCCACCGGCCGTTCCCAGGAGGCGGTGACGGCGGCCGATCACGGCATCGACATCTGTCACGGCCACGGACTGCCGGACTCCGAGGCCTGGGTGCGGGCCAACCAGGCCCAGTCCTACTTCTCGCTGGGCCGCTGGGAGGAGAGCCGGGCGGCCGTCGACGCGGCGGCCCCGCTGGCCCGCTCCCGCAAGGCGAGCGGGCTCGTCGCCTCCCGGCGTACGGATCTCGCCCTGGCCCGGGGGGACTTCGAGGAGGCGGAGGAGCAGCTCGCCCTGAACCGCCGCCATCTCGGCCTCCACGACCCGCAGCCGCAGCACCTGATCAGCCCGGTCCGGCACGCGGTGATCCTCGCCGCCCACCAGGGCCGGCTGTTCGACGCCCGGGCCGCGTTCGAGGCGCAGTCCGAGACCGGGCTGCCGCCGGGCACCCAGCGCTACTCCCTGCCGCTCCTGCACGCCGTCGCCTCGATCGAGGCCGACGCGCGGGGGCTGCCCGCCATGGAGGCCGGCCGCCCCGCGATCCTGGAGCGCGTCCGCCGTCACCTCAAGCAGCTGCCCACGCTGGTGCCCGTATGGACCGCCTACGGGGTGCTGGTCGAGGCGGAACTCGCCCGTGCGGAGGGCGTGGACACCCCGGACCACTGGCGCCGGACCGCGGAGGCGTTCGCCCCGCTCCAGCGGCCCTACGAACTGGCCCAGGTCCGCCACCGCTGGGCCGAGGCGATCCTCGTCGCGTCCGGCGACCGGGTACCGGCGGCGCAACTCCTGCGCGCCGCCCACACGGTGGCGTCGCGACTCGGGGCCCGGCCGCTCGCCGAGAGCATCGAACTGCTGGCCGGCCGGGCCCGCGTCGCGCTGGCGGAGACGGGCGAAGAGGCGGCGGAGGACGAGGCGTCCACCGAACCCGGCCCAGCCGTCGACGCGATCGGATCCCTCGGGCTGACCTCACGGGAGCAGGAGGTGCACCGGCTGGTCGCCGCGGGCTACACCAACCGCCGGATAGCGGAGGAGCTGTACATCTCGCCCAAGACCGCGAGCGTGCACGTCTCCAACATCCTGGCCAAGCTGAGCGTCTCCAGCCGCGGGGAGGCGGCGGCCCTGGCCCACCGCCTCCGGCTGTACGCGACGAGCTGAGCCCGGGCCGGCCCGGAACCGGCAGGCCCACGGCTCCCCGCGGGCGCGGTTCCGGGCGCACTCCGGCCTCCTGCCGGTGCTCCCGCCGGCGGCGGCTCCCCGGTGAGCCGCTACCGCACCTTCAGGAGCAGGATCCGGTCGTCGCCCGCCTTCGGGGCTCCACGGCCGTCCGTGTTGCTCGTGACCAGCCACAGGTTGTCACCCCCGGCGGCGAGCACCGTGCGCAGCCGGCCGTACTTCCCCTTCAGGAACGCCTGAGGCGCCGCCAGGGGTTTCCCGTCCGCCTCGCCCGACAGCGGGATCCGCCAGAGCCGCTCGCCTCGCAGGCCCGCCATCCAGATCGACCCCTCGGCGTACGCGATGCCGCTCGGCGATGCCTGTGAGGTCTTCCACTGGGCCACGGGGTCGACGAAGCCGGACCTGCCCTGCTCGCCCTCGACCTCGGGCCAGCCGTAGTTCTTCCCGGGCTCGACGCGGTTCAGCTCGTCCCAGGTGTCCTGGCCGAACTCGGCCGCCCAGAGCTGCTTCTCGCGGTCCCAGGCCAGGCCCTGCACATTGCGGTGCCCGTAGGTGTACACCACCGAGTCGGCCTCGGGATTGCCGTGCACCGGTTCCCCGTCGGGCGTCATCCGCAGGATCTTGCCCGCCAGGGAGTCCTTGTCCTGGGCGAGCCCGGTGTCCCCCGTCTCGCCCGTGCCGACGTACAGCATGCGGTCGGGTCCGAAGGCGATGCGCCCGCCGTTGTGGACCGCGCCCTTGGGGACACCGCGCAGGATGGTGTCCGGCGCGCCCAGCCGCTGCCCGGCGGGCTTCCTCTCGTCGTACAGCAGGCGCGCGACGCGGTTGTCGGACTCGGTCGTGAAGTACGCGTAGATCAGATGGTCCGCGCCGAACGTCGGGGCGACCGCGAGTCCGAGCAGACCGCCCTCGCTCGCGGGAGACACCCCCGGCACCGACCCGAGCAGCGTCTTCCTGCCGCTCTCCCCGTCGACCAGGGTGATCGTCGCCTCGTCACGCGAGCCGACCAGCAGATCGCCCCCGGGCAGCGCCGCCAGGCCCCAGGGGGAGGCGAGACCGTCCGTGAGCGTCTTCACCACCTCCACCGAGCCCTTGGCCGGAGCGAGGTCCGCCGAAGGGCTCGCGGAGGCCGCGGGGGAGGACGCGGTGCCGGCCGCGGGCGGGGAGGAACTCTCGCCCGACGCGCCGCCGTCGTCGGACGAGCAGGCGGACAGCAGGAGGGAGGCCGAGGCGAGCAGGGCCACCACCCCCTTGCGCAGCACGGGAGTTTGCACAGCACCGAATCCTTTCGACGGTCGCACGACTACTGTTCTTACCCCGTCGCCCCGCGTGGAGTTCCCGATCTCCGCCGATTGCCCCGCCACGGGGTCAGTCCCACGACCCGCGGGCCGGTGGCAGTGCGTCGATCTCGGCCAGGTCGGCGTCGGTCAGCGTCAGCCGCGCCGCCCCCGCGTTCTCCACGGCCCACCGCTCGTGCTTCGCGCCGGGTACGGGCACCACATGGCGGCCCTGCCGCAGGACCCATGCCAGGGCCACCTGCGCGGGGGTGGCACCGTGCCGCTCCGCGACCCGCCGCAGCCCCACCACGACCGGCTGGTTCGCCGCCATCATCTCCGCCGTGAAGCGGGGATGCCTGGCCCGCGGATCGTCCGGCTCGAAGCCCTGGCCCGGTTTGAGCGTCCCCGTCAGATAGCCGTTGCCCAGCGGCATCGCGGCCAGCACCCCCACACCCCGGGCCGCGCACCACGGCAGCAGGTCCTCCAGCGCCTGCGGCGACCACACGGAGAGCTCCGCCTGGACCGCGCTCACCGGAAAGACCTGCTGCACCCGCTCCAGCTGCCGAACGGTCGCGTCGTGCATCCGCGCCCCCCGGCCGCGGCCGGCACGCGCGCCCACCGCACAGAGCCCGAGCGCCCGGACCTTGCCGGCGGTCACCAGGTCCGCCATCGCGCCCCAGGTCTCCTCGACCGGGACCTCGGGGTCCGCCCTGTGCAGCTGGTAGAGATCGATCACATCGGTCTGCAGCCGCCGCAGCGACGCGTCGCAGGCCCGGCGCACATAGCCCGGGCGCCCGTTGGCCACGATGTGCTGATCACCGACCAGCAGACCGCACTTGGTGGAGAGGAACGCCTCGGAGCGGCGGCCCTTGAGCGCCCGCCCGACGAGGAGTTCGTTGGTGAAGGGGCCGTACATGTCGGCGGTGTCGAGCAGTTGGACGCCCGCGTCCAGCGCGGCGTGCACCGTGCGCACCGAACGGTCACCGCGCTGCTGCGACGTGCTGTAGGCCCAGCTCATCGGCATACAGCCCAGCCCGACCGCGCCCACGGCGAGCGCCGCCGCACCGATAGTCCTGCGCTCCAACTCCCCGAACCCTCCCTCGGCCCCATGATCACAGGCCCACCAGCACCCCAAAGTAACCTCTGCCGCTCCTGACCCTTCGCATAGCCTCCTGACCATGACTTCCACACATGCCACCGACGTATGGCTGCCGTTCGCGGCCGAGGACATCGACGGACTCCCCGAGGGTCTCAACTACAGGTTCTGGGACGGCGGCCGGGACTACCCCGCGGACCCGTCCCACTGCGCCTTCTACGTCGTTCCGTACATGAAGGGCGCCGACGTCGCGGTCCGGCCGCTCGGCGAGATGGGCGCCGTCCAGGTCGTCCAGACCCTCTCCGCCGGCATCGACCACGTGGAGCCGGGGCTCCCCCTCCTGCCCGCCGGGGTGCGGCTGTGCAATGCCAAGGGCGTGCACGAGGCCTCGACCGCGGAGCTCGCCCTCGCGCTGATCCTCGCCTCGCTCCGGGGCATCCCCGGCTTCGTGGAGGGCCAGGACAAGGAGGAGTGGCGCTCGGGCTTCTATCCGGCCCTCGCCGACAAGTCCGTCCTCGTCGTGGGCTACGGATCGATCGGCTCGGCCATCGAGGACCGGCTCGAACCCTTCGAGTGCGCGCGGGTGGTGCGCGTCGCACGCTCCGCACGTACCACCGAGCGCGGCCCCGTCCACGCCATCGACGCGTTGCCCGCACTGCTGCCCGAGGCCGACATCGTCATCCTGTCCACCCCGCTGAACCCGTCCACACAAGGGCTGGTGGGCCCCGGCTTCCTCGCCGCGATGAGGGACGGCGCACTGCTCGTGAACGTGGCGAGGGGCTCCGTCGTCGACACCGACGCCCTGCTGCCGGAGCTCGAGTCGGGGCGGCTGCGTGCCGCGCTGGACGTGACCGATCCCGAACCGCTGCCCGCCGGTCACCCGCTCTGGCATGCTCCCCACACGCTGATCAGTCCGCATGTGGGCGGCAGCACATCCGCGTTCCTGCCCCGGGCCAAGCGTCTGCTCGCCGGACAGCTCACCCGGTTCGCCGCGGGGGAGCCGGTCGCCAACCTCGTCCTCACCACCGGCTGAACACGCTGCGAACCGGATCAGCGGCTCTCCGTACCCGCAACACCCCAGGTCGTCACGGAGAGTAGAGAAGCTATGTCCCTGAGTGACGGCTCTGGTGTATCGTCCGCATGAGGGCAGTGCCGTGGAAGGGGCGGCGCCGGGGCGGCAGCGGAACGCGAGGGGGCGACGGGCGATGTGCGGCCAATGGAGAGACGGGACGAGCGGGCGGGGCGCGCGGGAGCGGCCGGCGGTACCGGGACCGGCTCGTGGGGCTCTCCGGTGAGCGCCCCCGGGGCCCTGCTCTCCGGGCGGGCGGCCACCGGTCAGGGTGCGGGGCTGCGTTCCCGGCTCGCCCTCGCCGCGGTCTGCGCCGGATACGCGGTGGGTGCGGCCTTCGGTTGGGGCTCGCCCGAACTCGCGGTCTTCATGGGCGACTTCGGCCTCAGTGTCGCCGCGCTGATCGCCGCGGTGTCCTGCTTCATGTACGCCCGCGCCGGCGGCATCCGGTTCCGGCCCGCCTGGTTCCTCTTCTCGCTCTCCTCGGCCATGGCTGCCGGAGGCAACGCGGTCTGGGGGTGGTACGAGGTGGTGCTGGGCCGGTCCGTGCCCACCCCGTCCCTCGCGGACCTGTTCTTCCTCTGCTTCGCCCCGCCCGCCATCGTCGGGCTGCTCGTCCTCGCCAAACGTCCTGTGAACAGGGCCGGATGGGTCTGCCTGGTGCTGGACGCCTGGCTGATCGGCGGCTCCCTGCTGACGCTCTCCTGGAGCCTCGCGCTCGCCCACACCGCCCACGTCGCCAACGCGGCGGGGGTGAGCGTGGCCAGGGCGGCGCTCTCGCTGGCCTACCCGCTCCTCGACATCGTGCTGGTGTCCATGGTCCTCGCCCTGCACTTCAGGCGGTTCAGCGCGAACCGCTCCTCGGTGAACACCGCGATCGCCGGCCTGGCCCTGACCGTGCTGTGCGACGCCCTGTTCACCGCCCCGCTGCTCCGCTCGGCGTACCAGTCGGGCCAGCTCCTGGACGCGGGCTGGTTCGCCGGTTCGCTGCTCCTCGCGTACGCCCCCTGGGCCGCCAGGCGCGGCGAGGACAACGCTGTCGAGACCGGTGCCCGGACGCCAGCCGCCAGCCGCCCCATCGCCGGGTCCCTCGCCGCGCTCACGCCCTACCTGGCCGCCGCCGTCTGCACACTCGGCATCCTGTACAACGTGGTCGAGGGCCGGAGGATCGACCAGGTGGTCGTCCTCACCGGCTGCACGGTCGCCCTCGCCCTGGTCGTCCGGCAGGCCATCATGCTGCTCGACAACATCTCGCTCACCCAGGAACTGGCCCAGAAGGAGAACCACTTCCGCTCCCTGGTCCAGGGTTCGAGCGACGTCATCATGATCGCTGAGCCCAACGGCGTCCTGCGCTACGTCAGCCCCGCGGCGGCCGGTGTCTACCGCCGCGACGCCGAGGACCTGATCGGGACGGAGCTGTCGTCGATCATCCACCCCGAGGACCTCGGGGGAGTCGTCCACGAGCTGCGGCGCTTCCTCGCCGCCTCCCCTCGGGAGGAGCCGACCACCCGCATCGAGTGCCGCTTCGGCTCGGGCACCGGGGACTGGCTCCATGTGGAGTCCACCGTCAACCGCCACCAGGGCGGCCTCCTCCTCAACAGCCGCGACGTGACCGAGCGGGTCAGACTGCAGGCGCAGCTCCAGCACAACGCCGAGCACGACTCCCTCACCGACCTGCCCAACCGCGCCCTCTTCACCGCTCGGGTGGGAAAGGCGCTCGGCGGGCGGCGGGCCGGGGACCCGGGCACCGCCGTGCTCTTCATCGACCTCGACGGCTTCAAGGCGGTCAACGACTCCATCGGCCACCAGGCGGGCGACGAACTCCTCGTCCAGGCCGCCCGGCGCCTCCAGGAGTCCGTACGGGCCTCGGACACCGCCGCGCGCCTCGGGGGCGACGAGTTCGCCGCGCTCATCGTCGGCGACGGCACCCGCGACCAGGCCGCCCGGGAGTGCCAGGTCCACGAGATCGCCGACCGGCTGCGCCTCAAGCTCTCCCAGCCGTACCGGATCGGCACGGGAGAGGTGCGGGTGGCCGCCTCCATCGGGGTCGCCTTCGCGGAGCCCTCCATCACGCCCAAGGACCTCATGCGCAACGCCGACCTCGCCATGTACCGCGCGAAGGCGGGCGGCAAGGACCGCGTCGAGCTCTACGCCCCCCAGATGCAGGCCGACGTCGTGCGCCGCTCGGAGCTCGCGGCCCGGCTCCGCACAGCGCTCCGCGACGGCGAATTCGCCCTGCTCCACCAGCCCGTCGTCCATCTGGCCAGCGGCACGGTCGCGGCCGTCTCCGCACAGGCGCGCTGGCGCTCCGCCCAGGGACTCCTGTTCACCCCCGCCGAATTCCTCCGGGTGTCCGAGGGCAGCGACCGCGCCGCGGAGCTGGGCAGCTGGCTCCTGGAGGAGGCCGTGGAGCAGGCGGCCGACCGGGCCAGGGCCGGGCACCCCGTCTCCGTCTCCGTGCGGGTGACGGCCGCCAGACTCCTGGACCGGACCCTGCCCCCGGGTTCCGTGGAGGCGCTGCTGACCCGGTACGGGCTGCCCTCGGGCGCGCTGATGATCGAGGTGGCCGACAGCGACCCCCGGGTCTCCTTCGACGAGCTGGAACAGCGGCTGGTCGCGCTCAGGCGCCTCGGCGTACGGATCGCACTCGACGGCTTCGGCAGCGGGTACGCCGCCGTCAACGCGCTGCGCCGGCTGCCCATCGACGTACTGAAGCTCGACCGGTGCCTGGTGGAGGGCGTCGTGGAGTCCGCGAGACTGCACAAGATCACGAGCGGTCTGCTGCGCATCGCCGGGGATCTCGGCATGCAGTCCGTGGCCGACGGGGTCGACGTACCCGAGCAGGTGCGCGCGCTGCGGGCCATGGGGTGCACGCACGGCCAGGGGATGGCCTTCAACGGGCCGCTGGACGAGTACCGGCTGCGACGCACCCTGATCCGTGGGAAGTATCCCGTCCCGGGCATCGGGCCGACCGCTCAGCCGGTGCTCGCGGGCGGCTCGATCCCGCTCCAGAGCCGTTCACATGATGAGACGCCCGTCCCACCCACTTGACACCGTACGCGTGCCGGAGAGAGGGTCAATGCCATGCGCACCCGAATTCTCGTACTTGGAAAGCGCGTCGGCTGAAGCAGGGTCACTCATGGACACCTTGCAGACCGCACCGGCGCGCTCCCCTCGCTTGCCTCACGGCACGAGGGGTTTTTTGTTGCACCGGGACCCCTCAAAACCCCACAAACACACCGCATAAACCCTCAGCTTCGAGAAGAGAATGCCGATGACCGAGCAGGCCACCGGGGCCCAGCACCCGCAGCCGCGGGCCCGTAACGGCGGACCGTCCTCCGCCTCCGTTGAGCACCTCACGGGCGCGCAGTCCCTCATCCGTTCTCTCGAGGAAGTCGGCGCCGACACCGTATTCGGGCTCCCCGGCGGCTGCATCCTCCCGGCGTACGACCCGCTGATGGACTCGACCCGGGTCCGCCACATCCTGGTCCGCCACGAGCAGGGCGCCGGTCACGCCGCCACCGGTTACGCGCAGGCCACCGGCAAGGTGGGCGTCTGCATGGTCACCTCGGGTCCTGGTGCCACCAACCTGGTCACCCCGATCGCCGACGCCGCCATGGACTCGGTCCCGCTGGTCGCGATCACCGGCCAGGTGGCCTCGTCCGCCATCGGTACGGACGCCTTCCAGGAAGCCGACATCTGCGGCATCACCATGCCGATCACCAAGCACAACTTCCTGGTCACCCGCGCCGAGGACATCCCGCACACCATCGCCGAGGCCTTCCACATCGCCTCCACCGGCCGACCGGGCCCCGTCCTCGTCGACATCGCCAAGGACGCGCTCCAGGCGAAGACCACCTTCAGCTGGCCGCCGGTGATGGACCTGCCCGGCTACCGCCCGGTCACCAAGCCGCACGCCAAGCAGATCCGCGAGGCCGCCAAGCTCATCACCCAGGCCCAGCGCCCGGTGCTGTACGTCGGCGGCGGCGTCATCAAGGCCGGCGCGACCGCCGAGCTGAAGGTCCTGGCAGAGCTCACCGGAGCGCCCGTCACCACCACCCTGATGGCGCTCGGCTCCTTCCCCGACAGCCACCCGCTGCACGTGGGAATGCCCGGCATGCACGGTTCGGTCACCGCCGTCACCGCGCTGCAGAAGGCCGACCTGATCGTCGCGCTCGGGGCCAGGTTCGACGACCGCGTCACCGGCAAGCTGGACAGCTTCGCGCCGTACGCCAAGATCGTCCACGCCGACATCGACCCGGCGGAGATCGGCAAGAACCGTGCCGCCGACGTCCCGATCGTCGGTGACGCCCGGGAGGTCATCGCCGACCTCGTCCAGGCGGTCCAGGCCGAGCACACCGAGGGCAACGCGGGCGACTACAGCGCCTGGTGGAAGGACCTCAACCGCTGGCGCGAGACCTACCCGGTCGGCTACGACCTGCCCGAGGACGGCAGCCTCTCGCCGCAGCAGGTCATCGAGCGCATCGGCGAGCTGGCCCCCGAAGGGACCATCTTCACCGCGGGCGTCGGCCAGCACCAGATGTGGGCCTCGCACTTCATCCGGTACGAGCAGCCCGCCACCTGGCTCAACTCCGGCGGCGCGGGCACCATGGGCTACGCGGTCCCGGCGGCCATGGGAGCCAAGGCAGGCATGCCGGAGCGCGCGGTCTGGGCCATCGACGGTGACGGCTGCTTCCAGATGACCAACCAGGAACTCACCACCTGCGCGCTCAACAACATCCCGATCAAGGTCGCGATCATCAACAACGGCGCGCTCGGGATGGTCCGCCAGTGGCAGACCCTGTTCTACAACCAGCGGTACTCCAACACCGTGCTCCACTCCGGCGCGGACACGGACGGAGTCCCCGCCAAGGGCACCCGCGTCCCGGACTTCGTCAAGTTGTCGGAGGCCATGGGCTGCTACGCGATCCGCTGCGAGGACCCGGCCGACCTGGACAAGGTCATCGCCGAGGCCAACGCGATCAACGACCGTCCGGTCGTCATCGACTTCATCGTCCACGAGGACGCCATGGTGTGGCCGATGGTCGCCGCCGGCACCTCCAACGACGAGGTCATGGCAGCGCGCGGCGTCCGCCCCGACTTCGGCGACAACGAAGACGACTGAGAGACAGAGAGAGACCGACTCCATGTCCAGCAAGCACACGCTCTCCGTCCTGGTCGAGAACAAGCCGGGCGTCCTCGCCAGGATCACGGCCCTGTTCTCCCGGCGCGGCTTCAACATCGACTCGCTCGCGGTCGGTACCACCGAACATCCCGACATCTCACGCATCACCATTGTCGTGAACGTCGAGGGCCTGCCCCTGGAGCAGGTGACCAAGCAGCTCAACAAGCTGGTCAACGTCCTGAAGATCGTCGAACTCGAGCCCACCGCAGCGATCCAGCGGGAGCTCGTCCTGGTGAAGGTCCGCGCGGACAACGAGACCCGCTCCCAGATCGTCGAGATCGTCCAGCTGTTCCGCGCCAAGACCGTGGACGTCTCCCCGGAGGCCGTCACGATCGAGGCGACCGGGGGGGCCGACAAGCTGGAGGCCATGCTCAAGATGCTGGAGCAGTTCGGCATCAAGGAGCTCGTCCAGTCCGGCACCATCGCCATAGGGCGCGGCGCGCGCTCGATCACCGACCGTTCCCTGCGCGCTCTCGACCGTACGGCGTAACCCTCCGGGACACCTCGCCGCTCGTATGGCGAGACCCGGCAACGTACCCCACGCACCCCGCCGTACGGTGGGACGCAACACCTGCACACCAAGGAGAAGACCCAGTGGCCGAGCTGTTCTACGACGACGATGCCGACCTGTCCATCATCCAGGGCCGCAAGGTCGCGGTTCTCGGCTACGGCAGCCAGGGCCACGCCCACGCGCTGTCGCTGCGTGACTCGGGTGTCGACGTCCGTGTCGGTCTGCACGAGGGTTCGAAGTCCAAGGCCAAGGCCGAGGAGCAGGGCCTGCGCGTGGTGACCCCGTCCGAGGCCGCCGCCGAGGCCGACGTCATCATGATCCTGGTCCCGGACCCGATCCAGGCCCAGGTCTACGAGGAGTCCGTCAAGGACAACCTCAAGGACGGCGACGCGCTGTTCTTCGGCCACGGCCTGAACATCCGCTTCGACTTCATCAAGCCGCCGGCCAACGTCGACGTCTGCATGGTCGCTCCCAAGGGCCCGGGCCACCTCGTCCGCCGTCAGTACGAGGAGGGCCGCGGCGTCCCGTGCATCGTGGCCGTCGAGCAGGACGCCTCGGGCAAGGGCCTGGAGCTCGCGCTCTCCTACGCGAAGGGCATCGGCGGCACCCGCGCCGGCGTCATCAAGACCACCTTCACCGAGGAGACCGAGACCGACCTGTTCGGTGAGCAGGCCGTCCTCTGCGGTGGCACCGCCGCCCTGGTCAAGGCCGGTTTCGAGACCCTGACCGAGGCCGGCTACCAGCCGGAGATCGCGTACTTCGAGTGCCTCCACGAGCTGAAGCTCATCGTGGACCTCATGTACGAGGGCGGCCTGGAGAAGATGCGCTGGTCCATCTCGGAGACCGCCGAGTGGGGCGACTACGTCACCGGCCCGCGCATCATCACGGACGCCACCAAGGCCGAGATGAAGAAGGTCCTCGCCGAGATCCAGGACGGCACCTTCGCCAAGAACTGGATGGCCGAGTACCACAACGGTCTGCCCAAGTACAACGAGTACAAGAAGGCCGACAGCGAGTCCCTGCTGGAGACCACCGGCAAGGAGCTCCGCAAGCTCATGAGCTGGGTCGACAACGAGGACGCCTGAGTTCTCGCCGGGGGCGGGTCCGAGCGGACCCGCCCCCGGCACCAGGCCGGCCTGACTCCCGTGTCACTGCGGGAGAGGTGGGTGGCAGCGAAGCGCGGCCGTACGTCTGTACAGACCGTCCACCCCGTGCGGGTGATCCTTCCACCGGGGCGCAGTATGTGCCCGGCCGCATGACTACACTCTCAACAACACATACACGCGTCAGGGCCCACAGTGTCGTGCGTCTTCCACGCGGCTAGCCCCTCCACCGCCTGCGGCCGTCGGGACGGCCGTCCGCACTGGACTTGTGAGGACTCACGTGAGCTCGAAACCTGTCGTACTCATCGCCGAAGAGCTGTCGCCCGCCACGGTCGACGCTCTGGGTCCGGATTTCGAGATCCGGCACTGCAACGGCGCGGACCGCGCCGAACTCCTCCCCGCGATCGCCGGCGTCGACGCGATCCTGGTGCGCTCCGCGACCAAGGTCGACGCCGAGGCCATCGCCGCGGCGAAGCAGCTCAAGGTCGTCGCCCGTGCCGGCGTCGGTCTGGACAACGTCGACGTCTCCGCGGCCACCAAGGCCGGTGTGATGGTCGTCAACGCGCCGACCTCCAACATCGTCACCGCCGCCGAGCTGGCCTGCGGTCTGCTCGTCGCCACCGCGCGCAACATCCCGCAGGCCAACACCGCCCTCAAGAACGGCGAGTGGAAGCGCTCCAAGTACACGGGTGTCGAGCTCAGCGAGAAGACCCTCGGTGTCGTCGGCCTCGGCCGCATCGGTGTGCTGGTGGCGCAGCGCATGTCCGCGTTCGGCATGAAGATCGTCGCGTACGACCCCTATGTGCAGCCCGCGCGCGCCGCGCAGATGGGCGTCAAGCTCCTCACGCTGGACGAGCTGCTCGAGGTCTCCGACTTCATCACGGTGCACCTCCCCAAGACCCCCGAGACGCTCGGCCTGATCGGCGACGAGGCGCTGCACAAGGTGAAGCCCTCGGTGCGCATCGTCAACGCCGCACGTGGCGGGATCGTCGACGAGGAGGCGCTCGCCTCCGCCCTCAAGGAGGGCCGGGTCGCCGGCGCCGGTCTGGACGTGTACACCAAGGAGCCCTGCACGGACTCCCCGCTCTTCCAGTTCGACCAGGTCGTCTGCACCCCGCACCTCGGTGCCTCCACCGACGAGGCGCAGGAGAAGGCGGGCATCGCGGTCGCCAAGTCCGTCCGTCTGGCCCTCGCCGGTGAGCTCGTGCCCGACGCGGTCAACGTCCAGGGCGGCGTGATCGCCGAGGACGTGCGTCCCGGTCTGCCGCTCGCCGAGAAGCTCGGCCGGATCTTCACCGCGCTCGCGGGCGAGGTCGCGGCCCGTCTCGACGTCGAGGTCTACGGCGAGATCACCCAGCACGACGTGAAGGTGCTGGAACTCTCCGCGCTCAAGGGCGTCTTCGAGGACGTCGTCGACGAGACCGTCAGCTACGTCAACGCCCCGCTCTTCGCGCAGGAGCGCGGTGTCGAGGTCCGCCTCACCACCAGCTCCGAGTCGCCGGACCACCGCAACGTGGTCACCGTCCGCGGCACGCTGTCGAGCGGCGAGGAGGTCGCGGTCTCCGGCACGCTGGCCGGCCCCAAGCACCTCCAGAAGATCGTCGCGATCGGCGAGCACGACGTCGACCTTGCGCTCGCCGACCACATGGTCGTCCTGCGCTACGAGGACCGTCCCGGCGTCGTCGGCGCGGTCGGCAAGATCCTCGGCGAGGCCGGCCTGAACATCGCCGGTATGCAGGTCTCGCGGCAGGACGCGGGCGGCGAGGCGCTGGTCGTCCTCACCGTCGACGACACCATCCCGCAGTCGGTCCTGACCGAGATCTCCGAGGAGATCGGTGCCACCTCGGCCCGCTCGGTGAACCTCACCGACTGATCCGCAGTCGTGCGAAGGCCCGCGCCCGGGCGCAGATTCCCATCTGCGCCCGGGCGCGGGCCGTTCGGGCCCTGGAGGCCCTAGCCGTCCACGTGCCCGGTGAGGAGCGCGACGACGAACACGGTCCAGCCGAGCATGGAGATCAGGGCGGGGAACGAGAAGGCGATCGCGCAGCCGGACACGACGAGCCCGGTCCGCCGGGCCGGTGTCCGCCCGGGGAACCAGCTCGGCAGGATCAGCGCGTAGGCGAGGACCAGTCCGCCGGCCAGGAGGAACGTCCTGTCGGCGAAGGCGTTCTCCGCCGAGGAGACGATCACGGTCAGTGCCGGCGCCGCCAGGGTCCCCGTCAGGGGGACCGCCCACCACCGCGAGCCGGACAGTGCGCGCGGGGCGAGGGGGACGGCCGTCCGGATGTCGTTGCTCATGGATCCAGTTCACCGTCCGCGCGGCCCCGGCTCCTCCGCCGGAGTACTCAGCGCGCGCCGGTGGCGTACTCAACCGCCCGGGTGCCTACAGCCGGGCCTGCTTCAGTGCCATGTGCAGCAGCAGCCGGTCCTCGCCGTCGTTGAGGTCCAGGCCGGTGAGCTGCTGGACCCGCGCCAGACGGTAGTAGAGGGTCTGGCGGTGGATGCCCAGCTCCGTGGCCGTACGGCTCGCCTGGCCCGCGCGGTCGAGGAACACCTCGGCGGTCCGGGCCAGTTCCGCGTGGGGCGGGGTCAGCAGGGGCCGGACGGCCTGGTCCGGTGCGCTGTCCTGGCCGTGGGGCAGGGAGGCCAGCAGCCGGTACGGGCCGATGGCCGACCAGCCGGCGACCGGGCCGTAGCGGGATTCGGCGGATGCCGCGCGGGCGGCGGACAGGGCCTCGTGCCAGGAGCCGGCCAGTTCCGCGAGGCCCCGGCGGGCGGTGGCGAAGCCGCCGGTGGCGGCGCCCCCGGCCGCGCCGCGCAGCCGTTCGGCGGCGGTCGTCGCCGGGTCGAGGGCCTCGGGGGAGCGCAACCGGATCAGGGCGGCCAAATCCTGGCCGGCCGCCCCGGGCACCGTGGCGAGGGCAGCGGCCGAGGGCACCGTACGCACGGAGGGGGTCTCGCCCTGCCACGGGGTCACGCACACCACCGTGTGCAGGCCGTCCGCGTCGGCCCCGATGGCCTCGTGCAGCGCGGCCAGCGCCATGTCCCGCTGCCAGCCCCGCCCGGCGACGAGCGCCGCGCCGAATTCCCGTGAGAGGTCCGCTCCGGCCCGCTCCTCGTCGGCGAGCAGGGCGCCGATCCGGGCCGCGACGACCATCGCGGACGCCAGCTGTCCCTCGGTCGGTCCTGGATCGGCGTCCAGCAGCCACACGTAGCCGAGGACGACACCCCGATGGCGTACCGGGAGGCAGATGCGGTCCCGGAACACCCCCGCCTCCGGGGCGGCCGGGATACGGACCGGCCCCGTCGCACGGGTGATGCCGAAGCCCTCGAACCAGGAGCGGACCGCGGGGGTGGAGCGGCGGGTCAGGATCGAGCGCGTACGGACCGGATCCATGGCCGTGTCGTCGTCACTGTCGTGCGCCCCGAAGGCGACGAGGCCGAAATCGCGGTTCTCCAGGGTCGCGGGGGCGCTGAGCAGCGCGGAGATCTCGTCGACCAGCTCCTGGTAATCGCCCTTCACCTCGCCATTCTCGCACCCCTTCAGACATATGTCTGAGAACCGGTGCACGGATGCGTGACAGCTGTCGATGGCACGGGAATGCGGGGGTACCTAGATTTCACAGTGGTTCTCCGTGCCGTCCCGGTCCGTTCACATCCGTCCCGGTCCGGCCTCGTTCGTACTCCGTGGAGGTGCCCCGTGCTGGGTCCCGTGATTCTCGCCGCGTCACGCAGCGACAAGATGCGTCGTTTCATCTCGGCAGCGCCGGGCACCAAGCAGGTCGTCGACCGCTTCATCGCCGGTGAGAGCGTCGACCAGGTCGTCCCCGTCATCCAGGACGCCGCCGCCAAGGGCCTCGAGGTCACCCTGGACGTCGTGGGCGAGGACATCACCACCCCGGAGCAGGCCGCCGCCGCCCGTGACGCCTATCTGGAGCTGATCGGCCGGCTCAAGGAGCTCGGCCTGGGTACCCGCGCCGAGATGTCCGTCAAGCTGTCGATGTTCGGACAAGCGCTGGAGGGCGGCCACGAGCTCGCCCTCGCCAACGTCCGCCCGGTCGTCGAGGCCGCCGCCGCGATCGGCACCACGGTCACGCTGGACGCCGAGGACCACACCACGCTGGACTCGATGTTCGCCATCCACGAGGAGCTGCGGAAGGACTTCCCGCAGACCGGCTGCGTGATCCAGTCCTACCTGTTCCGCACCGAGGCCGACGCCCGCCGCCTCGCCGCCGCGGGCAGCCGGGTCCGTCTGGTGAAGGGCGCCTACAAGGAGCCCGCCTCCGTCGCGTACCAGAACAAGCCGGAGATCGACAAGGCGTACGTCCGCATCCTCAGGACGCTGATGCACGGCGAGGGCTACCCGATGATCGGCTCGCACGATCCCCGTCTCATCGCCATCGGCCAGGAGCTCGCGCGCCAGGCCGGGCGCAAACTGGACGAGTACGAGTTCCAGATGCTGTACGGCATCCGCAGCGAGGAGCACGTCCGGCTCGCGGCCGAGGGCCACCGGATGCGCGTCTACACGGCGTACGGCACCGACTGGTACGGATACTTCATGCGCCGCCTCGCGGAGAAGCCGGCCAACCTGCTGTTCTTCGGCCGGTCCATCCTCACCAAGGGCTGAGCCACCGCGCTGGACCGAGGTCCGGACCAAGGGCCGCACCCCGGCTGAACAAGGGCTGACCTGCCCGGCCGACCACCCACCTCAACCAAGGAGACAAGGCACTCATGGATGCTGTCACCCAGGTCCCCGCGCCGGTCAACGAGCCGGTCCACTCCTACGCCCCCGGCACCGCGGAGCGCGCCCGTCTGGAGGCGAAGCTCAAGGAGCTCGCCGAGAACCCCATCGAGCTGCCGATGACCATCGGCGGCGAGAAGCGGCTGGGCGGCGGCGCGCGCTTCGACGTCGTGCAGCCGCACAACCACAAGTCCGTCATCGGTACCGGCGCCGCCGCCACCGAGGCCGACGCGCAGGACGCGATCGACGCCGCCCTCGCCGCCGCCCCGGCCTGGCGCGCCATGTCCTTCGACGACCGCGCCGCGATCATCCTGCGCGCCGCCGAACTGCTCTCCGGTCCCTGGCGCGAGACGCTCGCCGCCTCCACCATGCTGGGCCAGGGCAAGACCGCCCAGCAGGCCGAGATCGACTGCCCCTGTGAGCTCGTCGACTTCTGGCGCTTCAACGTGCACTACGCGCGCCAGATCCTCGCCGAGCAGCCGCCGGCGAACTCCCCCGGCGTGTGGAACCGCATGGACCACCGCCCGCTCGAGGGCTTCGTCTACGCGATCACGCCGTTCAACTTCTCCGCCATCGCGGCCAACCTTCCCACCGCGCCCGCCCTCATGGGCAACGTCGTGGTGTGGAAGCCGTCCCCGACGCAGACCCACGCCGCCGTGCTGCTGATGCGCCTCCTGGAGGAGGCCGGACTCCCCAAGGGCGTCATCAACCTGGTCACCGGCGACGGCATCGCCGTCTCCGAGGTCGCGCTGAACCACCGTGACCTGGCCGCCATCCACTTCACCGGTTCGACGCCCACCTTCCAGCACCTGTGGAAGACGGTCGGCAACAACATCGCCAACTACCGCACCTACCCGCGGCTCGTCGGCGAGACCGGTGGCAAGGACTTCGTCGTCGCGCACCCCAGCGCCGACCGCGCCGTCCTGAAGACCGCGCTGACCCGTGGCTCGTTCGAGTACCAGGGCCAGAAGTGCTCCGCCTCCTCCCGTGCCTACGTGCCGGCCTCCATCTGGAACTCCGGCTTCAAGGAGGAGTTCGCGGCCGAGGTCGACGGCATCACCATGGGTGACGTCACCGACCTGTCGAACTTCATGGGCGCCGTCATCGACGAGCGTTCCTTCGCCAAGAACAAGGCCGCGATCGACCGCGCCAAGGCCGACCCGACCTGCACGGTCATCGCCGGCGGCACCTACGACGACTCCGTCGGCTACTTCGTCCGCCCCACGGTCATCGTCTGCGACGACCCGGCCAACGAGGTCTTCACGACCGAGTACTTCGGCCCGATCCTCGCCGTGCACGTCTACGAGGACGAGAAGTACGACGCGATGCTGGAGCAGATGGAGTCGGTCAGCGACTACGCCCTGACCGGATCCGTCATCGCGGGTGACCGCGCCGCCGCCGCGTACACGATGGAGAAGCTCCGCTACGCCGCGGGCAACTTCTACATCAACGACAAGTCGACCGGTGCCGTCGTCGGCCAGCAGCCCTTCGGTGGCGGCCGTGGCTCCGGCACCAACGACAAGGCGGGCGCCCCGCAGAACCTGCAGCGCTGGACGCTGACCCGCGCCATCAAGGAGACGCTGGTCCCGCCGACCGAGTACACCTACCCCCACCAGGGCTGACGCCCAGGGGCGCCCGTCACGGGCGCCCCGCCCCGCACTCCGCCTCCCGGCCGGCTCCCCCCGCCTGCCGGGAGGCGGTTTCCATTTCCGGGCCCTCGCTGCCTCGGAGCGCGCGCGGCTTCGGGCGGTGGTGTCCGGCCTTCCCGGCCCCAGGGCCGGCGGGTCGTCGCCCCCGTGTGAGCGGCTCCGGGCGGCCGACGCGCCGTCGCCGGCCCGCCCGGCCGCCCTACGGCGTGACCGGCGGCTGTCCGCCCGCGGCGCCCGGTGCGGGCAACTGGGCGGTGGCGTCCGCGTACTTGAGCAGGAGGCGTGCGAATTCGAGCCGCTCGGCTTCGGGCCAGTCCCGGGTGATGAATTCGAATGCCTGCCGCTGCTGGTGGCGGAAACGACGGAGGAGGGCGGTGCCCTCCTCCGTGAGGTGGAGCACCGTACGGCGGCCGTCCTGCTGCGAGGCCGCGCGGACCAGATAGCCGTGCGAGATGCAGTCGCTGACCATGCGGCTCGCCACCGACGGGTCCACCAGCAGGTGGTCGGCGAGCCCGCCGACCGTCATCTCCGTGTCCGTCTCGGCCGCCTCGTCCACGATGTTGAGGACCAGGTTGCGCTTCAAGTCCTTGGGGCCCGTAGGCGGGTCGACCGGCGCCTGCATGGTGCGCCGCCGCAAGCGGGCGAAGGCCGTGCCGACGGCGTCCAGGAGGGCCTGGCCCTGCGGCATGGAGGCGTCCTTGTCGGTCACCCCCGCAGCCTATCGCATGTATCTGCAAGCAGCAGATGCATGCAAGTCTGCATGGAATTGCAACTTGCATTAATGTGGTCGACGCGGTGGGAGAACTCGGCGCCAGCAGAGCGACGTGCCCGCCCGGAGGAGAGGGTCATGATCACAGCCATCATCAACGGCCGGGTGTTCGACGGTGAGCACGTGCTGGAGGACACCACCGTCGTGCTGGACGGCACGCGGATCGCGGCGGTCGGAGGCCGGCCGCCCGCCGGGGCGGACATCGTCGACGCCAGGGGCGGCACGCTCCTGCCGGGCCTGATCGACGCCCATGTGCACACCTCCGACGAGGCGCTCTCGCTGGCCCTGCGGTTCGGGATCACCACCGAGCTGGAGATGCAGGGACTGAACACCAGGGACCGCCGCGCGCACATCACGGAGAACGACTCCCTCGCCGATGTCCGCTCCGCGGGGTTCGGCATCACACCTCCCGGTGGCCACCCCAGCGAACTCATGCCCAAGGGCTTCAAGCCGGGCGGCCACGCAGAACCGGACGGCCACGGCGATCGGCCCGCTCCGCGTGAGATGCCCCTGATGCCGTTCTCCACCACGCCCGAGGAAGCGGTCGCCTTCGTCCCCCGGCTGGTCGCCGCGGGCTCGGACTACATCAAGTTCATGGTCGACGACGGTACGGTCGAGGGGCACCCCGGTCTGCCCATGCTCGACCAGGCGACGCTGACCGCCGGTGTCGCCGAGGCCCACCGGCACGGGATGCTCGCCATCGCCCACACCCTGACCGTCGATGCGACACGGATGGGGGTCGAGGCCGGCGTCGACGGCTTCGCCCACCTGTTCATGGACCGGCCGCACACCGGGGAGATCATCGAACTCATCGCCGCCTCGGGTGCGTTCGTCGTCCCGTGCGTCGTCCTGAACGCCTCCATGACGGGCGTCACCGGATCGTCCCTCGCCGAGGATCCGCGCGTCGGATCACGCCTGGACGAGGCCTGGACGAAGACCTTGGTCAGCAGCTACGACCGCTATCCGCAGGGAGAACTGGAGGATGTCCTCGCCTCGGTCAAGGCCCTGCACGACGCCGGCGTCGACCTGATGGCGGGCACCGACGCGGCCCCCATGCCACTGCCGTTCCTCGGCGGCATGGTCCACGGTGCCAGCGTCCACCAGGAGCTGCAGTACCTCGTCCGGGCCGGTCTCACCCCGGTCCAGGCCCTGCGCGCGGCGACCCTCACCCCGGCGCGCCGCTTCGGCCTGGAGGACCGTGGGCGCGTCGCCGAGGGCCTGCGGGCCGACCTGCTGCTCGTGGACGGCGACCCCACCGTCACGATCGGCGACACCCTCAACCTGCGTGAGGTGTGGCGCCGGGGCACCCGCACCACGCTGGCGCCCTCGTAGGGATCGGCTGCCGTCGAGCTGCGGCTGCCCGCCCTGTCCTCCGTCGGCGGGCAGCCTTCCGTCGGCTGCCGCACCCGGCGCGGTGCACACGCGTGCCGGGTGCTTTCCGCGTGGCCTCAGCCCTTCACGGTGAAGCCCGCCCGCTGGAGGGCGTCGTCGCGCGAGGACGGTCCGACGAGCAGTTCGAAGGCGCCCGGCTCCACCACGCGGCGGCCGGCCGCGTCCACCAGGGTGCAGTCGGCGACCGGCAGTTCGAGGAGCACCTCGCGCCGCTCACCCGGGGCGAGCGTGACCTGCCGGTAGCCCTTCAGCTCCTTCTCCGCCCAGGTCACGGACGTCACGCTGTCGCTGATGTACATCTGCACCGTCTCCATGGCGGGCCGCACCCCCGTGTTGTGGACGGTGACACGCGCCCGCAGCGTGTCGCTCTCGCCGACGCAGGCGGTGAGCACCTCCAGACCGGAGTACGCGACGGTCGTGTAGCTCAGGCCCTCGCCGAACACGAAGGCCGGGCGCTGGGTGAGGTCGGCGTACCGGGAGCCGTGCTGCCCCCTGACCTGGTTGTAGTACGTGGGCTGCTGGCCCGCGTGCCGGGCGAAGGAGACGGGCAGCCGGCCCGAGGGTTCGACGAGGCCCAGCAGCAGTTCGGCCACCGCCCTGCCGCCCTGCATGCCCGGGTTGAAGGCGTGCACGATCGCCGCCGCGCCGTGGGCGGACGGCGGCAGCACCAGGGGCTTGGAACTGATGACCACGACGACGAGCGGCTTGCCGGTCGCGGCGAGCGCGTCGAGCAACGCGACCTGGTCTCCCACGAGTTCCAGGGTCGCCGTCGAACGGCCCTCGCCGACCAGCTCGATACGGTCGCCCACGACGGCGACGACGTGGTCGGCGGCCTCGGCTGCGGCCACGGCCTCACCGATCAGGTCGGCGGAGGGCTCGGCCGGCACGACGACCTCGGGGCGGGGCTGTCCGTCCGGGAAGAACGCGCCCTCCGGGTCGGGGCCCACGGAGAGGATCTCGGCTCCCCGGGCGTAGGTGACGGTCCAGTCGGCCGGCACGTGCTCGCGGAAGCCGTCGAGCACGGTACGGATCATGTGGCGCGGGTGGCCGTCCGGCAGCCAGTCCGCCTGGCCCGAGGAACCCGCCCAGTCGCCCAGCTGGGTCTGGGCGTCATCGGCGTTGGGGCCGACGACGGCCACCCGGCGGGGAGCCGAACCGTCCTCGGCGACGGCGCGCCCGTCCGGCCCCGGCACCAGGCCGCCCGCCAGCGGGAGGGTGCCGTCGTTGGTGAGCAGCACCAGGGAACGGCGCGCGGCCTCCAGATTCAGCTCGGTGTGACCGGCGCTGCCGATGACCGCTGCCTGCCGGGCGACGTCCGGGTGGCGCGGGTTCTCGAAGAGGCCGAGCTCGAACTTCAGGGTGAGGACGCGCCGTACCGCCGCGTCGATCTCCGCCTCGTCCAGGGTGCCTTCGGCGACGGCGTTCTGCGCGCCCTCGAAGAACTGCGGGGTGGTCATCACCATGTCGTTGCCCGCGCGGACGGCGGCGGCCGCCGCCTGGGTGTGGTCGGCGTAGACCTTCTGCTCCCACACCATGCGGCCGACGTTGTCCCAGTCCGTGACCAGCGTGCCGGTGTAGCCCCACTCGCCGCGCAGCACCTCGTTGAGCAGCCAGTCGTTGACCGTGATCGGCACGCCGTCCATGGACTGGTAGCCGAGCATGAACGTGCGGCAGCCCTCCCGGGCCACGCGCTCGAACGGGGGCAGGAACCACGAGCGGAGTTTGCGGCGGGAGATGTCCGCCTCGCTCGCGTCACGGCCGCCCTGCGTCTCGGAGTAGCCCGCGAAGTGCTTGGCGCAGGCGAGGACCGCCGTCGGGTCGGCGAGCCCGTCGCCCTGGTAGCCGCGCACCATCGCGGAAGCCAGTTCGCCGATCAGGAAGGGGTCCTCGCCGAAGGTCTCGCTCACCCGGCCCCACCGCAGGTCCCGGGTGATGCAGAGCACCGGCGAGAACGTCCAGTGCACGCCCGTGGCGGCGACCTCGACGGCGGTGGCGCGGGCGACGCGCTCCACGAGGCCGGCGTCCCAGGTGGCCGCCAGGCCCAGCTGCGTGGGGTAGATCGTGGCCCCCTCCCAGAAGGAGTGGCCGTGGATGCAGTCCTCCGCGACCAGCAGCGGGATGCGCAGGCGGGTCCGCTCGGTCAGCGCCGCCGCTTCCAGGACGCGGTCGGGGGAGGCGTGCAGGATCGAGCCCGCGTGCAGGTCCTCGATGAGGTGTCGCACCCCGTCCTTGGCGTTCAGCTGGAGCATCTGGCCGGCCTTCTCGGCCAGGGTCATGCGGCCGAGGAGGTCGTCGACCCGCTCGGCGACGGGCAGCGTGGGGTCGAGGTAGGGCAGGGAGGGGGCCACGGCGGGTCCTTTCGCGACACGGTTCGCCTTCACCATAGAGTGAATCCCGACCACCTGGTAAGTATCTCCGGAGCCGAATCTCCGGCTGGAATTCCCTGGAGGCCGCATGGCGATCCGACGCACCGAACAGCCGGCCCGCCCCGCGCCGGCGGACCGGGGGAGTGACGAGTGACGGCCGAAGCGCCGCGTGGATACGCGAAGGGCCGGGCGAAACGGCTGGAGATCCTCGACCAGGCCATGTCCCTGTTCGGCGAGGCCGGTTACCGGGGTGCGTCGCTCCGGGTGCTCGCGACCAGGTGCGGCATCTCGCACACCGGACTGCTGCACCACTTCCCGACCAAGGAGGCGCTGCTGCTCGCCGTCCTGGAGCACCGTGACGAGGTGGACGGCGAGTGGCTGTCGCTGGGCGGCACCACGGGGGTCGGGCGGCTGCGGCGGTTCGCCGAGCTGGCGGCCCTGAACTCCACCCGGCGCGGGATCGTCGAGCTCTTCTCGGTGGTGTCCGCCGAGGCGACGGCCGCGGACCACCCTGCTCACGGGTACTTCGTCCGCCGCTACGAGAATTCGGTGGCGGGCGCCCAACTGGCGTACGTCCAGGCGGGCCGGGACGGCGCACTGCGTGCAGGGATCGCCCCGGACGACGCGGGCCGGCAGCTGATCGCCCTGATGGACGGCCTCCAGGTGCAGTGGCTGCTCAGCGACCGTGCGACCGACATGGCCGGCGTCCTGCGCGCACACCTCCAGGCGCAGCTCACCGTGGATCTCTGAGCCAGGACGTGGTGAGCCCTCGCGAGGGGCGCGGGACGAGGGGCGCGGCGGGCCCTCGCGAGGGGCGCGGCGCACGGCGGAAAGCGGGCCGCGCGGTCCGGCCGCCGCCGCGCCGTCTCAGATAGTAGGAAGTCCGAGTATCTGTGGAGACAGATGGCCTCAGCTGCCCTAGCTTTGTAGGAGCCGAACGAATCGCATGACCAGCGACCGGCGGAAGTGAGCGCGCCCCGAAGCAGGCAACCCCTGCGGCATCCGCTCCCCGCCCCTTCCGGCGCCTCGAAATCCCGATCTCGACATCCGTTGCGCGAAGTCCCGATCTCGAAATCCACGCGATCTCAAGGAGTCGATCCGTCATGGCCGAGACCACCGCCCGCCGCGTCCGTCACACCCCCCGCACCGCCGAGCCGGAGCGCAAGAACGCCGCCGCCGCACTGCAGCGTGCCCTCGACCGCAGGGACAACGGCGGGTCGACGGGTCACTGAGGCCGGCCTCCCGCCCCAAGGCTGCCGACGCCGGACCGTGTCCGCATGATGGACGTCGGATGTCATGGGGTGGGACGGGGGCTAGGGTGCATGCATGTCTCGCAGCATCGATCTCGCAGTGATCCCCGGCGACGGTATCGGCCAGGAGGTCGTCACCCAGGGCCTCAAGGTCCTCAACGCTGTTCTCCCGCAGGATGTGAAGCTGGAGACCAAGGAGTACGACCTCGGCGCCCAGCGATGGCACCGCACCGGTGAAACCCTCCCGGACGCGGAGCTCGAAGCCCTCAAGGGCCACGACGCCATCCTGCTCGGAGCCATCGGTGACCCCTCGGTCCCGTCCGGCGTGCTGGAGCGCGGGCTGCTGCTCAAGCTGCGTTTCGCCTTCGACCACTTCATCAACCTGAGGCCGTCGAAGCTCTTCCCGAACACCGTGACGCCGCTCGCCGGCCGTCCCGAGATCGACTTCGTCGTCGTCCGCGAGGGCACCGAGGGCCCGTACACGGGCAACGGCGGTTCCCTGCGCACCGGCACGGAGCACGAGGTCGCCACCGAGGTCAGCGTCAACACCGCCTACGGTGTCGAGCGCGTCGTGCGTGACGCCTTCGCGCGTGCCGCCGCCCGTCCGCGCAAGAAGCTGACGCTCGTCCACAAGAACAACGTCCTCGTGTACGCGGGCCACCTGTGGAAGAACACCTTCGACAAGGTCGCGGCCGAGTACCCCGAGGTCACCACCGACTACCTGCACGTCGACGCCGCGACGATCTTCTTCGTCACCCAGCCGGAACGCTTCGACGTCATCGTCACCGACAACCTCTTCGGTGACATCCTCACCGACCTCGCCGCTGCCGTGACCGGCGGTATCGGCCTGGCCGCCTCCGGCAACATCAACCCGACGGGCGCCTTCCCGTCCATGTTCGAGCCGGTCCACGGCACTGCCCCCGACATCGCGGGCCAGGGCAAGGCCGACCCGACCGCCACGATCCTCTCCGTCGCCCTCCTGCTGCGCCACCTCGGCTACGAGACCGAGGCCGTGCGCATCGAGGACGCCGTCTCCGCCGATCTCGCGGAGCGTGACGGAAAGCACCCGCGCACCACCGACGAGATCGGCGACGCGCTCGCGGTACGCGTAGCAGGCTGACCCGACGTCTCCACTTCGAAGCCGCCGGGCAGCAACCGCACCCGGCGGCTTCACCTTGCGGTCCCCGGGTGCCACCATCGACCCCAGGACCGCGTTTTCGCGTCGCCGTAGCGATACCGTCGACGTCACCGCAAACACGTCATTTCGTGCAGAGCCGCCCGCGAGAGATAATCGAACGGGACCGCGGCTCGCGGTAGTGCTCGGACGTCCTACAACCTTTCCGGCCGGCGCCGGGCGAGGGCGGGAGCGAGCGCGGTCCATCAGACACAAGACCGGTGAAGGACACGCACTCATGACGACGCCCACGATCGAGCTCAAGCCCTCCTCGCATCCGCTGTCCGACGCGGAGCGCGAGGCGATCCTGGCCAGCCCCGGCTTCGGCCGCCACTTCACCGATCACATGGTGACGATCAGCTGGACCGAGGGGCGCGGCTGGCACGACGCCCAGCTCGTCCCGTACGGTCCGCTGTCCATCGACCCGGCCAACATGACGCTGCACTACGCCCAGGAGATCTTCGAGGGGCTCAAGGCCTACCGGCAGCCCGACGGCTCCGTCGCCAGCTTCCGCCCGGAGGCCAACGCCGCCCGCTTCCAGCGCTCCGCGGTCCGCCTCGCGATGCCCGAGCTCCCCGTCGAGACCTTCATCGAGGCCTGTGACGTGCTGGTCCAGCAGGACCAGGCGTGGGTCCCGGCGCACGGCGGCGAGGAGTCCCTCTACCTGCGCCCCTTCATGATCGCCTCCGAGGTCGGTCTGGGTGTCCGCCCCGCCAACGAGTACCTCTTCCTCGTCATCGCCTCGCCCGCGGGCGCCTACTTCCCCGGCGGTGTGAAGCCGGTCTCCATCTGGCTCTCGCAGGACCGCGTCCGCGCCGTCCCCGGCGGCATGGGCGACGCCAAGACCGGCGGCAACTACGCCGCGTCCCTGCTCGCCCAGGCCGAGGCCGCCGCCAAGGGTTGTGACCAGGTCGCCTACCTCGACGCCGTCGAGCACAAGTGGGTCGAGGAACTGGGCGGCATGAACCTCTACTTCGTGTACGACCAGGAGGACGGCGGCAAGCGGATCGTCACCCCGTCGCTCACCGGCTCGCTGCTCGCCGGCGTCACCCGTGACTCCCTGCTCACCGTCGCCCGGGACCTCGGCTACACCGCCGAGGAGGGCCGCGTCTCCATCGACCAGTGGCGCGCCGACACCGAGAACGGCACGCTCACCGAGGTCTTCGCCTGCGGCACCGCCGCCGTCATCACGCCCGTCGGCACCGTGAAGTGCGCGGACGGCGAGTGGACGCAGGGCGACGGCACCCCCGGCGAGGTGACCCTCAAGCTGCGCGAGCGCCTGCTGGACATCCAGCGGGGCATCGCCGAGGACACCCACGGCTGGATGCACCGGCTCGGCTGATCCCCGGACCGTACGGTTCCACCGGCTCGGCTGATCCCCGGACCGTACGGATGCACCGGCTCGGCTGATCCCCGGACCGTACGGATGCACCGGCTCGGCTGATCCCCGGACCGTACGGTTCCACGGCTCGGCTGATCCCCGGGCCGTACGCGCCGCTCGTACACGTAGGCCGCGTCCCTCGCGAGGGGCGCGGCCTACGCGCGTTCCCGGAGCACCTCGCCCGAGTCCCTTCGCTCCTGCCTTCCGCCCCATCCCTCGCCCTGCGGCCTCCGCGTGCCCGCGGACTTCCGCGCCCCATGTTTTGAGCGCCGCTCGAAACTGGTTAGAGTGCTGCTCAAAACCAGGAGGTGTGGTGACGTGCGACTGACCCCGACCGAACGCGACCGGCTGCTGCTCTTCGGCGCTGCCGAGCTGGCCAGGGCCCGGCGCGCCCGTGGCCTGCGGCTCAACGTCCCCGAGGCGACGGCCCTGATCGCCGACACCGTCTGCGAGGCGGCCAGGGACGGGCGCAGGCTCGCCGAGGCGATCGAGGCCGCCCGCGCCGTCCTGGGGCCTGACGACGTGCTGCCCGGTGTGGCCGACGTGGTCACCGAGGTCCAGGTGGAGGCCGTCTTCGACGACGGTTCCCGGCTCGCGGTCGTCAGCCGTCCCCTCGACGGCTCCCTCGGCGCCGACGCCCCCGGCGCGCTCCTCCCGGGCCCCGGGACCTCGGAGCCCGAGCCGGCGGTGCGGCTCACCGTCCGCAACACCGCGACCGTCCCGGTCAGCGTGACCAGCCACTTCCACTTCTTCGAGGCCAACCCCCGGCTCCACTTCGACCGCGCAGCGGCGTACGGGATGCGGCTGAGCGTGGCCGCGGGCTCCTCCGTCCGCTTCGGCCCGGGGGAGTCCGTGCGTGCCGCGCTCGTCCCCATCGGCGGCGACCGGATCGCGATCGGCTTCGCCGGGCTCGTCGACGGCCCGCTGGACGCCCCGGGAGCCAAGGAGGAGGCCCTGCGCAGAGCCGCGGCCTGCGGTTACCTCGGAGCGGAGGAGGGCGAATGACGGATCCGTACGCATACGCGTCCGTGCACGGTCCGCGCGCCGGGGACCGGGTCAGGCTCGGCGACTCCGGGCTGACCGTACGGGTGGAGTCCGACTCCCAGAAGCCGGGGGACGAGTTCCTCGCCGGGTTCGGCAAGACCGCCCGCGACGGTCTGCACCTCAAGGCCGCCGCCGTCCGGGAGACCTGCGACGTCGTCATCAGCAACGTCCTGGTCATCGACGCCGTGCTGGGCATCCGCAAGGTCTCGGTCGGCATCCGCGAGGGCCGCATCAGCGCGATCGGACGGGCCGGCAACCCGGACACCCTGGACGGGGTCGACGTGGTCGTCGGCACCGGCACGACGATCGTCTCCGGCGAAGGCCTCATCGCGACGGCCGGAGCCGTGGACCCGCACGTCCACCTGCTCTCCCCGCGCATCATGGAGGCCTCGCTGGCCTCCGGCGTCACCACGATCATCGGCCAGGAGTTCGGCCCGGTGTGGGGCGTCGGCGTCAACTCGCCGTGGGCCCTGCGTCACGCGTTCAACGCCTTCGACGCCTGGCCGGTCAACATCGGCTTCCTCGGCCGCGGTTCCTCCTCCCACCGGGCGCCGCTCGTCGAGGCCCTCGCCGAGGGCGGGGCCTGCGGCTTCAAGGTCCACGAGGACATGGGCGCGCACACCCGCGCCCTGGACACCGCGCTGAGGGTCGCCGAGGAGTACGACGTCCAGGTCGCCCTGCACAGCGACGGGCTGAACGAGTGCCTGTCCGTCGAGGACACCCTGAGCGTGCTCGAAGGCCGCACGATCCACGCGTTCCACATCGAGGGCTGCGGCGGCGGGCACGTCCCCAACGTCCTGAAGATGGCGGGCGTCCCGAACGTCATCGGCTCCTCCACGAACCCGACGCTCCCCTTCGGCCGCGACGCGGTCGCCGAGCACTACGGGATGATCGTCTCCGTCCACGACCTCAAGACCGACCTCCCCGGCGACGCGGCCGTGGCGCGCGACCGGATCCGGGCCGGGACGATGGGGGCGGAGGACGTGCTGCACGACCTCGGAGCCATCGGGATCACCTCGTCCGACGCCCAGGGCATGGGGCGGGCCGGGGAGACCGTGCGCCGCACCTTCGCCATGGCGGCGAAGATGAAGGCGGAGCTCGGCCCCATGGAGGGCGACGGCCCGGCCGACGACAACGCCCGCGTGCTGCGCTACATCGCCAAGCTCACCATCAACCCCGCCATCGCCCACGGGCTGTCCCACGAGGTCGGCTCCGTCGAGACGGGCAAGCTCGCCGACATCGTCCTGTGGCGCCCGGAGTTCTTCGGCGCGAAGCCCCAGCTGGTCCTGAAGTCCGGCTTTCCCGCCTACGGCGTCACCGGCGACCCCAACGCCGCCACGGACACCTGCGAACCCCTGGTCCTGGGACCGCAGTTCGGTGCGTACGGAGCGACGGCCGCCGATCTGTCCGTGGCCTTCGTCGCGGAGGCCGCCATCCAGCTCGGTTCCGACCTGATGCCCACCCGCCGGCGCCGCGTCGCCGTCCGGGGCACGCGGGGCATCGGACCCGCCGACCTGCGCCTCAACTCCCGTACCGGACAGGTCGGTGTCGACGGCGAGACCGGGCTGGTCACCCTCGACGGGGACCCGCTGCGTTCACCGGCCGCCGACTCCGTCGCCCTCAACCGCCTCTACTTCCTCTAGGAACCCGCCATGACCTTCCGTATGCCGCCCGAGTGGGCCCCGCACGAGCGCACCTGGATGGCCTGGCCCGGCCCCAACCCCACCTTCGCCACCGCCGCGGAGCTGGACGAGGCCCGTCGTGCCTGGGCCGCGGTCGCCCGGGCGGTGCGCCGCTTCGAACCGGTCACGGTGATCGTGGGGCCGGGGCAGGAGGACGGCGCGCGCGAGCTGCTCGGCCCGGACATCGAGATCGCCCCGCGTCCCCTCGACGACGCCTGGATGCGTGACATCGGCCCCACGTTCGTCACCGACGGCCGCCGGCTCGCGGCGGTGGACTGGACGTTCAACGGATGGGGCGCACAGGGCTGGGCGCGCTGGGAGCACGACCGGCACATCGCGCGCGGTGTCGCCGAGCTGGCCGGGGTCCCCGTCCACAGCTCGCCGCTGGTCAACGAGGGCGGTGCGATCCACGTCGACGGCGAGGGCACCGTGCTGCTCACCGAGACGGTCCAGCTGGGCGCGGAACGCAACCCCGGCTGGACCCGGCAGGCCGTCGAGGAGGAGATCCACGCCAGGCTCGGCACCGAGAAGGCCCTCTGGCTGCCGCGCGGCCTGACGGGGGACTACGGAACGTACGGCACCCTCGGCCATGTGGACATCGTCGCCGCCTTCGCCCGCCCCGGCGTCGTGGTCGCCCATGTCCAGCCCGATCCCTCGCACCCGGACCACGAGGTCACCCGCGAGACGGTCCGCCTCCTGCGCGCCGCCACCGACGCGCGGGGACGCCCCCTGGAAGTGGTGGAGATCCCCGCCCCCACGGTGCTGCGGAACGCCGAAGGGGAGTGGAACGACTACTCCTACATCAACCACTACCTCTGCAACGACGGCGTGATCCTCTGCGCCTTCGACGACCCCAGGGACGAGGAGGCGGCGGCCGTCTTCGCCGACCTGTTCCCGGACCGTACGGTGACACGCGTCGACGCCCGTACGATCTTTGCCGGCGGTGGAGGCATCCACTGCATCACGCAGCAACAGCCCAGGATCTGAAACCCGTGACCGGTAACCCGCGCCGCCGCAACGTCGCCCCGCCCCGGGAGGACGTGCTCGCCGCCGTCATGACCACCGTCGCCGAGCGCGGACTCGACGGGCTCACCATGGCGGGGCTCGGCCGCGAGGTCCGGATGAGCAGCGGGCACCTCCTCTACTACTTCCGCACCAAGGACGAACTGCTGCTCCAGACCCTGGAGTGGAGCGAGGCGCGCCTCGGCACCGAACGCCGCGCCCTGCTCACCGCCCCGGGCGGCGCGCGCGAGCGGCTCGACGCCTACATCGCGCTGTACGTCCCCGAGGGCCACCGCGACCCGCACTGGACGCTCTGGCTGGAGGTCTGGAACCGCTCGCAGGACGCCGACGACGACGCCCGCGCGCGGCAGGCCGCCATCGAGGACGCCTGGCACCGGGATCTCGTGGAGCTGCTGGCCGACGGGATCGCGCGCGGGGACTTCCGTGCCGTGGACACCGGCCGGGCCGCGACCCGGCTCCGCGCCCTGCTCGACGGGTTCAGCGTCCACGTCACCGTCGGCATCCCGGGGACCGGGCGGGAACAGGTCCTGGACCAGGTGCGCCGGTACGTGGACGAGACACTCATGCAGGTCCCCGCGTCCGGCGAGGGTGCGGACGCCGGTCCGGTCCCCGCATCCGGCGAGGGCGCGAACGCCGCCCCTGGGCCCGCGTCCGGCGCTGCGACGGACGTCACGCCCGCATCCTGAGACGCCCCGAGACCCGGGAGTGCCGCTGTGCCAGACTGCTGCCGTGTCCTCGTTCGCCATGATTATCGGCAGCAGGCGCGCCGGTCCGCAGTGACCGTCCCGTACCACCACGTACGGAACGGACATCGTGCCCCAGACCCGCGCGCAGACCTCTCGCACCCGCGAGGGGTTTTTTCGTTTTCCGGCCCACACCACGGCCGGAGCGAGGCACGCGAGATGATGGGGGCAAGTGGAGCCGATTCGTCCGGATCCGCTCACCCGACAGGAGTCAGATCAGTATGACCACCAAGGCCTCGGCCCCCGACGACACGTTCCATGTCTTCGACACCACGCTGCGCGACGGAGCGCAGCGTGAAGGCATCAACCTGACGGTCGCGGACAAGCTGACCATTGCACGGCATCTGGACGACTTCGGTGTGGGCTTCATCGAGGGCGGCTGGCCCGGGGCCAACCCCCGCGACACGGAGTTCTTCGCCCGCGCCCGCCAGGAGATCGACTTCCGGCACGCCCAGCTCGTCGCCTTCGGGGCCACCCGCCGGGCGGGCGGCAAGGCCGCCGAGGACCCGCAGGTCCAGGCGCTGCTCGACTCCGGGGCGCCGGTGATCACGCTGGTCGCCAAGTCACACGACCGCCACGTGGAACTCGCGCTGCGCACCACGCTGGAGGAGAACCTGGAGATGGTCCGCGACACCGTCTCCCACCTCCGGGAGCAGGGCCGCCGGGTCTTCGTCGACTGCGAGCACTTCTTCGACGGCTACCGCGCCGACGCCGAGTACGCCAAGCAGGTCGTACGCACCGCACACGAGGCCGGCGCCGACGTGGTCATCCTCTGCGACACCAACGGAGGCATGCTCCCGGCCCAGATCCAGGCCGTCGTCTCCACCGTCCTCGCCGACACCGGAGCCCGGCTCGGCATCCACGCCCAGGACGACACCGGCTGCGCCGTCGCCAACACCCTGGCCGCCGTGGACGCCGGTGCCACGCACGTGCAGTGCACCGCCAACGGCTACGGCGAGCGGGTCGGCAACGCCAACCTCTTCCCCGTCGTCGCCGCCCTGGAGCTCAAGTACGGCAAGACCGTCCTCCCCGAGGGCGCGCTCGCCGAGACGACCCGGATCTCCCACGCCATCGCCGAGGTCGTCAACCTCACGCCCTCCACCCACCAGCCCTACGTGGGGGTCTCCGCCTTCGCGCACAAGGCCGGACTGCACGCCTCCGCGATCAAGGTCGATCCGGACCTGTACCAGCACATCGACCCCGAACTCGTCGGCAACACGATGCGGATGCTCGTGTCCGACATGGCGGGCCGTGCCTCCATCGAGCTCAAGGGCAAGGAGCTCGGCATCGACCTCGGGGACGACCGGGCCCTGGTCGGCCGGGTCGTGGAGCGCGTCAAGGAGCGCGAGCTCAAGGGCTACACCTACGAGGCGGCCGACGCCTCCTTCGAGCTGCTGCTGCGGGCCGAGGTCGACGGCAGGCCCCGCCGCTACTTCCGCGTGGAGTCCTGGCGGGCGATCGTCGAGGACCGCCCCGACGGCACCCACGCCAACGAGGCGACCGTCAAGCTGTGGGCCAAGGGCGAGCGGATCGTCGCGACGGCCGAGGGCAACGGCCCGGTCAACGCCCTGGACCGGGCCCTGCGGGTGGGCCTGGAGCGGATCTATCCGCAGCTCGCCAAGCTGGAGCTGATCGACTACAAGGTCCGCATCCTGGAGGGCCGCACCGGTACCGAGTCCACCACCCGGGTGCTGATCACCACCGGTGACGGATCGGGTGACTGGGCCACGGTCGGTGTGGCCGAGAACGTCATCGCCGCGTCCTGGCAGGCCCTGGAGGACGCGTACACCTTCGGCCTGCTGCGGGCCGGTGTGGAGCCCACGGACTAGGACGCGCCTCCGGACCACGCCGGGCTCGCGCCTGATCCGGATAGAAGCCCCTGGAAGGGCTGGAACGGCCCCGGCCGCTCATGCCTTCCGGCATCCCTCACGGGGAGCGCGGAGAGCATGGGCGGCCGTATCCCTCACAGCAGCGTCAGATCCCCCTGTGCCAGCGGGAGCCACTCCCAGAAGTTGTGGTCGTCCGCGGGGCGGTAGCGGACCAGCCCCGGGAAGTGCGGGACGCGCACCAGCGCGTGCTCGGCGGCTTCCCGGCCGGCGGTGTCGAACGAACCGGACACCGTGCCGTGCCAGTAGCCCGCGTCGAGCACGGAGTCACCGGTGAGCGTGTGCCCGGGCTGGAGGCAGACCGGCAGGTAGAGCACCTCGGGACCGCCCGGCGCGGCGAGAGCCCGCCTCAGCGCCAGGCCCGCGAGCTGGTTGGTCCACGCACCGTGCGCCTCGGGCGCGCTGTGTGTCAGCATCGGCAGCAGCGGCAAGGGCCCCACGCTCCGCCACGCGAGCGGGAAGTCCGTGGCGGGGTCCCCGGTCTCGCCGCTGCTCACGGGTTCCGTGTCCGGCGGACGGGCCAGGGCGCCGGGGCCCTCCTCGCGTACGGCCCACAGCCGCCAGCCCTCCGTCCCGCCGTCGGCGTTGCCCGCCACGGCGCCCTCGGCGAACGCCTCCATGAAGCCGCCGACACGGACCAGAGGAGTCGCGGGCACACCGTCGGGGGAGCCGATCCCCGCGTCGTAACCCGCCTGCCAGCCACGCGCCTCGTGCGACGGACCGAAGGCGTTCTCGCTCCCGCTGTCGAGGTGGGGATTGGTCCGCGGCATGGCTGCCTCCGTCCTCCGCCCCCGCCGGGCTCACCCCCGGCACGCTCACCGGCCCCATGGGCACCGGCCCCAACCGCCCTGGCTCGGCGGCACGTTGAGCCGGGTGCCGGTGCTCCCAAGTCTAGGCCCGGCCCGTCCGCCCCGCACGACGGCGGCAATGCGCCCGGTACACCGCACGACGGCGGCCGGGCGGGGAGACCCCGGTCCGGCCGCCGTCCGTCCGTGCCGCTACTGGAGACGCCACTTCTGGTTGGCGGTGCCGGTGCAGGTCCAGATCTGCAGCCGGGTGCCGTTCGCCGAGGACTGCCCGGTCGCGTCGAGGCACTTGTCCGCCGCCGTGTTGACCACGTCCCCGGTCGACGCGTTGTACGTCCAGCGCTGTGCGCCGGAGCCGTTGCATGTGTACAGCTGGACCTTTGCTCCGTCGGCCGTCGAGCCCGAGGTGACGTCGAGGCAGGCGCCCAGCACCTTGACGGAGCCGTCCGCGCCGACCGTCCACCTCTGGTTGTCCGCGCCGGTGCAGTCCCAGATCTGGACGGGGGTGCCGTCGGCCGCCGTGTTGTCCGTGGCGTCCAGGCACTTGCCGCCGATGCCGGTGAACGCGCCGCTGCTGCCCGAGGAGCCCGACTGGGTGCCCGACCAGGTGAAGGTTGCCGAGGTGCGGCCGGGCAGGGAGTAGGTGAACTTCTGGCCGCCCCAGTTGACGGTGATCTGCTGGGCCGACGTGCCGCCGTTGTAGGCGATCAGCGCCTTCGAACCGTCCGGGTTGCGCCAGGCGACGTTGGGCACGGCCGAGCTGGCGGTGGAGGCGATCCGGGACGCGCCGGGCCGGACGTACTTCGTCAGGTGGCCCATCGTGTAGTACTCCACCGTGTAGTCGACCTGGCCGTGCCTGCTGTCCCCGTTGTGCACGGTGACCAGCCCGTCGCAGGTGCCGCAGCCGCCGTTGTGCGGGCCCCGGTTCTGGTCGACGGCCAGCGACCACTTGGTCACCGACTTCGCCCAGTTACGGGTGTAGTCGATGATGTTGAGCATGTCCTCGCGCTGCTGGTCGGCGATCCAGGTACCGCCGGAGTGCTCCGTCTGGAAGGCATCCACCTGCGGGTACCGGTCGTGCACGGAGGTCTGCTTCGCGACGTCGCCCCCGTAGCCGTGCCAGGCGACCCCGCCGAAGTTCGGGTGGCTGCGCACCGCGGCGTCGTCGACCGTCGCGGCGGCGTACGCGTCGTAGGTGTCCCAGTTCCAGTCGTGCGCCAGGACCTTGGTGGTCAGCCCGGCCGACTGGAGACCGGGCAGCAGCTCGCTCTTGGTGAAGTAGGCGAGGCCGGAGCCGTTCCAGCTCATCGAGGGGTAGCCGGAGCAGCAGGTGGGCTCGTTCTGAGCGGTGACGTAGTCGACCGGGACGCCCTGGTCCTTCCAGGCCTGGAGGTACTTCACGAAGTAGTCGGCGTACGTCCCGTAGTGCTCGGCCTTCAGCCAGCCGCCGTTGAGCTGACCGCTGTCCTTCATCCAGGCCGGTGCCGTCCACGGCGAGGCGACCGTCGTCAACGCGGGGTTGAGCTGCTTGGCCTGCTTCGTGAGCGGCAGCACGTCCTGCAGATCGTGTGCGATCGAGAAGCCGGCGAGCGTCGGATCCGTCTGACCGGCCGGCATGTCGTCGTAGGTGTAGCCGAACCGCGCCAGGTCCGACCCGCCCATCGGATTGCGGACGAACGACAGCCCGATGCCCTCCGTGGGGGAGAAGAGCTTCTTCATCGTCTGGTCGCGGGTGGCCTGGCTGAGCGCCCCGCTGCCCTTCATCAGCCAGGCGGCCGTGTCGGTGAACGAGGCCCCGCCGCCGGTGAAGGTCTGGTAGCGGGTGTTCTCGTCGACGGTGATACCGGTGCCCGCGCCCCCGTTGCCCGCGACGAAGGAGACCGGGGCCTGGGCCTGGAGGCCACGCGTGACATGGCGCCCGCCCGCGTCGTCCGTGGTGGTCAGCACGATGTTCACGGTCTCGCCGGCGGCCTGGGCGGTCCCGGAGGAGAGCCCGGCGAGGCCCGCCGTGGCGAGCGCCGTCGCGACGAGAACCCTCGCCGTTCTGCTTGTCCGAATCATGGGCTGCTGCCTTTCTCGGCAGGGGCGTGGGGGAAGTGCCGTCGAACGAGCGTGAGTGAACTGGGTATTACGTGTTCGCGTCAATAGGTCCGTGTCTTCGAGAAGTGAACACAGGCTCCGCCGGATCTCCTTTCGGTATGGGTACGGACCAATCTCGGCGTGAAGTATTGACGCCCCTGTTCCAGGGGGGTTAACTCCAGCCGCAACGCCGGTACCGGTTCCGGTACCGGTTGCGGAACCGGTACCGAAGCCCTGCGAACCACCTGTCCTGCCTTGCCCCTGGAGGCCCCGATGCGTGTCACCATCGCCGATGTCGCCCGTGAGGCCGGCGTCAGCAAGACGACCGTGTCGCGGGTCATCAACCTCAAGGGCGAAGTGGACGGTTCCACAGCCGCTCGTGTTCGTGAAGTGATCGCAGACCTCGGTTACGTGCCCAGCTCGGGCGCCGTCGGACTGGCCCGTGGCAGCAGCCGCACGGTCGGGATGCTGGTGCCCTCGCTGACCTGGCCCTGGATGGGCGAGGTGCTCCAGGGGGTTGTCGACACCGTCGAGGCCGCCGACTACGGGCTGCTGCTCTTCACCTGCAACCGGGGTGCCGAGTCCGTCGAGCGCTTCACCACCCAGGTGTCGGCGCGCGCCTTCGACGGTCTCGTCGTCGTCGAACCGGAGAACACCCTCGACCAGCTCACCGCGCTGCACCGGTCCGGTCTGCCGATCGTCCTGATCGACGACAGGGGCCATCACCCGGAATTCCCCTCCGTCGTGACCACCAATCACGAGGGAGGTGCCTGCGCCGCCCGCCACCTGCGGGACGAGGGGCGCACGAGACCTCTGGTCGTCACGGGGCCGAGGCACTTCGGCTGCGTACGCGACCGGCTCGCGGGATTCCTCTCCGTCCTGCCCACCGATCTGGTCGTGGACGGAGACTTCACCGAGCGCGGGGGCCGGCTCGCCGTCGAGCAACTCCTCGGCTCGGGAACCGAGTTCGACTCCGTCTTCGCGCACAACGACATCAGCGCGGCCGGTGTCCTGCGGGCCCTGCGAGCCGCCGGCCGCCGCGTACCCGACGACATCGCGGTGGTCGGCTTCGACGACATCCCGATGGCCGAACACACCGAACCACCGCTGACCACCGTGCATCAGCCCACCCGGCAGATGGGCGAGGCGGCGGCCCGCCTGCTGCTCTCCCACCTCGGCGGCACCGCCGTACCGGACGGACCGGTCGTGCTGCCCACCGAACTGGTCGTGCGCCGCTCGGCGCCGTAACGGGTCCGGCCGCGAGGCCGCCCGTCCGTATCCCCGAACCGCCGACAGGCACCGCACCGATCCCCGCGCCACCGCCCCGCAGGCACCGCATCCGCTCCACCGCCCCGCAGGCACCGCACCACACACCCCGCACCGCACGCCGCACCCGCGTCAGGCACCCGCGACCGCCGTACACGCACCCGCGACCGCCGTACACGCACCCGCAACCGCCGTCACACGCACCCGCACCTCCCGCACCTCCCGCACCTCCCGCACCTGGCGCGTAGCGCGCTGTCCACACCGCCGGATCTCCCAGACCCGCAGTCCTCCTGGAGTCGTCATGTCCGTACGCCGTCGTCACACTCTGAGAGCGCTCTCAGCCGCCACCGCCGTGGTCGCGCTCGCCGCAGGCTGTTCGTCCGCCAACTCGGGTGCCAACAAGGGGGGAGGCGCGGGTGCCACGGGCGTGCTGACTCTCGGCAAGCCGGACGGGCCGCAGACGAACAACAGCAACCCGTTCCTCGCGACCTCGGCGAGCGCCACCCTCGGCTACCGCTACATGATCTACGAGCCGCTGGCGATGACCAACCAGATCCGCCCCACCGACAAGGCGGACCCCTGGCTCGCGACCGCGTGGGACTGGGAGTCCAACTTCACCAAGCTCACCTTCACCCTCGACAAGCGGGCCAAGTGGGCCGACGGAAAGCCGCTGACCGCCGCCGACGTCGCCTTCACCTTCGAACTGCTGAAGAAGCACCCGGGGCTCAACGGCTTCGGCATCCCGTTCGACGGCATCGCCGTCGAGGGTGAGAAGGTCGTTCTGACCTTCAAGGACTCCCAGTTCGTCAACCAGAACAGGATCATCACGACCTACGTCGTGCCCAAGCACATCTGGGAGAAGGTCGAGAACCCCGAGACCTGGCCCAACCGCACCCCGGTCGGCTCGGGTCCGTACAAGCTGAAGACCTTCACCCCGCAGACCACCACCCTGGTCGCCACGCCCACCTACTGGAAGGGCGAGACGAAGGTCAAGGAACTGCGCTACAGCACGTACAACGACAACAGCGCCGCGACCACGGCCCTGGCGAACGGCAAGCTGGAGTGGTCGTTCGTCTTCATGCCGAACTACAAGCAGCTGTACATCGCCAAGGACCCGAAGAACCACAAGCTGTGGTTCCCCTCGGGGCTCGGCATCCACGGCCTGTGGTTCAACACGGCCCGCAAGCCGTTCGACAACCCGGCCCTGCGCAAGGCCATGGCCATGGTCATCGACCGCAAGGCGATCCACGTACAGGCCCAGGCGACCCTCTACCCGGAGATCAGCAACCCGACCGGCATCCCGCTGCCCGCCGGAGAGCCCTTCCTCGCCCCGGAGTACAAGAACGCCACCACGGCGCCCGACGTGGCCGGAGCCAAGAAGATCCTCGACGAGGCCGGGTTCGAGCTCAGCGGCGGCGTCCTGAAGGACCCGAGCGGCAAGCCCGTCGAGCTCACCTTCACCGACCCGGCCGGCTGGAACGACTACATCACCGGGCTGTCCATCATCAAGGACAACATCAAGCAGCTCGGCATCGAGGCCAAGGTCAAGACGCAGACCGCCGAGGCCTGGGGCAACGACGTCGGCACCGGCAACTTCGACGCCACCCTGCACTGGACCAACAGCGGGGCCACGCCGTACGACATGTACCAGAACATCATGGACGGGGCGATCCTCCAGCCCATCGGCAAGACCTCCCAGCTGGGCAACTTCGGCCGCTTCAAGAGCCCCGAGGCGACCGCCGCGCTGAAGGAGTACGCCAACGCCACCGACGACGCCACCCGCACCAAGGCCATGAACGCCCTCCAGAAGATCATGGTCGAGCAGGCCCCCGTCATCCCGACGGCCGCCGCCCCCATCGGTGCCGAGTACTCCACGAAGAACTGGGTGGGCTGGCCCACCGAGAAGGACCCGTACGCAGCACCGCAGCACACCCAGCCCGACGCGCTGGAAGTCGTGCTGAACCTGAAGCCCGCCAAGTGAAGAGGGTCCGGCAATCGGGCGGCGGTGTCGCGGGGCCGGGCACGCACTCCCCCGAGCTCTCGGCTTCGCTCGAGCAGGGTGGGACCCCCAGCGGCGTTGTCGTCAGTCAACAACGCTCCGCGTTGCCTCCATCCTCCGCCTTGCAGCTGCACGCACCCAGCCCCGCTCCTTCACCCACCCCCCAATTGCCGGACCCTCCAAGCACGGGGAAGAACCGCCCATGACCACCGAACAGTCCGCAGACGTGCGCACCACGAACGACGTGGTGCTCGAAGCACGCGGAGTCACCAAGCACTTCCCCGTCCGGCGCACCGCCGGTGACCTCGTCGCCCGCAGACGCCGCACCGTCCACGCCGTCGACGACGTCTCGCTGGAGCTCCGGCGCGGCACCGTCACGGCGCTGGTGGGGGAGTCCGGCTCCGGAAAGTCCACCGTCGCACGGCTGCTCGCCCAGCTGTACCCGCTCACCGCGGGCGAGATACACCTGGGCGGTACGGCGGTGAAGGCCGGGCGTGGCCGGTCCTTCCGCACCTACGTCAAACAGGTCCAGCTGATCTTCCAGGACCCCTTCGCCTCGCTCAACCCGGTGCACACCGTGCGCTACCACCTGACCCGGTCCCTCAAGATCCACGGCCGGGCGGGGAGCGGGGAGGCGGAACTGGAGACGAACCTGGCGGCCCTCCTGGAACGCGTCCAGCTGACTCCTCCTCATCAGTACCTGGACAAGTTCCCGCACGAGCTGTCGGGAGGGCAGCGCCAGCGCGTCGCGATCGCGCGCGCGCTCGGCGCCGACCCGCAGGTCCTGCTGGCCGACGAGCCGGTGTCGATGCTCGACGTGTCGATCCGGCTCGGCGTCCTCAACCTGCTGCGCGACCTCAAGGAGCGGCTGCGCCTGGCGATCCTCTACATCACCCACGACATCGCCTCCGCCCGCTACTTCGCCGACACGACCCTGGTGATGTACGCCGGCCGGATCGTCGAGGGCGGTGACAGCGAGACCGTCACCCAGCGCCCCGCCCATCCGTACACCCAGCTGCTGATCGCCTCCGCGCCCGACCCCGACCGGGTGGCGGACCAGGAGGCGCAGGAGGAGACCGGAAGCGGCGAGCCGCCCTCACTGATCGCCCCGCCGGACGGCTGCCGCTTCCACCCTCGCTGCCCGAAGGCCATGGAGCGCTGCCGCACCGAACTGCCGCCGCGCTTCGACCTGGCGGACGGCCAGTGGGCCGCCTGCTGGCTGTACGACGGCACGACCGCCGAGGGAGCAGCGAAGTGAAGTACATCCTCCAGCGGTTCGCCTTCTACGCGGTGACCGCGTGGGCCGCCATCACCATCAACTTCCTGATCCCGCGCCTCATGCCGGGCGACCCCGTCGAGGCTCTGATGAGCCGCTACCAGGGGCAGCTCGACACCAGCGCCATCGCCTCCCTGAAGGCCCTGTTCGGGCTGGACGAGAACAAGTCGATCTGGGCGCAGTACACCGAGTACTGGTCGCACCTGCTCGACGGTGACCTGGGCCTGTCCTTCACCTTCTTCCCGACCCCGGTCGGCGAGGTGATCTCCCAGTCCCTTCCCTGGACGCTCGCGCTGGTCGGCATCACCACCATGATCAGCTTCCTGCTCGGCACCGGCATCGGCGTCTACAGCGGATGGCGGCGCGGCTCCTGGCTGGACGGGCTGCTGCCCGTGACCACCTTCATCTCGGCCATCCCGTACTTCTGGCTCGGCCTCATCGCCATCGCGCTGTTCGCCGTGAAGTGGCAGATCTTCCCGGCCGCCGGAGGCTACGACAACTCGCTGGTACCGGCCTTCGACTGGCCGTTCGTCTCCAGCGCGCTGTACCACGGGGTGCTCCCCGGCGTGACGATCGTGCTGAGCGCCATCGCCGGCTGGATCCTCGGCATGCGCAACATGATGGTGACCGTCTCCTCCGAGGACTACGTCATGGTGGCGCAGGCCAAGGGGCTGTCCGAGCGGCGCGTGATGTTCTCCTACGCCGCCCGCAACGCCGTCCTGCCCAACATCTCGGGATTCGCCCTCTCCCTCGGTTTCATCGTCGGAGGCACCCTGCTGGTCGAGATGGTCTTCTCCTACCCGGGCATCGGCTACCAGCTGTTCCAGGCCGTCGGAGCCAAGGACTACCCGCTGATGCAGGGCGTCTTCCTGATCATCACGCTCTCCGTGCTCGCCGCGAACCTGCTGGCCGACATGGCCTACGCCCTCCTCGACCCGCGCACCCGTAAGGAGGCCTGACGGATATGGCCGTCACCGGCACCGACGTAGTCGTCACCGAGGCCGCGCCCGCCGCGTCCCGGGCCAGGTTCCGCTTCCTGCGCGGCGGGAAGACCCGCACCGGGCTGCTGATCCTCGCCTTCTTCGTGATCCTGGCCGTGGTGGGCCCCTGGATCGCCCCGCACGACCCGGACGCGATGAGCGACCAGCTGCTGCAACCCCCGTCCGCCGACCACTGGTTCGGTACGACGCAGACCGGGCAGGACGTCCTCTCGCAGATCCTCGTCGGCACCCGCGGCGTGCTGCTCGTCGGATTCCTCGCCGGCATCCTGGCGACCGTGCTGTCCGTGCTCATCGGGGTCACCGCGGGATTCCTCGGCGGAGCCGCCGACGAGATCCTCTCGATGCTCTCCAACATCTTCCTCGTCATCCCGGGCCTGCCGCTGATCATCATCATCGCGAGCTTCGTCGAGGACACCGGGGACCTGCTCATCGCGGCCGTCATCGCCCTGACCTCCTGGGCCTGGGGAGCGCGCGTCCTGCGCGCCCAGACCCTGTCCCTCAGGCGGCGCGACTACGTGGAGGCGGCGCGGGCGACCGGCGAATCGACCTGGCGGATCATCCTGTTCGAGGTCATGCCCAACCTCACCGCCGTCATCGCGTCCGGCTTCGTCGGCACCGTCATCTTCGCCGTCCTCTCGGAGATCACGCTCGCCTTCATCGGCGTCGCCGACATCTCCCACTGGAACTGGGGCACGGTGCTCTTCTGGGCCCAGTCCAACCAGGCTCTCGCCCAGGGCGCCTGGTGGTGGTTCGTCCCCGCCGGGCTCTGCATCGCCCTGCTCGGCACGGCCCTCTCGCTCATCAACTTCGGCATCGACGAGTTCGTCAACCCGCGTCTGCGCACCGCGACGGGCGCCTCCCGGAAGGTGCGGATGCGGGTCGGCTTCACGCCCGTCGCCCGCGTCGCCGCGCGGACCGGACCCGCGCCCGCCTTCACCCCGGTGGCCCGCACCGCGGCGCCCGCGGAGCCCGAGGCACCTGCCACGGCGCCCGCGGAGCCCGGTACGTCCGAGTCCGCCGCGGCGTCCGCGGCGCCCGGCACCTCCGGTCCCGGGGCCTCCGAGTCCGCCGGTACGTCCAGCAAGGAGCAGCCCGCATGACCGCCGAGCCGATCCTCACCATCAGCGGCCTGAACGTCGACTACGGCACCGGTGCGAGCGGCGTCCGCGCGCTGCGGGACGTCGACCTCACCCTGCACCGCGGCGAAGTCCTCGGCCTCGCGGGCGAATCGGGCTCCGGCAAGTCCACGCTGGCGTACGCCGTCACCCGGCTGCTCTCCCCGCCCGGGGTGATCACCGGAGGCGACGTCCACTACCACCGGCCCGGCGGCGAAGCCGTCGACATCCTCGCCCTGAGCCCCGACGAGCTGCGCGCCTTCCGCTGGCAGGAGCTGTCCATCGTGTTCCAGGGGGCGATGAACTCGCTCAACCCGGTGCACACGGTCCACAGCCAGCTGACCGACGTCCTCACCGCGCACCGCCCCGGCATGCGGGCCGCCGAGCGGACCGCGCGGGCCGAGGAGCTGCTGCACCTCGTAGGCATCTCCGCCGACCGGCTCGCCGCCTACCCGCACCAGCTCTCGGGCGGCATGCGCCAGCGCGTGATGATCGCCATGGCGCTGGCCCTGGAACCCGAGATCGTCATCATGGACGAGCCCACCACCGCGCTCGACGTGGTGATGCAGCGGCAGATCCTGCGCAAGCTGGTCGAGCTGCGGGAGCGCCTCTCCTTCTCCGTCGTCTTCATCACCCACGACATCTCGCTGCTGATCGAGTTCTCCGACCGCATCGCGATCATGTACGGCGGGCGGATCGTGGAGCAGGCGGGCGCGGCGGAGATCTACCGCGACCCGCGCCACCCGTACAGCGAAGGCCTGCTGCACTCCTTCCCCGCGCTGCACGGCCCCCGGCGCGAGCTCACCGGCATCCCGGGATCGCCCCCGCACCTGTCCGCGATGCCCGCCGGCTGTGCCTTCCATCCCCGCTGCGGCAAGGCCTTCGAACCGTGCGACGCCCGGGTCCCGGTGCTCACCGCTCCGGAGGGCGGCCAGGACCGTGAGGTCGCCTGCTGGCTGCACACCCGGCCGGCCTGAGCCCGGCCGGCCGAAGCAAACCCCCACCCCGCAAACGGAGTTACGGAGAACCATGAATCTCGTCACGCCCCGCAGCAGCCTGCAGCCCGCCGCCGTCCAGGGACTCCCTGCCGACTTCCGCTGGGGCGTGGCCACCTCCTCGTACCAGATCGAGGGCGCGGCGTCGGAGGACGGCCGCACCGCCTCCATCTGGGACACCTTCTGCCGCGTCCCGGGCGCCGTGCACAACGCGGAGCACGGCGACGTGGCCTGCGACCACTACCACCGGATGCCGGAGGACGTGGAGCTGATCGCGGGCCTCGGCGTCGACACCTACCGTTTCTCGCTCGCCTGGCCGCGCATCCAGCCGGGCGGCCGGGGTCCCGCCAACGCCAAGGGCCTCGACTTCTACAAGCGGCTGGTCGACGAGCTCCAGGGGAGGGGCATCACCCCCTGGGTCACCCTCTACCACTGGGACCTGCCGCAGGAGCTGGAGGACGCGGGCGGCTGGCCGGCCCGCGACACCGCCCTCCGGTTCGCGGAGTACGCCATGCTCGCCCACGACGCGCTCGGTGACCGGGTCGAGCACTGGACCACCCTGAACGAGCCGTGGTGCTCGGCGATGCTCGGATACGCCTACGGTGCCCACGCCCCCGGCCGCACCGACATGGGCGACGCCATGAGCGCCGTCCACCACCTGCTGCTCGGGCACGGCCTCGCCGCCCGGCAGATGCGCGAGGCGGCAGGCAGCAGCCCGCTCGAACTCGGCATCACCCTCAACCTCGGGACCGCCACCCCGGAGACGGACAGCGAAGCCGACCGCGAGGCCTGCCGCCGCGCCGACGGCATGGGCACCCGCCTGTACCTCGACCCGATCGTGCACGGCCGCTACCCGCGGGACGTCGTCGAGGACCTGGCCGCGCAGGGGATCGAACTCCCCGTGCGGGACGGCGACCTGGACGCCATCTCCACCCCCCTCGACGTCCTGGGGGTCAACTTCTACCGCGGCGCCCTCTTCTCCGGAGTCACCGAGGACGGGTCGCCGACCGACGCCGACGGCCTCCCCGTCGTCCGCGGGGTCGAGCGCGACCTGCCTCGTACCGCCATGGACTGGGAGATCACCCCGGCCGAGCTCACCGATCTGCTGCTGCGGCTCCAGAGCGACTACGCGCTGCCGACCGTGATCACCGAGAACGGCGCCGCCTTCGACGACACCGTCGCCGCCGACGGCTCGGTGCCCGACACCGACCGCACCGCCTATCTCGCCGACCACATCGACGCCGTGTCCGAGGCCCGCCGGCAGGGCGCCGACGTCCGGGGCTACTTCGCCTGGTCGCTGATGGACAACTTCGAGTGGGCCTACGGCTACGACAAGCGGTTCGGCATCGTCCGCGTCGACTACGACACCCAGGTGCGGACGCTCAAGGACAGTGCCAAGTGGTACCGCGACACGATCCGCCTCACCCGGAACGCCCGTACCGACTGATCTTCCCCCTGCCCGAATGTCACCGGAGTAGAGAAGAGCCGCACATGCCCCGTACACCGCACGCCCGCGCCCGCCACCGGGCGAGACCGGCGACCGCCGCACTCGCCGCGGCCACCGTTCTCGCCTCGCTGCTCGCCGGGGCCGTCCCCAGCGCGGCGGCCGGCACCGAGGAGCCGGCGCCCGTCCTCGTCGACCGTTTCGAGGGCGAGGTCCCCCTCGGCAACCCGCCCGCCGACTCCCTGTTCACCTGGGGCGGCGACGCGGACGACCACCCGGCGCTGGAGTTCAAGGAGCGCGCCGACGCGCCCGAGGGCTCCAAGGTCCTCCAGGGCACCTACGACATCAGCGCCTGGGGCGGACTCAGCCACGAGTTCGCCGTCGACCAGCCGCCGAAGGACTGGACCGCGCACAAGGGCATCCGCTTCTGGTGGTACGGCCAGAACACCGCGCCCCTGCCGCCCGGTTCGGGCAAGCGGATCAACTTCGAGATCAAGGACGGCGGCGCGAACGGCGGCGCCTCCGAACTGTGGACCACCTCCTTCACCGACGACTGGGAGGGCTGGCACCAGGTCGAGATCCCCTTCGCGGACTTCGTCTACCGCGCCGACTACCAGCCCGTCGGCGGCATCGACCAGGTCCTCGGACTGAACGAGATGTGGGGTTACGCCGTCACCCTGCCGACCGGCGCCCCCGGCTCCTTCGCCATGGACGCCGTCGAGCTGTACGGAAAGGCCGACCCGGCCCTGAAGGCCGGCGTCGTCGTCGACTCCGCGGTGCACACGGTCGAGGAGGGCGGCACGGCGGACATCAAGATCTCCGTCGCCACCACCGGCTCCGTGCCCACCGAGGAGCCCGTCACCGTTGCCTACACCACCAAGGGCGGCAGCGCGGAGTCCGGCAAGGACTACACCGCGGTCAGCGGCACGCACACCTTCCCCGCGGGTACCGCGTCCGGCACCACGCACACCGTCTCCGTGGCCACGGCGAAGGACAAGGGGGCCGAGTCGGCGGAGACGATCCCGCTGGAGCTCACCGTCACCGGGGCCAAGGCGCCCAAGGAGAACCCGCAGGTCGTCATCGACGCCCACGGACTGCCGTACCAGAACGCGAAGCTCCCGGTGAAGAAGCGCGTCGCCGACCTGCTCTCGCGGATGTCCCCGGCCGAGAAGGCCGGCCAGATGACCCAGGCCGAGCGCAACGCGCTGAAGTCGCAGGGCGACATCGCCACCTACGACCTCGGCTCGCTGCTCTCCGGCGGCGGTTCCGTGCCCACCCCGAACACGCCCGAGGCCTGGGCGAAGATGACCGACGCCTACCAGCTGCGCGCGCAGGCGACCCGCTTCCAGATCCCGCTGATCTACGGCGTGGACGCGGTGCACGGCCACAACAACGTGATCGGCTCGACGATCATGCCGCACAACATCGGCATCGGCGCGGGCCGTGACCCGAAGCTCGCCGAGAAGACCGGCGCCGTCACCGCGAACGAGGTCCGCGCCACCGGCATCCCGTGGGACTTCGCCCCCTGCGTCTGCGTCACCCGTGACGAGCGCTGGGGCCGTTCCTACGAGGCATACGGCGAGGACCCGGCGCTGGTCGAGGCCATGGAGACGGTCATCACCGGCATGCAGGGCCACCCGTCGGGCAAGGACCTCGACCGCAACGACAAGGTGCTGGCCAGCGCCAAGCACTTCGTCGGCGACGGCGGCACGGAGTTCGGCTCCTCCACCACCGGCTCGTACACCATCGACCAGGGCGTCACGAAGGTCACGCGCGAGGAGCTCGAAGCGGTGCACCTCGCGCCGTTCACCGAGTCCGTGAAGCGCGGCGTCGGCACGGTCATGCCCTCCTACTCCTCGCTGGACATCATCGGCGACGACGCCGGCCCGGTGAAGATGCACGCCAACGCCGAGATGATCAACGGTGTGCTCAAGGACCGGATGGGCTTCGAGGGCTTCGTCATCAGCGACTGGCAGGCCATCGACCAGATCCCCGGTGACTACGCCAGCGACGTCCGCACCTCGGTCAACGCCGGGCTGGACATGATCATGGTCCCGACCGCCTACCAGGACTTCACGAAGACGCTCCAGGCGGAGGTCACCGCAGGCCGGATCAGCGAGGCCCGGATCGACGACGCCGTCGCCCGGATCCTGACCCAGAAGTTCCGCCTCGGCCTCTTCGAGAAGCCGTACGCGGACACCTCGAACCTCGACGAGGTCGGCTCGGCCGGGCACCGCGCGGTCGCCCGTGAGGCAGCCGCCAAGTCCCAGGTGCTGCTGAAGAACGACGGCGCCGTGCTCCCGCTCAAGGCGTCGCAGAAGGTCTACGTCGCCGGGTCCAACGCGGACGACCTCGGCAACCAGGCCGGCGGCTGGACCGTCAGCTGGCAGGGCGCCTCCGGTGCCACCACCACGGGCACGACGATCCTGGAGGGCATCGAGAAGAACACCTCCTCGGCCACCTTCTCCAAGGACGCCTCCGCCCCGACCGAGGGATACGACGCGGGAGTCGTGGTCGTCGGCGAGAAGCCGTACGCCGAGGGCATCGGGGACGTCGGCAACGGCCACGACCTGGAGCTCACCGACGCCGACAAGAAGGCGATCGACACGGTCTGCGCCGCCATGAAGTGCGCCGTCCTGATCGTCTCGGGCCGTCCGCAGCTCGTCGGCGACCAGCTCGACGGCATCGACGCCCTGGTCGCCTCCTGGCTGCCGGGCACCGAGGGCGACGGCGTCGCCGACGTCCTCTACGGCAAGCGGGCCTTCACCGGACAGCTTCCGGTGACCTGGCCCAGGTCCGGGTCGCAGCTGCCGATCAACGTCGGCGACGCGGCGTACGACCCGCAGTTCCCGTACGGCTGGGGTCTCACCACCCTGAAGAAGGTCCCCACGGGCGGCGAAGCCACCCTCACCGGACTCGCCGTCGCCGCCTCGCTCGCCGAGCGGGCCGGCCTCGGGAAGACCACGGCGGGCAAGGAGATCGTGGACCGGGCGAGGCTCCTGGTACAGCGGAAGACCGGCGGAAAGCTGACGGCGGCGGTGTCCAAGCCGTTCGCCGAGGCCGACCACCTGCTGCTCACCGGTGACCTGACCGGAGCGGTGGCGAAGCTGCGCACGGCGTACCGCGCCGCGTAACTGCGGAAAAGAAACCCGGGCGGGCGACGCGTTTGTCGCCCGTCCGGGTTACTTTCGGAGTATGCGGAAGAGGCTGTTCGCTCCCCTGTGGGCCTGCCTGCTGCTGATACTCACGGCGGCTGTGCTGGCGATGACCCCCGCTGCCCAGGCCGCCCCCTCCACGATCGACGACGCGGCGAGCGCCCTGCGCCAGGGCCCCGTGTACGTCGACCCGGCGGCGTCCGGTCAGCTCTCGGCGGCCCAGGAGGCCGCCCTGGAGAAGAAGATCAAGGACGCCGACAAACCCGTCTTCGTGGCCGTCCTGCCCGCGACGTCCGAGTACCCGCCCCAGAACCTCCTGCAGAACCTGCGCACCGACACCGGAGTCACCGGTGTCTACGCGGTCCGCCTCGGCGACGGCTTCGACGCGGGCGCCGACCCGCAGGTGATGCCGACCCGGGCCGTCGACAACCTCACCAGCGCCGTGAAGGCGCCCGGCACGGACACCGACGCCGCGACCCAGCTGAACGCCTTCGTCGACCGGGCCCTCGACCAGGCCAAGGGCAGCGCCCCGGCCTCCTGGTCCGGCGGAGGCGGCGCGGGCCACGATGCCGGCAACGGCGCCCCGGTGGCCGGGCTGATCGTCCTCGGCGGCGTGGTCCTGGTGGGCGGAGGTACCGCGTTCGCGGTCGCCCGCCGCAACAGGAAGCGCAAGGAGGAAGAGGAACGGGCGGCTCTGGAGAAGCTCCGGGTCGTCGTGGACGAGGACATCACCGCCTACGGCGAGACCCTGGACCGGCTGGACTTCCATCCCGGCGAGAAGGGCGCCGACGACGCGATGCGCATCGAGTACGAGCGCGCGCTCGACTCCTACGAGGACGCCAAGTCCCGCATGGGCGGCGCCCAGCACCCCTCCGACGTACGAGGGGTCACCCAGGCCCTGGAGGACGGCCGCTTCTCCCTCGCCGTCCTGGAGGCCCGGCGCACGGGCCGGCCGCTCCCCGCCCGCAGGCCGCCCTGCTTCTTCGACCCGCGCCACGGGCCCTCGGTCGCCGACGTCCTGTGGACTCCCTCGGGCGGTGCCGCACGCGAGGTCCCGGTCTGCGGAGCCGACGAGGTCCGGCTGCGCGAGGGCGAGGACCCCATGAGCCGGACGGTCGACGTGGGGGAGGGCCGGCGGCGTCCCTACTGGGAGGCGGGCCCGGCCTACGGTCCCTGGGCCGGCGGCTACTTCGGCGGCGGCCTGCTCCCCGGGCTGCTGGTCGGCACCATGCTCGGTTCGATGCTCTCCACCCCGGCGTACGCGGCGGATTACGGCGGCGGTGACTTCGGCGGCGGAGGCGGTGACTGGAGCGGGGGTGACGTCTCGGGCTCCGACTTCGACTCCTCCGGTTTCGGTGGCTTCGGCGACGGAGGCGGCTTCGGGGACGGAGGCGGCTTCGGAGGCGGCGGAGGGTTCGACGGCGGCGGGTTCTAGCCCGCCGTCCGCGCACCCGGCGTCTTCGCCGGCTGCTCCTCCCACGTCTCCGGGGCCCAGACGCCGGAGCGCTTCAGCGAGGCCGGGCAGTGCAGGTATATCTCGTCGATGTCCACGACCAGCGCGAGGTCGGGGCGCCGGCCCTTGACCGTCATCTCGTCGAACACGGGGGCGTCGGTGAGGATGCGCGCCCGCCCGTTGATCCGCAGGACCGTCATGGCGCCGGGTATCAGGTAGAGCAGGCCCACATGCGGGTTGGACAGGATGTTGTGGAAGCTGTCGCCGCGCCGGTTGCCGGGCAGATCCGGCAGCACGAGGGTGCGCGTGTCCAGGACCCGGGTGAAGCCCGGTTCGCCCCCGCGCGGGGAGGTGTCGCAGTTGCCGTCGGCGTCGGAGGTCGAGACGGCGCAGAAGGGCGCCCTGGCCAGCAGGTCCAGGTCCGCTTCGGTGAGTTCGTCGTGCACCTTGTCGATGACGATCGGCCACGGTTCGCCCAGGATCTCGCGCAGCTGCTCCGCGGAGCGCAGGGGCACAGCTCCGGCCAGCGGACCGTCGTCAGGGGTGCCGACAGGGGCGGGGAGGGTGCCCGGGGCCATGGGCGCGGCATTCGACAAGGGGTTCTCCGGACCTCAGAGGTGCACACCAGCGGATCGCTGACCTGGCACTGTTAGGCTCACCTTACTTAAGCTCGCGGGTGCTCCCCGTCCCGGGGGCGCGGAGCGAGGCTGGGGAACAGTGCGCAACCGCATGCCGCAGCCCCGGCCGTACCGGCTGTGAGCGGCCCGGTCCTCCAGGGCGTTCAGGAACGGAAGGCCGGCACCACCGAGCGGCGCCGCGCGCCGCCGGCCCGCGCCAGCCCTCGGCCTGCTCGGCGCCGTCGCGCCCTCCTGCTGCTGACCGTGCCGGCGAGTCCCGCCGCCGGAGACGAGCCGTCCACCGCGGGCCCCGCGCCACCTGGTGGCGCCGGGCCCGATCGGATGCCAGGCTAGGGCTGATGGAGCGCGACGAGGTGGAGAAGCAGCTGCTGGACGGTCTGACCGTCGACACCAGCAGGCCGGAGCAGCCGATACTGCTCGACGAGGCCGGCAGGCCGATCAAGACCTGGCGGGAGAACTACCCGTACGACCGCAAGATCCGCCGCAAGGAGTACGAGCGGATCAAGCGCATCCTGCAGATCGAGATGCTCAAACTGCAGCGGTGGACGAAGGACACCGGTGCGCGGGTCGTCGTGGTGTGCGAGGGGCGTGACGCGGCCGGCAAGGGCGGCACCATCCAGCGCTTCACCGAGCGGCTCAACCCCCGTGGTGCGCGGATCGTCGCCCTCGACAAGCCCACGGACCGCGAGCGGGGCCAGTGGTACTTCCAGCGTTACGTGGCCCACCTCCCCGCGCCCGGCGAGCTCGTCTTCTTCGACCGCTCCTGGTACAACCGGGCCGGCGTCGAACGCGTCATGGGCTTCTGCTCCCAGCCCGAGTACGAACTCTTCCTCCAGCAGTGCCCGGCCTTCGAGCAGATGCTCGTCGACGACGGCATCATCGTCGTCAAGTTCTGGTTCTCCGTCTCCCGCGCCGAGCAGCGCACGCGCTTCGCCATCCGCCAGGTCGACCCCGTACGTCAGTGGAAGCTCTCGCCCACGGACATCGACTCCCTCGACCGCTGGGACGCCTACACGACGGCGAAGATCGACATGTTCCGCGCCACCGACACCGAGCACGCGCCGTGGACCGTCGTGAAGAGCAACGACAAGCGCCGGGCCCGCCTCGAAGCCATGCGCAGCCTGCTCGCCCGCGTCGACTACACGGCCAAGAGCGCTGAGGCCGTCGGCAAGCCGGACCCGCTCATCGTCGGCGCCGCCGCCACCCTGCTGGAGCCGGGCGAGGAGGACACCGCCCTCTCGCCCACCCGCCTCGCCCCGTACACCGAGGGGCCGGGGGAGCACCCCTGAGAGATCTCAGCCACGGACGGCGGTGACGTCACCGTTGACGGTGGCCAGCCGCATCTCGTGGCCGTTCTTCCGCGTGGCGGTGGGGACAGCGACAGAGGCCCGGCCGTTGCGGGTGGTGGCGGCGACGTCGTAGGCGGGCGCGCCGTGAGGCAGTGACACCCGCACCGATCCGTTGGTCGTGGCCGCGGTGACGCGGGCCGGTGAGGTGGCGCTGCCGAGCGTCACGTCCCCGTTCACGGTCTGGGCGTGGACGCCCGCCGCACGCAGAGTGCCGGTGCGCACCGAGCCGTTGCGGGTCACCAGGCGGACGGTGGCGTCCTCCTCGCCGGACCGGGTGACCGTCACGTCCCCGTTGACGGTGGTCAGGTCCAGCCCCGCGGCGATGCCCGTCGCGTCGATGCCCGCGTTCCGGGCGGTGACCGTGACGGAGACTCCGGCCGGAACGCCGACCGCGGGCATACGGGGGCACCGTCCGTCCTCGTGACCTTCGTCCGAAGGGCAGGACAGGCCGAGGGTCCAGGCGCCGTCGCGGTGGGACCAGACGCTGTCGATCCGGGCACCCGTGACCGCACGGTCGCCGTCGGCGGGCCGCAGACGCACGCCGTTGCCGGTCGTGATCACCAGGTGCGCACCCGGACGCAGCACCGGCGGGGCCCCGTCCGCGGGTGCGCCCGGATCCGCGTGCCCACCGCACGCCGCGACGAGGGGCCCGGCCGCCAGCAGTGCGGCCCATCGCCGTCTGCGTGTGAGAAGCGTGATGTTCATGGTGCCCGCCTTCCCTGCGCGGCCCGCGCCATGGCAGGTGGCGGTGAACTGCCCTTCCGCCGGTGGATGTTGACAGTCAGGGGATCGCTAGAGTCCTATAGTGATAGGAACCTAGATGAATAGAGGAGACGGTGATCGAGTTTCACCTCGATGCCCGGTCCGGTGTCGCGCCGTACCTGCAACTGGTCCACCAAGTGCGTCAGGCCATGCGCCTGGGGCTGCTCTTCGAGGGGGACCGCCTGCCCACGGTCAAGGACGTCGCCGCCAAGGTCGCGATCAATCCCAACACCGTGCTCAAGGCCTACCGGGAGCTGGAGTACGAGGGGCTGGTCACCAAGAAGCCCGGCGTCGGCACCTTCGTGTCCAGCACCCTCAGCGACGCCTCGCTGTCCGAACACGAGCCGCTGCGGCGCGAGTTGCAGGGATGGCTGGAGCGGGCGCGGGCCGCGGGGCTGGACGAGGAGAGCATCGAGGCCCTGTTCCTGAGCACCTTCCGTACACCCACCGAAGAGGAGCGATGACAGCCATTCTGGAAGCGAAAGGCCTGAGCAAGCGGTACGGCCGCCGCCAGGCCCTCTCGGACTGCACCATCAGCGTGCCGTCCGGCCGCGTCGTGGGTCTGGTCGGGCCCAACGGGGCCGGGAAGTCCACCCTGTTACAGCTGGCCTGCGGCCTGATCACCCCCACCTCGGGCACCGTCGAGGTCCTCGGCGGACGCCCCGCCTCCGGCACCGCGCAGCTCGCCAAGGTCGGGTTCGTCGCCCAGGACACCCCGACGTACGCCGGACTGTCCGTCGCCGACCACCTGAACCTGGGGCGGCGGCTGAACCCCGGCTGGGACGCGTCGCTCGCGGACGAGCGCGTCAGGAGCCTCGGCCTGGACCCCGCGCAGCGCGTCGGCAAGCTCTCCGGCGGCCAGCGCGCCCAGGTCGCGCTCACCCTCGCCGTCGCCAAGCGTCCCGGACTGCTCATCCTCGACGAGCCCGTCGCGGCCCTCGACCCCCTGGCCCGGCGCGAGTTCCTGCAAGGACTCATGGAGTACGTGGCCGAGCACGGCACCACCGTCATCCTCTCCTCGCACCTGGTCTCCGACCTGGAGCGGGTCTGCGACCACCTGATCTCGCTGGTCGCCTCCCGGGTCCAGATAGCCGGGGACGTGGACGACCTCCTCTCCACCCATTTCCGGCTCACCACGGCGCGCCGCGAGGCCGGCAGCCTGCCGGAGGGGATGACCGTCCTCCAGGCCACCCACACCGAACGGCAGAGCACCTTCGTCGTCCAGGCCCCCGCCCCGGTCCACGACCCGGCCTGGGTCCTGGAACCTCTCGGCCTGGAGGACCTCGTCCTCACCTACATGGCGGAGGGCACGTCCGGCCCCGCCCGAGGATCCGTCCTGGAGGCACAGCGATGATCTGGCTCACCTGGCGCCAGTACCGCGTCCAGACCCTGGTGGCCCTGGCCGCACTCGTCGCCGTGACCGCCGCCCTGGTGATCACCGGCTTCCAGCTCCGGGACACCTACGACAGCACGGTCGCCGTGTGCGGCAGCGACTGCGGGGCGGCGCGGAACGCGTTCGTCACCCGTTACAGCACCCTGTCCGCGTTCGTCACCGGGCTCCTGATCGCCGTACCGGGCCTCATGGGCGTCTTCTGGGGCGCGCCCCTGATCGCGCGCGAACTGGAGACCGGCACCCACCGGCTGATCTGGAACCAGAGCATCACCCGCACCCACTGGCTCGGCGTCAGGCTCACCGCCGTCGGGCTGGCGGCCGTGGCCGTCACGGCCCTGCTCAGCCTCACGGTGACCTGGTGGGCGTCGCCGCTCGACGAGGTCAACAGCGACCGGTTCACCCCGGTCGTCTTCGACGGCCGGGGCATCGTCCCGCTCGCATACGCGGCCTTCGCCTTCACCGTGGGGGTCTGTGCCGGACTTCTGATCCGCAGGACCGTGCCCGCCATGGCGGCCACCCTCGCCGTCTTCGTCGCGGTCCAGGTCCTCATGCCCTTCGCCGTACGCCCGCACTTCATGACGCCGGTGCGCACCGAGATCGCGCTTGCCGCTCTCACCCTGCGCGGCGGAGGCCCGGGCGAGGACGGGAACGGCACGGCCGCGTCCCGGTCCGGCTGGGAGGCGACGAACATCTCCATGTCCGGCGAAGGTGACGCCGCGCAGGTGGTCGTGGGCGCGGCCAGGCCGGGTGCCTGGGTGGTGTCCGGCAGCAGCCCGGTGCTCGATTCGTCCGGCCGGGAGGTCAGGGGGGCCGAGGGCTGCGCGCAACGCGACATCGACCCGGTGGAATGCTTCGCGAAGTCCGACCTCCACGTGGAGGTCGTCCACCACCCCGCCGACCGCTACTGGACCTTCCAGTGGATCGAGAGCGGCGTCTTCCTGGCCCTGGCCGGGCTGCTCACCGGCTTCTGCACCTGGTGGCTGCGCCGTCGCCTGAACTGACGTGATTACGCGAGGCGCCCGTCGTACGCGAGAGGCGGCCGAAGCCGACGCAACCGGCTTCGGCCGCCGACGCGGGATCCGGGCGACGCCGTCACGTCACCGGCGACGGCCACGATCCCTGGGCAGGAACGGGTTGGCGTCGCCGTCGAAGTCGTCCTCGAACTCCGGCTCGGCGTAACTGACGGGGACCCGGGTGCTGCGCCCGCTGTCCGTGACGAAAGCCCTGGAGGACGAGGGCCGCCGGCTGCGCCCGCGCTCACGCCGCGGCTCGGCGTCGATGGGTCCGGCTCCGTAGGAGAAGTCGTCGCCGAGGTCGATGGGACGGCTGCTGGACGTGCCGGCGGGGGGCCGGCTCGACCTGCGGTGGCGGCTGCGGCTGCGCTCACGCTCGGGTTGGGGCTCGAACGCTTCCACGTCCACGGGGCGACGACTCCGGCTCCTGCGCCGGGACGCGCCCTCGTCCGCGGACTCCGCGAGGTAGCTGGGAGGGCGGCTGCTCCGGCGGTGCCGGCGACTGCTGCTCTCGGGCTGCTGACTGCCGAAGATCTCGTCCTCGTCCTCGACCGCGGCGTAGTTGACGGGGGCCGCGATGTGACGGCGGCCCGTCGTGGCCAGCGGCGGCCTCGACCTGCGCCGGCGGGCAGGGGGCTGAGCCGGGCCGGAGCGGCTCACGCTCTGGCTGCGGCTCATGCTGCGGCTGCGGTACTGAGGCTCGGCGTCCTCATCGGGACTGTTGCTGCGCCGGTCCGGCTCCATCCGGTAGGTCTTCCGGCGATCGGCCACAGCGGCCCCCACGTCCTTGGTGGACTGCCGGTGCCCGTAGCCGAACTCCTCGAGGTCCGCGTCGTCGTCGGAGTACTCACCGGCGAGCCTCATGCCCTCCGGCACGGCCTTCCGGTTCTCCAGGCCGTAGAAGCCGTTGTGCGTTCCGGGCTTCGCGTACCTGGACGGATGGGGCGTGGTGACGCTCACCGTCACGTCGTCGCGGCCGGTGCGCCCCGGAATCCGGCCGGTGTCCCGGATCAGCTCCTGGGTGGAGTAGCCGCGCGTTCCCCGTGGCACGCGCGGCATCTGGAAGTGCATGTTGGCGTTCGGGCCGACGTCACGGAAGCGGTCGGCGGCCTCGGGACGGCTCAGGTCGACGTTGTTGAGGACGGGGACTCCCAGGCGCCGCAGATCCTCGCGGTTGTCCTCGTACCCCTCGTAGTCGGGCTGCTCCTCGAAGGTGGTGGCGGCCATCCTGCTCGCCTGGCCGGGGTCCCGCCGCACCCGCGCCCGCGCCCCGGAGAGGTCCGCCTCGGACAGCAGGATCTGGTCCCGGTCGTGCAGGTTCTCCTCGGGCGGGCGTGTCTGGCCCCGCGGGTGGAGACCGCCCACCACGGCCCGGGGGCCCATGATGGCGGTGGGGTGGACGGCGATGCGCCCTTCCCGTGTGGTGTCGAAGATCTCTGTGCCGTCGGGCTGTGACCCGACGTACCGGCCGACGACCGGTCCACGCGCGCCGCTGATCTCGAACAGCTGCCCACGGTCCTTCCTGTGCATCTTCCGGCCGCGACCGGACACCATGCGGGCCACCGTGATGCCCTCGCCGCTCCCGGCGGGTCCGGCGGTCCGCGCCGCGCCGGGGCCGGACAGGTCGGGCATACCTCCCTGGGCCATCCTACGGCCGTTGGCCGAGGCGCTGAGCTCGAAGGGGTCGTCCTGGCTCGAGACCGCCACACCCGACCCGTTGTCCGTACCCGCGACGGGGCCCATGGACTGCTGGCGTACGTGGTCGAGTTCGTGGAACATCGTCTCGTCGTCCGCGCCCTGGGGGCCGAGGACGATGTCATGGCCCGTGGTGTAGGCGCGGGCGCCGAACGCCGTCGCCGAGCGCTGCGCGACCGGGTCGCTGTGCACCCGCACATGGCGGAAGGACATGCCGTAGCCCTGCTCCGCCTTCGCCAGGATGCGCGAGTCCAGCGGACGGCCCGGAGAGCGGACGGCGTCGATCACGGAGGACGGCTGGGCGGACGCCGCCGCGACGGCCGGCTGATCGGCGCTCTCGTGGCCGCACCCGGCGCCGTGCTCGTGCCGTTCCTCCTCGACGGCGCGGGCCACCGCCGCGTTTCCGGCCGTGCGCTGCAGAGCCCGGACGCGCTGCGCGAACGTGACCGGCACCTCCGCGCGAGGGCCGCTCTCCCGGCCACCGGTCGTCCCGGCCTGGGTCCTGTATGCGCGCACGGTACTCCTCGCCACTCAACGCCTGATCAGACAGCGTCACCCGCGACGCGTGCGGGCGGGAGGTCCGCGAGGGCAGTGTCCCGGGTGCGAGCGGGTCGGCGGGAGGGCCACAGGGGCAACGCCGCGCCCGTGCCCCTCCCCGAGCTGGTGCCGGTCCCACGTCTCCTGTGCGCGGCCAGGGTCAGGCCGGCCCCTCCTCGCGGCCGTTCAGCGCGGCCGGCAGGTCCGCCCTGCGCCGTATGCCGAGCTTGCGGTAGGTGCTGGTCAGATGGGTCTCCACGGTCCGCCGTGCCAGATGCAGCTGTTCCGAGATCTCCGCGTTGGTCCTTCCCTCGGCGGCCAGCGCGGCGATCCGGTGCTCACCGGCTGTCAGCGAGCCGCGGCCCGTGAGGGAGGCGTTCCCGCGACGGGCGCCGCTGGCGCGCAGGGCCCACTCCGCCTGACCCGACAGCCTTACGGCGCCCAGCCGTTCGGCTGCGGTCGCGGCTTCCCTGAGCAGCGGCCGGGCGAGGCGGGACTGTCCGGCTTCCGTGAGCCGGCGCCCATGACCGATGAGTGCGGGGATCAGCTCGACGTCGAGCGGTGTGCCGCGCAGGACGGCGACGGCCTCGGCCGTGAGTTCGAGACCGCGCCGGCCGCCGGTGGCCGCGCCGAGGACGCGCAGGGCGCGGCCCCGTACCCGGGGCGTGTCCCACACGGCGGCGAGCCGGAACTCCTCCTCGGCGAGCGCGAGGGCCTGGGACGTGTCCCCCAGCCGGAGCAGGCATTCGGCGGCGGCCGAGCGCCAGGGAGTGACGACGGGGCTCACCACGTCGCGGCCGAGTTGGCGTGTGCCGCACTCCCGGAAGTCGGCCAGGGCGCCGGCCGGGTCGCCGACGGAAGCACGCAGCACGCCGCGTGCGTAGAGGAACCGATTGTGCTCCCAGCCGTCCTGCGCCGTGCCGATGTCGACCCCGTCGACGAGCCGCTCGGCGTCGGACGGGCGGCCGCACTCGACGAGCGCGATGACCCGGTGGGCCAGGAAGTTGCTCGCCCCGGTGCGGGGGGCGTCGCCCGGGGTCCGCAGCCTGCGCGCGGTCTCCTCCAGCACCCAGCGGTGCCGCCCGCGCGCCGCGGCGGTGTCCAGTCGTGTGTTGAGCAGCGAGCGGTGGACGGGGTGCAGCGGCGAGAGCCAGTGCTCGTCGAGCCCGGTCCTGATGAGGCGTTCGGCCTCGTCCGGCGCGTCGGCCCACTGCGCCACGGCCGCGGCCGTGCTCAGCAGGTACGGCACCAGCAGTGGGTCCTCCGGGGCCGTCAGCAGCCGCCTGATCTGCCGCATGGCCGACTCGGCGGACAGCAGCCCGGCCGTCGACTCGTACCGGACGAGCAGGGCGTGGAGTGCCGGGCTGAGCCACTCCGGGGAGCGCGCGGCACGCTCGCGCAGCCGGGTGTAGACCTCCCGCCGGATCTCCCGGTCGTGGTCCGAGAAGAACGCCGACGCCGTCTGGATCGTACGGGCGAGGACGGGTTCCCCCTCCAGCGCGCCCAGTTCGCGCATCACGTCGAGTGCGGCGTGCGGGTTGCCGCGGCTGGCCAGTGCGTTGCCCAGGTGGACCGCCGCCATCACCCGGTCCCGGGGCTCCTCCTGGAGGAGCAGGGCCTCGGCCAGGCGGGGTATCCCGCCGGACCGCAAGGTGGCGAACTCCAGTTCTCCCAGCTCGGTGAGGACGGCGGCCCGGCGTTCGCGGGGCAGTGGCTCGTCCAGCGCGCGGCGCAGGTAGTGCGCGGCGGCGCCCGTCCTGCCGGCCCTGGACGCGTCGGCCGCCGCGTCCAGGAGTGCCTTCGCCACGCGCTCGGTACCGCCCGGGGTGGTACGCAGCAGATGCCCGGCCACCGCTTCGACGCCGTGGCCGCGGCGCTGCCGGAGCTCCGCGGCGCGCAGGTGCAGGGCCTGCCGGTCCGACCGGGGCCAGCCTTCGAGGACCGCTCCGCGCAGCAGCGGGTGCGCGAAGCGCGGGACGCCGGTCCCGGGGTTACGGCACAGCAGCCCCAGTCGGATCATCGCGGTGACCCAGCCGTCGACACGGTCCGGATCGGCCCGGGTGAGCTCGGCGAGGAAGCCGCCGAAGTCGTCGCCGGGTTCCTGGACCTCGTGCGGAAGGGCTGCCGCCTCGCCACCGGGGGCCCCGTCCTCCCGTTCGCCGTACCGTGCCGAGTCCTCCAGTTCGGCGAGCGCGCGGGCCACCGAGGTGCTTCCGGCGCCCGCGCTCCTCAGCCACCACGAGACCGCCGCCACGAACGCCCCGGGGTACAACTCGGCGATGTTCTCCGGGAGTACGGGCTCGGGACCGCCACTGCCCGAGGCGCCGGCCCGGCCGCCGTGCGGGAAGACCGCCCGCAGATCCTCCAGCAGCGCGCGCAGCAGCAGGGGATTGCCGCCGCCCGCCCGTACGCAGCCGTCCACCCAGGCGTCACCGGTCTCCGGGCCGAGCACGCCGCGCACCAGTTCCTCGGCCGCGGGGCGGCTCAGCGGCGGCACCGCGTGCATCCGGACCACGCCGGGCGGCAGGGAGTGGGCGAGCCCCGGCGCCGGCGGCGCGACGTCGTACTGCCCACGTTCCGTCACCACCATCAGGACCGGCATCCCGGTCAGCTGCCGGGCTCCCTCGGTCAGCCAGCGGCGGGAGGCATGGTCGGCGAGATGGGCGTCGTCGACGGCGACCAGCAGCGGGGCTTCGGCAGCCTGCTCGCACAGCAGTTGCCACAGGCGGGCCCCCTGGCCGAGGGGATGCGGAGTCTCCGGGACGCCGTCGTGGAGGCCGGCACGAGCGCGTGCCGGTTCGAGGAGCTGCCGTACGAGGGCGAGCGGGACGCCGGTGTTCTCGGCAGAGGCGTAGGCCCGCAGAACGCGCATGCCGAGCCCCGCGCCCAGCTCGGCGGCGGCCTCCAGCAGGGTGCTGCGGCCCGTACCCGTGGGGGCGCGGAACAGGACCAGCCGTCCCGATCCGGCGACGGCCCGGCCCGCCTCCACCGCCAGCAGGTCCAGGGCGGGGCCGCGTTCGAGCAGCCCGGCGGAGGCGGGGCCCGCCCCCGTGGCCGGGGCCGGGGCGGAAGGGCAGGGGAGAGGCCGACCCGATAAAGCGGTCATCGGGACAGTCCGCCGATCTCGTGGTCGTTCTCGTGGTGGGCCACGTTGTCGTCGTCCTGCCGGCGGAGAAAGGATGGTGGGAGCACGAACGGTTCGCTCCGTTGAGGCACGTCGCGAGGACGCACAGGCATGGTTGTTCGAGCCCCGGTCAGGATCCCCGTGGAGGTGCACGCGTCGGATCCGCTGTCCATGGACGGCGCGGTCAGCCAGCTTCGCCGGCACTCCGAGGTGGAGCTGATCGAGGAGGGCACGGGCCGGCCGGGCACGGTCGCGGTCCTGCTCGCCGAAGGGCTGGACGAGCCCACGCTGTCACGGCTGAGGCGGCTGACCCGCGCGGACGGCACGAAGGCGGTTCTCGTCACGAGCCTGATCCGGGAGGCGGAGCTGCTCCAGGTGATCGAGTACGGAGTCGGCGCGATCGTCTGGCGGCGCGAGGCCACCGGACACCGTCTCCTGCGAGCGGTCCTCGCCGCGTCCCGGGGCGACGGGGATCTGCCGTCGGACCTGCTGGGGCGGCTCATAGCCCAGGTCGGCACGTTGCAGCGCGGCACGACGAGCGTGACGGGTGCCACGGCGTCCGGCCTGGCACCACGCGAGGTGGACGTGCTCAGGCTGGTGGCCGAGGGAATGGATACCGGGGAGATTGCCAGCAAACTGTCGTACTCCGAACGCACGGTCAAGAACGTGATGCACGGACTGACGACTCGGCTGCAGCTCCGCAACCGTGCCCATGCCGTGGCCTATGCCTTGCGGGAAGGCTACATCTGACGGTTCGTCCGCCGGATCAAGGGCCCCGGGGACACGAGAACGGCGGCGCGGGGGCAGGGGTGTTGCCCTGGGGTCGTCCCCCGGGTGCCTCGCGGGGCGGGCATGCCTGCGGCGACGATGGAATGGGCCGCTCCGTGCAGTGACGGACCGGCCCACGACAGGCCGGTACCCGGCGCACAGGCACATGACAGGCCGTACCGTGACGGTTCGTCCGGCGACGAGCCGGTCCGCGCGGGCGGGGACGTGGAAAGGGCAGGCCGACAGTGATCCACGAGGTGGATGACATCCTGAGAGGGCTGCTCGTCCGCGGCGCCTTCGCCGGATCCGATGTCGAGGTCACCTTCGACGCCCCGACGCGCGAGTGGGCGGCCCGGCGCAACGGCCCGACCATCGACGCCTATCTCTACGACATCCGCGAGGACACCAAGCGACGCCAGCGCGGCAAGATGTCGCTCCGCGACGAGCAGGGGATCGTCCTCAAACAGCACCAGCCGCCCCGCTGGTTCCGGCTCTCGTATCTCGTCACGGCCTGGACCAAGCGCCCGCAGGACGAACACCGCATGCTCTCCGCCGTACTGCACACGCTGCTGCCCAAGGAGATACTCCCGCCCGAGGACCTGACCGGCACACTCGCCGGACTCGGCCTCTCCGTCCCGCTGACCGTCGCGGGGCTGCACACCGAAGCCCGCTCGCTCGCGGACATCTGGTCCGCCCTCGGCGGCGAACTCAAGCCCTCGCTCGACGTGGTGATCACCGCCCCCTTCCTCGCGTACCCCGAGTACACGGTCGGCCCGCCCGTCACCGAAGGGCTCGGCGTCGAGGTGCGCGGGTCGGAGGAGCCGCCCGGCGACGGTCCTGTGCGCTACCACAGCGAACAGAGCGTCGACGTGGCCAAGGCGGACTTCACGAAGCGGCACGGCACGGCGGGCACGCTCCAGGAGCAGCGGAAGTGAGCGACTCCTCCACCCCGCTGCTCGAACGTCTCGCGGAACTGCGCGAGCGGGTGGCGTTCCTCGTCGAGCACCGGAGCGCCACCGACCCGACCGCCACCGATCCGATGCGCGGGATGTACCTGACGGACGACGCGGTACGTCACCTGCTCGCCGTGAGCACGGCAGGCGCGGCGCATCCCGCCGGCCAGGGCGTGCCGGAGGAGAGGGACGGCCCGGCTGAGCCCCCGACGGCGGAGGACCCGGACGAGGAGCCCGAGCCCTCCGACGAGGACCGCCTCCACTGGCTCGCCCACTGGCTGCGTCTCAGCCCGCTGGAATCCGAGATCCTGCTGATCGCGCTGGCCCCGGACCTGGACCGCACGTTCGAGTCGCTGTACGCCTACCTCAACGACGACGTCACGCGTCGCCGGGCGACCGTCGCGCTCGCGCTCGACCTGTGCGGAGTGCCCACGCACTCCGCCGCAGGACGGGCCCGCTTCCATCCGGCCGCGCGTCTGCGCGCACGCGGCCTGATCGAGGTCGACGAACCGGAACGGCCCTTCCTCAGCCGCTCCCTGCGCGTACCCGACCGGGTCGTGGCCCATCTGCTGGGCGACGACACCCCGGACCCGGCGCTGGACGGGACCGTTCGTCCCCTCCCGTACCTGCCCCCGGAAGCCAGAGCGCACGCGGAGGCGGCGGACGGCGGCGCGGTCCAGGGCGGCGACCCGATGGTACGGAGGCTGGCCGAGCAGCTCTCGGCGCGCCCGCTGACGGTCTACCTGCGCGAGCACCGCGAAGGCGACGGCCTCGCCTTCGCCACCGCCGCGCTGGAGGCGGCAGGTCTCCCCGCCCTCCATCTCGTCGCGGGGAAGGGCTCGGGGGACCCCCACCGCCCGCAGGAGCACGCACCGGCGGAACGTACGCCGGGGGAGCTCCTCCCGTACCGGGAACTGCTCCGCGAGGCGCGGCTGACGGGCCGCGCCGTCGTGGTGACCTCGCTGCCGGAGAAGCCCGACGAGCTGATCCGGGCCCTCGCGGTGCGCGACGTCCCGGTCGTGTTCGCGGACCCGCGCCCGTACGACCCGCAGTGGTGCGAGGGCGGACGCGACCCGGTCGTGCTGGACGCGCCCCGCCGGCGCGCCGGTGACCTCGACGCCTGGCGGACCGCGCTCGGCCCCGAGGAGCCGGGGTTCGACCTGGCGCCGGTCGTCGCCGCGTACCGGCTGGGGCCCGGCGGGATCGACCGCGCGGCGCGTGCGGCGCTGGACCTCGCCGCGTTCCACGGTACGGAGCTGTCCGCCTCGCACCTGCGTCGCGCGGCCCGGCAGCAGTCCGCCTCGGGCCTGGAGCGCCACGCCCGCCGCATCCGGCCCGACGTCGGCTGGGACGACCTCGTCCTGCCCGAGGGGCCGCTGGCGCAGCTGCGGGAACTGGTCCTGCGCGCCCAGCACCGCGACCGGGTGCTCGGCGACTGGCGGCTGAGCGCGGGCGGCGGGCGCGGACGGGGCGTGGTCGGGCTGTTCGCGGGTGACTCCGGTACCGGGAAGACGCTCTCCGCCGAGGTGGTGGCGGGCGAACTCGGCCTCGACCTCTACGTCGTGCAGCTCCCGTCCGTCGTGGACAAGTACGTCGGTGAGACGGAGAAGAACCTGGAGCGGATCTTCACCGAGGCCGACCGCACGGACGCGGTGCTCCTCTTCGACGAGGCGGACGCGGTCTTCGGCAAGCGCTCCGAGGTCAGCAGCTCCAACGACCGGCACGCGAACATGGAGAGCGCCTACCTCCTCCAGCGGCTGGAGTCCTTCGACGGCATCGCCCTGCTGACCACCAACCTGCGCTCGAACATCGACGACGCCTTCACGCGCCGGCTGGACCTGGTGGTCGACTTCCCCTTCCCCGACGAGGAACAGCGCCTGGCGCTGTGGCGGCACAGCCTCGCCCACGTCCCGTGTGCCGACGGCATCGATCCGGCGTCCTGCGCGGCGGACTTCGAGCTGGCGGGCGGCTCGATCCGCAGCGCGGTCGTCACGGCCGCGTACGCGGCGGCGGGCCGCGGCGACGGCGTGTCGACGGAGGACCTGCTGGCGGGCGCCCGGCGCGAGTACCGCAAGGCGGGCCGGCTGGTCCTGGACGACGCGTCCTGGTAGGCCGGTCACGCCGCGGGCCCGCGGCCTGCCAGGACGGCAGACCACGGGCCCGCGGCGGGCGACGTCCGGGACCGGCTACTCCATCGGCGCGGGGAGCCAGTCCTTGGCCACCACCGTGCCCGCCGCGTCCTGCCCGTTGATCCAGCCCACCTTCGTCTTGTTGAGCGTCAACTCGTCCATGACGCCGGTCTGCTCCGCACCGAACAGGCCCTGGTACTCCTTGATCCGGTTGAAGAGGCCGGGGGACGGCTTCTCCTTGCGCTGGACCTGCTTGCTCAGGTAGTCGATGTTGGCCCGCGTGCACGCGATCGTGATGTCGAGGTCGCCGTCGTCGATCTCGGCCTGGGTCCCCCAGAGCAGCATGTTGCGCACCCAGGGCACCTCAGGGCTGGCCTCGTCCGCGTTCAGCGGCACCGTCTTCGCGTCGACGAAGTGCGATGCCAGGAGCGCTGTCATCGTGGCGCGGCCCAGGTTCCCGGCCCCGTCGGCCTTCACCAGTTGGCTGAAGTCGCCGTACGCCGTGTGGTTGGACTCCTGGAAGCACTTCAGCGCCTTCTGGGTCGCCGCGTCGAGCTTGCCCACGGTGTGCGCCGCGGTCAGCTTGCAGCCACCGGCCCCCACGACCAGCCGTACCTGTGCGAACTGCACGAAGAGGTTCGGCTTGTCCTCCGAGGTGATCGGCAGCGGGCCGCGCTCGACCTTCTCCTCTTCCTCCTCGGGCTTCTCCTCCCCGCCGCCGCCCGACGCCTCCGCCTTCTCGGAGGGCGCGGGGTCCTGCGTCGGCTTCTGCGTCGGCTGCTCCGGGGGCTCCTCCGGCAGTGCGGTGGCCCCCGCCTGCTCGATCCTCGGCTGCGCGAGGGTGCGTACGGGTGCCTTGTAGGTGAACCAGAGCACGAGGCCGGTGATGGTGAGAGCCAGCAGCAGACTCAGCGTGGTCATCATCCAGAGCGGCAGCAGGCTGCGCTGGACGTACGTCCCGTTCACCGCCAGGGGCTCGAACCCCGAGCGACGCACCGACAGTTCGTAGGGCCGTTCCTGCTTCTGCCCCACCCAGGTGATCTGCCGGGGCTTGAGCGTCGCGTCGACGAAGGCGGCGCGGCCCGGCTGGATCTGGACGTTGGCGGGGACGATCTCGTACGACAGGTCGTCGCTCGCCTTGTCACCGCCGCCGATCGACGCCGTGAGCACGGTGTTGCCGAGGTTGTCGACCGCCAGTCTGGGCCGGCCCCTGAAGCGTCCCTTGACGGTCTGCGGGACCAGCTCGGCCCGCACCTCCATGAACGTGGTGAAGGTGACGTTGCCCTCGGCGACCGTGGTCGTCTCGGGGTGCTCGGTGGGCAGGATGCGCACACCGTACGGATGCGGGCCCGCGGTCGCGTCCGGGGTCCGGGGCGGGGCGAAGGTCAGCTCCACGATTCCGGTGGTACCTGGAAAGAGCCTGAGGGAGGGCGGTTCCACCGAGACGTACGGTGCGACGTCGCCGACCGGCTCGAAGCGGTACTCGTCGACGACGTCGCCGGTGTTGCGCAGACGCAGTCGCACGGTGGTGCTGCTGCCCGGGTCGACCGTGGTCGAGGCGGGCTCCAGAGATGTCCAGGTGGTCACCCGACGGACGCTACTGCGCGCGGGCGGGGCGACGTCAGAAGCTACGGGGTAGTGCCGCTGCCCGAAAGGTAACGCCCGCTGCCCTCGCATCCCTCCGCGCGCGCCCCGGGCCGAGCGGCGCGGGACCGCCCCCGTGGCCGTACCCCGGGAGGCAGGGCCCGGTGCCGCGGCGCCGTCGCCCGCCAGGACCCCCGGTCGCGCCGGAAGACCCCCGGGGCCTGCGCCGTGTTGCCCCTGGGGGCATGGTCCGTGCCCTCGACAAGGCACCGGAGGACGTTTACCCGCGTGCGCCCGGGCGACGAAGGTGGATCCGGTCTTGTATCGGTACCCCGAGGAGAGCAGAGCATGCCGTCATACCTGTCGCCAGGCGTGTACGTGGAAGAGGTGGCGAGCGGCTCTCGTCCGATCGAGGGTGTCGGCACCTCGGTGGCCGCGTTCGTCGGGCTGGCGCCCGACGGGCCGCTGAACGAGCCGACGCTGGTCACCAACTGGACCCAGTACGTCGCCTCGTTCGGCGAGTTCACCGACGGCTACTTCCTGGCGCACTCGGTGTACGGGTTCTTCAACAACGGCGGCTCCGCGGCCTACGTGGTCCGGGTGGGCGGGGCGCCCGGCGGAGTGGCGGGCGCACCGGGCGAAGGCGCCGGCGCGGCAGGCGGACAGCACGGCCGGACGGCAGTCGGCGGCGCGGCGGCGCCCGCCGAGCTGACGGCCGGGGAGCCCGCGGCCCTGGGCACGTTCAAGGTGTCGGCCGTCGCACCCGGCGAGAGCGGCACGCTCAGCGTCGAGGTCACGGACGCGGAGGGCGAGGGCCCCGCCGAGCGTTTCCGGCTGGTCGTCAAGGACGGCGCGAAGGCCGTGGAGACGTTCGACGTCTCGGCGAAGAAGAGCGCCCGCAACTACGTGGTGACGCAGGTCAAGGAACGCTCCAAGCTGATCTCCGTGCAGGAGGGGGCCGCGGCCTCGCAGCTGGCCCGCCCCGACAACCAGACGGTCGCGCTCGACGTGCCCGTGGCCGCCGCGCAGGCCCCCGCCGTCCCGGACGCCTCCGAGGGTGAGTCCGTCGGCATCGCCGAGTACCTGGGCGACTCCTCGGACCGTACGGGCTTCGGCGGTCTCGAAGCGGTGGACGAGATCTCGATGGTCGCCGTCCCCGACCTGATGGCCGCCTACCAGCGCGGCGCGATCGACCTGGAGGCTGTGAAGGCCGTGCAGCTCGGTCTGATCGCCCACTGCGAGCTGATGGGTGACCGGCTGGCGATCATCGACCCGCCGCCCGGCCTCAACGCCCGGCAGATCCGGGTGTGGCGTCAGGAGACGTCCAACTACGACTCCAAGTACGCCGCGCTCTACTACCCCTGGATCAAGGTCTTCGACCCGGCCGGCGGCCAGACCCGGCTGATCCCGCCGAGCGGCCACGTCGCCGGCATCTGGGCCCGCAACGACTCCGAGCGCGGAGTGCACAAGGCTCCCGCCAACGAGGTCGTACGCGGCGCCGTCGACCTGGAGATGCAGATCACCCGGGGTGAGCAGGACCTGCTCAACCCGATCGGCATCAACTGCATACGCACCTTCCCCGGCCGCGGCATCCGCGTCTGGGGCGCGCGCACCCTCTCCTCCGACCCGGCCTGGCGCTACCTCAACGTCCGCAGGTACTTCAACTACCTGGAGGAGTCGATCCTCAACGGCACGCAGTGGGTGGTCTTCGAGCCCAACGACCAGGCGCTGTGGGCCCGCATCAGGCGGAACATCTCCGCGTTCCTGGTCACGGAGTGGCGCAGCGGCGCACTGTTCGGCGCCACGCCGGAGGACGCCTACTACGTGAAGTGCGATGCCGAGACCAACCCGCCGGAGTCGGTGGACCTGGGACGCGTCATCTGCCAGATCGGTGTGTCGCCGGTCAAGCCCGCCGAGTTCGTGATCTTCCGGCTGGCCCAGTTCTCCGGCGGCAGCGGCGAGTTGGAGGAGTAGACGGCACAGCCTCCGGCCCCCGCCGGACTTCGCGTACGGCCTGAGGTCCCAGCCTCAGGCCCCACCCCAGGTCCCAGCGACAGGTCCCGGCCTCAGGTTCCGGCCTCAGGTCCCAGCCTCAGTAGAAGGAACGGCTTTTCATGAGTCTCTCCCAGGGTGACGCCCTCACCACCCACAACTTCGGCCTCCAGATCGACGGTGTCATGGTCGAGTACCTCCACGCCGTGGGCGAGGTGGGAATGGAGCAGGACGTCATCGAGTACCAGCAGGTCTCGGCGAACGGCCAGCCGATCACCAAGAAGATGCCCGGCGTGAAGAAGGCCGGCGAGACCACCGTCACGCGCGGCATGGAGCAGTCCACCGCCTTCACCGAGTGGATCAACGCCTCGCTGCGCGGCGACATGGGCTCGGCCCGTAAGAACGCGAGCATCATCTACATGGACTACCAGTACAACCCGGTCCGGCGTCAGCACCTGCGCAACGCCTGGTGCACCAAGGTGATGGGCGCGGCGGCCACGGCCGGCGAGGCCTCCGTCATGACCGAGACCGTCACGATCGTCTACGAAGAGCTGGTCACCGAGTAATGCGCCGCGGACCTGCCAGGCCCGCCACCGACGCCGTAGCCGCCCCCTCCGCTCCCGCGGACGTGGCGGCCCCGGCCGTCGCCCCGGCGGAAGCACAGCCCGTCCGGCGGCAGTTGCAGACCGAGTTCGCGTTCGAGCTGCCGCGCGGGTACGTGGACGACATGGGCACCGTGCACCGCGAGGGTGTCATGCGACTGGCCACCGCCCGGGACGAGCTGATCCCGCTGCGGGACATGCGGGTGCAGGAGAACCCGGCGTATCTCTCGGTGGTCCTGCTCGGCCGGGTCATCACCCAGCTGGGCACCGTGGCCCACATGCACGACGGCGTGGTCGAGAACATGTTCGCCTCCGACCTCGCCTTCCTCCAGGACTTCTACCGTCAGGTCAACGCCGAGGGCCACACCAGGGCCGGCGTGTCCTGCCCGCACTGCGAGCAGCCGTTCGAGGTCGAGCTCGGCGGGAGCCGCCTGGGGGAATCGTGACGTACGCGACCGACCGGATCCATGAGGAGATCGCGTACATCGCCTACCACTTCCACTGGAACCTCGACGACATTCTGGACCTGGAACACCGTGAGCGGCGGCGATACGCCGAACAGATCGCCACGTTGGTGACGCGTGCTGCTACGGAGCGGTGATGGGCATATTGGACCGGCTCAGGGGCCGGGGCCGGGGCGGTAGTCAAGGCGACGGCCGGGAGCGGAGCGCCGACGGGGACGGTACGGTTCCGGGCCCCGTTTCCGTGCCGTCCACCGGCGACGGAGCCGGCACGGCCGCCGGGCTTCCCGGCCGGGGGCGTGACTGGGCCGGTCTGCCGCCGATCCGGCTCGCGACGCTGGCACCGGCGAGGCAGACGGTCGCATCGGCGGAGTTCGGCGGTTCGCTGACCGCCTGGCAGAACCCCTCCTTCTCCGGGACGCTCTCGCACGCCGTCCTGGACGATGCTCCGACCGGACTCATCAAGAACACCCGGTCGTTCGCCCTCGGGTCGGGTCAGGCCTCCCACGGCGACACCGCCCTCTCCCTGCCGGTCGCCGTCGCCGATGCGGGTGCCGGTGACGGAGGCGGCGACGGCGAGAGCGGCGGCCAGGGGCGCCGGGACCAGTGGCAGGGGCCCTCGGTCCAGCGCGCCCAGGGGCCGCGGGTCGCTCCCGTACAGCCGCGGCGGGGACCGGTGCCCTCGACCCTGACACGGGCTTCCGCCCCGAGCACGGGGCAGCGCAGAGTGCTCCCCGCGGCGGCGCCGAGGGTGCTTCCCGCGGCGACGCCGAGCAGGGCGGCGTCGGGCCGGGCGGCTGCGCCTGCGCCCTCGCGTGTGCCTGCGCCTTCGCCCGAGCCCTCCGCCCCCTCCTCCGCGGCTCCCGCTCCGCGAACTCCCCCCTCCACACCCTCGCGTTCCTCTGCGGCTCCCGCTCCGGCTCCGGACGTCGCTGTTCGCGTTCAGCGCTCGGAGGGAGAGCAGGACGGCCCTCGCGGTGGCTCCGCACGGATCGAGCCCTCGCCTCCCCGGCGACCTGGTCCCGCAGGGGCGCCCGCGGCGCCTCCGCCGGTCAGGACCCCTCCCGCGCGCACATCCTCACTCCCCGTACAACGACGCCGGACGGACGCTGCTGTCCGGACGACGGGACCGGCCGGCAGCGCGCCTCCGCGCCGCTCGCCGCTCGGACCTCCGGTGTCAGGACCGGTCGTCCCACCGTCGCCCCAGGCATCGCGGACCTCACCGGACCAGCGGGACCGGGGCGCCACCAGTCCCGTCGTGCGACCGTCCCCCCAAGGACCCGGATCGCCCGCAGTTCCGCCCCCGGGCCTCTCCGGGGGCGGACCGGCGTCGGGGCGTGCGACGGCGTCCGGCGGTGGCGGGAACAGCGGTACGCAGCCCCCGCGGAGGACGCTGCCGAGCGGGCAGACGCCTGACGCACGCCCGAGCGGCACACCGAGGGCGAGTGCGTCCGGATCCGGTGCCCAGTGGACGGGTGCGCCCGTGCTCCGTCCTGCAGTGCCCGGTCCGGTCGTGCCCGGTCCGGTCGTCTCCCGTCCGGCAGTGTCCGGTCCAACCTCGCCTCCGGCCGTCCGGCCGGGGCTGGGCGCTCCGTCGAGCGGGCCCGTCGGCGGTCAGGCCGGCGCTCCGCGGGCCGTCCCCCCGGCGGTGCGCCCGCGGACGAGCGTCCCGGCTCCCGACCGCGCACCCCGCATACAGCGTTCCGCGGCGGTCGCCGGACCCGCCCCCGCACCGGTGCCGCCCGTACAGCGGCGCGCCGCCACCGAGGGCGTGTCACCGGGCGTGTCACCGGGCGGGCGGCAGCCCACGAGCACGGGTACCGGGACCGGCTCGGCGAGCGGGCCCGGATCGTCCCGGTTCTCCCCGTCCACCGACTCGTCGAGCTCCTCCGGCTCCTCCGGCTCGTCGAGCTCCTCCGGCTCCTCCGGCGCCTTCGGCTCTTCCGGGCCCGGCTCCGCCGCCGGGCGACTCGTCGTCCCGGCGCGCTCATCCGAGACCGCCGGTGGTGCGGCCCCTGCGGGAACCCGCGGGCCCGCTCCGGTGCAGAAGCTCGCCGCTCCGGGGGCGGCCGACAGCGCTGTGCCGACGCCGAGCGGCCCGGCCGGTGGGGGAGGGCAGACGCCGAGCGGCCCGGCCGGTGGGGGAGGGCCGGCGGCCCGACCGCCGGTGCGCAGGCTCGGCGCACCCTCGGCCGGCCCCGCACCCACGTCCCGTTCCCGTGCCGACGCCCCATCGGCGCCCACGTCCCCGGCTTCCGTCCGCCGTTCCGGCCCGACGGCTTCCCGCCCGACGGCTTCCCGCCCGACGGCTTCCGGCCCGGCGGGTGTCGCCGGTGCGCCTGTGCCTGCCGCGCCCGCTCGGCCGCCGGGCGGCTCGGGAGCCGTTAGCCCAGCCGCTGCGCCGACCGTGCAGCGGGCCGCACTGCCAGGCGTGCCGGTACGGCAGCCGGATGCGGCTCCGGCGGTCCCGCCGGTGAGCGGCACACGGTCGGTTCCCGTACAGGGCGCCGGTCGCGCCACCGGCTCCGGCCCCGGTTCCGTGGAGCGAGGGCCGGTCCGGTCCTCGGCGGCCGAGGCAGCCGGCTCCGGCCGACCGGGCGGCGCGCTCCCTGTGCAGCGGTCGCTCCAGCCCCGACCTCGGCCGCAATCCCAGTCCCAGCCGCCCCACCGGCCCCAGCCGCAACCGCGAACCCCCGCTCCGGCCTCGCCTGCCCCCGTCACCCCGGCAGCTGTCCCGCCGACCGTCGTTCGATCGCCCGCCGTGTCCCTCGGGCCTGCCGCACCCCTGACAGCGGCCGACGCGTCTCCGCCGGCGCGGTCCCTGCCCGTAGCCCCGCTGGTGGGTTCCTCGGCACCGGTCACGGCCGCAGGGTTCGCACCGTCCCCGGTGGGGCCGGAGCCCGCGGCACCCGTCCGGGCGGCGGGCGGCGCTCCGGCGGCCCCCGGGCGGCGAGCCGACGGTGCCTCCGGCACCGGGACGGGTGCCGCCGGCCGGCGGCCCGCCGCGCCAGGGGCCGCCTCCGCGCTCCCGGGCGTCCGCAGTGCCGCGCCACGGTCCTCGCCCGCACCGGCCCTCGCGCCGCCGGTGCGGAGCGCCCCGGCGGCCGTACGCCTGCACCGCGTGCGGACCGGGCCCGCGGCCAGTGGCGTGAACACCGGCGCGGCCGGCCCTCGTCGGCCTGCGGTACAGCGTTCCGCGGTGCCGTCCTCGCCGCCCGCCGCCGTCCGTCCGCCGGCCCGGCCGGCCGCCCCCGCCCCTCCCTCCGTCGCCCCCACCCCGGCTTCCGCTCCCGCACGGCCGGGCCGCGAAGGGCACCGCTCCCACGGTGCCGCCGCGGCCGTCCCCCTCGTGCAGCGCTCCGTGTCCCTGCCCGCGCCGGCGCCTCGTGCCCCGGTCGTCCAGCGCTCCGTGCCCGCGCCTCGTGTCCCGGGCGTGCCCCCGTCGGCGCCTCGGGGCAGGGCCGTTCCCGCGTCGGGGCCGCCCGTCCCCGCAGGCGCCGCCCGTACGCCGTCGGCGGATGCCCCCGGGGTCTCCGGTGGCGCCCACCCGACCGGAACCCCGGGCGCGCCGGCCGCCGCCTCCGTGGCCCGGCCCGTCCGGAGCCCCGTCGTGTCCCTGGCGCCCGCCCGGCCCGCTCCGGCGACCGTGCTGCCCGTGCAGCGGGCCCCCGACGCCCCGGCCTCGCGGCCCTCCCCGCCCCCGGTCGCACCCCCGGCCCCCGTCCGGGCGCCGGCGCCCGCGCGTGCGGCCGCGCCGACCCGCTCCACGTCCGTCGCCGTGCAGCGGAGCAGCGGAGGGGCGAGCGCCCAGGACCGGCCCGCGCCCTCGGTCACGAGCCGGTTCGCACCACGTGAGCTCAAGGAGGACCAGGTGGCTGAGCTGGTCCACCGGCTGATCGGGCCGATGACCCGGCTGCTGCGCACCGAACTGCGGCTCGACCGTGAGCGGATCGGCAAGCTGCGCGACCCACGCCACTGACCGGCCCCGCAAGAACGCCCGTACGCCCCACCCGCCGGCCCCCCACCGGGCACCCGGCCCCGACCGCATGTGGAACCGCAGGAAGGCCCACCCGATGCCCCAGGAACTCGACGCAGGCTCCACCATCTTCTTCCACCTCACCATCGACGGTGAGAGCCTGGGCACCTTCAACGGCTGTGAAGGGCTCTCCACCCAGGTCGAGATCGAGCAGCGGCAGGAGGGCGGCAACAACGGGTTCGTCTGGCAGCTCCCCTCCCGTGTCACCTTCTCCAACATCACGCTGACCCGGCCCCTCACCGAGGAGACCGCGAAGGTGGCGGAGTGGATCTCCTCCGTCACCACGGGCGTGACCCGGCCCACCGGGCAGATCGCGGCACTGCGCGCGGACGGCTCGATGGTCGCCCAGTGGGGGCTGATCGACGTACTCCCCGTGAGCTGGCGCGGTCCTTCCTTCGACCCGGCGAGCCCCGCGGTGGCCACCGAGGTCCTGGAGATCGCCCACCACGGTTTCACGGACGCGGGGGCTGCGTAGCCCATGAATCTCTCCAGCTTCGGTGTCGGCGACAGCCTCGTGCGGGCGACGCTGGCCATCCATCAGCCGCCGATAGGCAGCAGCACCAAGCCCGGTGCGCTCATGAAGACGTTCAACTTCGACTTCAACCCGTCGCAGCTGTCGCTGACCCGCAGGGCCCAGTGGAAGACCACGCCCACCGCAGCGGTGCGGGACGGCGCGGTGCCCGAGTTCATGGGGCCCGAGCCCCGGGAGATGACGGTGGAGATCTTCCTCGACCGCTCCGACGACCCGGACAGCAACGATGTGCGCAAGAAGGTCGAAGCCCTCTTCTCCTGCTGCGAGACGACCACCGCCAGTATCGCGGCGAACCAGCCGTCCACCCCGTGGGTGGTGTTCGAGTGGGGTGCTTTCTCCACCGCCCGGTTCAACGCCTACGTCAGTTCGGTCGAGGCCCAGTACACCCTCTTCAACACCAACGGCATGCCCATCAGGGCCGTCTGCCAGGTGAACCTGCACGAGATCCCCGGCAGCACGCCCGGTCAGAACCCCACCTCCGGCGCGCTCACCACCCGCCGGGTGCACAGGGTCGTGGCAGGCGACTCGCTCCCGCTCCTGGCATGGCGTGAGTACGGCGACGCCACGGTGTGGCGCACGATCGCCGAGGCCAACGACATCGACGACCCGAAGCTGCTGACCCCCGGCAGTGAACTGATGCTCCCCGCCGCCGAAGAGGTCGGTGCCTGATGCCCGACATCGGCTTCTCCAACATCCTCACGGTGCAGATCGCCGGCACGAAGCTCAAGTCCCCGGAGAACACGAAACTGGTCGCGGGACGGGTGGACTTCGGCGCGGGAGTGCCCGGAGCGTTCCACCTCACCTTCCGCGACGACAAGAAGGACGTCCTCGCCAAGCTGAACGTCGAGATCGGTGCGCCCGTGATCATCGCGCCCCTGTCCGACGGCAAGGGCGCGCCCTTGATCACCGGAGAGGTCACGGCGCTGGAGACCGACTACGACCGCACCGGGACGTTCACCGTCATCCGTGGCTACGACAAGGGCCACCGCATGCTCCGGCAGCGCAGGGTCGCGGCGTACAGGAACAAGACCGCGACCGAGATCGCCGTGGAGCTGGCACGCAAGAGCGGCATACCCCTGGGAAAGACCCAACGGACCAAGGGGCAGTACGAGTTCATCAGCCAGGCCAACGTCACCGACTGGGACTTCGTCCAGCGGCTCGCGGACGAGAACGAGATGGTGATGTCCATCAACTCGAAGGGCCGGTTCCAGTTCGTCAAGCGCCAGCAGGCGGCGACGGCTCCCTCGGAGAGCATGCCGAACGCCAAGAGCCCGTTCGTCCTGAAGGGCGGCGAGGAGATCCTGCGCTGCCGCGCGGCGGTCACCTCGGCCGATCAGGTGACCGCGGTCGAGGCGCGCGGCTGGAACGTCACCACCAAGCAGCCCCTGGTCTCCAAGGCGCCCGCTCTCGCCAACACGGGCTTCGCCATCGGCACGACGCCGTCCGAGGTGTCCCGGACGTTCGGCAAGGCCGAACTCGTCGTCACCGACACGCCCTACGACAAGCTGGACGAGGTCAAGCACGCCGCCGACGCCGTGGCGGACGACGTGACGTCCTCCTTCGCCGAGGTGGAGATCACGACGCGGGGCAACACCGAACTGCGTCCGGGTGTCGCCGTCACCCTGAAGGACGTCGGCAAGCCGTTCCAGGGCAAGTACACGGTCACGGCCGCCCGCCACACCTTCGGCGACCAGGAGCACTACGAGACGTTCCTGAACGTCAGCGGGCGGCAGTGGCGCTCGCTGTTCGGGCTCACCTCCGGAGGCGGTGGGGCAGGCCCGTCCGGGCTGCCGAGCGTCGCCAACGCCCTGGTCACCGACATCAAGGACCCGTTGAAGCAGGGCAGGGTCAAGCTGCGGTTCCCGTGGCTGGACGACATGTACGTCAGCGACTGGACCCGGACCGTCCAGCTCGGCGGGGCCAAGGGTGGCAGCATGATCTCCCCGGACGTCGACGACGAGGTGCTGGTGGCGTTCGACCGCGGCGCCCTGGACCACCCCTTCGTCATAGGCGGCCTCTACAACGGCGTCGACAAGCCGGACCCCGTCGACGTGCCGGTCTACGACCCGACGCGTGGCAAGGTCACCCGGCGCACCCTGTCCGACCGCAGCAACAACCGCCTCGACCTGCTCGACCAGAGCGTCGGCCTCAAACGCGGGGTGCGGCTCTCCACCGGCGACAACCGGCTCACCATCAACCTGGACCGGACGAAGACCGAGATCGTCGTGGACAGCAAGGGGAAGGTCTCCATCCGGGGGACCGGCGCCGTGGCCGTCAACGCGGGCGGCAACCTCTCGCTCAACGCCGTGGGTTCCATGACGATCCGCAGCGGCGGACCCATGAACATCAACGCCAGTGCCCTGTCGGTGCAGGCAGGTGTCACGTCCGTGAACGCGAGCGCGCTGAGCGTGTCGGCCGGTGCCGCCATGTCGCTGACCGCAGGACTCGCCCTGAAGATCAACTCGGGCGTGGAGGTCGGCCTGAACGCTCCCCTGGTCCTGTCCAAGATGAAGCCGGTGCTCACGGTGGGAGGCATCTGATGGCGGAACAGTTCGTCGGCTCCGGATGGGCCTTCCCGCTGCGCATCAGCCCCACCGGCGGCATCGCCCTGGTCAGCGGGGAACGCGAGGTCGAGGAGGCCATCCGGCTCGTCCTCTCCACGGCGCCCGGTGAACGGCCGATGCGCCCCGAATTCGGCTGCGCCATCCACGACATGGTCTTCGCGCCCGTCAACGAGGCCACCGCCGGCCGGATCCAGCACGAGGTGCACAGCTGCCTCGACCGCTGGGAACCGCGCATCGAGGTGGACGACGTCGCGGTGACGGCCGGCGCCGAGGAGGGCGTCCTCTTCATCGACGTCCGCTACTCGATCACGGGCACGAACAACCCGCGCAGCCTTGTCTTCCCGTTCTACGTGATCCCCTCCCACGACGGGCCCGAGGGGTCCGGCACCCCCGACGAGCACTTTGGAAGCGACCGCTGATGGCCCTGCCCTCCCCGAACCTCGACGACCGGCGCTTCCAGCAGTTCGTCGACGACGCCAAGCGCTACATCCAGCAGCGCGCCCCCGAGTGGACCGACCACAACGTCTCCGACCCGGGCGTGACCCTCGTCGAGACGGTCGCCCACATGGCCGACCAGATCGTGTACCGGCTCAACCGGGTCCCCGAGAAGAACCACCTCGCCTTCCTCGACCTCATCGGGATCACGCTCTTCCCTCCCTCCGCGGCGCGCGCTGACGTCACGTTCTGGCTGTCGGCGCCGCAGCAGCAGCCCGTCGTGCTCGCGACGGGCACCGAGGTCGCCACGGTCCGCACCCAGACCGAGGACGCGGTGGTCTTCGCCACCGAGCGCGAACTCACCGTCATCCCGTGCGAGTTGTCCTACCTCGTGGTCCAGCCGACCGATCAGGAGGCGGTGGACCGCACCTCGGACCTCGCCGAGTCCAAGGACGTGCACTGCTTCACCGAGGCACCGCGCCCCGGTGACCGCATGCTGTTCGGGCTCAGCGCGGCCGTACCGGAGTGCGTGGTCGTCCTGGAGCTCGACAGCCAGGTGGACGGTGTCGGCGTCGACCCCCGGCAGCCCCCGCTCGCCTGGGAGGCGTGGACGGCCGACGGCTGGGCCGCCTGCGACGTCGACCGGGACACCACCGGCGGACTCAACCGCCCGGGCGAGGTCGTGCTGCACGTCCCCGGCGGCCACGCGCTGTCGCGTACCGGGCGGCGTGAGGCGGGCTGGCTGCGCTGCCGGGTCACCGAGCCGGAGGAGGGCCAGCCCTTCTACACCACCTCGCCCACCATCCGCTCCGCCGAGGCGTTCAGCATCGGCGGCACCACCGGCGTCGTGCACGCCGAGACCGTGCGGGACGAGGCGCTGGGGGAGTCCACAGGACTGCCGGGACACCGGCTGAAGCTGGCCAACAGCCCCGTCGTCGGCGACGCTCAGCCGCTGCTCCTCCAGGTCGCCGAGCGCGACGGCTGGGTCGACTGGGAGACGGTCGGCCACTTCGCCGCCTCGGGTCCCACCGACCGGCACGTCACCCTGGACGCGACCACCGGCGAGATCGCCTTCGGCCCGTCCGTCCGCGAACAGGACGGCACCCTGCGCCAGTACGGTGCGGTACCTCCCAAGGGCGCGCCGATCCGGGCCCGCCGCTACCGTACGGGCGGCGGAAAGGCCGGCAACGTCGCCAGGGGCGCCATCCAGGTCCTGCGGGACTCCGTCCCGTACGTCTCCGACGTCGTCAACCGGGAGGCCGCGCGCGGCGGGGTCGACGGCGAGACGGTCGAGGAGGCCAAGCGCAGGGCGCCCATCGCGCTGAGCGCGCAGGACCGCGCCGTGACCCTGCGGGACTACGAGGAGCTCGCGCGCCGCGCGGCGCCCGAGACCGCGCGCATCACCTGCCTCGCCGCCGAGCCGGACGAGCACGGCGCGCACGCCGTACGGGTACTGGTCGTCCCCCAGGCCGTGTCGGACCCGGGCGGACGGCTGCGCTTCGAGCAACTCGTCCCCGGGGACGCTCTGCTGGGGCGCATCACCCGCTACCTGGACGAGCGGCGCCTGATCGGCACCCGGCTGGCGGTCGGGCCCCCGTTCTACCAGGGGGTGACGGTCGTCGCGACGGTGCACGCCTTCCGCGGCACCGACACCGACCGGGTCAGGCGGCAGGCGCACGACGCCCTGTACCGCCATCTCGACCCGCTGACCGGGGGTGCCCACGGCACCGGCTGGCCCTTCGGCCGGCCGGTGCAGGCGGGAGAGGTGTTCGCGGTGCTGCAACGGGTGCCCGGCGTCGAGCTGGTGGACGAGGTGCTGCTGCACCCGGCCGACCCGCTCAGCGGCAAGCGCGGCGACCCCACGGAACGGATCGATCTCGAAGCCCCCGCGCTCGTCTTCTCGTTCGACCACCGCGTCCGGGTGATCGGGGACGCCTCGTGACCACGAGCGGGAGCACGCGCGGCTCCGTGGACGGACTCGGCTCCTCGGCGCCGCTGGGTGTGATGCTGCCGGCGGTGTTCGCCGACGACGACCTCGCCCAGCGTTTCGTCGCGGGGATCGACGAGGTCCTCGCGCCGCTCCACAACGTGCTCGACTGCCTGGACGCCTACTTCACCCCGTCGCTCGCGCCCGCCGACTTCACCCGCTGGCTGGGAAGTTGGGTGGGCGCGGAGACCGAAGCACCGGACACGGCCGGTCGCGCCGACGCCCCCGCAACGAACGCCCCGCCCACCCCTTCGTCCACCGGGTACCCCGAGGACACGGAGGCGACGGCCGCACTGCGCGCCGCGGTCACCGCAGCCGTACGGCTCCACCGCATCCGCGGGACCCGGCGCGGACTGTCCGAAGCGGTACGGCTGGCCTTCGGCGTGGAGCCGGAGATCACCGAGAGCGGCGCCGCCGCCTGGGACGCCAGGCCCCTGGGCCCGGTCCCCGGTGACACCCGCCCGCACCTGCACGTCACCGTACGGCTGCCCGAGCCCGGCCCCGCCGCCGAGCACCGGCTGGAGCGCCTCGTCGCGGCAGCCCGCCCCGCCCATATGCCTTACACGGTCCATGTGACCGCCGCCGAAAGGACTTCCGACAGGTGACCAGTCACCAGGCCTCCCCCTCCACGCCGCCTTCCTCCGCGGCCACCGGAGACACGGGGGACCAGCCACGTCACTGTGCCGAGTGCGGCACGCCGAGTACTCCGGGACAGTCCTTCTGCGACGGCTGCGGCGCGGTGCTGAGCTGGACGCCGAGCAGCAGGGAAAGAGAGGCCGGCGCGGCGGGCCGGCAGCCCGGCGCGGACACACCGGGCGCCGCGGGCTCCGGCCCCGGGCCGGACACGTCGGCCGACGCGGAGCCCGGCGCCGGGAACACGGACCCGGTGCGCGAACCCGTACGCGCCGACGCGCCGCCCGTGACGCCGGAGGAGGAGGACGACACCCTCACCTCGATCCCGGCGGTCTCCGCCACGCAGCCCTCCCCGCAGGCCGTTCCTGCGGCCGCGACCCCGGACCCGGACGCGAGCGCGCGGGCCAGGGCGCTGCTCGTGCCGGTCGCCGACCGGAGTGCCCCGGCACCGGTACCGGAGGTCGCCCCCGTCCTGCCCGGCGTGCCTGCCGCCGCCCGCCCCCACGTCCAGGCCCCCAGCGGTGAACCGGCCGACGAGGCCGGCCCGCCGTGCCCCTGGTGCGAGGTCGGCAACCGCCCCGACCGGCACTTCTGCCGCCGCTGCGGCATGTCCCTCGCGGAGCGCCCCGGTGCCCCCGAGGCCCGGCGCCCCTGGTGGCGCCGGATGCTGAACGCCGGCGACCGCCCGACCCCGTGGGCCGGCGAACGCCCGAGGCTGCGCCGGGGCATCGGCCGCATCTTCACCTGGGTCGCCTACGGCCTCGCGCTCGGGCTGGTCATCTACGCGGCGTTCAACGTGGGCACGGCGTGGAACGCGGCACGCGACCACTTCGCCAAGCGTGCCCAGATCAGCCCCGACTCCGCCGAGGCGTCCCGCTCCTTCAAGGGCCACGAGCCGAAGGCGCTCTTCGACAAGGTCAACAACAGCTGGTGGGGCCCCGGCGTCTCGCAGTCCGCCGAGGGCGAATGGGTGGAGGCGAGCTTCCTGGAACCCACCCGCCTGCTGGACGTCCTCATCACGTCCGGCATCTCCACCAAGCCCGCCGACCTCTCCGAGGCCGCGCTGCCGCACCGTGTGGACGCGGTCATCACCACGGCCGACGGCAGGAAGACCACGCGCCACATCAAGCTCGACCAGGTGAGCGGCCCCCAGCAGCGGAAGTTCCGGGCGCAGAACGTCGTCAGCGTACGGTTCATCATCCGCTCGGCGTTCAACGTGGGCACCGACAAGCAGGTCTCGATCGCCGAGATCGAGTTCTTCACCCGCGCCACGACCAGCGGCACCTAGAGCGCGTCCGCACACTCGCGCCCCCTCGACCGGCTCCCCGGAGCACGACGTCGAGGGGGCGTCCGTGCGTGCCGCGCGCAGCGGTACGCCCTCGGAGGATCTGCCCCCCCGAAGCGGCACGCCCTCAGAGGACCAGGCCCTTCGCCCGCAGGTAGGGGACGGGGGAGACGTCGGAGCCGAAGGCGGCCCCCGTGCGGACCTCGAAGTGCAGATGCGGCCCGGTGGCGTTCCCGGTCTCGCCGGACCAGCCGATGAGCGTGCCGCCCTGGACGCTCTGGCCCACGACCGCCTTCACCTCGGAGAGGTGGGCGTACTGGCTGTACGTACCGTCCTCGTGCCGGATGACGACCTGATCGCCGTAGTCCCCGCCGGGTCCGGCCGTGACGACCTCGCCGGGGCCGATGGCCTTGACCTGCGTCCCGGTGGGGACCACGAAGTCGACGCCGGTGTGCAGACCGGTGGACCAGGCGGAGCCCTGCTGGTGGTACGGGGTACCGGCCGGACCCTCGACGGGCAGGGTCCAGCCGCCGGACATCGCGCCGCCGACGGGGACGACCATCTTCGGGGAGGCTGCCATGACGGCCCTGACGTACTCGTACGTCTCCCCGTCCGCTCCGCTCGCCCGCGGCACGCCGCCGTACTCCTCGACCTTCTTCCAGCCGACGCGGTAGCCGGCCAGGGCCAGTTCCAGGGGAGTGCCCCGGTAGCCGGGGTGCTCCTTCGCGGTCCGCAGGAGCCCGCACATCTTCTTGCCCTGCGCCGGTATGGCGTCCGCCGGGTCCAGGATGTCCTTGACGCCGTCGTTGTTGCCGTCGATCCCCTCGGCGGCCCAGTCGGCGTCGGAGAACTGCGCGATGCCCCTGGTGACGGGGCGTTCGGCCTGTGCGACGTCGGGCGGGCCCTCACCCGCAGGGGCCCCACCGGAACCGGGAGCGGTGGACTGTGCCCCGTCGGAGAGGCCCTCCGCGGCCGGCTTCCCGCCGGAAGTCTCGTCCTGCGCCCGTTGTTCCGCGCTCCGCGGGTCCGTCAGCGAGCCCTCGTCGTCGGCGGGCCCCTCGGCCGCGATCGACCTGGCCCTCGGGTTGAAGTTGCTCTCCCGCTTCAACTGCGCCGCCAGCACGGGCGCGGTGAGCGGTTTCTCGTCACAGTCGGCCGCTGCGTCACGTAAGAGCTTCGCGTACACGACGGGGACACCCACGTCGCCCGCCTTCAACTCGGTGCTCATCGGCGCGGGGACGCCCGTGCCGGCCGCCTCGCTGTCGTCGAAGGTCCCGAGCAGGACGGTACCGACTCCGAGCGATACCGGCGTGACCACGGCCACGGCGATGACCGGCACCATCCAGCGAGCGATCCTCACAAGCCCGAACTCCCCCACTCGAACGTCGCGTTGGGGATCACTATGCCATTCGTGGCGGAAAGCCCCGTCCGGGCACCGGAAGGCGGGGCCCCCGGCCTGGCCGGGGGCCCCGCCTCACGTCAGCTCGTCGGGAAGCTGTCCGCGGTGCTGATCCGGCTCTTGAGCAGTGCGCCGGACTCGGTCAGCACACCACTGCTGCTGTAGTCGCTGCCCGCGCAGGTACCCGGCCGGAACGCCGCGCTGCTCTCGTCTGCGTCGGAATAGGTCCAGTTCGCGTAGCTGATCTTCAGCTGGTCGAGCAGGTCCAGCCAGGCCGTGGTGCTCGACCGGTCCAGCGCCCCGCCTCCGGTGGCGCTCACCGTGCCGAACTCCGTCACGAACAGCGGCAGCCGGGAAGCCGCCCGGCTCAGAGTGGCGCGGTAGTTGTCCTTGTGGCTCGCGGCGTAGAAGTGGAACGCGTACATGATGTTGGTCGCGTTCACCGGGTTGTTGACGACCTCGCTCTCGCTGGAGCCGTCCGAGACACCCAGCGAGGACCAGCCACGGGTACCGACGATGACGACGGCGTCCGGGTCGGCGGCCCGGACCACCGGGATGACCTGTTCGGCGTAGTTCTTGATGCCGGACCAGCTCACGCCGTTGGGCTCGTTGGTGATCTCGTAGATCACGTTCTTCTTGCCCGCGTTACGCGCGGCGACGGAGGCGAAGAAGGTCTTGGCGCGCTCCAGGTTGTAGTTCGGGTCGCCGGGCGTGAGGGTGTGGAAGTCGATCAGCGCGTACATGCCGCGCGCCTCGGCCATGTCGACGAGCCTGTTCACGCGGTTGGTGAAGCCCGCCGGATCGGTCTCGTAGCCGTCCTCCTGCACGTACATGGAGATGCGCAGCAGGTCCGACTTCCAGTCGTTCGCCAGCGCGTCCAGGGAGGCGGTGTTGTAGCAGGCGTCGAACCACTGGATGCCGTGCGTGCTCATGCCACGCAGCTGGACGGGGCGGTTGTACTGGTTGCACAGGTTCACGCCGCAGACGTGGAGCGGGCCGTTGATGTCCACGGGGGTGCCGTCCACCGGAGGGGGCTCCTCCTCGGTCGAGCCCGTACAGGCCACGCCGTTCAGCGTGAACGCCGTGGGCTTCGGGTTGGCGCCCGTGAAGGTGCCCGTGAACCCGACGTCCGCCGAGCCGCCGGTGGCCAGCGACCGGTTCCAGTCGACACCGACGACGGTGACCGCGGAACCCGACTGCGACCAGGTGGCGTTCCAGCCCTGGGCGACCTTCTGTCCCGACTCCGGCATGGTGAACGCGAGCGTCCATCCGTTGACGGGGGCACCCAGATTGGTGATCTTCACACCGGCCTGGAAGCCGCCCGTCCACTGACTGGTGACCGTGTAGTCGACCTTGCAACCGGTGGCGGCCACCGCCGGGGAACTGAAGGCGGCCGTGAGACCCAGGACGGTCGCGAGGGCGGCGAGTAAGGCGAATAGGCGTTTCAAGGTGATTCCTCCTCGTGTGGGGTGGAAACAACATGATGGGAGCGCTCCCAACGCCCATCCGGCCGAGACCGTACACCGGTACGCCGAGGTGCGTACAGACATCTGACGGGCTTCGGCGAAAAGCGGAACGGGAAGGCCGGTACGGGGAAAAGGGCGGCCGCCGGAGGGCCGCATCAGTCATGGCCTGGTCAAGTGGCTGATGCCCAGGACGACGTGCCGTGCACGGTGTCGGCCGACAGCACGGGGCACCCGATGAGCTCCACCGCCGCCAGCACGGCCCGCCGGGCCGCCTCGCTGTCGGCGGGCGGGAACGCGACCCGGAGCTGATGGCCGTAGGCGGACTCGTACGTCATGAGCCAGCCGTTGCCGTCCACGGCGAAATGGTCCTGCCGCAGCCCGAGGTGCTCGTATCCGCCACGGTCCGACGTGGGGCCCAGCGCCTCGCGCAGGATTCCCAGCCGCTCGGAGTACGGGCGCGCCCCGTCGCCCAGCTTCACGTACACGTGGTCCATCTCGACCGCGGGGTCGAACCAGGGGGTGAGCTCCGGTGCGTGGTGCAGGAGGTGAGAGGTGATGCGGCGGCTCGTCAGACCGTCGAGGAACGCGCCGGCCCCGCAGTCGAACCGCTCGTAGTCGTCGTCCCGTGACCAGATCACCACGGGCCAGGCCTCGGGAGGCCCTTCGGTCAGCCAGCAGACGTGCGCCGCGCTCTCCGTCACCGCCCAGGCGAGCAGGCCGCCGGGCTCCGGGAAGAGAGGGTAGGGGTAGTCCTCGGGGGCGTCCTCGCGCAACGGGCCGTAGTCGTCCAGCAGATCCGCCGTGAGCGGTACGGGGTTGCTCTCGCCGAAGGGGGTGCGGAGGCACAGCGCGCCCCAGAAGTCCCCGCGCCCGTAGGCCGCGACCAGCTGCTTGTAGTCCTCCGGCAGACGGGTGCCCAGCACCCGCTCGGCCTCCGCCCAGTCGCCCTGGCCGTCGACCACCACGGCGGGCGGTCGCACGCGTTCGGCGATCCGGGCGAGGGCGTCGTGCGGGTCGCTCACGTGGCCGTGACCTCAGACGGCGGAGGCGAGGAACGCGGCCCAGGCGGCCGGGGGCACGGTGAGGACCGGGCCGTCGGTGACCTTGGAGTCGCGGATGTGCACGGCGGCGGGGTGGGAGGCGACCTCGACGCAGTTGCCGCCCTCGCTGGCGCTGTAGCTGGACTTGTGCCAGGCGTAGGCGATTTCGAGGCACGCGCCGCCCTGGTCACTGCTGTAACTGGACTTGAACCACGCGAGATCCGTGCCGTGTGCTGCGCGAGTCATGACTCTCCAAGCAGGTCGTCCAGTAGGCGCGCGCTGTTCTCGACGGAAAGCGCCTGCGAACGCAGCATCCCATATTTCTGGTGAAGGACACTGACGTCATCCGGATCATCGTGGAGCACGCTGGTGAGCTGGGCCTCCACATAGGCCAAGTGGTCGTGATCGGGTGTCTCCAGCAGGACCATCGGGCCCGCCAGACCTGCGTGTTTGGGGAGCTGAAAGGGCATGATCTGCAACCCGAGGAAGGGGAGTTCCATGCACTGCCGCAGGTGCCGGATCTGCTCTCGCCGCATTGCGGAGTCTCCGATCTCGCTGCGGACGATGCCCTCCTCCAGGATGAAGTGGAGCATCGGCCGGGGCCTGCGTTCGAGGAGCTTCTGCCGGTCGAGCCGGGCCGCCACCCACTCCTCCCGCTGTTCCTCTTCGAGGGGCGGGAAGAGGCACGAGAACACGAAGCGTGCGTACTCCTCGGTCTGGAGCAGTCCGGGCACGACTTGAGTCTCGTACCACAGCAGCGTCACCGCCTCCTGCTCGTACTCCACGAAGTCCTGTACGAACGCCGGGAACCGCTCCTTCTGCGGCACCTTCGCCACCGCGACTCCCAGTACCCCCTTCGTGTCCAGCAGTTCGTCCAGCTGGGTCGCGAAGTCCGCCTGGAGCGGCCGGCGGCCCTGCTCGATCGACGCGATCGTGTCCTCGCCCACGCAGAACCGGTCGGCCAGTGCCGCCTGCGTCAGCCCGGCCGCGCGCCGGAACACGGCAAGCTGCGCGCCGATGACATGCCAGGACGTGACCCGCTTGTTCCTCTTCACCGAATGCATGACGTGCCCTTCCCCGTGCCCGAGCCCTGCCCGACCCGTCGGCGCTCGTACAAACGCGGTGTACGACCTGACGCGGTGCCCCACAGTAGTGACGGTCTGTGACAGTCGTCCCGTGAATGAGACAACACAACTCGCCTCCTTCCGCGAGGCGTTCTACCGCCGTGAGCGCAGGTCCGTCCCCCTCGTGCGGAAGTTCGTACGGGAAGCGCTGCTCGACTGGGCGTGCGAGGTGGACGTCGACGACGTGCTGCTCTGCGTGAGCGAGCTGGCCACCAACGCGCTGATCCACGGCGTCCCGCCCGGCAGGGGTTTTCGGGTCCACGTCACCTGGGGGCACGTCCTGCGGATCGAGGTGCACGACAGCGGTGACGGCCGGGTCCGGGAGGTCGAGGGTCCCGCGCCCGAGGCCGAGTGGGGGCGGGGGCTCGTGCTCGTCGGGGCGCTCGCCGACGCGTGGGGGGTGGGGGAGCGGAAGCCGGGGAAGACCGTCTGGTGCGAGTTTGCCACTTCGGCAAGCAAGTTTGTCGGATCGGGCTCACGGGCGCACCATCTGCCGTAATTGGAGGTGTTCCGGATGAGCGAGATGAATCAGCGGTACGACACCGTGGTGATCGGCGGCGGGGCCGCCGGGCTGAGCGGGGCGCTCGCCCTGTCCCGGGCCCGGCGTTCCGTGCTCGTGATCGACGGGGGCAGACCGCGCAACGCGCCCGCGTCCCACGTGCACAACTACCTGGGCCGCGAGGGCACCCCGCCCTCGGAGCTGCTGTCCGTGGGCCGCGCCGAGGCCGCGGCGTACGGGGCCGAGATCGTCCAGGGCGAGGTCGTCGAGGCGGAGAAGCTGTCCGACGGCTTCCGGGTCGTGCGGGAGGACGGGAGCGCGGTCGAGGCGCGCCGGCTCCTCGTGACCACCGGACTGGTCGACGAGCTGCCGGCGGTGGAGGGCCTGGCCGAGCGGTGGGGCCGTGAGGTGCTGCACTGCCCGTACTGCCACGGCTGGGAGGTGCGGGACCGGGCGGTGGGCATCCTGGCCGTCAGCCCCATGGCCGTGCACCAGGCGCTGCTCTGGCGGCAGTGGACCGACGACGTGGTGCTGTTCCGCCACGAGCAGGCGGACTTCGGCGACGAGGACTACGAGCGGCTCGCCGCCCGGGGCATCGCCGTGGTGGACGGAGAGGTGGCCGGGCTGGAGATCGCCGACGACCGGTTCACCGGGGTGCGGCTGGCCGGAGGCAGGGTGATCCCGCGCGAGGCGCTCGTTGTCCAGCCCCGCTTCACGGCCCGCTCCGCGGTCCTGGAGGGCCTCGGCCTGCGGCCCACCGAGCTGGAGGTCGGCGGGCAGGTGGTCGGTACGTACATCGCGGCCGACCCCGCCGGGGCGACCGAGGTGCCCGGTGTATGGGTGGCCGGTAACGTCGCCAACCTCATGGAGCAGGTCGTCGGGGCCGCCGCCGCCGGGCTCAAGGCGGCGTCGATGATCAACATGGACCTCGTCGACGAGGACACCCGCCGCGCGGTCGAGGCCCGCCGCACGCCCTTCTCGGCCGAGGCCGAGCGCCAGGTGACCGAGCGGGTGCTCGGTGACCGCCGTCACGGACTTCAGGAGGCACGATGACCACCGACAGCAGCCGGACCGACGCCGAGATGTGGGACGACCGCTACCGCGAGAGCCACCGGATCTGGAGCGGTAACCCCAATGTCGTCCTGGTCCGTGAGGTCGAGGGGCTGAAGCCCGGGCGGGCGCTCGACCTGGGGTGCGGCGAGGGCGCCGACGCCGTCTGGCTCGCCCGGCAGGGCTGGAAGGTCACCGCCACGGACATCTCGCGGGTCGCCCTGGACCGGGCGGCCGGACACGCGGCCGAGGCCGGGGTGGCGGACCGGATCGACTGGCTGCGCACCGACCTGGGGGCCGACTTCCCCGAAGGGGAGTACGACCTGGTCTCCGCCCAGTTCCTGCACTCGATGGGTGACCTGCCCCGCGAGCAGATCCTGCGCCGCGCGGCACGGGCGGTCGCCCCCGGCGGCGTACTCCTGGTCGTCGGGCACGCGGGGTTCCCCTCCTGGGAGGAGAACCCGCACCCCGAGATGGTCTTCCCGACCCCCGACGAGGTGCTGGTGTCCCTCGAACTCCCCGAGGGGGAGTGGGAGGTGCTGCTCAGCGAGGAGCACGAGCGCGTCCAGAACGACCCCGAGGGCCGTCCCACCACCCGCACCGACAACGCGCTGAAGGTGCGCCGCACGAGCTGAACCGGCCCGGGGCCGCGGGGCGGGCGCCGCACCCGGTGGCCGGCGGCGGCCCGGGTTCGCCGGTCCGGAAACGGCGAGCCCGTCAGCCACCCGGTGAGCGCCATCCGGCCACCCGGAAACGGCGAGCGCCCGTCGGCCACCCGGAAACGGCGAGCGCCCGCCGCCCTCCCCGGGAGGGGGAGAGCCGGCGGGCGCGCTCGGTCCGTGAGGGTCAGGCCTGCGGGGCGGCCTTGATCGCGGAGATGTCGAAGGTCAGCTTGACCTTGTCGCTGACCATCACACCCCCGGTCTCCAGGGCGGCGTTCCAGGTCAGGCCCCAGTCGGAGCGGAGAATGTCGGCGCTGCCCTCGAAGCCCACGCGCTCGTTGCCGTACACGTCGGTGGCGGAGCCGTTGAACTCCAGGTCGATGGAGAGCGGGCGGGTGACGTCCTTGATCGTGAGGTCGCCGGTGACGCGGTACGCGTCGCCGCCGAGCTGCTCGGCCTGCGTGGAGCGGAACGTCATCGTCGGGAACTTCTCGGCGTCGAAGAAGTCGCCGCTGACCAGGTGGCCGTCACGGTCGGCGATGCCGGTGTCGACACTGGCGATCTTGACGTCGATCGAGGCGGTGGAGGCGCCGGGGTTCGTGCCGTCCAGTGTGAGGGTGCCCTCGTGCTCACCGAACGAGCCGCGGACGTTGGTGACCATGGCGTGGCGCACGGTGAAACCGATGCTGCTGTGGGCCGGGTCGATCGTGTAGGTGCCGGTCAGGGCCGCCAGCGCGGGGTCCACAGCGAGGGTCGCGGTGGTGGACGGGGCGGTGTTCTTGCGGTTGAACAGAGCCATGGCTCCTCCTCGGGGACGTGTTCCGGCGCGCTCTGGGACCAGACCGCCGAACGTTTGGTTTAACCTTCAACGAGATTGACTGTAGCCCTCTTTTGTTCAAAGTTCAACATCAAGGGTCCAGGCCCTTCCGGAAATCGCGCCGGGCGCCGGACCGCGGTGCCCGGCCCCCTGGCGGACGCGCGTAGAGCTGCGGCACTATCTCCCTGCCCCTAATTGTCATGAGCAGGAGGACTCCCCCCATGCTGACCCGCCCCAGACTCCGCTCCGCCCTCACCGCCCTCGCTCTCGTCCTCGGCGCGCTCTTCGCGCCCGGGATCGGAGTCCTCGGCGGCGGAGCCACCGAGGCGCACGCCGTCACCAAGCTGACCCACTCCCAGGCGACCTCCCGCTTCACCTCGTCCGGGATCACCTGGTCGTCCTCGGGCGGCTGCTCCAACCGGAACATCTCCACCTGCACCTCCTTCGACCAGCTCAACCTGACCAGCGCGCAGGGAGCCCAGACGCTCAAGAGCGCCACGGGCTGCGCGCTCAACATCACCGGGGGCACGGAGACCGGGCACGCCAGTGGCACGTACTCGCACTGGAACGGCTACAAGCTCGACTTCAGCAAGAGCACCTGCCTGACCAACTACGTGAAGAGCGCGTTCAGTTACATCGGTCTGCGGGGCGACGGCGCCCCCCAGTACAAGTCCGGCTCCGGCAACGTCTACGCGGACGAGGGCAACCACTGGGACGTGACGTACTACAACTGCGGCGGCTGCTGACCTCGCGGCGCACGCAACGGCCCGTACACGGAGGTGCCCCCGTCCGGCGGGACGGGGGCACCTCTCGTCATGCTCTTCGCCGGTCAGACCTGCGGCTCCAGCGCCGGGCCCAGGGAGGAGAACTTCTCCTTGCTGATGATCCGGCGCGGCGGCCAGGTGATGTTCTCCGGCGGCCAGCTCTGCCCCGTCCTCTTCAGGAACCAGGCCGGCGGCTCGTACATCGGGGGCTCGTAGCCCTCAGGCAGCGCGGTCTTCCAGGTCAGGCCCTCGGTCCGCTTCGCGAACTCCTCCTTGATGCCGCGCAGCAGTTCCGGCCTCACCAGGAGGTCGACGGCCGTGGCGGCGAGGTAGGCCGCCGCCGCCCGGATCGCGGTGTGCCCCGGCGCCGAACCCGCGCAGGACGCGGTCGACCAGGTGTGCATCTTCGACCCGACGGGGGCGAGCGCGGCGCCCATGGAGACGGTCGGCACCTGCCAGCTGATATCGGCCACGTCCGTGGAACCGCCGCCCAGGAAGACCGGGTTGGGCGGCGACAGGGTGCCTATCGTGTCGTGAAGGCCGCTCTCCGGCAGCCCCAGCGAGCTCTGGAGCTCCTTGGCCAGACGCTGGGCGTCCGAGGAGTGAGCCGGCGGCCCGATCTGCCGCATGTTGTCGTACATCAGCTCGGCGAACGCCTTCGACGGGAGCTGGTTCCAGCACGCCGAGGTGATCCGGTGCCGTACCGACGTGCGGCTCGCCTTCGCCGCCGCCTCCGAGACGGCGACGACCTTGTCCAGGAGCGAGGTGACGCGCGCGACGCTGCCCTCCCGGACGTAGTAGGAGATCTCCGCGATCTCCGGCGTCACATTGGGGATGTCGCCGCCGTTGTTGATCACCCAGTGCAGCCGGGCGGAGGGACCCATGCTCTCCTCGCGGAGGAACTCCGACATGGTCGCCATCATCACGGCTGCGTCCAGCGCGCTCTTGTTGCCGAGCGGGGTCCCGCCGTGGCCCGCGACACCGAGGAAGGTGAAGGTGACGGCCGTCATCGCGTTGGAGGTGCCCCAGCCGGTGGCGTTCCCGGTGGAGGGATGCCAGTCGAGGAAGGCGTCGAGCCCGTCGTAGACACCCCTGCTCACGGCGTACGTCTTGCCGATCAGCTGTTCTTCGGCCGTCGAGCCGAAGAACTTCACCGTCACGTCGAGCTTGTGGCGCCGCGACGCCTCCGCGACGGCCGCGGCGGCTGCTGCCGCCGCCGCACCCAGCGCGCAGTGGCCGCAGCCGTGGCCGGGACCGTAGCCCGGGGCGAACGGGTCGTGGACGTACTCCTTCGGGTCGTGCTCACCCACGCCCTTGTTCTGGGACAGGCCCGGCAGCGCGTCGTACTCCCCGCTGAAACCGATCACCGGGCCGCCCTTGCCCCGGCTGTACGTCGCGGTGAAGGCGGTCGGGAAGCCGGCGGTGCCGAACTCCACGTCGAAGCCGGCCTTGCGCAGGAAGTCGGCCTCGGCGAGGGAGGAGTTCCACTCCCGCAGGCTCAGCTCCGCGTGCTCCCAGATCTCGTCGTTCAGCCCGGTGATCCGGGACGCGTTGCGGTCGAGCCAGCCGAGCGCGGTCCGCTTGGCGTCCGAGTCCCGGGCCAGTCCCTCGGGCGGGGTGTAGGCGGCGGCGTCGGCCGCCGCGAGCCCCGCCGCCTCGTCGGAGGCCGCGGCCATGGCCGGATCCGCCGTCACCGCCAGCGCGGTGGTGCCGATCCCGGCTGCCCCCAGCATCTGCATGATCTGTCGGCGGCTGAGGCCGTCACCCGTCCGTACCGCGTGGTCGTGGTCGCTGGGGTCGTGCAGGTCGCACACGGGCGCCTCCGGTCCGATGGCATGTACAAGTACAGTGCCCGGCACTCTCCATTCCGCTTGTTGCGAAGTCAAGAGGGATGCGTGTCGTCGGAGTTACGCGTTCCGCCCCCGGCGGAGGCGGCCGGAGCGGAAGGGCGCGGGGCCGCCCGCCGCGGACCGGCGGCGGGCGGCCCCGCTTCCCGGCGCGGCCGCGCCGGGGACCGGGTCACGGAGGGGTCAGGAGCCCACGCTCACCGTGAAGCGGCGCGGGTTGCCGTCGTGCGCGGCCCCCGAGACGTCCGGCTCACCGTCCGGGCGCACGTCGTCGTAGGGGAACGCGTAACCGATGGGGGAGTTCGCGTGGACGACGCGTGACCAGTGGTTGGTCACCGCGCCCTTGTAGTAGTCCGCGACCGAGGTGCCGTTGGGCTGCTGCGGGTGGCTGAGCATGATCGAGCGGTTGAAGCCCGCCGCGATCCTGGCCAGCAGTGCCTTCTTGTCGTCGGAGTCGGCCGGGTTGTTCGTGAAGGGGCCGTGATTGCACGTGAAGATGTCCTTCGACGTCGGCTTGGTGAACGTGTGACCGCCCTCGAAGGTCAGCATGTCACCGCTCACGCGGCCCGCCAGCGTGCCCCGGCCGCCCTGAAGGTCGATGCGCAGGTCGGTGGAGCGGTACTTCTCCCAGACCTCGTCGATCTGCGCCGTGAACAGGTCCCGGAACGGCATCTCGTTCGGCCGGTCGAAGAACGGAGCCATCAGGTTCTGCGGCGAGACCACCCGCAGGACCTTCCCGTCCGCCCCGCGGGTGATCAGCTTGTCCCAGGGCTGCCCGTCCGCGGCGGCCTGGGCCGTGAGATCGTCCGCGATGCGCTGGACCGCGCCCTCCGGCAGCGGTGCCACCGTGTGCGTGGCGTCGCCCTCCAGGGTCAGACCGATCGGCAGCGCCGTCACGAGGTCGACGTAGCTGATGTTCGCGTACAGCTGCTGCGGGTTGAAGGTGAACTCGCAGAACGACCAGGTCCGGCCGTAGTTCGGGTCGGCCGGGGTCGCGAAGGCGGGCTCCACCAGCGAAGGGCCCGGGTTGAGGTAGAAGTCCAGCTTGTCGTCGCGTACGAAGTAGACCCGGGCGCCGTACATCTGCGGCAGGGTCAGCACGACGGGGCCGGCGCCCGCGCCCTTCAGCGGGATGGCGCAGTCCACCGGGAGCGGGGTCTGCGGGGCGCCGGGGGAGTCGGGCCGGTAGACGCTGCCGTCGGCGCGGAGGAGCACCCAGCGGTCGGTGCCCTGCTCGTGGCCGGTGACGTAGGCGTGCACGGTGCCGGGCAGCGACTTGTTCTCCAGCGCCAGCTCGCACGTGGCCGCGGCGGCCGACGTGCGCGGGCTCAGGGCGCTGCCCCAGAGGGGATAGGTGAGCGCGGTCGCGGAGGCGGCGGCGCCCGTCAGGAACATTCTGCGCGAAATCACGAAGGAACTCCCGGAGTGTGGGGGGACGCAGACAGGGGGCATGGGGGGTGGCGCGGGGAAGCGGAACGGTGGGGGCCGTCTGCGGTGCGCAACACTCTCGCGATGCCTCCCGTGACCGTCAAGAGTTATGACTGAGAGCGCTCTCAAAGGCGGCCTCTTCTTCACAACTCGACGCCACGGGACGGTTTTTGGCCACGCGGGGTGGGTCGCCGTGTGCGCGGAGTGAACGAACCCGGCGCGGGTGCCGGCGGACTCCGCGGGGGCCGGTGCGGTCCCTCCGTGACGGGGTGTGCATGCTGGGGGAGGGAGGGGCGCGCCTCCCGCGCGACCGTGCGGACACCGCCAGGCCGCGGCCCGCCGTTCGGTGAGGGCGTGCGCCCGGCGCGTGGGCAGCGCCCCTGTGTGCCCCCCGCCATTGAGGCCTGCCGGGTACCCCGCCCCGGTGGCTCCGCGGCGTGGCGCGCGCCGTTGTGTGTGGTCGAGGCCACAGTGGGTGCTTTGTGGGGGCTCTACAACGCGGAAGCCCCGTGAGCTGGCAGATGGGATGCACGGCGCCCCGGTTCTGTCGGGTGCCACCAGGAAACCGGGCAGGAGACTGTCCGGAGTGAACGGCGAGGTTTCCTGGGTCGGGTTCGTAGGGTCGACGCATGACCGTTGTGGACGAAATCCCGGGCGAGCCCAGCGACACGCGTGGGCGGGTGGCCGAACTGCTGGCTCTGCGTGAGCAGGCCCGGCGTGGACCGAGTGACCGGGCGACCGAGGCGCAGCATGCGAAGGGCAAGCTGACGGCGCGGGAGCGTATCGAGCTGCTGCTGGATCCGGGTTCGTTCAAGGAGGTCGAGCAGCTGCGCCGACACCGGGCGACCGGGTTCGGTCTGGAGGCGAAGAAGCCGTACACCGACGGTGTGATCACCGGGTGGGGCACGGTGGAGGGCCGGACGGTCTTCGTCTACGCGCACGACTTCCGGATCTTCGGCGGGGCGCTGGGTGAGGCTCATGCCACGAAGATCCACAAGATCATGGACATGGCCATCTCGGCGGGTGCGCCGCTGGTGTCGCTGAACGACGGCGCGGGTGCGCGTATCCAGGA
>NZ_JBIAJR010000004.1:0-122409 GCF_042872025.1 Streptomyces sp. NPDC005494
GCACCCGACCTGGCGCTGCTGACCGACGGGCTGCGCGCCGAGCGCGAGCAGGGCATCACCATCGACGTGGCCTACCGCTACTTCGCCACCCCCCGGCGCCGGTTCATCCTCGCCGACACCCCCGGCCACGTGCAGTACACCCGCAACATGGTCACCGGCGCCTCCACCGCCGAACTCGCCGTCGTCCTGGTCGACGCCCGCAACGGCGTCGTCGAGCAGACCCGCCGCCACGCCGCCGTCGCCGCCCTCCTGCGCGTCCCGCACGTCGTCCTCGCCGTCAACAAGATGGACCTCGTCGACTACGCCGAGCCCGTCTTCGCCGCCATAGCCGAGGAATTCACCGCCTACGCCGCCTCCCTCGGCGTCCCCGAGATCACCGCCATCCCGATCTCCGCACTGGCCGGCGACAACGTCGTAGAACCCTCCGCCCACATGGACTGGTACGGCGGCCCCACCGTCCTGGAACACCTGGAAACCGTGCCGGTCAGCCACGACCTCACCGCCTGCCACGCACGCTTCCCGGTGCAGGTCGTGATCCGCCCGCAGACCGCCGAGCACCCCGACTACCGGGGGTACGCGGGCCAGATCGCCGCCGGGGTGTTCCGGGTCGGCGAACGCGTCTCCGTGCTGCCGTCCGGGCGCACCACCACGATCGAAGGGATCGACGCGCTCGGCGAGAGTGTCGACATCGCCTGGGCCCCGCAGTCGGTGACGATCCGGCTGGCCGACGACATCGACATCTCACGCGGCGACCTCATCGCCCCCACCGACGACGCCCCCACCACCACCCAGAACGTCGAAGCCACCGTCTGCCACGTCGCCGACCAGCCCCTCACCGTCGGCCAGCGCGTCCTGCTCAAGCACACCACCCGCACGGTCAAGGCCATCGTCAAGGACATCCCCTCACGCCTCACCCTCGACGACCTCTCCCAGCACCCGGCTCCCGGGCAACTGGTGGCCAACGACATCGGCCGGGTCGTCGTCCGTACCGCCGAGCCCCTCGCGCTCGACGCCTACGCGGACTCGCGGCGCACCGGGTCGTTCCTGCTGATCGACCCCGCCGACGGCACGACCCTGACCGCCGGCATGGCGGGCGCCTCGTTCGCCGCCGTCGACGACGGGGAGGCGGACGCGGACACCTCCGCCGAGGACGCGGAGTGGGACTTCTGATGATCACCGACTTCTTCTCGACCTTCGCGAAGGAGGGCGGCCGTGTCGGCAGCGGCGCCCTCGGCAGCGGCCAGGGCGGGGTCGGGCGATGTGCGTGATGACGTACGCGCACTGCCTGCGCGCCCGCTCGTACCACCCGCACCGCCAGTTCAGACGAAGACCTGCCGACCGCCCGGCCGCGCCACCTGATTCCAGGGGGACGTGAGCACCGGGCCAACGAGAGGAAAGCCTCCCGTGCGTGCCACCCGTACCACCCTCCGCCGCGGCCTCGCCGCCGCCGCCGCTCTGCCACTGCTCGCCGTGGCGGCCACCGCCTGCGGCTACGGTTCCGAGGCGAAGGACGACGACTCCGCGAAGTCGAACGTCTCCGCCGGCGGGAAGAAGCTCTCGGCGGACACCGTGAAGATCGGGTACTTCCCGAACCTCACGCACGCCACCGCCCTGGTCGGCATCCAGGAAGGCCTCATCGCCAAGGAGCTCGGCGGCACCACGGTCAAGCCATCGACGTTCAACGCGGGCCCCTCGGAGATCGAGGCGCTCAACGCGGGTTCGATCGACATCGGCTTCATCGGCCCCTCCCCCTCGATCAACGGTTACAGCAAGTCCAAGGGCCAGAGCCTGCGCATCATCGGCGGTTCGGCCTCCGGCGGTGTGAAGCTCGTCGTCGACCCGAAGAAGATCAAGACCCTGGACGACCTCAAGGGCAAGAAGATCGCCACCCCGCAGCTCGGCAACACCCAGGACGTGGCCTTCCTCAACTGGATCTCCGAGAAGGGCTGGAAGGTCGACGCCCAGAGCGGCAAGGGCGACGTCTCCGTGGTCCGTTCGGACAACAAGGTGACTCCGGACGCCTTCAAGGCCGGTTCCCTGGACGGCGCCTGGGTCCCGGAGCCGACCGCTTCGAAGCTGGTCGCCGAGGGCGGCAAGGTCCTCCTCGACGAGTCGACGCTGTGGCCGGACGACAAGTTCGTCATCACGAACATCATCGTGTCGCAGAAGTTCCTCTCCGAGCACCCGGACGTCGTGGACGCCGTGCTGCGCGGCACCGTGAACACCAACAAGTGGATCAATGCCAACCCGGACGAGGCGAAGGCGTCGGCCAACGCCGCGCTCGAGGAGCTGAGCGGCAAGGCGCTGCCCGCCGAGGTCCTCGACCCGGCCTGGGAGTCCATCGAGATCACCGACGACCCGCTGGCCGCCACGCTGCAGGCGCAGGCCGACCACGCGGTGTCGGCCGGTCTGCTGGAGAAGCCCGACCTCGCCGGCATCTACGACCTGAAGCCGCTGAACAAGATCCTCAAGGCCGCGGGCCGCCCCGAGGTCGCCGACGCCGGTCTCGGCGTCAAGTAGCCCACCCGACCGCACCAGGATTTCCTGATGACTCCCAGGAGGTGACGACCATGGCGACCACCACCCTCACCAAGGCCGAGGACCGTGCAGCGGTCGAGCACGCCGCTCGTATCACCCACGTCTCCAAGTCCTTCGCCGGACCCACGGGGCAGCAGCTCGTCCTGGACGACATCACGCTCGATGTCGCTCCGGGCGAGTTCGTCACCCTCCTGGGAGCCTCCGGGTGCGGTAAGTCCACCCTGCTCAACCTGGTCGCCGGACTCGACCGCCCGACCGCGGGGTCCATCGAGACCCCCGGCGGGCGGCCGGCTCTGATGTTCCAGGAGCACGCTCTCTTCCCGTGGCTGACCGCGGGCAAGAACATCGAACTCGCCCTGCGGCTGCGCGGGGTCCCGAAGTCCGAGCGCCGCCCCGAGGCGGAGCGGCTGCTCGAACTCGTACGCCTCGGCGGGGCGTACGGGAAGCGGGTGCACGAACTCTCGGGCGGGATGCGCCAGCGGGTCGCGATGGCCCGTGCGCTCGCCCAGGACAGCCAGCTGCTCCTGATGGACGAGCCGTTCGCCGCGCTCGACGCCATCACCCGTGACGTGCTGCACGACGAGCTGACCCGGATCTGGCGCGAGACGAACGCCTCCGTCCTCTTCGTCACCCACAACGTGCGCGAGGCGGTGCGGCTCGCGCAGCGCGTCATCCTGCTGTCGTCGCGGCCCGGCCGGATCGCCCGGGAGTGGAAGGTCGACATCGAGCAGCCTCGTCGCATCGAGGACACCGCCGTGGCGGAACTGTCCGTCGAGATCACCGAAGAACTGCGTGGGGAGATCCGCCGACATGGCCAGCACTGAAACGAAGGCCGACGACCTGGCAGGTCTCGAAGCCGGCCTGGACGCGCTCGACGCCGTACAGGTACGCAGGACGCCGGCCCGCGAGATCCTGCTCAACAAGGTGCTTCCGCCGGTCGTCGCGGTCGTCCTGGTGGTTCTCGTCTGGCAGCTGCTGGTCTGGGCGAAGGTCACCGACGACTACAAGCTGCCGCCGCCGGCGGCGGTGTGGGACAGCCTGACCGACATGTGGGTGCAGGGCACCCTGCTCGAGGTCATCTGGACCAGTGTGTCGCGGGGCCTGTTCGGCTTCGTGATGGCTGTGGCGATCGGCACCCCGCTGGGCATGCTGGTCGCCCGGGTGAAGGTCGTCCGGGCGGCGATCGGGCCGATCCTGTCCGGGCTGCAGTCCCTGCCGTCCGTGGCGTGGGTGGCCCCGGCCATCATCTGGCTCGGCCTCGACGACAAGACGATGTACGCGGTCATCCTGCTCGGTGCGGTCCCCTCCGTCGCCAACGGCCTGGTCTCCGGTGTCGACCAGGTGCCGCCGCTGTTCCTGCGGGCGGGCCGCACCATCGGCGCGACGGGGCTGCGCGGCACGATCCACATCGTCCTGCCGGCGGCGCTGCCCGGATATCTGGCGGGTCTGAAGCAGGGCTGGGCCTTCTCCTGGCGCTCGCTGATGGCCGCCGAGATCATCGCTTCCTCACCCGATCTGGGTCTGGGTCTGGGGCAGTTGCTGGAGAACGGCCGGAACAACTTCGACATGCCGGGGATCTTCCTGGCGATCCTCCTCATCCTGTTCGTCGGCATCGCGATCGACCTGCTGATCTTCAGCCCGCTGGAGCGGCGGGTGCTGCGCAGCCGCGGTCTCCTCGTCAAGAGCTGAGTACTCATGGCCTCCCCCGTCCTGCTCGTCATCGCCCACGGCAGCCGCGACCCGCGGCACGCGGCGACCGTCCACGCGCTCACCGCGCGGGTGCGGTCGCTGCGGCCCGGGCTGCGCGTGGAGACGGGATTCCTCGAGTTCAACGCCCCGTCCGTGCCCCAGGTGCTGGAGCGCGTGGCCGCGGAGGGGGCGGGTGAGGTCGTCGCGCTTCCCCTGCTGCTGACCCGGGCCTTCCATGCCAAGACGGACATCCCCTCCGTACTGCGTGAGGCCCGCGGCCGGCTTCCCCGCCTGCGGATCAGCCAGGCCGACGTCCTCGGCCCGTCCCCGTTGCTGAACGCGGCACTGGAACAGCGGCTGTACGAGGCCGGGCTGGCCCCCGGCGACAAGAGCTCGACGGGGCTGGTCCTGGCCTCGGCGGGTTCCTCCGACCCGGAGGCGATCGCAGTGATCGCTGAAATCGCGCGGGAGCTGCGGCACACCGGTTGGTGCGCCGTGCGGCCTGCGTTCGCCTCCGCTCACGTTGCCGAGGGCTGCCGCACCGCCGACGTCGTACGCGCTCTTCGGTCCGACGGCGTACGGCGGGTGGCGGTGGCTCCGTACGTCATCGCGCCCGGCCGCCTTCCCGACCGCATCGCCGGGGGCGCCGAGGAGGCGGGCGCCGATGTGCTGGCCGGTGTGCTCGGCCCCTCGCCGGAGCTGGCCCGGCTGCTTCTGACGCGCTACGACGAGGCACGCGTCCTCGCACCGGCGGCCCTGAGCGCCTGACGCACCGGCCGCTCGGGCTCACCGTCCCGGCGAAGGCCCGTACGCGTGGACCCGGGCCGGCGGCCCCGGCCCACGCGGCGTCAGGCCACCGTGCCGGCCACGCCGGTGCGGCCGTCCGGGACTCCGACGATCGTGACGATGATCTGTTCGCGGACGTCCTCGCCGAGTACGCCGGCCAGCGCGTCCGTCGTGGCGCGCACCAGCCGGGCGGGAGCGTCCGGGACCTCCGGCAGGTGATACGCGGCCTCGCGCATGCTGAGAGTGACGAGCGGCGCGTCGGTCTCGGAGGGGACGCCGCCGATACCCCGGCGGTGCTGCGGGACGCCGATCAGATCCACACCGACCAGCCGGCCGAACTCCTCGCCGTAGACGGCGGCCACCGCGTCCGTCAACGCGCTGATCAGCTTCGGTTCTACCGTCCCGTCGAGGGCTTCTTCGCGGATGTGCATGCTGAAGTGCGGCATGAGGAAGTCTCCGTTCGCGCAGGTGGGTACCATGAGGTGCATTCACTTTGGAAGCAAAGCGAAATAGCTTTGAGGGTAAAGATAAATGAGAAGGGGTGTGTGATGTCAACACCCGGGGCGCACAAGCCTTTCGAGGGTGACGAGACCGGCGAGAACGGCGTCGATGACGCCGTCAGGGCCCTGCTGCTGCTCATGCCCCGGATGGTCGGCCGGATCAAGAAGATCCCCCTGCCCGAGGCGTTGCGGTCCTTCTCACTGGCGCCTCGTCACCTCTCCCTGCTCTCCTACCTGCTCTTCGACGGCCCGATGACCGTGAACGAGCTGGCCGGCCGACTCGGGATCGCCCCGACGACGGCGAGCCTGCTGGTCGGTGACCTGAGCCGCCAGGGGATCCTGGAGCGGCGCGAGGACAAGGCTGACCGGCGGCGGCGGATCATCGGCATCGCAGCCGAACAGCAGGAAGCGATCGCCTCCTGGCTCGCCCCGGGAGCGGCCGCATGGCGCCAGGCACTGGCTCCCCTGACGCCCGGTCAACGGAAGATGTTCGTCGACACACTGCTCGCCTACGAGGCGGCGGTCGGCGGCGAGGAACAGGGCTGACCCGCAGGACAGGTGGCACGATCACCACGGAACGGCCACAGAGCCCGGCGCGGCCCGGCGCGGCCCGGCGCGATGCGGACCGTGGCACCGCGGGCGGGCGGGACGCGTCGACGTCAGCCGAGGTCCAGGCTGCCGGTCCGTTCGCGCTTGAGCTCGAAGAAGTCCGGGTGGCCCGCCAGCACACGGAAGCTGTCGAAGATCCTCGCCGCCTCCTCGCCGCGCGGGACGGAGTTGAGCACCGGCCCGAACCAGACGGTGCCGTCCACGTGGATCGTCGGGGTGCCGACGTAGGACCCTGCCGCCGGGTCCTTTCCCCGGTCGTGGCTCCGCCGCACGGCCTCGTCGTACGCGTCCGTGTGCGCGGCGTCCGCAAGGGCGGCGGGCAGGCCCAGTTCGGCGAGGGCCTGCCTGGTGACCTCGTCGAAGTCCTCGTTCTTCCCCTGGTGGATGCGGGTTCCCAGAGCGGTGTACAGGTCCCGGAGGACACCCGGCCCGTGGTCCGTGGCGGCGGCGACCGCGACGCGGACCGGGCCGATCGACTTGTCGACAAGCTCGCGGTACCAGCCGGGGAGCTCGTTGCCGGTGTTGTGCAGGTACAGGCTCATGACGTGGAAGCGGAGCTCGATGTCGCGCCGCTGCTCCACCTCCAGCATCCAGCGGGAGGCGATCCAGGCGAACGGGCAGGCGGGGTCGAAGTAGAAGTCGACGGCCGTCCGGCCCGTGCTCTCGTTCACGTCGGTGCTCATGCCGAGAGCCTAGGGAGACAGCGGCCCCGGGCCCTGGGCCATTGACCCGCCGTTCCACTGGGCCACCGGGTTCTCACACCGTGGCGGGCCACCGCGGGTCACGCCCGCTGAGTGCGAGCGCCCGCTCGAAGTCGGACGCCGCCCCGGACGCGCGCGCCTCCCCGGCGAAGCCCTCGTACCGGCGGTAGAGAGCGGCGTAGCCCTCGACGGTCTCCAGGAGGAAGGCGGCCGCCGGGCCGGAGAGACGGAACTCCTGCCCGGTGGCCCGTGCGACGTCCCAGCCGTGCAGCGCCGTCTCCATGACGAGCATCGCGGCGGTCTCCGCCGCCGGCGAGGAACCGTTCCCGGTGTCGATCTCCCCCTCCCACACCGCCGGGTCCGACCATGCGGAAACCGCACGCTCGAGCTGGGCGGCGTACCGCTCGGCCCAGTCCGCGTCGGCCACGAAGTCACGGCCGGTCAGCTCGTCGGGGATGGGCGTCCGCCTGGCACGGCACTCCAGGCCGTGGCCGGTGTAGAGCACCCAGTGGTTGATCAGTTCCCGCAGGTCCCAGCCCTGGCAGACGGTCGGGGCGGTGACCGGCGGCGGGACGTCCACGCCCCGGGCGACCCTGGCGGCCTCGGTGGCGCATTCGTCCATGTGCGTGTACGCGTTCTTCATGCCCCCATCCTGCGGGCCGCCCGGGCGACCGGTCTTGAAGAAACGCGACAGCCGTCCGCCGGCGGCCGGGGCGGGACGGGCGGACACGGCGACGGGCCGCGCTCGGTGAGCGCGGCCCGCGGGGCGGGTGGTGCGAGACGGTCCTAGAAGACGCTGACGCCGTAGGCGCTCAGCGCTTCGGTGACCGGCTGGAAGAACGTGGTGCCGCCCGAGGAGCAGTTACCGCTGCCACCCGAGGTGAGGCCCAGTGCCGTGGTGCCGGAGAAGAGCGAGCCGCCGCTGTCGCCGGGCTCGGCGCAGACGTTGGTCTGGATCATGCCGTAGACGATGTCACCGCTGCCGTAGTTCACGGTGGCGTTGAGGCCGGTGACGGTACCGCTGTGGACCCCGGTGGTGGAGCCGCTGCGCTTGACGGCCTGCCCGACGCGAGGGGTGGCGGCCGAGGTGATGTCCTGGTAGCTGCCGTTGTAGAGGTAGACCCGGCCGTCCGCGGCGGCGGAGTTCGAGTGCCGGATGAGCCCGTAGTCGTTGGTCGGGAAGCTGGAACCGGCCCGCGTGCCGAGCGTGGTGGTCTGGCCGGAGTTGGTGTACCAGGTGCTGCCTATCTCGGTGCAGTGCCCGGCGGTCAGCGCGTAGTACGTGCTGCCGCTGCGGACGTTGAAGCCGAGGGAACAACGGCCGCCGCCGGCGTAGATGGCCTGGCCGCCCGCGATGAGCTTGTTGAAGGTGCCCTCGGTGCGGTTGATGTCGGCCTTGGCACCGGAGTCGGTGACCGACTTCTTGATGGTCGCGATCTCGGCGGCGCTGACCGTGCTGTCGACGGTGACGACGACCTTGCCGGTGCTCGCCTCGGTGTACCAGGCGGTGCCCGCGATGTCGGCGCCGCGTACGGCGGAACTGGCCTCGGCCAGTTCCGCCTTCGTCACGGTGGTGTCGGGTGCGGCCTGGGCGACCGCGGTGGGGGCCGCAAGCGCGACGGCGGTGACCAGACCTGAGGTCGCCGCGATGAGGCGGGCGCGTCTGGAGATCGAGCCGAGGGGGGCGAAGCGCTTGAAGGTCACAGGATCCTCCGTCGATGGGGGGTGTTCGGACCGCTGGGTGGGCGGCCCGCGCCGTGCGACTGTCCTCGACCGCGGGTTCTGGTCGTGGACCTGCCAACCGCACGGCTCGAATCCTTGACTCCACTTGGTCCGGTGACAAGGTCGGCTTCCGGACCACGGCGCAGAGCGGACCTCTCGCTCCGGAATGCGTACGGCCGGCCTCCGAACACCGGCGTCCGCTCATCGAACGGACGCCGATGGCGAATTGCAGCAAAGCCGCGAACACGGGTGCGACGAGCGCACTTCTCCCCCGGCATCGCGTTCACACACAGGCCGGCCGCCCGGGACGGTCTCGCACGAGCGGCGCGGCGCCCCGGAGCGGGCTCGGGCAGGCACCGACCGTTCGGGCGGCTTACCAGCGTTTTGCCCAAGGTTCGCGGTGGCCGGAATCAGCCCTTCCAGCGATAACCGGCCTGTCGCCGGGCACAGATCAGACCGGGGCCGCACTCTTGCGGCGCCGGTCCGGGTGTGCTGCGCGGGGAGGAGGAAAGGAGGCCGTGCAGGCCCCTCAGACCTCGGCGAAGGGATCGTCGATGAAGGGCGTGGCCTGGTGGAAGTAGAGCCTCCAGCCGCTCCCGGTCAGCCGCCACAGCGAACTGCGGTGCGAACGCAGCCCTCTGGACTCGGTGTCGAAGGTCAGATGCACCAGGTCCGACGCGAGCTGGTCGCCGCGCATCCGTGACGCGGTGAGCGGCCCGGGGTGCGGGGCGTCCGGTGCGGTGAGAGCGGCGATGATCGTCCTGCGCTCCCACAGCCTGCCGCTGGTGCCGATCTCCCGGAAGTCGGGATGCAGGAGTGCGGCCAGCACGTCCGCGGAGCTCCGCACCACGGGATCGAGGAGGCGGAGTTCGCCCTCGATCGCTGCTGCCACGGCGGGCGAAGGCTCAGTCACGCGTCATCTCCACAAGTTTGACCACGGTGTTCCAGTTACGGCTCGTCGCGACGAGGCCGCGGGTGAGTGCCGGCCGTCCGAGCGCGACGGCCAGCTTGGAGCGGCCGAGCCCTTCGGGCGCGTACAGATAGAGGGCACGCTCTCCGAGCCGGAACTCCTCGGGACGGAAGGCGGCGGCGTCGAGCGCGGCGAAGCGGGCGGCGTCGACGGGCTGGTCGAAGTAGGTGACGTGCAGCTGCTTGGCTTCCAGCTCGGCGGCGGGAAACGGGCAGGCCTCGGCCACCGCGGCGAGATAGCCGGCCGAGCGGACGAGGCAGTCGACGGGGAAGCCGAAGCGGGCCTCGATCGCGCGTTCCAGTTCGGCCGCCAGGGAGCTCTCGTCACCCGACGCGCTGCTGAACACGGCGTTCCCGCTCTGCAGGTAGGTGGCGACGTCCTCGTGGCCCAGTTCGCCGAGCACCTCGCGGAGCTCCGGCATCGGGACCCGCCGTCGGCCGCTGACGTTGACCCCGCGCAGCAGCGCCGCGTACATCGTGCTCATGGTCACCACCCTAGAGGGTGCCGGCCGCACCAGGGTGCCGGCCCACGTGGCGACCGCCGCGCCCCGTGGGGGAGGGCGCGGCGGTCAGGTGACGTTACCGGGCGAGCTACTCGACGATCTTCAGGAGCTTGTTCGCAGTGCCTTCGGTCGCGTTGGAGATGGCGTCCGGGGTGGCGCCCCCGGTGAGCGCCGTGGCGACCTCCTCCGGGGTGGCGTCCGGGTGGCCTCCGAGGTAGACGGCGGCGGCGCCGACCACGTGCGGGGTCGCCATGGACGTACCGGAGATGGTGTTCGTGCCGTCGTCGCTGTCGTTCCAGGCCGACGTGATGTCCGAACCCGGGGCGTAGATGTCCACGACCGAGCCGAAGTTGGAGAACGAGGACTGCTCGTCGTCCACAGTGGACGAGGCGACCGTGATGGCCTCGGGGACACGGGAGGGGGAGCCCTCGCCCGCGTCGCTCGACTCGTTGCCCGCGGCCACGGCGAAGGTCACGCCGGAGGCGATGGCCTTCTGCACGGCGGCGTCGAGCGCCGGGTCGGCGCCGCCGCCGAGGCTCATGTTGGCGACGGACGGGCCCTCGTGGTTGGCGGTCACCCAGTCGATCCCGGCGACGACCTGCTCGGTGGTGCCCGAGCCCGCGTCGTCCAGGACGCGGACGGCCACGATCTTCGCCTTCTTGGCCACACCGTGGGCGGCTCCCGCGATGGTCCCGGCCACGTGGGTGCCGTGACCGTTGCCGTCGTCGGCGTCGTCGTCGTTGTCCACAGCGTCGAAGCCCGAAGTGGCCCGGCCCTCGAAGTCGTTGTGGGTGACGCGGACCCCGGTGTCGATGACGTACGCCGTGACGTCGCCGCCGGCGGCGTCCGGGTAGGTGTACGCGCTGTCGCCCTCGGTCCCCGCCTGGTCGATGCGGTCCAGGCCCCAGGACGGCGGGTTGTCCTGGGTGGCGTCGATGTGGAACTTCTTGTTCTGGACGACCTTGGAGACGGCGGGGTCGGCGGCGAGCCGCTTCGCCTCAGTCTCCGAAAGCCCGCTGGCCGAGAAGCCGTTGATGGCCGACTTGTAGTTCCGCTCGATCGTGCCGCCGTACTGCTCGGCCAGATCGGCCTTGTCGGCCTTCTGGTCCAGCATCACGATGTAGCTGCCGGAGACGGCCGTGGCCGCGTCCGCGCCGTAGACGACGCCCGTCGCGGGGGCCGGTGCGGCTCCGGCGAACGGGGTGGCGAGCAGGGTGACACCGGCCCCCGCCGCCACTGCGGTTATCGCGGCGGTGAGCTTGACCGAACGTGTGCGCTTGTGAATTGCCATGAAGAGGGGTCTCCTCGTCATTCTTTGTGGGGGGATTGGCCCTCGGCCGGAAATTCTCCGGGGGCTGCCTCGAAACCCTGCTCGATTGACGCGCCCAGATCAAGACCTTCATGCAGCCGTCACGCAGTCGGCAAACTTCCGTCACAGCAAATCGCCGCAATTCACCCGAGTCGCGGCCTCTACGCGGGCCACACCTGCCCATTAGGGCGAACGCACTTTCCCGCACGGGTGAACTCGGCACGGACAAATGACGGCCGCTTCATTCGATGCGGGGGAACACCGCAACGGAATGGCATGTTTCGTTTGTGCAGATCGCTGACGAGAACTCACCCCATGTCCCGCCCGACGGCACATGGCGGACCGCTCGAACGACGAACCAGGACGACGGAGCTCCGAGCACGAGGTGCACCGCCACCCTGTCTCCCGACTCCTTGACGGCGAACCTGCCCGCGCAGTCGCAACACGGCCGCCTCGCCGACGTCGCGGTCGTCGGCCTCGGTTACGTGGGACTGCCCACCGCGCTCTCCCTGTTCGCCGCCGGCCGCACCGTGGTCGGCGTGGACACGAGCGAAGCCCGGCTGGCGGACATCCGTGAGGTGCGGGTGGACCTGCTGCCCGCCCAGCAGGTCCGGCTGGCGGAGGCCCTGCGCGCCCCGGGCTTCCGGCTGACGGCCGACCCCGCGGCGGCCCTGGAGGCGGACGCGGTGATCATCTGCGTCCCGACCCCGGTCGACGAACGGCTCGCACCCGATCTCCGCGCCCTGAAGGCCGCCTGTGCCGCGGCGGTCGCCCACGCGGTGCCGGGGCAGCTCCTGGTCCTCACCTCGACCAGTTATGTCGGCACCACGCGCGAACTCCTCGTCGAGCCTCTCGTGGCCCGGGGACTGATTCCCGGTACCGACGTCTTCGTCGCGTTCGCCCCCGAGCGGATCGACCCGGGGAATGCCGCCCACGCCCCCGACCGGACGCCCCGCGTCATCGGCGGCGTCACGGACCGGTGCGCCGAGCTGGCCGCGTCGCTGCTGGCCGGTACCGCGCCGTCGGTCCACCGGGTGGACAGCCCGGAGGCGGCGGAGATGAGCAAGCTGTGGGAGAACACCTTCCGGGCCGTCAACATCGCGCTGGCCAACGAACTCGCCGAGAACTGCCTGGAGTTCGGTCTTGAGCCCCGGCACGTCATCGAGGCGGCGGCCACCAAGCCCTACGGTTTCATGCCCTTCTACCCCGGCCCCGGCGTGGGAGGGCACTGCATCCCCTGCGACCCGCACTACCTGCTGTGGCAGTTGCGCGCGAGGAACGTCCCGTCCCCGCTGGTCGGCGTCGCGATGACGGCGATCGCGGAGCGCCCCGCCCTGGTCGCCGCGAAGGCCCGGCAAGCCCTCGCCGCCCGGGGACTGGGCACCGCCGGGGCCCGGGTGCTGATCCTGGGCATCGCCTACAAGCCCGGGGTGGCGGATCTGCGCGAGAGCCCCGCGCTGGAGATCATGGACCTGCTCACGGCCTGGGGCGCCACCGTCGAGTACGCCGACCCGCTGGTGCCGCGCCTGGAGCGGCACGGAGTGGTACGCCACAGTGTCGGCGTCCCCGGCGCGACGGAGTGGGATCTCGTCCTCGTGCACACCCTGCATCCCGGGGTGGACGTGAGCTGGCCGGCGGACAGCCCGGTCGTCCTCGACGTCACCCGCCGGCCGGCCGGCGCGACGGCCGGGGCCGCCGTATGACCCCGGGCTCCCCGCCGGCACCGGCACCGAACCGTACGACGACCCGGCGGGCTCTGCTCACCGCGGCCGTCGCCGCGCCGGTCGCCGGGCTGGCCGCAGCCCTCGCCTCGGACGCGCCCGGTCCGGCGACGGCCGGCCGGCCCGGTGACGGCAAGGCATCCGGCGGCTCGTCCTCCCCCGATCCGGGAGCGCAGGCCGGTCCGGAGGCCGCGGAGCAGCCGAAGGGCTCCTTCCACGCGTTCTTTCCCTCGGAGGGTCTGGTCACCAACGAATACGCCTACCGAAACCCGGGAGCGGACGACGCCCGTCTCTCGCACGACTGGTCCGTCACCAGCGGATCACTCTTCTCACGGTGGGGCTTCGGATGGACAGGCGAACCGGACGGCGACGCGCCGGGCCCCGACTCGGGCCTGCACACCGGCTCGTCCGTCTTCCGGCTGGTCACCCGTCGCCGGGACTTCGGTGACACCTCCGTGCGGTGCTGGGTGTTCCTGAAGCCGCCGGGCGCCACCGGGCGCACTCCCGCACGCGACTGGGACGGCGCGCACCTCTGGCTCCGCTACCACAGCGCGCAGGAGCTGTACGCCCTCAGCTTCCGCCGTCGTGACGGCAAGGCCGTCCTCAAGCGCAAGTACCCCGCGCCCGGCCGCCCCGTGGACGAGGAGGGGGTGTACACCACGCTCGCGACCCGCGAACACGCCATGGAGTACGGCCGCTGGCACCAGGTCGCCGCCACGGTGAGCGGCTGCGGGACGCACCGGGTGCGGATCACGCTGGCCCTCGACGGGCGGACGGTGCTGGAGGCGGAGGACCGGGCGCCGGGCAGGCTGGCCGAGCCGGGTGGGCTCGGACTGCGGGGCGACAACACCGACATGGCCTTCTTCGGCTTCACGGCGGCGGGGGCCGGTGACGGCCGGCGGTGCACCGGCGCTCCTCCGGATGCCTCCCGCCCGGGGTGGCCCTGGCAGGAGAGCCCCTGGCCGGAGGTGGGGCGCGGGTGAGTACGCTGCACCGCCCGGCGGCCGGGCCGGCCCAGGCCCCCGCACCCGCATCCGCACCCGGCAGCGCCGGGGCACCGGGACGCCGGGGCGCACGCACCGGCCCCGCGCGCAGCCACGGGGTGCGCCGGCTGCTCGTCCTGCTCTGCCTGATGCCGCTCCTGATCCTCCTGGCGTCCCAGGCCGCGCGCCTGCTGCCCCGTATGAGCCTGCCGGTCTGCTACGGACTGATCGTGCTCGCCGGCACGATCGTGACGCTGTACATCGCCTACAGCCGTTACGAGGATCCCGCCGAGGGCGAACTGCGGGTGCGCCCGGGTCCGGGTGAGGACTTCCCGCCGCTGTCCCCGGACCCCGGCGTCACCTTCCTGCTCGCGGTGAAGGACGAGGTGGACGGCATCGAGGCGTGCGTACGCTCCATGGCCGCCTCCGACTGCCCGGGGGTACGGATCGTCGTGGTGGACGACCACTCCCAGGACGGGACCGGCGACGTGCTGCGCCGGCTGAGTCAGGAGCTGGGCATCACCGTCATCCACCTGGACGCCAATGTCGGCAAGAAGCACGCGCTGGTGAGGGCCTGCGAGCTCGCCGACACCGAGATCATCGCCTTCACCGACTCGGACTGCGTCCTCGCCCCCGACGCGCTGCGGCGTTGCGTACGCGCCCTGGTCGCCCACCCCGAGCTGGGAGCGGTGAGCGGCCACTGCCGGGCGCTCAACACGGAGTCGAGTTTGCTGGCCCGTGTCCAGGACGTCTGGTACGAGGGCCAGTTCAGGGTCGCGAAGGCGGCGGAGGCGTCCTTCGGTTCGGTCTCCTGCGTCTCGGGTCCCCTGGCCGTCTTCCGCCGGGACGCCGTCTACAACTACCTTCCGGCCTGGGCGGACGACCGCTTCATGGGTGCCCCGTTCCGCTTCGCCACGGACCGCCAGCTGACCGGGTACGTGCTCGGTCAGGCATGGAGGGGCGCGGCGCTCAAGCGCCGGTACGCCGGCTCCCCCTTCGTCGAGGAGGACTTCGCGGAGCGCCGGTGGCGGGTCGGGTACGTACGCTCCGCGAAGGTGTGGACCGATGTGCCCGCCCGGCTCCGGCCCCTCCTGCGTCAGCAGATCCGATGGAAGAAGAGCTTCATCCGGAACCTCTTCTTCACGGGCTCGTTCATGTGGCGCCGGGGCCTCGGGCCCGCCGCGCTCTACTACGGGCACGCGCTGTGGGTGCTCGCGGCTCCGGTGATGGCGTTCCGGCACCTGCTCTGGGCACCGGTGCACGGGGCGCTCTTCCTGACGCTCCTGTACTTCTGCGGGGTGGTGCTCAAGGGCTGCGTCTGGGGTCTCGCGTACAAGATCGACCACCCGGGGGACACGCGGTGGCGGTACCGGCCGCTCATGAGCCTGTTCTCCTCGGTGCTCCTCGCCTGGCTGCTGCCCTACTCCCTGCTCACCGTGCGGCGCGGCGTGTGGTCCAGGGGTGCGGCATGAGAAGACTGGCCCGTCCGGCGCTCCGGGCCCTGGCCGCGCTGCTCAGCACGGCGGCGGTCGCCGCCGTGTACCTCCTCGTGCTCTCCCGGGGGACTCTTCCGTGACCCGCTCCGCACCCGCCCGGGCACTGCTCGGGCTGCTGGCCCTGACCCTGGTCTGCGTCCCCTTCTACGGTGCGTGGCGGTTCCACGAGTTCCGCAGGACGGTGACCGCGCAGGAGGCACCGCCCCGCCCGGCGCCAGGGGCGGCGGCCTCGCGGGAGCGGGCCACGGCCGGGCCGCGCACGCGTGGGGCGGGGCCCGTCGTGCTGGCGTACCACGACATCGGGCGCGGCAGCTCCAGTCCTTACACGGTGACCCCCGAGGCCTTCGAAGCCCAGCTCGCCGCCCTCGCGGAGGCCGGCTACCGCACCCTGAGCAGCGCGGAGTTCGTCGCGTACCTCCGGGGCGGGAAGGCACCCGGACCGCGCTCGGTGTTCCTGACCTTCGACGACGGCACGCACGGGCTGTGGGTGCACGCCGACCGCATCCTCGCCAAGTACCGGATGCGGGCCGCCGCCTTCCTCATCACGCGTGCGGTGGGGAGCCATCGTCCGTACTACCTCTCCTGGAACGAGATCGGCCGGATGGCCCGGTCGGGCCGCTGGGACTTCCAGAACCACACGCACGACCTGCACCGGCGGGGGACCGTGGACGTGGACGGCCACACGTCCTCCGTCCTCACCTCCCGCGTGTGGCTGCCCGGGGAGAGGCGGCGGGAGACCGAGGCGGAGTACCGGAAGCGGGTCGAGGAGGACCTTGACCGCGCGAACGCCGACATCACCCGCCACGGACTGCCCGCACCCCGGCTCTTCGCCTACCCGTTCTCCGAGGCGAGCGGCGAAGGCTCGGAGCTGCCCACGAACCCGACGCTGCGGGCTGCGCTGGAAGCGCGGTTCGCCGCAGCACTGACCAACAGCTCCGACCGCCCGCTGCCGGCAGGCCGCCGGGCGGCGGCGGCGCGCGAGGTGCAGCGGCTGGAGGTCACCGCACGGACCGGTGTCCGGGATCTGCTGGCCGGTGTCGAGCGCTGGACCGCCGTCTCCCCGGACGCGTGCCCGGCCCCGCTCACCCGGCCTGCGCTGTGGCGGCGCAACGACCGTTCGGGCGCCACCGGTCTGGGAGCGCTCACCGGCGCGGACCCTCGTCCGGACCGTGCGGAGTACGCCGCCGCCTCGTACCGGCCGACCAGCACCGCCGACTGGTCCGCCTACGCCGTGGACGCCCGGGTGGGCCGGCTGCGGGAGTCGAAGAACAACGTCGGCCTGATCGTGCGCGAAGGAAGTCTCGACCCGCTGGCGGTCGCGCTCAGCTTCAGTTACGTCCGCCTGATGGAGCGCCGGGACGGCCGCTGGCACGAGGTCGGCCGCCGCAAGCTCAGGAACGCCGCCGAGCACCGTGTCACGGTCACCGTGGACGGCGACCTGACCGTGGTCGTCGTCGACGGCACGGTGCAGATCAAACGTCACGGTGGGCGGGTGACCGGCGGCGACGCGTCCGGCGGTTTCGCCATCAGTGTGCGCAACGGCGATCCGGACGGCGTCCGGCCGCGCTTCACCTCCCTCACGGTGAGACCGTCCACCGGCGGCCCCGGCGCAGAGAAGGCCTCGCGGCACGGCTGACGACAGCGATACTCAGCCAGGCAGTCCGGCCTCGCGGCACGACTTGACGACAGCGATACTCAGCCAGGCAGTCCGGCCTCGCGGCACGACTTGACGACAGCGATACTCAGCCAGGCAGTCCGGCCTCGTGGCACGGCTGGCGACAGCGGTGCTCAGCCGGGCAGTTCGGCCTCGACGAGGTCGGCCGCCCGCAGGGTGCCGCCCTCGCCCGCCATGCGCTCCTGGATCCGCGCCAGCTTCGCGGCGACCTCGGGATCGTCCACCAGCGAGAGGACGGCGGCGCGCAGGGAAGCCGCGTCGGCGTTCTCCTTGGGCAGATGCCGGGCTACACCGAGTGCCTGGAGCATGTCCGCGTTGCCGAACTGGTCGACGGCCTGCGGGACGGCGACCATCGGGGTTCCGGTGGCCAGCCCTTCCTGGCTCCCGCCGGCGCCCGCGTGGGTGATGAACGCATCCGCCTGCTTGAGCACGGACAGCTGCGGAACCCAGGAGCGGACCTCGACGTTCGGCGGTACGTCGCCCAGTGCGGCAGGGTCCACGTGCGCGCCGATCTGGAGCACCATGTGCCAGTCCGGCAGGCCTCCGAAGGCCTCGACGCACGCGCGGTAGAAGTCGGGTTCGTCGGTGTAGGCCGATCCGAGGGATACCAGCAGGACCTTTTCGGCCTCGGCCGGCCGCTTCCACTCCCCCTGGTCGGCCCGCTCGCCCTGGCAGGCTCCGACGAAGGTGAACCTGGAGTGGTCCACGCGGTCCGCGTTCGGCTGGAGCGCCTCGGGGATCAGGACGAGGCCGCGGCGCGGCCGGGCCACGAAGTCGTCCACGGACAGGTCGCCGAGACCGTGCCCGGCGAGCCAGTCGGTGAACCGCGCGAAGTACGCACGGCCCTGGGCGGTCTTCCTCAGCTCGGCGTTCATGGGCTCCCCGACCTCTTCCGCGTAGCCCTCCCAGGGGACCAGGTTGGGCCAGAGCTGGACGGCGGGGACGCCCCAACGGTGGGCGAGGACACGGGCCGGGTAGGCGGTGATGTCGTGCAGGACGAGGTCCGGCTCGTCCCCTTCGAAGGCCGCGGCGAGCTGCGGGAGGGCCTGGACGGCGTCGTCGAGGAACGGCTCGATGTAGTCGATGGGCTCGCTGCCCCACTCCTCCGGCTCGGTGGGCAGGGTGGACGTGTAGATCACCGGCTCCGCGCCGGTGGCGGCGACCTTCTCGGCGAAGGAGGCCGGGATGGCGTAGCTGACACGGTGCCCACGGGCGACGAGTTCCCGGATCACTTCGAGACTCGGGTTCACGTGTCCGTGGGCGGCGATGGAGAACATGGCGATGTGTGAGGGCGCGGTCGGCGTCATGTCCGCTACCGTAAACGAGACGAGACGTCTCGTCCAGTTGGGTGGAGGTCCGGATCAGCGCTGATAGCGGGCCAGCACCCGGTTACCGTCCTCGACCAGGCGTTTCTTCAGCTCCTTCGTGTCGATCGCCCCGCTGTAGTACTCCTGGAGCGCGGGCGTGGCGACCTTGTCCTTCCATTCGGGGTAGCCGCGCACCGACTGCGCGGGCGCCGGGCGCAGGGCGCGGGCGAGCGCCGCGCCCGTGGCCCAGCCGTTCTCGGTGGTGTGCAGCGCCGGGTCGGCCAGAGCCTCTGTCCCCGTGGGCAGCATCCAGTCGCCCTTGGCGAGGCGCACCATGTTGGCCGGCCGCAGGAGGAAGTCGATGAACTGCGCGGCCTCCTCCTTGTGCGGACTGTCCTCGGCCACCGAGAGGGTCTGGGGGCTGACTCCCTGGGCGAGCCCTCCGTCACCCGCCGGGGTGGGCAGGACCGTCCAGTCGAATCCCTTCGGAGCCTGCTCGACGACCTGCTGGCGGTAGGAGAAGCCCAGGGGGACCATGGCGTACTTGCCGCCGAAGAAGCCGGGGAGGGTGTCGGAACCACCCATGCCGAGCGCCGTACGGGCCGCGCTCCCCTCTGAGTTCACCTGGTCCCTGACCGTTCGCGGCATGACCTGGTCGTCCTCGCCGAAGCGGACGACCGCCTTGCCGTCCGCTCCCCGGTGGAAGACCTGCCCGCCGGCGGAGAGGCCCAGGTTGAGGGTGACGGAGACGGGCTCCTTGAGCGGCCAGGCGACCCCGTACGCCCCCTTCTTCGTCAGCTTCTCGGTGACCTGCCGGAACTCGGCCCAGCTCCACGGCTTCGCGGGCGTCGGCATCCGGACGCCGGAGGACTCGAGGATCTTCGTGTTGGCGATCAGCACCTTGGGTTCCTGGAGGAACGGCACTCCGTAGACCCCGTCGCCGAAGGTGGCCGTCGACCACGACTGCTGCGGGATGTCCTTCTTCAGCCGGTCCGGCAGCAGGGTCCGCAGGTCGGCGAGGTAGCCGCCGTAGGCGAAGTCCGCGAGGTCGTCGGAGGCGTCGTGGATGATGTCGGGCGCCTCACCGCCCTCGAACGCGGTGAGCAGCTGGTCGTGGACGTTGTCCCAGCTCCCCTGGACGTAGTCCACCTGGATGCCGGGGTGCGCGGCGTTCCACTCGCGCACGAGCTCCTTGTTGGCGTCCACGGACTCCTTCTGCCAGGCCAGTGACTGGAAGCTGAGCCGGACGGTGCCGTCCTCGGTGTCCCGCCCGCCGCCTCCCGAGCAGCCGGCCAGCAGGAGCGTGAGCGCGGTGATCACCGCTGTCGTGACGGCGTACGGACGTCGCATCAGTGCTTCACCGCCCCGGCCGTCAGACCACCCGTGATCCGCTTCTGGATGACCGCGAAGAGGACGAGCGAGGGGAGGGTGGCGAGGAAGGCGGCGGCGGCGAGCGGGCCGAGGTCGGCCACACCCTCGGCCCCGAGGAAATGGGTCAGTACGACCGGCAAGGTCTGCTTCTCCGGTGTCTTGAGCAGGACGAGTGCGAAGAAGAACTCGTTCCATGCGGTGATGAACGCGAAGAGCCCCGTGGCGACGATCCCGGGGGCCAGCAGCGGGGCGACGACCGACACGATGATCCGCCCCTTCCCGGCCCCGTCGACGGCCGCGGCCTCTTCCAGTTCGGGGGGCACCGCCCGTACGTAACCGGCCAGCATCCAGAGCGCGAAGGGCAGCGACCACACGACGTAGACCAGGATCAGCCCCCAGAGCGAGTTGATCAGGTGCAGGTTCTTGAGCACCAGGAAGAGCGGAATGATCACCAGGACGAAGGGGAACGCCTGGCTGATCACGACCCAGCCGGTGGCCGCCGTGGACAGCCTGTTCCGGTGACGCGCCATCACATAGGCCATGGGTGTGGCGATGACGACGGCGATCAGGGCGGCGCAGAGCGCGGCGGTGAGCGAGTTGGCCGCCGCGCGGAGCAGGGGCTGCTCGTCGAAGGCCTGCCGGAAGTTGTCCAGCGTCGGGTTCTCGGGGATCCAGGTGGGGTGCAGGGAGCCCAGTTCACGGGCCGGCTTGAAGGCGGTGGAGATCAGCCAGAGGAAGGGGAACGCCAGGAAGACCAGATAGCACACGAGCGCGGCGTACTGCCCGGCGCGCGCGGTCCTGCCGGTACGAAGACTCATGTGTCGTCGCCTCCCCTGAGCCGGCCGACGAGGAAGAGCGCGAGGAGCACCGAGATCACGGCGACCATCACGCAGCCCATCGCCGCGGCGTAGCCGAACTGCCCGTAGCGGAAGGCCTCCTCGTAGGCGAAGAGCATGGGCAGCCGGGTGCGGCCGCCGGGACCGCCGCTGGTCAGGACGTAGACCAGGGCGAAGGAGTTGAAGTTCCAGATGAAGTTCAGGGCGCTGATGGCGAGTGCCACGGGCCTGATGGCGGGCCAGGTGACCGTGCGGAAGCGGCGCCACGCCCCGGCCCCGTCCAGGGCCGCCGCCTCGTGGAGTTCGTGCGGGGTGTTCTGCAGCCCGGCCAGCAGGGCCACCGTGGTCTGCGGCATGCCGGCCCAGATCCCGACGAGGATCACGGCGGGCAGCGCCGTGGCGAGTCCGGTCAGCCAGTCCCGGCCGTCACCGAGTCCGAGGTCGCGGATGGTCTCGTTGAGGATGCCCGCGTCGGGGTTGTAGACCAGCCGCCACATGATGCCGACGACGACCTCGGGCATGGCCCAGGGGATGATCGCCAGCGCCCTGGCCAGCCAGCGCATCCGGAGGTTCGCGTTGAGCAGCAGGGCGAGCCCGAGGGCGAGGACGAACTGGGGGACGGTGACACCGACCGCCCACAGCAGACCGATCCGGAAGGAGTCCCAGAAGAGCGTGTCGTGCAGCAGGTCCTGGAAGTTGAGTGTGCCGATCCACTGGGTGGACCGGGTGCGCCCGGACTGCGCGTCGGTGAAGGCCAGCGCGATGCCGTAGAGCAGCGGGCCGACGCTCAGGATCAGGATCGGGAGCAGGGCGGGCAGCACCAGGAACCATGTGGCGCCGTCCCGTCGGCGGCCCCCGCCCCGTCCGCCCGGTGGGGCCTTGCGCCCGGACCGCGTCATCGCGGTCGCCAGTGTCATGAATTCGACCCCTTTGCCTCTTCGGATCGGTTTCATACCTGTATGGCCGCCGGGGCGGTCCCCGTCATCGTGCTGACGGGCCGACGGTTCGTCAAGGTGGCCTGCGATCCCGGTGGCCGGTTGGAGTTGTGACGGGTGGCGGAGGCGGGCCGGGCGGGACGACCGGCGCGAAGATGCCTCGACCTCACCGGATCGGCGGTGCGGGCCACCCGCCGGTGGCACCATCTGTGAGATGCCCCCTTCCCTTCGGATCGGCCCGTACACCGTCATCGCGCTCACCGACGGCGAGGGCCCCTTCTTCGCCCCCAGGTCCGAGGCGTTCCCCGACGCCACCGCCGAGCAGTGGGCGGCGGCCGACCGGTTCGATCCCGGCGCGCTCGACGCCGAAGGGCGATGGCGGCTCCGGTTCCGTGCGTTCGCCATCCGCGGTGAACAGGGAGTGACGCTGGTCGACGCGGGGATCGGCCCGGCAGGCAGCCCGGCGGCCTCGTGGGCTCCCGTGCCCGGAGCGCTCCCGGCTTCGCTGGCCGCCGCGGGCATCGAACCGTCCGACGTGGACACCGTGGTGCTCACGCACCTCCATACCGACCATGTGGGCTGGGCCGTGGTCGGCGGCGCGCAGGCACGGCCGTTCTTCCCGAACGCCGCATACCTGTTGCAGCAGGCCGAACTCGACGCGATCGATGTGGTCAACCCGCAGCTGCGGTCCGCAGTGATCGACCCGCTCCGGGAGTGCGGTCAGCTGCGGCTGCTCGACGGCGACACCCCGCTCCGCAGCGGCGAGCGCGTCGTCTCCACGCCCGGTCACACACCCGGGCACCAGAGCGTGCTCGTCGGCTCCGGGCACGAAACGGTCGCCGTCACCGGCGATCTCCTGGTGCACGCGATCCAGCTGCTCCACCCCGAGCTCGCCTACGCCCACGAGATGGATCTCGCTCAGGCGAGGTCGTCGAGGGAGCAGGTGCTGGGCGGCCGGGACGCGGGCACCCTCCACCTCGCCACACCGCACCTGACCGAGCCGTTCATCACCCGGTGACCTTCCGGTGAGGTGGCGCCGCCTGGCCTTTCAGCAAGGTGGCGCCGCCTGACCTTTCAGCAAGGTGGCGCCGCCTGACCTTCCGGCGAGGTGGCGCCGCCTGACCTTCCGGCGAGATGGCGCCGCTGTGCCGGCACCGCGTCCGCTCTGCCGTCCGCTGTCCGGTACCCGGGCCGCCCGGGGTGCCGGAACCCGGCGACGGACCGTCGCCCGTCCACCGGCCGAAGGGGGTGGCCTGCGTCGGGGCGGGCCTGCGGGGATGAGAAAATCCGGCCATGGACGACATGCGTGCCCGCGAGGTACTGACGGCCGCCGGGCTGCCCGGCGGAGCGGAGCTCATCGCTCTGGGCGAGAACGCGGTGTTCGCCGTCGGTGACCTGGTGGTCAAGGTCGGCCGGGACGCCACGGACCACCCCGAACTGCGGGAGCGGGCCGCGCGCGAGGTGGCCGTCGCCCGGTGGCTCGCCGCCTCGGGCGTGCCCGCCGTACGGGCCGCGGAGGCGGAGGCCCGTCTCGTGGAGGGCCACCCGGTGACCCTGTGGCACCGGCTGCCCGACGCCGTGCGCCCGCCCGAGCCCCGCGATCTGGCCCCGCTGCTCACCCGGGTGCACGCGCTGGCCGCCCCGACGGACTTCACCCTGCCCCGGCGTGAGCTGCTGGGCGGTGTCGAGCGCTGGCTGCGGCTCGCGGGCGACGCCATCGATCCGGCCGACGCCGACTACCTGCGCGGCCGGCGCGACGGCTTCGCCAAGGCCGCCGCCGCTCTCGCCCCCCACCTGCCGCCGGGCCCCGTCCACGGCGACGCACTCCCCCGCAACGTCCATGTCGGCCCGGACGGACCGGTCCTGGTGGATCTGGAGACCTTCTCCGCCGACCTGCGCGAGCACGACCTGGTGGTCCTCGCCCTCTCCCGCGACCGGTACGGCCTGCCGGCCGAGTCCTACGACGCGTTCACCGAGGCGTACGGATGGGACGTACGCGCCTGGGAGGGCTGCGCGGTGCTGCGGGGCGCCCGCGAGACGGCGAGCTGCGCCTGGGTCTCCCAGCACGCCCCGGCGAACCCCAAGGCCCTGGCCGAATTCCGCCGCAGGGTGGCGTCCCTGCGCGAGGACGACCCCGAGGTGCGCTGGTACCCCTTCTGACGGGGGCCCGCCGACGGGGCGCCGAGGCCGGCGTCCGGAGTGCGGTGCCCGCGCCCGCCCACGGGCCGGCCGGCTGTCAGCCGGCGTAGGGGATGACGGGCCAGGCCGGCTCGACGGTCGCCTTCGGGTCGGACGTACGCCGGAGGTACTGCTGGAGCGACGCGGCCTGCTCCGCGGCCGCCCGCACCTGCAGGTTGTGCACGTCCGTCGGCGCCAACGCGCCTATGACCGCGTGCTTGACCCCCATGGTCCGCGCCGCCCGTGCCGCCGCCACCGCGTCCGCGACGGCGTTGTGGGCGTTGTCGAGCGGCACGCCGTAGTACTCGCAGAGAGCCCGGAGGTTCCGTGATCCCTTCCTGTACCGGTCCACGTGCTTGTCCAGGACCAAGGGGTCGATGACGGGCGACGTCTCGCCACGCAGCCGCCTGGCCAACGGCTCGATCCCGTAGCGCCTGCACTCGCGGTCGAGGAGGGAGAGGTCGTACCGCGCGTTCATCACCACGAGCGGGATGCCCGAGTTCAGGGTCTCGGCGAGGGCCGAGGTGATCTCCTCGATCGCGGGAGCCGCCTGCGCACCGTGCTCACGGGCGTGTTCCGTGGATATGCCGTGTATGGCGGAAGCCTGCCGGGGGATGGCCACCCCTGGATCGAGCAGCCATGTCCGGGGTTCGGGCTGCCGCCCGTCCGGATCCACGGTGACGACCGCCGCCGTGACGATGCGGTCGGTCTCGACGTCGGTCCCCGTGGTCTCCAGGTCGAAGCCGACCAGGCGCTCCTGGTGCCAGCTCATCCCGTACCTCCTCCTGTGGTGCTCTCCCCCAAGTGATGACCACCTTCGCACGCACCACTGACAACACGGGAAGGAGCGTCAGGAGACGGGCCTGGAGTCCGTCCACACCGACTCGAACTCCTCGCGGTACGTCTCGAAGAGGCCGTGTTCACTGTCCTGCCCCGCCCTGACCACCGCACGCCCGCCGCCCCGGAGCACCAGCACGGGCGCCTCCATCCCGCGTGCGCGCCGCAGATACGGCTGGACGACCCCGACGGCGTCCGGCCCGTCGCCGTCCACCAGGTAGGCCGTGAAGCGCGGCGTCTCGTCGAAGACATGGATCTGGAAGGCTCCCGGGTCGCGGAGCTTGGAACGGACCCGGCGCATGTGGAGGATGTTCATCTCCACGGAGCGGCTCAGTTCGCCCTTCTTGAGGCCCAGTTCGCGCTCCCGGCGCTTGACCGCGCTGCTCGCGGGGTTGATGAACAGCAGCCGCACCCGGCAGCCGGACTCGGCGAGGCGCACCAGCCGGCGCCCCGAGAAGTTCTGCGTCAGGAGGTTGAGGCCTATGCCGATCGCGTCCAGCCGGCGCGCGCCGCCGAACAGGTCCTCGGCGGGCAGCTGGCGCTGGAGCCGCACGCGGTCGGGGTGGACCGAGACGACGTCGGCGTACCGGTCGCCGACCAGCTCCTCCACCGCGTCCACGGGCAGCCGGTCGGCGGACGGGACCGCTGCGCCGCTGCCGAGGATCTCCAGGAGCCGTGCGGACGCCCGCTCGGCCTGGGCCAGCACCGCCTCGTTCAGCGCGCGGTTGCGGGAGACGACGTTGCGCGCCACCTCCAGCTCGTCCAGGGCGAGCTCCACCTCGCGGCGGTCGTCGAAGTACGGCTCGAAACAGGGCCAGTGCTGGACCATCAGCTCACGCAGCTGCGGCAGCGTCAGGAAGCTCAGGACGTTGTCGTCGGCCGGGTCCAGCAGATAGCCCTTGCGGCGCGAGACCTCGCGGACCGCCACGGCGCGCTGCACCCATTCCTGCCCGGCGGGCCCCGCGGCGGCCACGACCCAGTCCTCGCCGTGCACCGGCTCGTAGATCGGCCGGATCACGGCGGAGACCACGGCGCGCAGCCGCTGCTCCACCAGATTCAGCCAGATGTACGCGCGCCCGGCACGCTGGGCGCGCGTGCGCACCTCGTTCCAGGCGTCCGCTCCCCAGTCCAGCTCGGCGCCGATCTCCATGGGCTGCGCGAGGGAGACAGCCCCCGGCGGGGCATCGGTCGACTCCCCCTCGTGACCCGCGTCACCTGGGGGCAGCTCGAACCCTCCCGAGCTCACCCGCGTACCGCCTTCCACTCCCCCATCAACGATCAAGGAAGGGTACTCCGGGAGCGGGAGCCGTGCAGCCGGATGCGCAGCCTCCTTTCTCAACTCCCCCATGACAAGGGCCTGTTCCTTGCGGCGAGATCGGGTGGAGTGAGATGGTTCATAGCGATTGCGCACCCCCTCGCACGCCGTACGACGGACGGAGGAGCGACCGGGCGGCCCGGCCCCCCTGTTCGGGCGACATGACGTGTCCGAGGTTGACCGGTGCGGTGGGAACACGCCGACGGAACCCGGCCGCACCGCCCGACGTACTAGGTACAGGACCGTCTTTCGGGGAGTATCGGGTCGAAAACCCCCAGCACCCGGATCAGAAGTGGAAGAGTCCTATCTATGCAGGTCTGGCCGGGACACGCGTATCCCCTCGGCGCCACCTACGACGGCGCCGGAACCAACTTCGCGGTCTTCTCGGAGGCCGCCGACCGAATCGAGTTGTGCCTGCTGCACGACGACGGTTCAGAAACGGCGGTGGAGCTCCGCGAGACCGACGCCTTCGTGCGTCACGCCTATCTGCCCGGGGTGATGCCGGGGCAGCGCTACGGCTTCCGGGTGCACGGTCCGTACGAGCCGCAGCGCGGGCAGCGCTGCAACTCGGCGAAACTGCTCCTCGATCCGTACGCGCGCGCGATCTCGGGGCAGATCGAGTGGGGCGAGGCGGTGTACGGCTATCCCTTCGGCAAGCCGGACGAGCGCAACGATCTCGACTCGGCGCCGCACATGATGAGCTCGGTCGTGGTCAACCCGTACTTCGACTGGGGTGACGACCGCCGGCCGCGCACCGACTACCACCGCACGGTGATCTACGAGGCCCATGTGAAGGGCCTGACGATGCTCCACCCGGGCCTCCCCGAGGAGCTCCGCGGCACCTACGCCGGACTCGCGCACCCGGAGATCATCGCCCATCTGACGGAGCTCGGCGTCACGGCGATCGAGCTGATGCCGGTCCACCAGTTCGTCCAGGACCACCGGCTCGCCGACGCCGGGCTGGCCAACTACTGGGGCTACAACACCATCGGCTTCTTCGCCCCGCACAACGCGTACGCCTCCTGGGGTGACCGCGGCGAGCAGGTGCTGGAGTTCAAGCAGGCGGTGAAGGCGCTCCACCAGGCGGGCATCGAGGTCATCCTCGATGTGGTCTACAACCACACGGCGGAGGGCAACCACCTCGGCCCGACGCTCTCGTTCCGCGGTCTGGACAACGCCTCGTACTACCGGCTGGCAGACGACCAGAAGTACTACATGGACACCACCGGCACGGGGAACTCGCTGCTGATGCGGTCTCCGCACGTCCTCCAGCTGATCATGGACTCGCTGCGGTACTGGGTCACCGAGATGCATGTGGACGGCTTCCGCTTCGACCTGGCCGCGACGCTCGCACGCCAGTTCCACGAGGTGGACCGGCTGTCCTCGTTCTTCGACCTCGTGCAGCAGGACCCGGTGGTCAGTCAGGTGAAGCTGATCGCCGAGCCCTGGGACGTGGGCGAGGGCGGTTACCAGGTGGGGAACTTCCCGCCGCTGTGGACCGAGTGGAACGGCAAGTACCGGGACACCGTGCGGGACCTGTGGCGCGGTGAGCCCAGGACCCTCGCGGAGTTCGCCGGACGTCTCACCGGCTCCTCCGACCTCTACCAGGACGACGGCAGGCGCCCGCTGGCCTCGATCAACTTCACCACCTGCCACGACGGCTTCACGCTGCACGACCTGGTCTCGTACAACGAGAAGCGCAACGACGCCAACGGCGAGGGCAACCGGGACGGCGAGAGCCACAACCGTTCGTGGAACTGCGGGGCGGAGGGGGAGACCGAGGACAAGGAGGTCCTGGAGCTGCGCAGCCGTCAGATGCGCAACTTCATCGCCACGCTGATGCTCTCCCAGGGCGTGCCCATGCTGAGCCACGGCGACGAGTTCGCGCGTACGCAGCGGGGCAACAACAACGGCTACTGCCAGGACAACGAGCTCTCCTGGGTGCACTGGCCGGACCCGGCCGCGGCCTCGCGCGCCGAGGACGGCGAGACGGACGGCTCCGGCACGGACACGAGCCTTCTGGAGTTCACCCGGGCCATGGTCTGGCTGCGCCGCGACCACCCGGTCTTCCGGCGCCGGCGCTTCTTCCACGGGCGGCCCGTCGAGGGCACGCACGACGAGCTCTCCGACATCGCGTGGTTCACCCCGCGGGGTGAGGAGATGACCCAGCGGGACTGGCAGGCGGCGCACGCCAAGGCGATGACGGTCTTCCTCAACGGCCACGCGATCTCCGAGCCGGGGCCGCGTGGTGAGCGGATCTCGGACGACTCGTTCCTGCTGATGTTCAACGCGGGAGCGGAGTCGCTGGAATTCGCCGTGCCGATGAACCACGGCAAGCAGTGGCAGGTCGTCGTGGACACGGCGATTCCGGACGGGGTGCCGCCGGGCGCGGGCCCGAAGGTGTCGGCGGGCGAGCGGGTGACGCTGGTGGGGCGCAGTCTGACGGTGCTCAAGCGTCCGGCGTAGGCCATCGGGGTGTCCGGGGCCGGGCGGGCACCGCCCGGCCGGTACCGGGTGGCGGAGAAGGTGGGAGAGAGGCGGCCATGTGGGTACGTACGAGTCCATGACGCCCACCGCCACGTACCGGCTGCAGCTGCAACCGGACTTCCCGTTCGCCGCCGCCGCGGACGCCGTGCCGTACATCGCCGAGCTCGGCGTCTCGCATCTGCATCTGTCACCCGTCCTGGAGGCCGTGCCGGGCTCGGGGCACGGTTACGACGTCGTCGACCACACCAGGGTGCGGGCGGAGTTCGGCGGTGAGGAGGGGCTGCGCCGGCTGGCCGCCACGGCGCGGGCCCACGGCCTCGGGCTGGTCCTGGACATCGTGCCGAACCACATGGCCGCCGCGCCCCGGCACAACCTGCCGCTGTGGGAGGTGCTGCGCGAGGGCCCGGGGTCGCCGTACGCCCGGTGGTTCGACATCGACTGGGCGGCGGGCGGCGGGAAGGTGCTGCTGCCCGTACTCGCCGGGCGCATCGGTGAGGAGAGCGGCAGCTTCGAGACGGGCGTCAGGGACGACGGCACACCCGTGCTCCGCTACGGCGACCTGGAGTTCCCCCTGCGGGAGGGGACCGCGGGCCTCCCGCTGCCGGAGCTGCTGGCCTCGCAGCACTACAGGCTCGCGTGGTGGCGGCTGGCCAGGACCGAGCTGAACTACCGGCGGTTCTTCACCATCTCCGACCTGATCGGTGTCCGCGTGGAGCACCCGGAGGTCTTCACGGCGACCCACGCCAAGATCCTCGAACTGGTCGCCGACGGGGTCGTCGACGGGCTGCGCATCGACCACCCGGACGGGCTGGCGGATCCCGCCGCCTACCTGGGACGGCTGGGCGAGGCCACCGGCGGCCGGTGGACGGTCGTGGAGAAGATCCTCACCGGCCCCGAGGCACTGCCGGCCGGCTGGGCGGTCGCGGGGACGACGGGGTACGACGCGCTGCACCGGATCGACGGGCTGTTCACCGACCCGATGGGCGCCGCGGACCTGCTCGGCCGCTACCGCGACTTCGCGGGGCCGCCCGGGGACCGCGGCGGCTACTGGACGGCCACCGTCCGCCGTGCGGCGTACCGCGTGGTCACCCATGAGCTGGCCGCCGAGACGGAGTGGCTGACCCGCCTCGCGGTCGAGGCGTGCGCCGCTGATCCGGCGCTGCACGACCACGCGCCGTGGGCGTTGCACACGGCGGTGCGCGAGCTGCTCGTACGCGTCCCCGTCTACCGGCCGTACGTCACGGCGGGCGGGCCGCTCTCGGAGATCGCCGAGTCGACGCTCCCGGCGGAGGCGGTGCGTGACGCCAAGGCGGTGTTCCCCGTCTCGCAGGAGGCGGAGGCCGTCGACGTGGTGCGGGATCTGGCGCTGGGCCGGCTCGGGGACGGGCCGGAGCACGCGGCCTTCTGCGCACGGTTCGCGCAGACGGCCTCCGCGCTGCACGCCAAGTCGGTGGAGGACACCGCGTTCTACCGCTACGTCCCGCTGATCTCGGCGACGGAGGTCGGCGGCGACCCGGGGCAGCCGGCGGTGAGCCCGGAGGACTTCCACGCCTTCTGCGCCCGCACCGCCCGGGACTGGCCGGCCACCGGCACCGTGCTGACGACCCACGACACCAAGCGCAGTGGGGACGTGCGGGCCAGGATCGCGGTCCTGTCCGAGTGCCCGGAGCGGTGGTCCACGCTGGTGGCGCAGCTGGCGAGGGCGAGTACGGTGGCGGCGCCGGATCCCCAGCTGGCCTGGCAGGCCTGGCAGTCGGCGTACGGCTGTGCGGGCGTTCCCGTGGGTGAGATGGCGGGCAGGCTGGAGCCCGCACTGCTGAAGGCGGTGCGCGAGGCGGGCCTGTTCACCAGCTGGACCGAGCCGGATCCGGCGTACGAGCGGGCGGTGACCGACTTCGTGGCGGCGGGTCCGGGCAGTGACGCGGGTGAGGCCCGGGAGATGATGACCCGCTTCGCGGAGGCGCTCGCCCCCTTCGTACGGGCCAATGTCCTGGGCGCCGCCCTGGTCCATCTGACGATGCCCGGGGTGCCCGATCTGTACCAGGGCACGGAGCGGGAGTACATCGCGCTCGTCGACCCGGACAACCGGCGGCCCTTCACCAGGCCCTCCGGCGGACAGGACGAGAAGGCGGCGCTGACGGCCGCCGCGCTGCGCCTGCGCCGGGACCGCCCGGAGCTCTTCGGGGAGTCGGGCACCTACGCCCCGCTCGCGGCCCGGGGGCCGGCCGCCGCCCACTGCCTGGCGTTCTGCCGGTCCGGCGAGGTGGTCACCGCGGTGACCCGGCTGGCGCTGCGGCTCGACGAGGAGGGCGGCTGGCGCGGGACGGAGCTGACGCTGCCCGACGAGGGCCCGTGGACCGATCTCCTGTGCCCGGGGCGGGAGTTCACGGGTGCGGCGGTCTCCGTGGCGGAGCTCTTCGAGGACCGGCCGGTGGCACTGCTGACGCGGACGGGGTGCTGAGGACGCCGGAGCCTGGCCGCTCGGACGCCTGGCCGCTCGGGCGCCTTGGCCGCTCGGGCGCTGAGAGGACGCCTGGCCGCTCGAGCGCTGAGGACCCCGAACGCCTGGCCGCTCGGACGGCGGGCCGCTCCGGTGGGCAGTGGCGCGCGCCCGGTCCGATGAGCGGCGGACGGTGCTTCGGGAGGCCTGGGGGCGGTGTGTGCTCAGGCGGGCGGGACGGGCAGGGACGCGGTGAGCCGGAAGGCAACCCTGCCGAAGCTCACCTGGTCGCCGTCGCGCACCACCACCGAGCCGACGACCCGCTGGCCGTTGACGCACGTGCCGTTCGTCGAGCCGAGGTCGCGCAGGATCCAGCGGCTGCCGTACGCGGTCAGTTCGGCGTGCATCCGCGACACCGTCTCGTGACCGAGGCGGAGACCGTTGCCCGGGTCGCGGCCGATGCGCAACGGGTGCGGGCCGGGCACCGGGAGCAGGAGTCTGGGCAGCCTCTCGGACTGCCACGCCATGCGCAGCCGGGCCGGGAAGGCCGAGACCCCGCCCACCGCGCGGAACAGCCCGCGCGACCAGCGGCCGCGGGTCTCCAGGTCGGAGGTGAGGGCTTGCAGCTCGTCGGACCGGCGTGCGCTCAGGGCCAGTTCCATGCGTCGCAGGAAGGTGTCGTGCGAGAGCTTTCCCTGCGCTGCGCCGTCTCTGAGCACACCGAGGACACGGTCGCGCTCGGCGTCGGAAAGCCGCGCGGGATGCGTGTAGGGCTCGAAGGAGGACGTCACGCAACGATTGTCGGGCCGAGACGCCCGAGGTGTCCAGACGGTGCCCGATTCCGGCGGGCCTGACCTGCACCGCACGCGTCAATGGCGTACGCCGGCGGCGCGGAAGTTGTTATGGTCACGCGCCGTCCCGGCCGATCGGGCGGTACCCCCGCCGAGGAGATTTTGTGACCCTTGCACCAACCGGCCTGACCGTCCGTCCGCTCACCGGAGCGGACGAACTCGGGCTGTTCTGCCGTCTCTCCTACGTCCTGGACCATGAGCTCGCCGACGATCTGGCCACGGGCCGGCGCCGCCCCGAGTGGATGTGGGTGGCGCTGCGCGGCGACCGTGTCCTGGCCCGCGTCGCCTGGTGGACGGGCCGGCCCGGGTCGGGGCCGCAGGCACTGGACTTCTTCGACCTGGACGACTCGCTGCCTGAGCCGGAGCGCGGCGCGATCGGGCTCCGGCTGCTGGAGGCGGCGACGGAGGCCGTCGTCCCGGCCGGGGCGGCCCGTCCCGAGTACGGACGGTTCATCCCGCCCGGCTGGCGCGACGACCCGGCGGCACGCGAGGTCGTGGAGGCCCGGACACGGGTCATGGAGGCGGCCGGGGCCCGGATGCTCGTGGAACGGCTGCGCCTGGAGTGGCGCAAGGGCACGCCCGTTCCCGAGGACGACGGCCGGCTGGTCTTCCGTCCGGTCTCCGGACGTGAGGACCTCCTCGCCCTGATGACCCCGGTGCTGGAGGGCACGCTCGACGCCCACGGGCAGCAGGACCTGGCGTCCGGGCTCAGCGCCCGGGAGGCGGCGGAGCAGCACTACGACGACGAGTTCGCGCACTTCAGGACACCGCAGGAGTGGTGGCGGATCGCGGAACTGCCGGACGGTGAACCGGTGGGCTTCGTGGTCCCCGCCCGGAACAACTACCACCCTGTGATCGCCTACATCGGCGTGCTGCCGGCCCATCGCGGGCGCGGCTACGTCGACGGCATCCTGGCCGAGGGCACCCGGGTGCTCGCCGCCCAGGGAGTGGACCGGATCAGGGCGGCGACCGACCTCGGCAACGTCCCCATGGCGAAGTCCTTCGCGCGTCTGGGGTACGTGAACTTCGAGCGCGCCCTCAACATGGTGTGGGACCTGCCGTAAACCGGTAGCCCCTGCGCGCCGGGGCCCCTACCCTCGCGGAGGAACTACGGCCCCGGACGCGGAAGGAGGCGAGACACGTGCGCACCACCTCGTTCCCGCGCTCCCGTCCCGTCCGCAGGGCGGTGTCGGACTCGGTCTGACCGGGAGCGCAAGCCCGTCGTCACCCAGTCCTGGAGGACACACCCATGACCTCTCCGGTCATCCGCGCGCTCACGCCGAGCGACTCGCGTCTTTTCCACACCCTGCCGGGCCCCTTCCTCGTCGGACGGGCCGCGTTCGGCCACCGCTACGCCACCGTGCACGAGGGCGGTGAGTACCGCCCCGAGTGGACGTGGGTCGCCCTGCGCGACGGCGTCGTCGTCGCGAGGGCCGCCTGGTGGGGCGGCCCCGAGGACACCGAGCCACTGCTGCTCAACTACTTCGACTTCGCCGAGGGCGAGGACGATGCCGCCGCCGAACTCCTGCGCCGCGCCCCGTGGTCCGTCGAGTACGAGCTGATCGTGCCGCCGCACTGGCGGGAGATCCCTGAGGTACGGACGGCCGCCTCGGCGCGGATCGCCGCGGCGGAGGCGGCCGGCATGAAACCGCTGGTCGAGCGCTACCGCTACGAGTGGACCCCGGCGGACGGGCTGCCGGAGCGGCCGGGCCGGCTGGAGTTCCGCGCGGAGCCCGACGACGCGGTGATCCTGGAGGTGCTGCGCCGCGTCCACTCCGTGACGCTGGACGCCCACGCCCTGCAAACCATCGAGGGCCCGGGCGGTCTGGAACAGGCCGCCCAGGAGGAGCTGGACTTCTTCAACTGGTGCCCCTCGCCCCGCGCGTGGTGGCAGCTCGCGTACACCCTGGACGGCGAACTCGCGGGCATCCACGTGCCCGCCCGCAATCCGGGCGGGCCGTGCATAGGCTTCATCGGGGTCGTGCCGGAGGCGCGCGGCCACGGCTACGGCTACGACCTGCTGGTGGAGTGCACCCGCTTCCTCGCCGGGGAGGGCGCCACGTCCGTCGCCGGCGCGACGGACCGGGGCAATGTGCCGATGGCCGCCGCGTTCGCACGCGCCGGTCATCGCATCATCCAGGAGCGTGTTCACCTGGTGTGAGTCCGGGGCGCAGCGCACCCGTGCCGGTGCGCTGCGCGCTGATCAGGTCGCGGTACCAGGCGTAGGACTCCTTGGGGGTGCGGCGCAGCGTCCGGTAGTCGATGTGCACCAGGCCGAACCGCTTGCTGGCGCCCTCGGTCCACTCGACGTTGTCGGTGAGTGACCAGGTGAAGTAGCCCCGTACGTCGACGCCCGCGTCGATGGCCCTGCCCAGCGCCTCCAGGTGTCCTTCGAGGAAGGCGATGCGGCGGCCGTCGGCGACGGGCTCGTCGACGGCGCAGCCGTTCTCCGTGATGTAGACGGGCGGCAGCCGGTCCCCGAAGCGGTCCCGGAGCTGGCCGAGCGTCTCGGCGAGCCCGTCGGGGACGACGGGCCAGCCGAAGTCGGTGGTGTCGTAGCCCTCGATCTCCCTTATGCCGAAGGGGAGTCCGGGGGGCATCGAGTAGCCGGAGAAGGAGTCCAGCGCCTCGGGCCTGGGGGCGCCGACGAGGGTGGGGTTGTAGTAGTTGACCCCGTACCAGTCGAGCGGTGTGGAGATGGTCTTGAGGTCGTCCTGGACCGGACCGGGCATCAGGGCGGCGAATCCCTCGTCCGGGTAGCGGCCGGTGAGGACAGGGTCGGCGAACAGCCAGTTGGTCAGGGTGTCGTAGAGCTCGGCGCCCATGCGGTCCTCGTCGGTGTCCCCCGCCGTCCAGACAGGGGTGTGGGAGAGCGCGATGCCGATGTTGCCGGCGCCCGCGGCGCGCAGGGCCCGTACGGCCAGGCCGTGGGCGAGCAGCTGGTGGTGGGCGGCGGGCAGGGCGTCGAAGAGGAGGGTGCGGCCGGGGGCGTGCTCGCCGAGGGCGTAGCCGAGCATCGTCACCTCGGCCGGTTCGTTGATGGTGATCCACATGGGTACCCGGTCGGCGAGGCGTTCGGCGACGATGCCCGCGTACTCCGCGAAGCGGTAGGCGGTGTCCCGGTTGAGCCAGCCGCCCGCCTCGTCCAGCGGGAGCGGGGTGTCCCAGTGGTAGAGCGTCGGCGCGGGGGTGATGCCGTGGGCGCAGAGCTCGTCGACGAGCCGGTCGTAGAAGTCGAGTCCGGCGGGGTTGAGGGAGCCGCTGCCGCCGGGGACGACGCGGGGCCAGCTGATCGAGAAGCGGAAGGCGTCCGCGCCCAGACCTGCCAGCAGCGCGACGTCCTCGCGGTAGTGCTCGTGGAAGCCGGTGCCGCGGGTGGTGTCGGTGCCGTCCTTGATGCGGCCGGGCTGTGCGGCGAAGGCGTCCCAGCCGGAGAGCCCCTTGCCGTCGGTGTCGAAGGCGCCTTCCGTCTGGAAGGCGGACGCGGAGGCTCCCCACAGGAAGCCTGGTGGGAAGGTCGGCACGGTCATCTCGGCCTCCAGCAGCCGTGGGAGGGACCTCGGTGGTACTGCCCGGGTGCACTACGTATGAGCAGAACCCGGCAGGGCAATGATCAGGACCAGACCCTAATCGCCAGTTACGGACTCGCTCCAGTGTCCCGGGGCCGCGTGTGTGACTTCCGCCGATCATGGGGGCCTCCGGGTGAGGCATCCCGTTCATGGACGAGGAGTGGTGAATGCAGTTCGAGGTGTGGGCCCCTGCCGCGGAGTCGGTCGCGCTCTGCACGGCCGGCGGGCGGAGTCCGATGGACCGTGACACGCGGCGTGCGGGCTGGTGGACGGCCGAGGCCGAGGCGGCGGACGGCGACCTGTACGGCTTCTCGCTGGACGGCGGCCCCGTGCTGCCCGACCCGCGGTCCCGTCGTCAGCCGGACGGGCCGGACGGCCGGAGCGCGGTCGTGGACCACGCGGCGTACCCCTGGCGGACCGCCGCGTGGGCGGGGCGCGGCCTGCCGGGCGCCGTCCTGTACGAGCTGCACGTCGGCACGTTCACGGAGGAGGGCACCTTCGGCGCGGCGGCCGAGCGGCTCGGCCACCTGGTGGACCTCGGTATCACCCATGTGGAGCTGATGCCCGTCTGCCCGTTCCCGGGAACACACGGCTGGGGGTACGAAGGGGTGTCGCTCTGGGCGGTGCACGAGCCGTACGGAGGCCCGGCCGGGCTGAAGCACTTCGTCGACACGGCGCACGGCCTGGGGCTCGCCGTCGTCCTGGACGTGGTCCACAACCACCTGGGCCCCTCGGGCAACTACCTCCCCGCCTTCGGGCCGTACTTCACGGACACCCACCACACCCCCTGGGGCTCGGCGGTGAACCTCGACGCCCCCGGCTCGGACGAGGTGCGCGCGTATCTGCTGGGGAGCGCGCTGGCCTGGCTGCGGGACTACCACCTGGACGGCCTGCGCCTGGACGCCGTACACGCGCTGGCCGACGGCCGGGCACTCACGTTCCTGGAGGAGCTCTCCACCGCCGTGGACGCTCTCGCCTCCGAGCTCGGCCGGCCGCTCGGTCTGATCGCGGAGTCCGATCTCTGCGATCCACGGACGACCACACCGCGCACCGAGGGCGGTATCGGACTGCACGCCCAGTGGAACGACGACTTCCACCACGCCCTGCACACCGCGCTCACCGGCGAGTCCCAGGGCTACTACGCGGACTTCGCCACCGCCCCCTTCACCGCGCTCGCCAAGACCATGACCAGCGCCTTCTTCCACAACGGCAGCTACTCCAGCTTCCGGGGCCGCACGCACGGCCGCCCGGTGGACGTCACCCGTACCCCGGCGCACCGCTTCGTCGGCTACGCCCAGACCCACGACCAGATCGGCAACCGCGCGCTCGGGGACCGGCTCGCGGCCTCGCTGAGCCCCGGACTCCAGGCGTGCGCGGCGACGCTCGTGCTCACGGGGCCGTTCACGCCGATGCTGTTCATGGGCGAGGAGTGGGGCGCCCGCACCCCGTGGCAGTTCTTCACCGACCACACGGATCCCGGTCTCGCCCGTGCCGTACGCGAGGGCAGACGCAGGGAGTTCGCGGCGCACGGCTGGGCGGAGGAGGACATCCCCGATCCGCAGGACCCTGCCACCCGGGCCCGCTCGTGCCTCGACTGGAGCGAGCCCGGGCGTGAACCGCACGCCCGGCTGCACGCCTGGTCCCGCGAGCTGATCGCCTTGCGGCGCACCCTGCCGGACCTTTCCGATCCGGACCTCGCCTCCGTGAAGACGGCGTACGACCAGGACGCGCGCTGGATCGCCTACCGCAGGGGCGAGCTGAGGGTCGCGGTCAACCTGTCGGGGAAGCCGGCGGCCATCCCGCTGGGGGCGGGACGGCACCGCCGCGGCGGGGGCCGGGTGCTGGCCGCCTGGGAGCCGGTGGAGGCTCCGGGCTCCGACGGGCTGCTGCACCTGCCGCCGGAGTCGTGCGTGGTGCTCGCCGACGACTGAAGGGCTCCCCTGCTCGCGGGCTCACGTCGGCACACCGGCGCGGGCACCCCGGCCGGCGCAGGCTATCCGCGCTCCGGGCTCGGTCCGGAGGCCTCGTCGGGCGCGGCCTCGGCCTTCGGGTGGAGTATCTCGCGGGCCTGCTCCGCGGCGCGGGCGAGGCTCTCCGAGACGAAGTCCATGAAGCGGGCGATGTTCTCGAGGCGGGCGGCGGCCGGGCTGTCGGGGCCGAGGATCCCGACGCCCTGCCGCGCGGTCTCGACGAGCAGGGTGTGGGACCGGGCGGCGGCGATCATCGACTGGTACCAGACGTCGTCGTCGGCGAAGTAGCGCTCGCGGCGGCCTTCTTCGCGCTCGCGGCGGATGAGGCCCTGGTTCTCGAGGAACGCGACCGCCTTGGAGACGGACGCCGGGCTGACCTGGAGGCTCCGCACGAGTTCGGACGCGGTGAGACTGCCGGCGTCGGCGGTGTAGAGGGCGACCAGCACCCGCGCGGTCATCTTGGGCAGCCCCGACTGCATGAGGACGGCGGTGAACGTCTCCTCGTACGCACGCACGGCCTCGGGGTCGCGGCCGTGGGCCTGCGGGGGCGCCTCCGGCCCGCGGGGCGCGGTCTGCCTGCGCTGGTGCGCGCGCCGTTCGGTGGCGCGGTGGGCCAGGTCGGCGCGGTAGCCGGCCGGACCACCGTTGCGCATCACCTCACGCGTGATCGTCGAGGTCGGGCGGTCGAGACGTCTGGCGACCTCCGCGTAGGCGAGCCCGTCGGCCAGCCCCAGCGCGATCTGCTGACGTTCCTGCTGAGTGAGCCTGCCTCCCGGCACAGCGATCTCCCCCTTCGTACGTCCCTGACCCCCTCAGCATAGCGTTCATTTTCACACCATTGCAACGGCCGCGCGCCTGACGTTGCATTAAATTTCGTGGCATTGCAACGCTACATGGCGCACCACCTGCTGTAATTCACTTCAAGTGCGGCAAAGTCGTTGAAGGATCTTTGAACGCAACGTAGCTTTTCCTATGTCGGAAACACCCGCGAACAAGGAGAGCATGATGCAGACCTTCACCTCCCCCGCCCCGGTCTCCGCCGTCCTCGACATCCCCGCGGGGAGCGTCCGGTTCATCGCCTCCGACCGGGCCGATGCCCCCGTCGAGGTGCTGCCCGCCGACGCCTCGCACGGCCGCGACGTCAAGGCGGCGGAGCAGACCGAGGTCCGGTACGCCGACGGCACCCTGCGGATCGGGTCCCCGGCGAAGAGCCGGATACTCTACGCCGGGGCCCGTCCCGCCGGCACGGCGCGCGGGTGGCCCCCGGGACCCCGTCGGCCGGCGGGGGCCCGGGCGGACCCCGGGCCGGACGGCGGCGCGCGGGCGGTCCCCAGGCCACGGTCGGCCGGCGGCGCGCGGGCGTTCCCTACTCGACGATCGCCATGTCGCGGGGCGTGGTGTTCAGCCGCCTGCCCCCGTCCCCGGTGACCGTGACGATGTCCTCGATGCGGACGCCGAAGCGGCCCGGAAGATAGACACCCGGCTCCACGGAGAAGCACATTCCCGGCACGAGCGGCTGCTCCTCGCCCTCGATCATGTAGGGCGGCTCGTGCGTGGTGACGCCAATGCCGTGGCCGGTGCGGTGGATGAACCGCTCGCCGTAACCGAATTCGGTGATCACGGCGCGGGCCGCCCGGTCGATCTCCTGGCAGGCCACTCCCGGCCGCACGGCACGGCAGCCCGCCTCCTGCGCCTCCCGTACGACGTCGTGGACACGCTGCTCCTCGGCGGTGGGTTCGCCGACGTGGACCGTACGGGAGGTGTCCGAGCCGTAGCCGTGCTTCAGTCCGCCGAAGTCCAGGACGACCATGTCGCCGCCTTCGATGGTGCGGTCACCCGCCTCGTGGTGCGGGTTCGCCCCGTTCGGGCCGGAGCCGACCACGGTGAAGTCGACCTGGGAGTGGCCGTGTTCGGTGAGCAGACCGGCCAGGTCCGCGGCCACCTCACTCTCCCTGCGGCCCGCGAACCGCACCTTGAGGATCTCTTCGTACGTGGCGTCCGCGGCGGCTCCCGCCGCCGCGAGCCGCTCCAGTTCCGCCGCGTCCTTGACCGCGCGCAGCATCGGCAGGGCCTCGGTGAGCGAGGCGTAGGAGGTGTCGGGCAGCAGCGCGTGCAGCGCCAGCAGGTGCAGGGCCCAGGCGTTGTCGCTGATTCCGAACCGGCCCTCGGCGTCGAGGAGTCCGGCGGCCAGGGCGTACGGGTTCGCGGCGTCGGTCCAGTCCCGCAGGGTGAGGGCGGGAGCGCCCACCGCGCGCTCCGCGTCGGCCGCCTCCAGGGCCGGTACAACGAGGACGGGGTCGTGACCCGCCCGCAGGACGAGCAGGGTCAGGCGTTCGGTGTCCGCGGTCGGCCGGTAGCCGGTGAGATGGACCATGTCGGGCCCCGGCGCGACGAGAACACCTGCCAGGCCAGCGGCGTCGGCGGACTCGGCGGCCCGGGTCATCCGGTTCCGGTAGTCGTCGGCGGTGAAGGGCACGGGCTGGTCGGTGCTGGGCATGAGGACCTCCTGGCGGGGCGACGCGGCACACAGCATCCTGCCCGTCCGCCCCGGTGCACGCGAGCGGTATCCGGGCTGCGTGCGTCGCGGCTCAGGAACGGCGTACGACGAGGTCGGCACGGTCGCGGTGCCGCTCGACCAGCCGGGCGTTGCGCTCGTCGGACCCGGCGACCCAGCGCTCGGCGTCCGGCCGGGACTTCCCGAAGCGCACGTGCCGGTCCACGAGCCCGCCGATCCGGGCCCGCGGATCGGCGTCCAGGAACCACACCTCGTCCAGCAGGCCGCGCACCGGCGCCCAGGGGCCTTCGTCCAGCAGCAGGTAGTTGCCCTCCGTCACGACGAGCGGCGTGCCGTGGGGTACGCGCACCGATCCGGCGACCGGCTCCTCCAGGGCCCGGTCGAAGGCGGGTGCGTAGACCGCGTCCGGGCCCGGGTCCCGCAGCCGGCGCAGGAGTGCCGCGTATCCGGCGGCGTCGAAGGTGTCGGGCGCGCCCTTGCGGTCCGCCCGCCCGAGGCGTTGCAGCTCCGCCCCGGCCAGGTGGAAGCCGTCCATCGGCACGAGGACGGCGCACCCGTCGAGCGCGTCGACGACGCGGGCCGCCAGCGTGGACTTCCCGGCGCCGGGCGCGCCCGCGATGCCGAGGATGCGGCGCCCGCCGGCGCCGGCGAGGCGGCGTGCGCGGTCGGTCAGCGCGGCGAGGTCGCTCGTGTCCATGGCGGGCATTCTCCCCGGACGGGCCGGCCCGCGTTAGTGTTACGTATAACCACGTCATGGCACGCACCTTCTGCACGAGGATCCCCATGTCTTACATCGCCCTGGTCACTCTGGTCGTCCGCGACTACGACGAGGCCCTCTCCTTCTACACCGGCGCACTCGGTTTCGAGCTGGCCGAGGACACGGACCGGGGCGACGGCTCGCGCTGGGTGGTCGTGCGGCCGCGGGGCACGTCCGGCACCGGCATTCTGCTGGCCCGCGCCAAGGACGACGCACAGCGCGCGAGCGTCGGGGCGCAGACGGGCGGCCGGGTCGGCTTCTTCCTGCACACGGAGGACTTCGCCGGCGACCACGAGCGGATGCGCGCCGCCGGGGTCCGCTTCCTGGAGGAGCCGCGGCACGAGGCGTACGGATCGGTGGCGGTGTTCGAGGACCTCTACGGCAACCGCTGGGACCTGCTGCAGCCCGCGTGAGCCGCTGTTCTCATACGGGTTCCGCCGCCGCGGCCAGCGCTTCCAGGACCGGCTTGATCAGCGGGTGACCCTCGGCCCCCTGCCGCACCGCGGCGAACACCCGCCGGGTCGGGGCGGCACCCTCGACGGGGCGTACGACGACCCGTCCGCGCTCGGTGCCGCGCAGGGCCGAGCGGGGCACCAGCGCCACTCCGGCCCCCGCTCCGGCGAGGGCGACCACGGCGTGGAAGTCGTCGGACGAGTGCTCCAGCCGGGGTTCGAAGCCCGCGTACTCGCACGCCAGGACGACCACGTCGTGGCAGGGGTTGCCCGGGTACGGGCCGATCCACGCGTCCTCGGCGAGCTCGGCGACGGCTACGTGCTCCTGGCCGGCGAGGCGGTGGCCGACCGGCAGCACCGCGTCGAAGGGCTCGGAGTACAGCGGCAGCCGGGTCAGCCTCCGGTCGTCGTCACCGGGCGCCCCCCGGTACTCCACGGCGACCGCCACGTCGACCAGCCGGTCGAGCACCATGGGCACGCTCGCGTCGCCCTCGGCGTCCTGCACCCGCACCCGGATGCCGGGCGCGGTGCGGGTGAGCTCGGCGATGGCGGGGGCGAGGACCAGTCCGATGCCCGTGGCGAACGCGGCGACGGTGACCGTCCCCGCGACGCCCGCGCCGTAGTCGGCGAGCTCCGCCTCGGCCCGCTCCAGCTGGGCGAGGACCGCGTTGGTGTGGGACAGCAGGATCTCCCCGGCCGGTGTCAGCCGGGTGCCCCTCGCCCCGCGCTCGACCAGCCGGTGGCCGGTCTCCTGTTCCAGCGCGGCGAGCTGCTGGGAGACGGCGGAGGGCGTGAGGTACATGGCCGCGGCGGCTGCGGTCACCGTCCGGTGGTCGGCCACCGCTCGCAGGACACGCAGCCGCCGTACATCGATCATGCGCTCATTGTCCCTGTTCGCAGGGGCCGCTCACGCCTCCAGTGCGGCCCGCGCGTCGACGAACGCGTCGACGGCACGGTTGACGTCCTCCGTGGAGTGGGCCGCGGAGAGCTGGACGCGGATGCGCGCGGCCCCCTGCGGGACGACGGGGTAGGAGAACCCGATCACGTACACACCGCGCTCGAGGAGCAGTTCCGCCATCCTGCCTGCCTTCGCCGCGTCCCCGATCATGACGGGGGCGATGGCGTGGTCGCCGGGCAGGATGTCGAAGCCCTCGTCGGTCATCCTGGAGCGGAAGAGCGCGGTGTTGGCATTCAGCCGCTCACGCAGGTCTCCGGCGCTCTCCAGCAGGTCGATGACCTTCAGGGAGGCGGCGGCGATGACCGGGGCGAGCGAGTTGGAGAAGAGGTACGGGCGCGAGCGCTGGCGCAGCAGCGCGACGATCTCGGCGCGCGCGGCGACGTAGCCGCCGGACGCGCCGCCCAGGGCCTTGCCGAGCGTGCCGGTGATGATGTCGACCCGGTCCATCACGCCGTGCAGTTCCGGGGTGCCACGGCCGCCGGGGCCGACGAAGCCGACGGCGTGCGAGTCGTCGACCATGACCATCGCGCCGTAGCGGTCGGCGAGGTCGCAGATCTCGGCCAGCGGGGCGACGTACCCGTCCATGGAGAAGACGCCGTCGGTGACGACGAGGCGGCGCCGGGCACCGGAGGCTTCCTTGAGCTGCTGCTCCAGGTCTGCCATGTCGCGGTTGGCGTAGCGGTACCGCTTCGCCTTGGAGAGGCGGATGCCGTCGATGATCGAGGCGTGGTTGAGGGCGTCGGAGATCACCGCGTCCTCGGGGCCGAGGAGCGTCTCGAACACTCCGCCGTTGGCGTCGAAGCAGGAGGAGTAGAGGATCGTGTCCTCCTGGCCGAGGAAGGCGGAGAGCCGCTGCTCCAGCTCCTTGTGGACCTCCTGGGTGCCGCAGATGAAGCGGACGGACGCGAGGCCGTAGCCCCAGCGGTCCAGCGCCTCGTGCGCGGCGGAGACGACCTCGGGGTGGTCGGCGAGACCGAGGTAGTTGTTCGCGCAGAAGTTGAGCACCTCGCCCGCGCGGCCCCCGGCGGTGACGGCGACGGTGGCGGACTGCGGGGTGCCGATGACGCGTTCCGGCTTCTGGAGACCGGCGTCGCGGATCTCGTCGAGGGTGGTGCGCAGGTCGTCGCGTACGGATTCGAACATGTCGGGTGTCTCCCAGGTGGATACGGGTGCGTACGAGAGGGGTCAGGCGGCCCAGTCGAGCAGGACCTTGCCACCGAGACCGCTCGCGGCGTCGTCGAACGCGGCCTCGAAGTCGCGGTAGCCGTACCGGCCGGTGATGACCGGGGCGAGGTCGAGCCCGCCTTCCAGGAGCACGGACATGGCGTACCAGGTCTCGTACATCTCGCGGCCGTAGATCCCCTTGACGGTGAGCATCGAGGTGACGACCCGTGACCAGTCGACGGGGAACTCCGCGGACGGCAGTCCGAGCATCGCGATCCGGCCGCCGTGCGTCATGTTCGCGATCATGTCCCGCATGGCCTCGGGGCGTCCGGACATCTCCAGGCCGATGTCGAAGCCCTCGCGCAGTCCGAGGCTGCGCTGGCCGTCGGCGATGGTGGCGCCGCCGACGTTCAGGGCGAGGTCCACGCCGACCTTCCTCGCGAGGTCGAGCCGGGCCTCGCTCACGTCGGTGATGACGACGTTGCGGGCACCGGCGTGGCGGGCGACGGCGGCGGCCATGATGCCGATCGGGCCCGCACCCGTGATCAGGACGTCCTCGCCGACCAGGGGGAACGACAGGGCGGTGTGGACGGCGTTGCCGAACGGGTCGAAGATCGCGGCGACGTCGAGGTCGACCTTGTCCCGGTGCACCCATACGTTCGAGGCGGGCAGCGCCAGGTACTCGGCGAAGGCCCCGTCCCGTCCGACACCGAGCCCGAGGGTCGAGCGGCACAGGTGGCGCCGGCCCGCGAGGCAGTTGCGGCACTTGCCGCAGACCAGGTGGCCCTCGCCGCTGACCAGGTCGCCGATCTTGATGTCGACGACGTCCGCGCCGATCGCCGCGACCTCGCCGACGAACTCGTGGCCCAGCACGAGCGGGGTACGCACGGCCTGCTGCGCCCAGCCGTCGTAGTCGCGGATGTGCAGGTCGGTGCCGCAGATACCGGTGCGCAGGACCTTGATGAGCACGTCCCCCGGGCCGGTCTCCGGCTCCGGCACGTCCATCAGCCAGAGTCCCGGCTCGGCCTTGTGCTTCACGAGTGCCTTCACAGCTGCGGCTCCCTGTACCTGGTACGTGGCGAACACCCCGGTCCCGGGCACGCCGAATTCGGCCGGCGGCCCGGTGCGACTGGGGGGTACGGCGGGCGAGTGGGGGCGCGGTGCGTTGAGGTCCGCCCGTGGACCGGTGCGCGGGCGCCGCCCTCCGCCGTCACAGAGAAATGTGCCGCACGGCGGGGCCCCAGGTCCATCGAGGATTTCTTAAGCGCCGCCGCAGCTGCGCTTCACACCCCGGCGCGGACACTTAGGTATTTTGACATAGCTATTACCTGGTACTTATAGTCGGCGGATGCCCGCTCCCCGTGTGCCTTCGCAGGACATCGACCACGTAGCCTCCGCGCTCGTGGCGTTCCTGCCCGGGCTGCACCGGGCCATGGAGCGGCAGGTCGCGCGGGACTTCCCGCATCCCCGGCTCCCGGACGGCCAGCTCGCGCTGCTGTTCCTCGTCGAGGAGCACGAGGGGATCACCGTCCGCGAGTCGGCCGAGGCCCTGCTGATGAAGCCGAACAACGTCAGCGCCCTCGTCTCGCAGCTCACCGAGCTCGGCCTGCTGGAGCGCAGGCAGGACGCCGCCGACAAGCGGGTGGCCCATCTGCACCCGACGGCCACGGCCCGGGAGCGTCTCGCCGAGGCGCGCCTCCTCAAGGAAGCGCACGTGGCACGCGCGCTGAACACCCTCACCGACGGCGATCTCGACGCCCTCGGTGCGGCTCTGGGCGCACTCTCGTCATTGACGCGGCGCCTCCACTCCCCCGCCGGCTGACACACACGCACCGTTTCCGGCCAGGCTCCCGGGCTGTCTACACACCCCGGGCACCTGGCCGGCACGTGTGCGCGTGGACACGGCCGAGCCCCGCCGTACACGTACGGCGGGCCGCCGCCCCCGGGCGCCGTCCGCCCGGCATCCCCGAGTAACGAACACAGACAAGGCACCTCCATGTCCTCCACCACCGTGGACAAGTCCTCCATGCCCGCAGGGCCCCCACCGCCCGGCGCCCCCGGGAAGAGCCGGCGCACCAATCCCTGGCTGACGCTGATCGCCGTCGCCATCGGTCTGTTCATGGTCAACCTCGACGGCTCCGTCGTGGCGATCGCCAACCCGGAGATCGGCCGGGACCTCGACGCGTCCACCGCCGACCTCCAGTGGGTCACCAACGCTTATCTGATCGCCATGGCCGCCCTGCTGATCCTGGGCGGCAAGCTCGGGGACCGCTTCGGGCGCCACACGGTCTACATGGTCGGCACCGTGGGCTTCACCCTCGCCTCGGTGGCGATCGGTCTCTCGGGCTCGATCGAGGGCGTGATCGCCTTCCGCGCGGCGCAGGGCCTGTTCGCCGCCCTGCTGATACCGAACACCCTCGGTCTGCTGCGCGCGGTCTTCCCACCCCACAAGTTCGGCATGGCCGTGGGCCTGTGGGCCATGGTGGCGTCCTGCTCCACCGCGCTCGGACCGATCGTCGGCGGCCTGCTCATCGAGCACGTCAACTGGGAGTCGGTCTTCTACATCAACGCCCCCATCGGCGTCGTCGCGCTGGTCATCAGCCTGCTCGTACTCCCGAAGAGCAAGGACTCCACCGGCAGTCACCGTTTCGACGTGCCCGGCGTGATCCTGCTCGCGGTCGGCCTGGTGGCCTTGGTCTTCGGTGTGGTCAAGGGCGAGACCTGGGGCTGGACCTCCGGCGGAACGCTGGGGTCGATGGCTGCGGGTCTGGTCCTGCTGGCCGTCTTCTGCTGGTACGAGACCCGTCAGGAGCACCCGCTGCTGCCGATGCGCCTCTTCCGTAACCGGTCGCTGACCATCGGCACCGCCGTCACCGCGATCAACTTCTTCGTCCTGCTCGGCGTCATCTTCTTCCTGATGCTGTACCTGCAGAACGTGCGGGGCTTCACCCCCGTGGAGGCGGGCGTCCGCACCCTGCCGCTCAGCCTGGCCACCGTGGTCGCGTCTCCGCTCGGCGCCGCCCTCACCCAGCGCTTCGGTCCGCGACTGACGATGCCCGTCGGCATGGTGCTCCAGGCCGCGGCATCCCTCTGGATCCTCACCTGGGACGCCGATTCCTCCTACGCCGCGATGTGGCCGCCCTTCCTCGCCATCGGGCTGGGCGTCGGCATGGTGATGTCCGCCTCCTCCGACGCCATCGTCGGCAACGCGCCCAGGAAGGACGGGGGTGTCGCCGGAGGTCTGCAGGCCACCTCGCTGCAGATCGGGGGCGCGCTCGGCACGTCCGTCCTGGTCTCCCTGATCAGCGGCAAGGTGGGGTCCACACTGACCGGTGAACTGACCTCCGCCGGTGTTCCGGCAGGCGCTGCGGCCGGCTTCCAGGAGGCCAAGGACGCCGTGTCGATGGGGGTCTCGCCCGTGTCGGCCGACATGCCGGCGCAGCTGAGGGCCGCCGTCGTCGAGGGCAGCGGCAACGCGTTCATGAACGGTGTGCACGCCGCCGTGATCGTCACCGCGGTCCTGTGTGTCGCCGGTGCTCTGCTGGCCGCCATCGGCATGCGCGGCCGGACCGGACCGGAGGCCGTGGAGGACTGAGGGCCCTGCCGTCCGGCCCGGCCGGGTAGGGGCGCGCACACCTGTGCGCCCGTACCCGGCCTGCCCGTCGTCCGGCCTGCCCGTTGTCAGGGCCGCGGTACGAACGCCCTGACCGCCTCGGCCAGCCGCTGGGGCTGGTCCTCGGGGATGAGGGTGAAGCTGTCGGTGATCTCGACGAGTTCGCCCTTCGGCAGCATGTCCGCCAGCCTCCGGCCGTGGGCGGGCGGCATGACCTTGTCCTCGGCCGCCCAGACGACCAGCGCGGGACGGTCGAACGTACGCAGGGCTTCGGCCCAGCTCAGGAGGACCTCCTCCTGGGGCACCCCCAGCACGTACGCCCGCAGGTCACGCCGGATCGCGGCGGAGGTCCACAGCGGCGTGAACCACTCGTCCATCACCTCGTGCGGGACCGGACGCTTGCTCATCCACCCCCAGGTGAGGGGAAGTCTGCGCATCGGTCTCAGTCTGAGCAGGGCGAAGGCCGCCCTCAGGCCACCGGGCGCCTTGGCCGCGGCGTACAGGTTGCGGCCCGGCAGGCCGGGCGGGTAGTTGGCGAACGCCTCGCAGGAGGTGATCACCAGCCTGCCGATCCGCTGGTCCCGGCCCTCCGCGACGAGGGCCTGCGCCCCGCCCCAGTCGTTCATCACGAGGGTGACGTCTCGGAGGCCGAGCTTCTCCAGGAACTCCGCCACCAGGTGGGCGACCCCGAGGACCGTCAGATCGGCGTCCGGGCGCATCGGCCTGCGATGGGCTCCGAGCGGCAGAGTGGGCACGACGCAGCGGAAGTCGGAGCGCAGCCCGGCCACGACGTGACGCCAGAGCGAACCGTTCATCGCCACCCCGTGGAGAAGGACCAGCACGGGCCCGTCGCCACCCGTGTCCTCGTACTCCACCACTCCCGCGGAAAGCGTCACCTCGGTCATACCTCCAACCTAGGGCGTCCTGGTACGGCGCGCGGCCCAACGGGGCGTCAGGGCTTGATAGCGTCGCCCGCACGACTACGGAAAGCTCCCCGCCGGGGTCGTCGCTCCGCCGGGCCGGGCCGCACCGACAGGGCGGCGAGCGGCGGCCGGTGCGTGTGACGGGGACGCACGTGGCAGGGACGATGAGGGCCTACGCATGAGCCTCCCGCAGTTGCACTACACCTCCGTCGCGGCCGGTGACGGGGAGTCCGCCGGCCGGTTCACCGCCGTCACCCCCGCGATACCCGGGCCGGTGCGCGCGGAGGCCGCACCGCTGCTGGCCTACGACGCACCGGCAGGCACTCCCGACCGGCTCACCGACTCCCAACTACGGGCGCTGCCCGTCGCGTTCGGCTTCACGGCGCTCTCCGACGGCAGCCATCTGCTCAGCCGTTCCGTTGCGGCCGCCACGGGCGGCTTCCACGCCCATGCCGTGCACCTCCCGGCGGGTACGCCGCTGCCGGGCCGGGTGCTCCCCGTCGCCGCGTGGGGCGCCGCCGGCTGGCTGTCCGCGACGCCGGACCGCGCGCAGCCCGACCCGCTGACCACGATGGGCTCCGCCCACGGCCCCTCCCGCGGGCTCACCGGGGAGAGCCTCGGCGACTTCGCGGTGGCCCGCAGCCCGTGGCTCGCAGCCGTGCTCAGCGATCTGCGCCGGGTGAGTGAGGACCCGTCAGCGCCCGCGGTCGTGCTCGTGGAACGGCAGAGCGCGGATGTGGCTCGCTGGGTCGCGCTCGCCACGGCCGTACTGCCCAGGGAACACGCCGAGCGGCTGACCTTCACCACGTACACACGGCATCCCGGGCGTACCACGCACCAGGTCGTCGGTGTCCTCCCCGAGGACGCCCCGGACTTCGGCGACCCCCGTTTCCGCGTCCACGCCGCCTCCGGTCCGCGCCCCGGCGTGGTGGACGACGCCTGGGCGGGGACCGCCGCCCGGATATGGCGCAGCCGCGCCCCCGAGCTGTTCCGGGAGGCCGCGGAACTGCCGGGCGAGCCTTTCGCCGCCGGTCCGCTCGCGGTGACCGCGCTGGGTGCGGGCATCGCTCTCGGGTCCGACGAGCGCGCCGCGGCCGCCGACTGGGCGGCCGTGCGGCCGTACGCCCTGGACGAGAAGCGCACCCGGCAGCTGACCGACGCGCTGACCGCGCCCGCCGACGACCGAACGGCAGGCGAGTGCGCCGCCGCGCTCCGGCTGCTGACCGCCCTCGACGGCCGCTGCCCCGCCGACGTCACCGCCCCGCTCGCCGCGCTGCTGGTGACGGAGGCCGTACGGGGCGCCGACCCCGGCCTGGAGCCGCCCGCGCGCTCGGCCTTCGAGGAGCCCGCCGGACAGCGCGCCCTGACCGCGCTGGTGGAGGAGCTCGGCGCCGACCTGCTGGCCGAGCTCTCCCCCGGGGCTTCCCGGGACGTCGCGCGGACCGTGCAGTTGCTGCGGATCGTGCGGCTGCTCGGCATCGACTGCGGCGAGTTGCTGCCCGACGTGGTGCACCGGCTGGCCCGCGCGCTCCTGGACGACCCCGAGGCGGGCGCGTGCCCCGCGCTGCTGGACCTGCTGGACGAGCAGTTCGACGTCCGTACGGCGCTCCTGGGCGAGCTGGACCGGCTCGCCCCGGACGACCCGGCGGGTGCGGAGAGGCTGCTGATCCGGGTCTCCCTGCCCTTCACCGGGACGCAGGCGCTGCCGCACCTGCGGATGTGCGCCGAGGCGCCGGGGGCGAAGGCGCGCGGCGCGGACCGGGTGGAGGTCCTGCACACGGTGCTCCGCGCGGCGGGCATGTCCCCCTTCGCCGAACCGCTGGTGCTGCGGACCGCTGTCGGCCTCGTCTGGGGCGACGAGACCCCCACGGCGGGCGAGGCCCGGTCGCTGCTCACCGAGACCACGTCGGACGCCCACCGGACCGCCGGCACCTGGGCGCGTCTCGTCGAGGCGGCACTCGCCGCGCCCTACGGCGACGAGGACGGCCCCCAGCTCGCCCACGACCTCCTGCGCGGCTTCCCGCAGGAGATCACCGCCCGGGTGCGCGCCTGCCTGATGCTGCTGGACTTCGCCCGCGAACTGCGCACGGGAACGGCGGAACCGGGCTGGGCGGACCGCGCGCGCGAACTGCGGGCCCGTGCCGAGCCGGTGGAGCCCGCGATCCTCGAACACGCCTACGGCGCGCTCGCCGAACGGCTGCTGGCCCCGGACCGGCCCGAGGCGGAGCTGTACGCCTTCGTCCACAGCGGTGACGAGGACCTGCTGTCGGCGTACGGCAGGGCGGCCCGCCGCGAGGAGACACGGACCCTGCTGCTGGCCGACCCCTCGTACGTGGCGGACTGCTACACGGTGTGGACCGCTCACCCGCACGCGGGCCCCGCCTGGACCCGGACCCGGACCGCTCTGCTCGACGAGGTGCTGCGCCCGGCTGTTCGCTCGCTGGAACCCGAGGGCGTCTCGGCGGTGGAACAGGCCGTGGAGCGCGAGGGGAGCAGCCGCACCCTCGACGCCTTCCGCGCATGGAACCGCCCGTCCCGCTCCCTCGGCCGCCTCGGCAAACGCATCGTGGGCCGGGTGCGCCGGGGCTGACCGAAAATCGTTGCATTCGCGTACGTCGGCAAATTCCGCGCGGTTAGGCTGTGACGCGGCCGGGCCATCGTCCGGCCCCACGCGGATTCACGGGGGAACGAAGTGCTCGACTTCGACGACGTCGTCAACGCGCCTGTCGACCAGCTCAGAACGGCTGCCGAGGACTGGGCGGACATGGTGACCAAGCTGGAGCAGCTCGCCGACGACGCCCGGACCGGAATGAAGGCCAAGTCGGACAAGGCTGAGTGGGAGGGCGTCAACGCGGGGGTCACCAAGCGGTTCGTCACGAAGACGGCGAAGGAGTTCGAGGACGCCGCGGCAGCGGCCAGAGGCATGAAGCTACTGCTGGCCGATGCGCACACCGCGATCAAGGCGGCCCGGGACGCTCTCGTGCACGTACGGGACGTGGAGGGGCCGGAAGCCGGCGTCGTGGTGAGTGCGACCGGCAAGGTGTCACCCCGGTACGACCTGGCGGACGACGCCGGGGCGCGCAACGACCCCGATCATCCGGAGGCCCTGCGCAAGCAGAAGGCCGCGGTGACCGCCTGGCAGAAGCGCGTCGACCGGCTCGTCGAGGACTGCTCCGACGCCGACGAGTCGCTGAACCGGGCCCTGCTGGCCAACGTCGAGGACGGCAAGGACTTCGCCGCACCGGTGTACGAGAGCCTCGACGAGGAGCAGGTGGCCCGCGCCGCCGACCTGACGAGACAGGTCACGGGCGAGGGCGGCACCGCTCGCAACGTGGACGCGCTGAGGGAACTCGAAGACATCATCGACGACAACCGCGACGACCCCGAGTTCGCCACCGGCTTCTACCGGAAACTCGGCGCGGAAGGGTCTCTGGAGGCCTACACGAAGATGTCGCTGGACGCGACGGCACTCGGCCCCGCAGGTCAGGACCGGGTGAACATGGTCCGCAACATGCAGAGCGACATGGGGGCCATGCTCGGCCTCGCCACGCACACGTCGACGCCGAACCATCTCGACGCCACCTGGACCACGGAGCTCATGAAGGCGGGCCGCAAGGAGGTCGACGTCTCGGGCTTCGCGGGCTCCGGCACCAAGGTCTACGGATATCAGGCCCTGGGGGCGCTGCTCCGTGAGGGCACGTACGACAAGAACTTCCTCACCACGGTGGGCCGCGACATGGTGGCGATGGACAAGAAGAACCCCGAGCTCTGGTCGCAGAACCTTCCGTACGACCTGAATCTGGCCATCAACCTCGACGAGACCGGCGGCAAGGGCTTCAACCCTATGACCGGCCTCATGGAGGCCATGAGCAAGAACCCCGCGGCATCCACGGAGTTCTTCAACGAGGGAGTCCGGGAAGACACCGACAAGGACGGCATCGTCACGCTGTCGGACGCCGAGATCAAGGGCAAGAACGCCCAGAGCGTGGTCGACCACATGCTCGACAAGAAGCCGACCGCGGACTGGTACGACACGGCCGTGGGAGGGGAGTTCAACCCCGGCCAGACCGCTGTGGGCAACGCCCTGGAGGCTGCGGTCACCGGCCGCGTGCCGGGCGACGCCGACGCGCCCCCGGTCCCGCACTCCAAGGCCATGGGCGAGGTCATGGAAAAGGTCATCGACAAGATCGGCACCGACCCGCAACTGGTGGCGGCCGGACCGGGCGATCCACCCGGTCCGCTCAGCGGGCTCTCCCGGCAGTTCGGCGAGATGGCCGCCGAGTACATGCCGGACCTGCAGGCCACAGCCGAGAACGAGGCGGGCCTGATCAAGCCGTTCGGAGAAGCGGCAACGTTCGACAAGGCCAGGATGGCAGGATTCCTCAGCGCGGTGGCCCAGGACCCCCAGGCCTACGGTGCGATCACCAACGCGCAGCAGGCGTACACCACGGCACTCGTGAGCGATGTGTTCAGCCATCCGGAGAAACACCCCGACATGGGCGAGGCCGTGCGGAACGCAGTCCACCCGGGAGGGGAGATCGCGGGCATCATGACCGAGGCGCGGGCCCAGGCGGTGCACGACACGAAGGCGCACGAGGCGGATGAGTTCAACAAGGGGACCGAGGACAACGCGAAATGGGTGAACAGGATCCTCACCGCGGCGGGCGCCAAGTACGTCGAGATGATTCCTGTGGGCGGTGACGTGGTGGGATGGATCCAGGAGGATGTCACCGCGTCCGCGCTGGAGAGCGCGAATCGCGACACGTCGGACGCCGCTCGTCGAGAGTCCGCCAATGGGTACACGGACTCCGAGGGCGCGGCCAGGGGAGCTGCCGCAGCAGCTGTCGAGACGAGCGGCAGAGCCGCCGGCCTCACCGCTGATCAGATCGACGCGTACAAGGGGTCGGCGTCCACTCAGACAGCAGCGGCCCACTCCATCGGGCGCGATCTGGTGGCCAGCTCTCAGGCCAAGGGGAATTGACCGTGCACGCACTCAGGACACACGTCTGGGCAACCGTGGGAACGGCAACGCTGCTCGCCACTCTCACCGGCTGCTCCAGCGACGAAATCAAAGCTGTCCCGGAGGTACCCGAACGGATCTGCTGGGACGTCTTCACCAGGAAGGATGTCGTTCCTTTCCTGCCGACCGGCGACAAAGCCGACGTCTACTCCGACACCTTCGTGCTCCTAGAAGAGCTGGACGGCGCGACGTGCTCACTCGACATCGACGGCCGAACCCGCTTCCAGGCGGCTGCCACACGGCGCGACCGCGAGGACCAAATCGAATGGAGCTCCTACGAGAAGGGGAAGACCGCCCCCATCCCGGTCGGCAAGAAGGGAATCGTCTGGCCTGGCGGGGTGCTCACGTACATCGTCTGCGAACCGCCCGAGCCGCCGTCCGCACACGGGAACTACGTCGAACTGCGCATCAGCACATTCAGCGCGGCGGACGACAAGCTGCCGAGGAACCTGACTCCCCTCCTGAAGCAGTTCGTGGCGTTCGCGGAGCAGGAACTGAACTGCGTCTGACCGCCGGTGATCCGCGTGCTGCCCCCGGCTCGCCGGCCGGGCGTCGTCCCAGAGCCCCCGGGGGCAGCCTCGCGGATCACCTGCCGGTCCGGGTACGGGCGGCTCAGACGTTGGGCACCTTGAGCCGGTCCCAGCTGGCCTTGCCCGGGATGCCGTCGGCGCCGCTGCCTGTGAAGCCCAGTTTGCGCTGCCACGCGGCGTACGACGCACGGTCCGCCTCGGACCAGTCCGGGCCTGGGCCCACCGCGTACCGTCCGCAGCCCTCGGCCACCAGTCTCTTCCCCATCGCCGTGATGACGGCGCTGTGCCGCCCCACCCGGAAGAACGCGGCTCCGGGGAACGGCTCGTACGTCGCCGGTGGCGGCGGGCCGTCCGGGCGGCCGGCGAGGCGGGTCCGGACCCTTCCGCGCATCGAGTCCATCGTGAAGCCGCGCGGGTCGACCTTCCCCGGCTGCCACTCCTTGTGGCCGATCACCGAGCGGTGGTTCCAGCCGTGCGCCCGGCAGACGGCGGCGGACGCCTTCTCGATGGCCAGCAGCTGGGGAGCGGGCCAGGGGTCCTTGCCGTCGCCGAGATTGACGCACTCGAAGCCGTAGAAGGAGCGGTTGCCGTCGGTGTTGGCCTCGTTGTCCGCGGGCAGTGCCCTTTCGTCGATCACCGCGCGCAGGACGTCGTCGTCGCCGAGTCCGGCGTGGTTGGCGCGGCCGTGGCCGACCATGTGGACCGAGCCGTCCTTGGCGATCACTCCGTGGCACAGAGGGCCCGGCAGGGTCGAGTGGCCGTCGTAGCAGAGGTCCACGGAGCGCTGTGTGCCCGAGGTCACGGTGTGATGGATCATCACCCCGTGCACGGGGCCCCACGCGCCTTTGTGGTTGCGGTTGTGTGTGCGCCAGCTCCGGTGTTCGACCACACGCAGACCCTCGTCCCGCAGGGCCTTGAGCAGTTTGTCGGCAGACAGAGGCGTTGCCATCGGGTGCTCCTTTACCCAGGTGGTGCATCAGCTCTCTCGGGCTGTCCCCGTCGTCCTGCCCAGCCGCTCCGCCTTCCGAACCGGAGGGAGCGATTCTCCGTGTCCTCGGCGCTCCCGCTCCGGTCTCCCCGGCCGGGCCGTCCAAGGACCGGATTCACGGGCACGGCGCGGCAGGTACCGTAGGGAGGACGATTTCGTGAGCCTCCTGGCGGGCTGCGTACACCCAGGAGGAACACATGACGACGAACCGCGGACGCAAGGACGTGATCCGGGACCGGATGGCCGCGACCGGCGAGTCGTACAACGTCGCCGCCCGCAATCTCAAGGCCATGAAGGACATGGGCGCCACCCGCGACGCCCTGCTCGTCCAGCGCTGGCAGCCGGCGGAGTCCCTGGACGTGCCGTGCCCCTGCGGCGGCACGTGCGAGCCGGGCGAGACCTGTGACCGCTGCCACGCCCGGCACCGGCACGTGAAGCGTTACCCGGGCAGCGTCACGGACGTCGAGGTGTGGGCGGACCGGTACGAGTGCATGGGCTGCTCGGCGTCGTACACCCTGACCATCCGGCTGGCGGGGCGCCCCTGGGGCGTGGCCGAGACCGTCGTGCAGGGCGGGGCCGCCGAGGAGGTCGTCAGGGCGCGGGTGTTCCCCGGGGTGGCGCACCCGCTGCTGCGGGCCGACGCGGGCACGGACTCCGAGGAGGAGTAGGGCCACTCCCTCTACGGGCGGCGGGCGGCACGGCGGGCACTGGCCGCCGGGCCCCTCATGAACCGGGCGAGCGGTCCGGCCGGCCGGCCCCGGACAGGCGGTCGAGGCGATCACGGTGGGCCCGGGGCAGCTGGAGGCGCTCCGCCGCGACGTTCTCCTCAAGGTGGCCGATCCGGCCGGTGCCCGGGATCGGCAGGACGACCGGGGAGCGGCCGAGGAGCCAGGCGAGCGCCACCTGTGTGGGGGTGGCGTCCAGCTCGGCCGCCACGGCGGTGACCTCGGCCTCGGCCCCCGCGTCACCCCGGGCGACGGGGCGCCACGGCAGGAAGGCGATCCCCGCCTCCTCGCAGGCCGTGAGCACCGGGTCGTGCTTCCGGTCGAGCAGGTTGTAGCGGTTCTGCACGCTCGCGATGTCGACGATCCCGCGTGCCTCGCCGAGTTCGGCGACGGTGACCTCGGAGAGCCCGATCCGCCCGATCCTGCCTTCGGTCCGCAGGTCCCGCAGCGCCGACCTGGTCGGCGAGCGGGGTCGCGGGGTCGATCCGATGCAGTTGCAGCAGCTCGATCCGTTCGACGCGCAGGCGTCGCAGGGCGTTCTCCACCTGGTCGCGCAGCACGGCCGGGCGGCCGTCGAGCGCCCATTCGCCGGTGTCGTCCGAGCGTGCCACTCCCACCTTGGTGGTGATCAGCAGGCCGTCCGGATACGGATGGAGCGCCTCGGCCAGGAGTTCCTCGTTGGCTCCGCCGCCGTAGAGGTACGCCGTGTCGATGAGGGTGATCCCCAGCTCGACGGCCCTGCGGGCGAGCGCGACGGCGCCCTCGCGGGGCGGTCCCGGTTCCGTCGGCAGGTGCATGGCCCCGAAACCGAGCCGCCGCACCTCCAGGTCCCCTCCGACACGAAAATCCGTCGACGTCACGCGTGGTCCTCCCCCAGGCCAAAGGGCAACGCCAGCACCGGAGTTGACGCCCGGAACAGGAACGGGCGCGAGGTCCGGGCCCCACCGTAGCTGACCGGGCGGTCAGGGCTGACCGATCGGTCAGCTACGGTGGGCCCATGCCACGTCCGCCTTCCGCGATGCGACAGCACATCCTCGACTCCGCCCTGCGCCTCTTCGCCGAGCACGGTTTCAAGGGGACTTCTCTGCAGGACATCGCCGCCGAGGCCCACTGCTCCAAGGCGTCCCTGCTGTACCACTTCGCCGGCAAGGACGCGATCCTCACCGAGCTGCTGACCCCGCCGGCGGAGGGACTCGCCGCGCTGCGGGAGGAGTTGGCGCCGCTGGAAGGCGGCCGGGCCGTGGAACCGGCCGTGACGGGCTACGTCGGCCTGGCGATGCGGTTCCACCTGGAAGTCAAGATCATCTTCGCCGAACTTCCCGACATGCTCAGCCATCCGGTGCTCGCCGTCATCCCGGAGGCGGTCGACCAGCTCGCGGACGCGCTGGCCGGGCGGTCCCGGCAGCCTCGCGCCCGCGCCATGGCCCAGATGGTGATCGGCGGTGTGGCGGTCACGGTCGCGGCCGATGTCGGCATCGAACCGGACACCCTGCGCACCGAACTGGTCCAGGGAGCGCTGAGAACCCTCGGGCATCCCACCGGCTGACAGAAGTCGTCTCGTCCAGACCGAAGAGAAAGACGCCTCTTTCGCATGGCTATCCTGCTGTACCGGCTCGGCCGGTTCTCCTTCCGCCGCCGAGGGCGCGTACTCGCCCTGTGGCTTCTGCTGCTCGCACTGCTCGGCGGGGGCGCGGCAGCCTTCAGCGGGCCCACCACCAGCAAGTTCTCCATACCGGGCACCGAGTCCCAGAAGGCCCTCGACTCGCTCGCCCGGGAGTTCCCGCAGGCGGGTGGCGCGACCGGGACGATAGTCGTCGCCGCGCCCGAGGGCGGGAAGCTCACGCCCGCCGCCGTGGCCCCGGTGACCGAGGAGGCCGCGAAGGTTCCCGGTGTCGTCGCCGCCGTCGACCCGTTCGTGTCGAAGGCCGTCTCGCAGGACGGCCGCTACGCCCTGATACAGGTGCAGTTCACGTCCGGCGTGGACGGCATCACCGACGCGCAGCGGGAGGCGTTCCGGGAGGCGGGCTCGTCCGTCGCGGACCTCCGCGTGGAGCACGGCGGCGAGATCATGCGCGGGGTCCCGGAGGTCGGTTCGACCGAGGCCCTCGGTGTCGCGGTCGCCGCCCTGGTGCTGGTCCTCACCTTCGGCTCCCTGGTGGCGGCGGGCATGACCCTGCTGAACGCGCTGGTGGGGGTGGGTGCCGGCATGGCCGGACTCTTCTCGCTCAGCAGCACCGTGGAACTGACCAGCACGGCGCCCATCCTGGCGCTCATGCTGGGGCTGGCCGTAGGCATCGACTACGCGCTGTTCATCACCTCCCGTCATCGCCAGTACCTCGCGGAAGGCATGGACGCGGAGGAGGCGGCGGGCCGGGCCACCGGAACCGCCGGTTCGGCCGTCGTCTTCGCCGGGGCCACGGTCGTCATCGCCCTGGCGGCCCTCTCGGTCGCCGGTGTCCCCTTCCTCACGGTCATGGGACTGGCGGCCGCCGCCACGGTGGCTCTCGCGGTACTCGTCTCGCTCACCCTCCTTCCCGCAGTCCTGGGCTTCGCCGGTGACCGCGTCCTGCCCCGCAGGCTTCGGGGCCGCACTCCCGTGCCCGCTCCGGCCCAGCCGGCGGACGAGACGGCCGGGGCACCGGCCGGGAACGCGTTCGGCTTCCGGTGGGGCCGGATCGTGGCGCGGCTGCGCGTCCCGGTCCTCCTGCTCGGCGTGGTCGGCCTCGGGGCGCTCGCGCTGCCCGTGCAGGACATGCGGCTCTCCCTTCCGGACGCGAGCACCGAGGCGGTCGGGTCGCCCAACCGTGAGGCCTACGACCTGACCACCGAAGGGTTCGGCGAGGGCTTCAACGGCCGGCTGATCGCCGTCGTGTCCGGCGACGACGCGCGCTCGACCGAGGTCGCGGCGAAGGAGGCCGCCGCGCTCATCACGTCGACCGAAGGCGTCCTGGCCGTCGCCGCCCCGCAGATGAACGAGAAGGGCACCACCGCCCTGCTGGCCGTGATCCCGAAGACGGGGCCCACGGCCGCCGCGACGGAGGAGACGGTCCACGCGATCCGTGACCGGGTCGGAGAGGTCCGGGGCGCGGCGATCGCGATGACCGGTGCCACCGCCGTCGGCATCGACGTCTCCGAGAAGCTCGCCGACGCCCTGCCGGTCTATCTCCTGCTGGTGGTCGGGCTGTCCGTCCTGCTGCTGATGCTCGTCTTCCGGTCGTTCCTGGTGCCCGTCAAGGCGGCGCTGGGCTTCCTGCTGACCATCGGGGCCACCTTCGGCATCACCGTCGCGATCTTCCAGGAGGGCCACCTCGCGTCGCTGGTCGGCCTCGACACTCCCGGCCCGCTGGTCAGCTTCCTGCCCATCCTGCTGATCGGCATCCTCTTCGGCCTGGCCATGGACTACGAGGTCTTCCTGGTCTCGCGGATGCGGGAGGACTTCGTCCACGGTGCCGACGCGCGCGAGGCCGTCATCAGCGGTGTCGGCCACAACGCGCGCGTCGTGACGGCCGCCGCGGTGATCATGACCGCTGTGTTCGGCGGGTTCGTCTTCATGCACGACCCGGTCATCAAGTCCATGGGGTTCGCCCTGGCGATCGGCGTGCTCATCGACGCGTTCGTCGTACGGATGGCGCTGGTGCCCGCGGTCATGCACCTGCTGGGACGCGCGGCCTGGTGGCTGCCCCGTACGGTCGACCGGGCGCTGCCCGACCTGGACATCGAGGGCGAGCGGCTGAGCAGCCGGATCCCGGTGCCGGAGCAGGCCGTCGAGCTCGTGAAGACGTGAGCACGCGCCCGCCCCCGTCCGGGAGCGGGCCTCGCGTGACGGAACGGCCCCGCCGGGAGGAGTCCTCCCGGCGGGGCCGTTCCGTCACGCGTCCGGTGGCGTGATCAGCTCTCGTCCGGCGCCAGGGTCAGCGAGATGGAGTTGATGCAGTAGCGCTGGTCCGTGGGGGTCGGGTAGCCCTCGCCCTCGAAGACGTGGCCCAGGTGCGAGCCGCAGCGGGCGCAGCGCACCTCGGTGCGGGCCATGCCGAGGCTGTTGTCCTGGAGCAGTTCGACCGCGTCGGTGTCCTTCGGGTCGTAGAAGGACGGCCAGCCGCAGTGCGACTCGAACTTCGTGTCCGAGCGGAACAGCTCCGCGCCACAGGCACGGCAGGAGTAGACGCCCGCCGTCTTGGTGTCGGTGTACTCACCCACGAAGGCGGGTTCGGTGCCGGCCTTGCGCAGCACCGCGTACTCGGCGGGGGTCAGCTCCGCCCGCCATTGCTCGTCCGGCTTCTCGACGTCGTACGACACGGTGGCTCCCTCAGCTCGACAGGTGGTCCAGGATCTGCGGGCCGAGGTCGGTGACGTCGCCCGCTCCCATGGTGAGAACGAGATCGCCGGGCTTCGCCATTCCCGCGACGGCGGCCGGGACCGCGGCCTTGTCGTGGACGGCTGTGACCTCCGCGCCCGCTGCCTTCGCGGCGTCGATGATCAGCTCGCTGGTGACCCCCGGGACCGGGTCCTCACGGGCCGGGTAGATGTCCAGGACCAGGGACGCGTCGGCGAGGGCGAGTGCCTGCCCCATCTCCGTGCCGAGCTCCTGGGTGCGGGAGAAGAGGTGCGGCTGGAAGACCACCAGGATGCGCGCGTCGGTGGCCGCCCCGCGCATGGCCTCCAGGTCGGCGGTCATCTCGGTGGGGTGGTGCGCGTACGAGTCGATGACCTGGACGCCGGCCGCCTCGCCCTTGAGCTGGAGCCTGCGCTTGACCCCGGTGTACTTGCCGATGGCGGAGGCCAGGTTGTGCGCGGGGATGCCGAGGGCGACACCGGCGGCGAGCGCGGCGACCGCGTTGTGCGCGTAGTGGCGGCCGGGCACGGAGACCGTGAAGGTGAGGTACTTGCCGTTGAGCACGACCGTGACCTCGCTGGTCAGGCCGCGGGGGGTGACCTTGTGGACGCGTACGTCGGCGCCTTCGGACTCCCCGTAGGTGACGACGTCGAGCGAGGAGATGTCCCGGACGCGCCGCGTGAGCTCGGCCGCGCCGGGCTGGTCGGCGGCGACGACCAGGGTGCCGCCGGGGACGACCTTGCCGACGAAGGTCTCGAAGGACTCGTAGATCTCGTCCATCGACGCGTAGTTCGCGTGGTGGTCCAGCTCGACGTTGAGGACGATCGCGACCTGCGGGGCGTACTTGTGGAAGCTCCGGTCGCTCTCGTCGGCCTCGGCGACGAAGATGTCGCCGCCGCCGTGCGTGGCGTTGGTGCCGGGGCCCTCCAGGTCTCCGCCGATGGCGTACGAGGGGTCGAGGCCCAGCTCGGACAGGGCCACGGCGAGCATCGAGGTGGTGGTGGTCTTGCCGTGGGTGCCGGCGACCGCCACGGCACGCAGGCCGTCCATCAGGGAGGCGAGCGCGTCGGAGCGGTGCACGACCGGAATGCCCAGCTCGGCGGCGCGGGCCAGCTCGGGGTTGTCGGCGCGGATGGCGCTGGAGACGACCACCGAGGTGGCGTCGTCCGCGAGGTGCCCGGCGGCGTGCCCGATGTGGACGGTCGCGCCCAGCGCGCGCAGGGCGTCGGCGGTCGCGGACTCCCGGGCGTCGCTGCCCGCCACCTTCGCGCCGCGCTGGGCCAGGATCTTCGCGATGCCCGACATTCCGGCGCCGCCGATGCCGATGAAGTGCGGCCGTTCCAGGGCGGCAGGAATACCGGGTGCCATACGTGTCTCTCCCGAGGTGTGACGTGTGTCTGGGTCCGCCCCAGCCTATTCGCTGTGCGCGAAGAGCTTGAGCACCGGTACGCCGACCTTGTGGCGGGCCCGCGAGGCCCAGTCCCGGTGGAAGAACTCCTCGACGTAGTGCGGCGCCGTCAGCACGATGACCTCGTCGGCCCCGGAGTCGTCGACCACCGTCTTCAGCTTGTCCAGGGGGTGGTCCTCGATCACCTGTCCTACGGCTTCCGAGCCCGCCTGCCGCAGCTCCCGGAGTGAGTACTCCAGGGCCATCTCGGCCGGCTCTCTCGCCTCCTTGCCCTCCGGCCGCTCCCCCTCGCGGACGGCCTCCCGGAGCTCGCCGATCGCCACGTCGTCGATCGCGCGGAGCAGCACGTCGGCCTGGTCGCTGCGGGGCTGCATCAGGACGACGAACGAGATCCGCTCCTCGCCGTGGAGGGTGGTGACGAACTCCACGTCCTCGGGAGTGAGCGGCTTCTCGATCATCAAAACGCTTGTGAACACGGCAGGCGCCCTTCCGCTTCATCTCGTCGGCCGCGGGGACGGCCGCTGTTGCTGAAACCATTTTTCCCCGCGGTCGCACGGGGTCGCAGGACTAAGTGTGCCCATCGGAAGCCAACCGGAACGGCAAATTCCGCTAAGTGTCAGATCTTCGTGCACCAGCGTCCGGCGAGTGTCAGATCTTCGTATAACGACTGAAGAGGAATCCTGCCTCTTCGAGGAGCGAAACGAGGGAGAAACGTTCCGGCACGGCCACGGCGGGCCCGCCGGCGATCCGCTGCGCGGCTCCGGCGGTGAGCAGCGGGGAGACCGTCAGGCAGAGCTCGTCCAGCACCCCGGCCGCCACGAACTGGCCGAGCAGGCGCGGTCCCCCCTCGGTGAGGAGCCGGCCGAAGCCCCGGTCCGTCAGCTCCGCCACCGCGCGGGCCGGCTCGACGGCGGCGCCGTCCCCGGCGAACAGGACCTCCGCCCCCGCCGCCCGGGCGGCGTGGACCCGGTCCGAGGGCGCCGCCGTACCGGTGATCACGAAGGTCGGCACCAGGGGCGAGACGAAGAGCGGGAGCGAGAAGTCCAGGTCCAGGCTCGCGCTGACGACGGCGATGGCGGGGGCCGGGCCCTGCCCGGCCGCCGCGCGCCGGGCGGCGAACGCCTCGCGCGCCCGGGCGGGCCGGTAGCCCTCGAGGCGCACCGTCTCGGCGCCCACGACGACCGCGTCGGCCAGCCCTCGCAGGGTGCCGAAGATCCGCATGTCCGTGGGGCACGAGATGCCCTGGGAGCGGCCGTCGTGCTGGGCGGCGCCGTCGAGGGTGGAGACCATGTTGGCGCGCAGCCATGAGCGCCCGGCCTCCGGATACGCGTAGGCCTCGGCCAGCTCGTCGAGCGTCCACTCGCGGTCGGCGGCGGCAGCGGCTGGGTTTGTCAGGTCCGTCACAGGGAGCAGGCGTCGCATGCCCAGCAGTCTGGCACGGCCCTTAGAGTGGAGAGTTGTGTCGTCCTCCACAGCCGTGCCGGGGCAGAGCCCCATAGCCGAAACGGCCCCGCAGTCCCTGTGCGCCCTCGAACCGCGCGTCCCCGCCGACCGGCTGGTCGCGGAGATGGTGCCCCCGCCGCGCTTCGACTCGGTGCGCTTCGATACGTACGTACCCGACCCGAACCAGCCGAGCCAGACCGAGGCGGTCGAGGTGCTCGCCTCGTTCGCGGCCGGGCTCGGCGGTGCGCACGCGACGGGCTCCGGGAAGGCGTCCTCCGGGGGGTGGTGGCGGGCGGCGAGTGCGCGGTTCGGGAAGAAGCAGGCGGCCCCCACCGGGCCGCGGGGGGTCTATCTCGACGGCGGGTACGGGGTCGGGAAGACGCACCTGCTGGCCTCCCTCTGGCACGCCACACCCGCCGATCCCTCCCTCAAGGCGTTCGGCACGTTCGTCGAGCTGACGAACCTGGTCGGCGCGCTGGGCTTCCAGCAGACCGTGCAGACGCTGAGCGGGCACCGGCTGCTCTGCATCGACGAATTCGAACTGGACGACCCGGGTGACACCGTCCTGGTGTCGTCCCTGCTCAGCAGGCTCGTCGAGGCAGGGGTGGCACTGGCCGCCACGTCGAACACGCTGCCCGGCAAGCTCGGTGAGGGCCGCTTCGCCGCGGCCGACTTCCTCCGCGAGATCCAGGGGCTGTCCTCGCACTTCCGGCCGCTGCGCATCGACGGCGAGGACTACCGGCACCGAGGGCTGCCCGAAGCGCCGCCGCCGTACTCCGACGACCAGGTGACCAGGGCCGCCTACGCGACCGCGGGCGCCGCCCTCGACGACTTCCCGTCCCTGCTCGACCACCTCGCGCGCGTGCATCCGAGCCGGTACGGCGCGCTGACGGACGGCATCACGGCGGTCTGCCTCACCGATGTGCGTCCGGTACCCGACCAGTCGACGGCTCTGCGCCTGGTGGTGCTCGCCGACCGGCTGTACGACCGCGAGATCCCGGTGCTCGCATCCGGTCTCCCCTTCGACCAACTGTTCAGCGACGAGATGCTGAACGGCGGGTACCGCAAGAAGTACTTCCGGGCCATCTCGCGGCTCACTGCGCTGGCACGTGACGCAAAGGGACTTGTGGGGCAGTAGGTTCGGGGTCGAGCGCGTGCGGGTGCCGTCCGGTGCCCGCCCGCCGCTCACAACCGCGCACACCGTCCGAAAGGGATCCAGCATGGCTACCACGCGTCAGGCGCACACGGTCTGGGAAGGCAACCTGATCGAGGGCAACGGCGTTGTCACCCTCGACTCCTCCGGGATCGGGGAGTACCCGGTCTCCTGGCCCTCCCGCGCGGAGAAGGCGAACGGCAAGACCAGCCCGGAAGAGCTGATCGCCGCCGCGCACTCCAGCTGCTTCTCGATGGCTCTGTCCAACGGACTGGCCACCGCGGGCACTCCGCCGACCCGGCTGAACACCCAGGCCGAGGTCACCTTCCAGCCCGGCACGGGCATCACGGGCATCCACCTCACCGTGGAAGGTGAGGTTCCGGGCCTCGACGAGGCGGGCTTCGTGAAGGCCGCCGAGGACGCCAAGGCGAACTGCCCGGTGAGCCAGGCGCTGACGGGCACCACCATCACGCTCAGCGCGTCGCTGGCCTGATCCCGTACGTCCCTGGGGCCTCTCGCGGCCCAGGGACACAGGGGGCACCGTGGCCCGCATGGTTCCCGCGCGCCGCGACGCGTGGTACACACATGCGGGTCACTTCACCTGTCCGCCAACAGGGAGTTGCCTCATGACATCCGCACCTCGACGCCTCGCGACGGAAACAGCGTCCCGCCGGCTCGCGACACGACGACAGATCCTGGCCGGCAGCGCCGCTGTCGCCTTCACCGGCGCCTTCACCGAACTCTTCGCCGGCACCGCCGGCGCCCGGGGCCACAGCGGCTACGGCCCGCTCCTGCCGGATCCCGACGGCATGCTCGACCTGCCGAAAGGTTTCCGCTATCGGGTCCTCTCCCGGGAGGGCGACCCGCTCCGCTCCGGCGAGGGCCTGGTCCCCAGCAACCACGACGGCATGGCCGCCTTCAGGGGCCGCAACGGCCGGGTCCATCTCGTGCGCAACCACGAGAACAGGGTCACGGGGAAGATCGGCGTCCCCACGGTCGACGGCCTCACCTACGACCCGGCAGGCAAGGGCGGCTGTACGGCCATAGAACTCGACGCGCGCGGCGAGGTCCGGGGCGAGCGCGTCGCCGTCGCGGGGACGGCCGTCAACTGCGCGGGCGGCCCCACTCCCTGGAACACCTGGCTGACCTGCGAGGAGACCGAGGACAAGGCCGGTACCAACGGCTACACGAAGGATCACGGCTTCGTCTTCGAGGTGGACGGCGCCGATCCGCGCCGGACCGGGGCCGTTCCGCTGACCGCGATGGGCCGCTTCCAGCACGAGGCCGTCGCGATCGACCCGGCGAACGGCATCGTGTACGAGACGGAGGACGCGTTCGAGAGGCCCTTCGGGCTCTTCTACCGCTTCCTTCCCGAGAAGCCGCTCGGCGGGACGGGCTCGCTGCGGGCAGGCGGCGCACTGGAGGCCATGCGGGTGCCAGGGGTGCCCGATCTGTCCCGGATCCAGGAGACCGGTGCGCGTTTCGACCGGGTCGAGTGGGTCCCCGTACCGGATCCGCAGGCGGCCGGGACGCCCATCCGGCACCAGGACTTCGGACCGAAGGGCGTCACCCACGCCCAGAAGCTGGAGGGCTGCTACTGGGGCGGCTCGTCGGTGTACTTCGTCTCCAGCTACGCGCGCAGCGCGGAGGGTTCGGCGGCCGACCACTTCGGCCAGGTGTGGCGGTACGAACCGGAGCGGCGCCGGCTCACGCTGGTGATCGTCTTCGGCCCGGACACCGACGTGCAGCTCCCCGGCGAGTCCCCGGACAACATCTGCCTGGCCTCCGGGGGCGGGCTGATGGTCTGCGAGGACGGCGGCGGCGCACAGCACGTGCTCGGGGTGACGCGGCGCGGCGAGGTCTATCCGATGGCGCGGGGGCGGCAGAACATCGGGACGGCCGAGGAGCCGGAGTGGGGTGAGTTCGCCGGCGTCACGTTCTCGCCGGACGGCAGAACCATGTTCGTGAACTGCTACACGCCGGGAACCACCTTCGCGGTGTCGGGCCCCTGGCGCTGACCGGGTTCGGCAGACGGGTGATCCGGGCCGGCCGCGCGCCGGCCCGGAGTGCCGTGGACGGCAGCTGATCCTTTGTCAGCTAGCGTCCTTCGGTGATCAAATCCGTTCGTACGATGATCGTTCTGTCTGCTGTGGGTGGGGCCGTTCTGAGCGGGGCGCTCGTCGGCTGCGCAGGGTCGGGGACCGTGCGGGCCGGAAGCCCGGATGCCGCGCCCTCCGGCGGCGTCGCGGCCGCGCCGTCCGGAGGTTCCGCGCTCCCGGCGGCCTCCCCCGAGCCCGAGTCCGAGCTTGAGCCTGAGTCCGCGGCACGGTCGGCGACGGGGTCCGCGAGCCCGTCGCCGGCCCTGCGGAGCGAGCCGCCCGTCCTGGCTCCCGGACCCGCCGGACTCACGCCGGTCTTCGAGCGCCGCGCGGAGAACGCCCCGTCCCGGAGCGGCACCGACAAGGTCGTGGCGCTCACCTTCGACGCGGACATGACGGCTGATCAGGGGCCACGGGCCGCCCAGGGCGAGCACTTCGACAACCCCGGGCTGATCGCGTCGCTGCGCCGGCTGAAGATCCCGTCGACCGTCTTCATGACGGGCCGGTGGGCGCAGGAGTACCCGGCTCAGGCCCGTTCGATCGGCACCGATCCCCTGTTCGAGATCGCCAACCACTCCTTCAGCCACTACGCCTTCGCCTCGCCCTGCTACGGCCTGCCGGCCGTCGCGAAGGCCGACATGCGCAGAGACGTGGACCGGGCCTTCACCGCGATCCGGAAGACCGGGGCGCGCAACGTCGTGCCGTACTTCCGCTTCCCCGGGGGCTGCTACGACGACGCCTCGCTGAAGGCCCTGGCGCCCACGGGGGTGACCGCGGTCCAGTGGGACGTCGTCAGCGGCGACGCCTTCGCGACCGACGCGGACGCGGTGGCCGAGCAGGTGCTGGACGGGGTGAGGCCCGGGTCCCTGGTGGTCATGCACTGCACACGCAGCGCCGCGCCCGTGACCGAGGAAGCCGTACGCCGGATCGTGCCGGAGCTGCGTGAACGGGGCTACCGCTTCGTCAAGGTCTCCGAGCTCATGCGCGGCTGAACGGGACGCTGCGGCGCGCCCGGTCCTCGGGCGGGGCGCCCGGGCCCTTCAGACACGCCCGGCCTCGTCCCGCACGCCATGCCCGTCAGCCGGAGCAGGCCGTGCGTCCCGCTTCCTGCCAGGCGCACACGGGGCACAGGGTGCTGCCCTTCGTGGACTCCGGGTACTCGGTCGGCTTCCGGCACAGCACGCACTCGGCGTACGGCGGTCCCGCGTCCTGGGGAGCGGGGGCCGGCCCGGGCGTCTCGCAGTAAGCGTCGTCCATACCGCCGAGCGTACTCACTCGCGCAGCGAGGCGATCCGGGACGTGAGGGCGGCCACCGTCACGGCGACGGCCAAGGCCACGCCGAGCGGCAGCAGGGGCACCCGCACCGCGCCGGTCGCCGACCCGGAGACGAGGCCGGTCACCGCCTCCCGGGCGGGCGAGCCCCTGCCCACGAGGGCGAGCAGCACACCGAGCAGCGTCACCAGCAGCGACCATCCTCGGCGGCGCAGGACCGGGCGGGAGCAGAGCGCCCCCACGGCGGTACCGAGCAGGGCGCAGCACGCGGTGGCGAGCAGCCCTGCGAGAGCGGCGGGCGGGAGCGGCACGTCGACGGTGTGGCCGGTGCTGGAGGGCTCGCTGATCAGCAGCGTGATCCCGGTGCCCGCGACGCCCAGGGCGAGCGCGCTGCCCAGGGCCGCGAGCAGTGAGGCGACGTGCGCGCGCGAAGGCCCGGCGGCCGACGCGGTGACGGTCCGGGCGGCTGGCGGCTCCTGGGTGACACAGAGCCGGGCGAGCCAGGCGGCGACCGGGACCAGCGCGGCGGCGGCGTAGCCGAGCGAGTCCAGGACGGGCTGCCCGGGTCGGAGGCCGACGCCGAGGACTGCCGCGTACAGGAGGACGGGGGCGAGCCAGCGCTGTGAGCGAGCCAGCAGAGCGACGTGGTAGCGCGTCGGCGCGGCGACGAGGCGCACCGCGGGACGGGGCGCGCGCTCCGGTGCACCGCCCGGCGGGGACACCTGCGCCGGCGCGGCTGCGAGCGACGGCACGGGCGCAGGCGCACGCGAGGGCGCGGACGAAGACGGCGCAGCGGGCGCAGGCGCACGCGAGGGCGCGGACGAAGACGGCGCAGCGGGCGCAGGCACGCCTGTGCGCTCCGGCGTGGGCACGGCCGCCCGTGCGGCCTCGGCGCGTGTTCCCGCACCGGCGGCCGGCTCCGGCAGCAGGCCTGTGGCCGCGACGGCCGGAACAGGGTCCGGAAGCACGAAGACCCCCGTGATGTGCCAGGGCGGCCGGACCGTGAGCAGGGTGTGGAGGACGCTGTCCGAGTACGCCGCGGTCGTCGTGAGACGGAGCAGCCGCGGGTTCCCGGGATCGCGTTCCACCACGGGCGTGCCTGGCAGCCCGCCCGGCACGGTGGCCGATGCCACGCCCGTCGCCTCGATCCGGACGCCTGGTCCGGGGTCCGCGGCGGCGGAGCCGGCCGGAGTGAGGGTGAGCCCCTCCAGCCGGTACGCGAGGCCGGCCGATCCGGCGAGCCGCCGAGGGTCGTGGTCGACGAACACCACCGTGGCGCCCTCGGCGACCCGCTCGGCGACGGCCCGGTCCAGTTCGCCCCGGGCGCCCGTGTCCAGGCCGGTCCACGCCTCGTCCAGGACGAGCAGCTCCGGTCGTGCCAGGAGCGCCTGGGCGACCGCGACCTTCTGGCTGGTGCCCTTGGAGAGCTCCGCCATGGGCGTACGCGCGTGTCCGGCGGCCCCGAACCGCTCAAGCCACTCAAGCGCACGCGCGGCGGCCTCGGCGCTCGGGAGACCGTGCGTCCGGCCCATGTGGACGAGGTAGCCGAACGCCGTGAACGGCAGCGCGGCGGGGAACCGCTCGGGGACGTAAGCCGTGCGCGGCCGGCCGGTGATCCGCCCCTCGGTGGGCGCGTCGACCCCGGCGAGCAACCGCAACAGGGTCGACTTGCCGGTGCCGTTGACGCCCTCGACGCGGACCAGGGTGTGCGGAGGCAGGTCCAGATCGACACCGCGCAGCACCCAGGGCCCCCGCAGCCCGTACCGTCGGCCCACTCCGCGCAGGATCAATGGGCCGACGCCTTCTCCGGCTTGAGCTCGCTGGGACGTACGATCACGAACCCCTCGCCCTGGAGCATCAGCTGGACCGCCTCGCCCGATCCGCCGCGCACCATCGAGCCGAAGCTCTGCGAGCGGTGCAGGGAGGTGGAGAGCTGCGCGCTCCAGCCGACGACCGCGTCCGTGTCCACGTACACCGGCTGCTGTGCGGTGACGGGAATCACTATGGGCTGGCCGTCGCAGATGAGGCCGAGCTTCCCGTATCCGCTGAAGACGCTGTTGAAGAGGCCGCCACCGGTCATACCGGCGCCCTTCACGGTCTTGATCTCGTAGGACAGGCTCGCGTCGAAGCAGAGGACGTTGCGGCCGTTGATGGTGAGGACGTCGCCCTGTTCCATCTCCACGATGAAGCAGTTGGCCGCTTCGTGGGCGAACCACGCCTCGCCCTGACCGGTGACGGCCATCAGCGCCAGCCCTTCACCGGTCACCGCACGCTTGAGCATGCCGCCTATGCCCTGGCCCTTGCGCTCGAACTGCAGATTGCCGCGGAAGGCGATCATCGACCCCTGCCGCGCGTGCATCTCGCCGTTGACGGCGTACTTGATGGACTTGGCGTTCTGCAGGGTCATGCCGGGGGCCGTGGCCTGCTGAGCCATGTGCTCGCTGGAAAAGAGGTCGCTCTTCATGGCGTGCATCCTCACCCGGAGGCAGTTGTTCCGCCAAGAACGAGTCGTCGCGGGGCCTGGCAGACTGGGTGCGTGAGCAGCGACAGCATCCCTGAGCCCCTTCCCGTACCCTCCGCGACCCCCGCCGACAGCCCGTTCCGTACGGAGCCGACGGCCCGTGACGAAGCCCCGCAGTTCGTCCTGCCGCTCGTCGTGCACATCGAGAAGGCGGACCCCCCGGCGCGCAACGACGCCCTGGTGACCGCGGCCCGCGCGGTGCTCACGATCCTCTCCGACCCCCGCTCGCTCGGCGAGGACGAGGGGGCGGGCGAGGGCGAGTGGGCCCAGGCCATGCGCGACTGGCAGGACGCCAGGATCCGCAAGGTGGTGCGGCGGGCGCGCGGCGCGGAGTGGCGCAAGGCGTGCACGCTCCCGGGGATCACGGTCACCGGCGAGCGAGCCGAGGTCCGGGTGTACCCGCCGGTGCCCCTGGACGGCTGGCCCAAGGAGCTGGCCAAGCTCCAGGTGTCTGGCACGGACCTGGAGGACGCCGAGCCCCCGGCCGCCCCCGCCCTCGACGGTCCGGTGCTCTGGATGAGCCCGGAGACCGGCATGTCGGCGGGGAAGGCGATGGCGCAGGCCGGGCACGGCGCGCAGCTCGCCTGGTGGGAGCTGTCGGACACCGAGCGCAAGGCATGGCGCGAGGCGGGCTTCCCGCTCTCGGTGGCCACCCCGGACGCCGGTCACTGGCGCGAACTGGCCGCGAGCGGACTGCCGGTGGTGCGGGACGCGGGGTTCACGGAGATCGCTCCGGGGTCCAGCACGGTCGTCGCCGACCACCCGGCGCTGCGCCACTGACCCGACCGGCGCCGTGCCACTGACCCACCCGGCGGCGCGCCACCGGGTGGCGGGGCGGGCCCGACCCGCCCCGACGCTCCCCCGTCGCGCAGCTTCCTCCCACCCGGCTGAACACTTCTGCGCCGATCTACGTATCTCCTCGTACTGCCACACCGGCATTACCGCCAAGTAGGTGGAACGCCGGTCCAGTTGGCGGTTGATTCGAGCTGATACGCACCGGCCCGGGAGACATCTTGCTGCGACGCATCAACGGAACGGCCCTCATCATCGCCGCACTGGTGGCCACGATCGGCGCACTCGCCTTCCCCGTGTGGTCCTACGCCGACCGCTCAGGCACCGGCGCGGCCAACCTGAACGCGTCCAGCGTGGCCACCCAGTGGGGCCCCCTCTCCGCGACGGACCGGGACTTCCTGGTCAAGGTGCGGCTGGCCGGACTGTGGGAGCTCCCCGCGGGGCAGCAGGCGATCGAACGCGCGCCGAGCGAGGCGGTGAAGCTCGCCGGTGACCACCTGGTGGTGGGCCACACGGACCTGGACCGGCGGGCCCGGGACGTGGCCTCGAAGCTCGGGGTGGAGCTCCCGAACCAGCCCACGGAGCAGCAGCAGGGCTGGCTCCGGGAACTCACCGCCGCCGGCGGCGACGAGTACCAGCTGAAGTTCGCCAACCTCCTGCGTGCCGCGCACGGCAAGGTGTTCGCGCTGATCGCACAGGTCCGGCACACCACACGCAACTCACTGATCAGGCAGCTGGCCTCCGATGCCAACCAGACGGTGCTGGACCACATCACCGTGCTGGAGCGCACCGGTTTCGTGGACTTCGACGGCCTGGCGCGCGAAGCGGCCGGAGCTTCGACGGCCAGTCCCTCGGGGCCGCCCGCGCCGTCCGGCGGCGTACCCCAGGTGCCGGTGCCGGTGACCCCGAGCGGCGACCAGTCGTTCACGTCACGCCCCGTGCCCCCGACGATGGCCCCGCTGCCCCAGCCGTAGCGCCCCCAGCCGTTCCGGCGGCGGCCGGAGCACGGGGTTCGGCCGCGGTCCCGGCGGCGGACGTACCGGCGGTTCCCCCGGGGCCGGTCCGTTCCACCCGGACGACTCCGGGCACCGCCGCGTCGGCGAGGCGTGACGGACCGGTGGCCGGAGTCGGGTGTCACTCATCCACACCGGACCGCGTTCCTCGTCGCGGGGACGCAGCTCCGGCGGGAGTGGGAAGGAGTCGTCATCCCGGGGCCACAGGTCCGGCCGGGTGTCCTCGCGGCCGTACGGCTCGGGGTCGGGCCAGTCCTCCGGATGGCGCCGCTTCCGAGCGGCCGGCACCCGGTTCCGCAGGCGGATGCGGGACCGGCCGACCCGCCGCGGAGGTCCCGATCGCATGACGGGCGCCGTGAGCAGCTCCGGGAACCTCAAATTCAGCTCTGAACGTCCCTCCTTTCGGATTCACCGCCGCGTGGCGGGGCCATGACCCCTGCACAACGGGGAGGAGACACCATGAAGCTGGGAGTCGGGATCGGCTGGCGGCCGGAGATCGCGGACGCCGTCGAGGCTCTGCCGGGGATCGACTGGGTCGAGGCGGTGGCGGAGAACATCTGCGCGGACCATCTCCCCGCGTCCCTGGAGCGCCTCCGGGAGCGCGGCGTCACCGTCGTCCCGCACGGTGTGGCGCTGGGCCTGGGCGGGGCCGACCGCCCTGACCCAGCCCGCCTCGCCGGACTGGCCGCACGGGCCGCCCTTCTGGGCGCGCCCCTGGTCACGGAGCACATCGCCTTCGTACGGGCCGGGGGGCCGCTCACCGCCTCGCCGTCCCTGGAGGCGGGGCATCTGCTGCCGGTGCCCCGGACCTGGGACGCGCTGGAGGTGCTGTGCGAGAACGTACGCATCGCGCAGGACTCGCTGCCCGTGCCGCTGGCCCTGGAGAACATCGCCGCGCTGGTCTCCTGGCCGGACGAGGAGCTGACCGAGGGCCAGTTCCTCGCGGAACTGGTGGAGCGTACCGGGGTACGGCTGCTGATCGACGTGGCCAATCTGCACACCAACCACGTGAACCGTGGCGAGGACCCCGCGACCGCCCTCGACGAACTGCCGGTGGAGGCCATCGCCTACGTCCACGTGGCGGGCGGCGTGGAGAAGGACGGCGTCTGGCACGACACGCACGCCCACCCCGTGACCCGGCCCGTCCTGGACGTCCTGAGCGAACTGCGCTCCCGCGTCGACCCGCCGGGGGTCCTGCTGGAACGTGACGACGACTTCCCGCCGGCCGGGGAACTGGCCGGGGAACTGACCGCGATCCGCGGCACGCTGGCGAAGGCGGCAGCCGCTCCGGCGGTGCCCCGTCGAAGCCCTGAGGTGCCGGAGGAGCCGCCCACCCGGCGAGCGGGGGCCCGCGACCGGGTCGCCGTCGCCCAGACCGCGCTGCTCTCCTCGCTCGTGGCCGGCACTCCCGCACCGGAGGGTTTCGACCGCCGGCGCCTGGAGGTGCAGAGCCGCGCGCTGGCCGCCAAGCGCGCCGACGTCGTCGCCAGAGTGGCGCCGGAACTGCCCGAAATCCTCGGTGACGGTTACCGGAAGGCGTTCCTCTCGTACGCCAGGAACCGGCCGATGTCCGGGGGCTACCGCCACGACGCGCTCGGGTTCGCCGAGCACCTCCTGATCACCGGCCGGCCGGCCGACGAGGCGGCCCGGCGGAGGCTGACGCGCTGGTGGCAGGAGCGCTCCGGCCCCCGCCCCCCGCGCCGGGCAACCCGCCTGGTCCACGCCGCCCGTGCAGCCCTCCTCGGAAAGTGACCGCGATGAACACTCTTGCGCTCGTATTCACGCTGGCCGTGGCCGTCTCCTCGGTGTTCCTGGTCGCCGCGAGGCGCCGCGCCGCCCTGCTGGACGGCGGCGACGCTCAGGTGCACGACCTCTTCGAGGAGGCCTTCCTCAAGGGCGGCCCGGCCAGGGCCGTGGACACCGCACTCACCCGCATGTACATGGACGGACGGCTGGCCATCGGCGGGCCCGGTGTCGTCGCGGTCCGGCGGGACGAGGCACGCGACGCGGTGGAGCGGGCCGTGCTCCAGGAGCTGGCCACGGCCCCGAGCGGCGCGCTGCACACCCTCCGGGAGAACGTGATGCGGCACCCGGCGGTACAGGAGATCGGCGACGGCCTCGCCGCCCGTGGACTGCTGGTCGCACCCGATGAGAGCCGCAGCCGCCGCACCTGGGGGCTCGTCCTGGGCATCGGGTGCATCGTGGGCTTCCCCGTCAGCATCGCCCTGACCATCACGCAGTACGCCCTGCACGACGGCTACTCGGACATCCCGTTCCCCTTCTTCCTGAAGGTCCTGCCCGCACTCGTGGCCGGCGCGGTCGTCGGTCTCGTCACCGCGTCGGCGGCGAAGTCCCGGCTCACCGTGGCGGGGCGCTGGGCAGCCGACGGCTTCCAGGAGGCCAATGCCCATGTGACCGACCCGGCCCACCTGGTGGCCACCCGAGGGCTCGGCGCACTCCCCGACCCCGAGCTCCAGGGCCAGTTGACGGCCGCTGCCCGCCAACGGTCCTCCATGCACCCCTCCTCCTCGTCCTCCGCGTCGTCCGCTTCCGCGGCCACGTTCGTGCCGGTGATGTGGTGCGCGGGGGTGGGCCCCGGCGGAGGCGGCTGCGGAGGTTCCACCGGTGGTGGCGGCGACTCAGGGACGGGCTCCTCCTGCAGTTCGGGGTCGAGTTGCGGGAGCAGCGGCTCCAGCTGTGGGGGCGGGAGCAGTTCGAGCTGCGGATCGAGCTGCGGTTCGAGCTGCGGCAGCAGTTCCTGAGACCCGGCCGCGGCCCCGCGCCCCCTCGTCTCGGGGCGTCGGGGCCGGCGGGCCGGTGCGGTGCGGTGCGTGTGGCGGTGCCCCGTACGCCCGGATCCGCACGCATACAGATTCGGCATCCATACGGATTCAGCCACCGATGACCGCCCGTGACCGAGATTGGTCCATATCGTGAACAAGGCATGGCGCTTCCCTGCCGGTTTCGCATAGAACTCCGCCATGCTCTGGGTTCTGCTTCTTCTGGTGGCGTGGAGCGCCGCCGCCGTCACCTGTATCCGGCTGTGCCTCGTCACCGCGGGTGCGGCCCAGCGGCCGCCGCACTCCGCACCGGCGCCCGTCGCCCCTGAACTCAACCTGTACGAGACGGCGTTCCTGGCCGGCGGCCCGCACCGGGTCGCCGATCTGGCCCTGGTCTCCATGCATCTGCGGCGCCGGCTGCTGCTCGCCCACACCGGCTGGGCCACGGTGGTCGACCCGGAGGGCCGGGACGAGGTCGAGCGCACCGTGATCCGCGCGATCGGCCCGGAGGGCCAGTCCCGGATAGCTCCGATACGGGCCGCCGCGGCGGCGGCCGAAGCCGTGCGCTCCCTCGCCGACCGCCTCGTCGCGGCAGGACTCGCCGTCCCCCACGGCACCCGGACGAGCCTGGAGTCGGCCGTACGCGCGGTTCGGGGCGCCGCCGTGCTGGTCGTGGTCCTGGCCGCCACGGCCCTGCTGATGCCGGGTCAGGAGACGGACTGGGCAGGCCCGGTGGTGGCGTGGTTCGGGCTGCCGCTGGTGCTGACGCTGGGCTGTCTGGCCATCGCCCGGGTGGAGAACCATCCGTACAGCCCGTGGGCCTCGCCGTCCGGGCAGCGCTGGCTGGACTCCCTGCCCGCGCCGGTGCACGGCGCGGACCGCGACCTGCTGGCCGCGGTGGCCGTGCGGGGCGTGGCCGCCGTGCAGGATCCGGCGCTGCGGGCCGCGCTGCTGAGCGGGGCCCGCACCGGCGGATGACCCGTATGGACGTGAGGACGCCGCAAGGGCCGCCCCGGAGGGCGGCCCTTGCGGCGTGCTGTCCAGTTGTGCGGCCCGGGACACATCGGCCTGGGACGGCGAGATGGAGCGGCCCACGGGGAGGAATGGCTGACTCCCCCGCGCGCCGCGGCGCTTCGCCGGCCCTCGGCCGATGTGTACCCGGTACCGGACCCGGTGTCGCTGGAACGACGGGCGGCGTCACACGCGCCGTTGCCCGCCAACTGATCTTCCGGGTCGGGATGACCGGAAACGCTGGCTATGCGAGTCCGGCCACCAAGTCTGCGACGGACTTCCTGCGTCCGGTGTAGAACGGGACCTCTTCACGCACGTGCAGGCGCGCCTCGGAGGCGCGCAGGTGACGCATCAGGTCGACGATGCGGTACAGCTCGTCGGCCTCGAAGGCGAGGACCCACTCGTAGTCGCCGAGCGAGAAGGAGGCGACCGTGTTGGCGCGCACGTCGGGGTAGCCGCGGGCCATCTTCCCGTGGTCCGCCAGCATGCGGCGGCGGTCCTCGTCGGGCAGCAGGTACCAGTCGTAGCTGCGCACGAAGGGGTACACGCTGATGTAGTCCCGCGGGGTCTCGTCGGCCAGGAAGGCCGGCACGTGCGACTTGTTGAACTCGGCGGGGCGGTGCAGCGCCATGTTCGACCAGACCGGCTCGAGGGCGCGGCCCAGCTTCGTGCGCCGGAAGAGGTTGTACGCCTCCTGGAGCTCGTCGGAGGTCTCCGCGTGCCACCAGATCATCAGATCGGCGTCCGCCCGGAGACCGGACACGTCGTAGGTGCCGCGGACCGTGACGTCCTTGGCCGCGAGCTGGTCGAACAGCTCCTGGACCTCGTCGGCGTAACCGGCGCGGTCCAGCGGAAGGACGTCCTTCAGCCTGAAGACGGACCACAGGGTGTAGCGGATGACCTCGTTGAGGTCCTTGGCCTTCTTGCCTGCGTTCGGAAGCTTTTCTGGCGCACTCATACGGCTATTGTCCCGCCTCGCTCCGCGTGCCCCGAACCCGGGTCGGGGTGTTGTCGATCTCCCCCGTGGAGTGGCCCTCGAGGTCCGCGGCGATCTCGTCCGCCGCGCGGTGGGCGCTGGCGACGCAGGCCGGGATCCCGACCCCGTCGTAGACGGCTCCGCACACCCGCAGACCGGGCAGCTTGGCGACCTCGTCACGGATCCGGGCGACCCTGCCGAGGTGTCCGACGGGGTACTGGGGCAGCCCGCCGATCCACCGGGTGACCTCGGTGTCCACGGGCCGAGCCGTCAGACCGGTCGCCGCGGCCAGGTCCCCCAGGGACACGTCGACGAGTTCGTCGTCCTCGCGGTGCAGGTGCTCCTCCTCGCCGTAGCGGCCGACCGAGGTCCGCAGCAGGAACAGATCGGGGGCCGAGTCGGCGACCCACCGCCACTTGTTGGTGGAGAAGGTGGCGGCCTTGATCGTGCGGCCGTCCACCGGGGGCACGAGGAAGCCGGAGCGCCCCTGGAGGGCTCCGGTGCCCGCGAGGTCGGAGCGCCGGAAGGCCATGGTGACGAGGGCCATCGAGGCGTACTCGACGGCGGCCAGCTCGACGGAGGCTGCCGGGCACTCGGCGGCGAGCAGCGTGGACGCCGACCACGCGGGGGTGGCCAGGACGACGGCGTCGGCGGCGATCACCCGGCTGTCGGTGCGCACGTCCCAGCCCCGCGCCGACCGGGTCAGGCCGAGCACGGGGGTCTCGGTGAGGATCTCGGCGCCCCCGGCCCGTACGGCGTCGGCCACCGCGCCCGGCAGGGTGCCGATGCCTCCCTCGATGCCCTGGAAGACCGGCCCCGTCTGCTGCCGGGCGGCGGCCCGCTCCTGGATGCGGAGCACGCCGTCGAGGAGCGGGCCGCCCTCCTTCACGGCCTCGAAGAGCTGGGGCACGGCGGCGCGCATGGAGATCCGGTAGGCGTCACCCGCGTACACCCCGCCGAGCAGGGGCTCCACCAGCCGGTCGACGACCTCGCGGCCGAGCCGGTCGGCGACGTACGCACCCACCGCGACGTCGTCGCCGACGGCGGTCGGCGTGAGGTCACGCTCCTCGGCGATCCTGGCCAGGCCCTCGGGCGAGAGCACGCCGCTGAGCGCCGCGGGGTCGCCCGGTACGCCCATCACGTGGCCCTTGGGCATGGGCCGCAGGGCGTCGCGGGTCCAGACCGAGGCGGTGGCGGTCGCCGGCGGCTGGAGCCGCTCGCCGAGGCCCACGGCGGTGGCGAGCCCGACCGCCTCCGGGCGCCGCGCGAGCATCGACTCGGCACCGAGGTCGACCTGGGTGCCCGCGATCTCCCCCGTCATCAGCTTGCCGCCGAGCCGCTCCGTCGCCTCCAGGACGGTGACGCGGAGGCCGGAGGCCAACAGCCGGTGGGCGGCGGCGAGTCCGGCGATGCCACCGCCGATGACGACGGCATGGCCCGGACCTGTGGTGTCGCGCTGAAGAGGACGCTGCATGGGTCCACTCTCTCAAACCCTTACCGAGTCCCGAACGTGACCACTTCGAAACCGCCCGACGGCAACCCGCACAAGGGTCTCCTACGTCGAACCGGCACCATCGACAACGACCCTCGGGGGGACACGTCATGCCTTACGGACACCGCACCGGCAGTCATCCATCCACTCGTTCCGGACCGCGGCGCTCACGCGTGCTGGCCGCCGCCGGCCTGCTCGTGGTGCTCCTGGGCACCGGTGCGTGCGGGGCCGGCTCGGACGGCGGTTCGCAGGGGCTCGACTCCGCGTCCGACAAGAAGGCGGCGGCTCCCGCCGCGGGGGGAGCCACCGACCAGGCCGCGGGCAAGGAGGCCGACCGTTCCTCGTCCACGCGGAAGACGGACTCCGCGGTCGCGGTCCATGTCATCCGCACGGCCACGCTCGACGTCGAGGTGAAGAGCGTGCCGAAGGCGGTCGCCGCGGCCCGGGCCGCCGCCGAGGGGGCCGGCGGACTCGTCGCGGACGAGAGCACCGAACGGCTCGACGAGGAGCACGACGTCTCCCGTCTCGTCCTGCGCGTACCCCAGGACCGGTACGACGAGGTGCTGCGCGGCCTCTCGGGGTCGGGGAAGCTGCTGTCCCGCACGTCGAACGCGAAGGACGTGACCGGGGAGGTCGTCGACGTCGAGAGCCGGATCGCCACCCAGCGGGCGAGCGTCACCCGGGTCCGCGACCTGATGGACAAGGCCGTCAAGCTCACCGACGTGGTGGCGCTGGAAGGAGAACTGAGCACCAGGCAGGCCGACCTGGAGTCCCTGCTCGCCCAGCAGGCGTCCCTGAAGGACCGTACGTCGCTGGCGACGATCACCCTCGAACTCAGTGAGCCGTACGAGGAGGGCAAGGACCCCGAGGACGAGGACACGGGCTTCCTGGACGCCCTGGCCGGGGGGTGGGACGCGTTCCTGACCATGCTCCGGTGGATCGCGGTCGCCATCGGCACCACGGCTCCGTTCCTGGCCGCCTCGGTCGTGCTTGCCGTCCTGTGGCGGCTGCTGCGCGGCCGCCTGCCCAGGCGCCGCAGGGCGCCCCAGGCGCCGCCGCAGACCCCGCCGGCCGCGTCCGGCGAACCCTCGCAGACCCCGCGGGCCACACCGGCCCCGTAACCGCCGTAGCGTTGGTCCCCGATCTGCACACGGCGGCGAAGGGACCCGGCATGGCGGCGGAACGACTGGTGGTCGTCGGAGGCGACGCGGCGGGCATGTCCGCCGCGTCGCAGGCCCGCAGGCTCAAGGGGCCCGGCGAGATGAGCATCGTCGCCTTCGAGCGCGGCAACTTCACGTCGTACTCCGCCTGCGGCATCCCCTACTGGGTGAGCGGCGACGTCGACGGCCCCGACGACCTCATCGCCCGTTCGCCCGAGGAGCACCGGGCCCGTTCCATCGATCTGCGCACCCGCACGGAGGTGACGGAGATCGACGTCGCCGGGCGGCGGGTGCGGGCGCTGGACCGCGACAGCGGTGAGACGTACTGGACACCGTTCGACAAGCTGGTGATCGCCACGGGCGCCCGGCCCGTCCGTCCCGCGCTGCCCGGGATCGACGCCCCGGGCGTCCACGGGGTGCAGACCCTGGACGACGGCCAGGCGCTCCTGGACTCGCTGGACCGGGCCCCGGGGCGCCGGGCCGTCGTGGTGGGCGCGGGTTACATCGGGGTCGAGATGGCCGAGGCGATGCTCAAGCGCGGCTTCGAGGTGACGGTGCTCAACCGTGGCGCGCAGCCCATGGCGACGCTGGATCCGGACATGGGGCAGCTGGTCCACGACGCGATGGACGGGCTGGGCATCACGACCGTCAACGGCGCCTCGGTCACCCGGATCGACACGGGCGAGGACGGCCGGGTCACGGCGGTGGCCACGGAGCAGGAGACCTATCCGGCGGACATCGTGGTGCTCGGCATCGGCGTCGAGCCGGAGACCACCCTGGCCCGCGAGGCGGGTCTGCCGCTGGGCCCGCACGGCGGCCTCCTGACGGACCTGTCGATGCGGGTCGTCGGGCAGGACGCCATCTGGGCGGGCGGGGACTGCGTCGAGGTCCTGGACCTCGTCGCCGGACGCACCCGGCACATCGCGCTCGGCACCCACGCGAACAAGCACGGCCAGATCATCGGCGCCAACGTCGGCGGTGGCTACGGCACGTTCCCGGGCGTGGTCGGTACGGCGGTGAGCAAGGTCTGCGACCTGGAGATCGCGAGGACCGGACTGCGCGAGAAGGACGCGACGGCGGTCGGGCTGCGCTTCGTGACGGCGACGATCGAGTCGACGGGCCGCGCGGGCTACTACCCGGGGGCGAAGCCGATGACGGTGAAGATGCTCGCGGAGTACCGCACCGGACGGCTGCTGGGCGTGCAGATCGTGGGCCGTGAGGGGGCGGCGAAGCGCGTGGACGTCGCGGCCGTGGCACTCACCGCCGGGATGACGGTGGAGGCCATGACCGCGCTCGACCTCGGATACGCCCCGCCGTTCTCCCCGGTGTGGGACCCGGTCCTGGTGGCCGCCCGCAAGGCCGTCTCGGCGGTGCGGGCGAGCCTCCGGGAGGACGTCTGACTAACGGGCCGTCTGCTCGTGGACGTACTCCACCAGGCGCGTCAGGGCCGCCGGGTCGGTGGACGGCAGGACGCCGTGTCCCAGGTTGAAGATGTGACCCTCGAGCCCTGCGGCGGCTTCGAGCACCTCGCGGGTCTTCGCCTCGACCGCCTCGGTCGGCGCGAAGAGCACCGCCGGGTCGAGGTTGCCCTGGAGTGCCTTGCCGGGACCGACCCGGCGGGCACCCTCGTCCATCGGGACGCGCCAGTCCACGCCGACCACGTCCGCGCCGGCCTCGCCCATCAGGCCGAGCAGCTCGCCGGTGCCGACGCCGAAGTGGATGCGCGGGACGCCGTACGGGGCGACGGCGTCGAAGACCTTCGCGGAGGCCGGCATCACGGAGCGGCGGTAGTCGGCCGGGGCCAGGGCCCCGACCCAGGAGTCGAAGAGCTGGACCGCGGAGGCGCCGGCCTCGATCTGAACCTTCAGGAAGGCGCCGGTGATCTCCGCCAGCCGGTCGAGCAGATCGGCCCAGAGCTCCGGCTCGCCGTACATCATGGCCTTGGTGCGCTCGTGGTTGCGGGACGGGCCGCCCTCCACGAGATAGCTCGCCAGGGTGAACGGCGCACCGGCGAAGCCGATCAGCGGGGTGGCGCCGAGCTCCGCGGTGAGCATCCCGAAGGCCTCGGTGACGTACGGGACGTCCTCGGGGGTGAGATCGCGCAGGCGGGCCAGATCGGCGCGGGTGCGGATCGGCTCGGCGATCACCGGGCCGACGCCGGGCTTGATGTCGAGGTCGATGCCGATGGCCTTGAGGGGCACGACGATGTCGCTGAAGTAGATCGCGGCGTCGACCTTGTGGCGGCGCACGGGTTGCAGCGTGATCTCGGTGACCAGCTCCGGCATCATGCAGGAGTCGAGCATCGCGATGCCCTCACGGACCTTCAGGTACTCGGGCAGCGACCGCCCCGCCTGACGCATGAACCAGACCGGCGTGTGCGGCACCGGCTCGCGGCGGCACGCCTTCAGGAACGCCGAGTCGTGGGTGGCGGGGGTCACTGGCAGGCCCGAGGACGGGCCCTCCCCCGATCGGACGGAGCTGAGCTCTTGGGGAAGGTCGTTGGCACTCACGCACAGAATCTTCGCACGGAGCGGCAACGAGCCGGACCCCGCATGGGTGTCCCTCCCTGCACGGGGCTCCGGTTCCGCCTACTCTTCCCCGCATGGCTCCGGCTCAGGGACAATATTCCGATCATTCCGATGGCACTGACAGCGAGGAGAGTGCGGACGGCGAAACGGTTCCGTCCGCGTTCCGGTCGGCGGTCGACGCGCTGCGTTCCGCCCGTCTGCGCCCCGAACTGGAGGTCGAGCCGACGCGCCCGCCGAAACGGCTCGCCCCGCACGCGTACGCCCTGGAAGCCGCGGTGGTCGACGGTGACGACGATCTCGCCGACGGCCGCCTCGTGCTCCTGCACGATCCGTCGGGGCACGAGGCCTGGCAGGGCACCTTCCGGCTCGTGACCCTCGTGCGGGCGGAACTCGAACCGGAGATGGCGGCGGACCCGCTGCTGCCCGAGGTGTGCTGGACCTGGCTGACGGGCGCGCTGGACGCCAGAGGGCTGTCGTACGGAGAGGCCGGCGGCACCGTGACGCGGGCCGGCTCGCACTACTTCGGGGCGCTCGGTGCGCGGCGTCCCGCCACGCAGATCGAGATCCGCGCCTCGTGGACGCCGCGCGAGGGGCGCGGCGGGGTGCCGGACACCGCGGCGCACCTGTCCGCGTGGGGCGATCTGCTCTGTCAGCTGGCGGGCCTGCCTCCGTCGGGCACCGCGGACGCGGCGGTGGTGACCCTGCCGCAGCGGCGCGGGCCGCAGGCGCCATAACGCAGCGTCATCATTCGGGAGAGCCGGTCGCACAGGGACCGGCTCTCTTTTCGTACAATCGATCGCGCGTCCTATTTGCCCGAATTGTTACTCACTAATCCGTGATCTTCCTCTAAAGGAGGACGCACCTGCTGCCGAAGAGGTCAATGACCCTTCAAGCACGGTTCGCCCCGGCTTCCTCCCTAGCCGGCCCGTCCCGACACTCCCCAGGAGGCCTGGTGTCCGTTCTCCTCGAGCAGCCCGCAAGCCTGGTCGCCTACCGCCCGAACAAACCGACGGCCATGGTCGTCGTGGCCGACCCGCGCGTCCGTTCCACCGTCACCCGCCATCTGTGGGCTCTCGGTGTTCGTGACGTCATCGAGGCGTCGTCCATCGCGGAGGCCCGCCCCCGCGTCGGCAACCCGCGCGACATCTGCGTTGCCGACGTCCACCTGCCCGACGGTTCCGGGCTGACCCTGCTGTCCGAGACCCGAGCCGCCGGCTGGCCGAACGGCCTCGCCCTCTCCGCCGCCGATGACATCGGCGCGGTACGCAACGCCCTCGCGGGCGGCGTGAAGGGCTACGTCGTCACCGGCACACGTACCAACATCGGCCACCCCACCCGTCCCGGCGTCGCCCCGATCGGCGCCAACGCCGCCCGCATGCACCGCAGGCCTCCCGGCTCCCCGAGCCACCCGGGCGGCTACCGCGAACTCTCCGGCCGTGAGGTGGAGGTGCTCCGCCTGGTCGCCGAAGGCCAGTCCAACAAGGCCATCGGCGTCTCGATGGGCCTCTCCGCGCTCACCGTCAAGAGCCACCTCGCCCGCATCGCCCGCAAGCTCGGCACCGGAGACCGAGCAGGAATGGTCGCCGTGGCCCTCCGTACGGGCATCATCCACTGACGCCCCCACCCCACCGGCACCTGCGCGGACGCGCACCCGGCCGGTTTACGCGCATGGCCGCCCGTCGGCGGAACGTTCCGTCGACGGGCGACGCGCATACACAGATACCCTTGGCATGTGACCGACGCCCAAGAGACCGCAGAAGACACATCACTGCGAACCACCGGGGGCGCTCCCCCGGACGACGTCGCCCCGGCGCCGATCCCCTTGCTCGAACCGCGCGAGGGCATCCCTCCGGTGGTGGCGACCGACGACGCGCTGGCCGGGGTGATCGCGGCCTTCGCCGCGGGCACCGGCCCGGTGGCCGTCGACGCCGAGCGTGCCTCCGGCTACCGCTACGGGCAGCGCGCCTACCTCGTGCAGCTGCGGCGCGAGGGCGCGGGCAGCGCCCTGATCGACCCGGTGGGCTGTCCCGACCTCTCCGGGCTCGGCCAGGCCTTGACCGGCAGTGAGTGGATCCTGCACGCCGCCACCCAGGACCTGCCCTGCCTGCGCGACATAGGCATGACCCCGACGTCGCTCTTCGACACGGAGCTCGCCGGACGGCTCGCGGGGTTCCCGCGCGTCGGACTGGGCGCCATCGTGGAGAACGTCCTCGGTTACGCCCTGGAGAAGGGCCACTCGGCGGTCGACTGGTCCACCCGTCCGCTTCCCGACCCGTGGCTGCGCTACGCCGCCCTCGACGTCGAGCTCCTGGTGGACCTGCGCAACGCCCTGGAGGCCGAGCTGGACCGCCAGGGCAAGCTGGAGTGGGCCCTGGAGGAGTTCGAGGCGATCGCGTCGGCGCCGCCCGCTCCCCCGCGCAAGGACCCGTGGCGCCGGACCTCCGGCATGCACAAGGTGCGCCGCCGCCGTCAGATCGCCGTCGTACGGGAGCTGTGGAACGCCCGCGACCAGGTGGCGCAGCGTCGCGACGTCTCCCCCGGCAAGGTGCTGGGCGACGCCGCCATCATCGAGGCGGCCCTGGCGCTGCCCGCGAACGTACAGGCCCTCACCGCGCTGCCCGGCTTCGGCCACCGCATGGGACGCCGTCAGCTGGAGCAGTGGCAGGCGGCCGTCGACCGCGCCAAGGCGCTGCCCGAATCGGAGCTGCCGCAGCCCGGTCAGCAGCCGGCCGGCCCGCCGCCGCCCCGCTCCTGGGCGGACAAGGACCCGGCCGCCGCAGCCCGCCTGTCGGCCGCGCGCGCCTCGGTGTCGGAGCTCGCGGAGCGGCTGCACATGCCCCAGGAGAACCTGATCACCCCGGACACCGTGCGCCGGGTCTGCTGGGAGCCGCCCAAGACCCTCACGCCGGGGGCCGTGGAGACCGCCCTCGCCGGTTACGGCGCGCGCCGCTGGCAGATCGAACAGGTCGGACCGCTCCTGCTGCACGCCCTGGACAAGAGCGCCTGAGCTCGCACGCGTGTGCCCCCCGCCGGAGGACCGGCGGGGGGCACACGCGTGTCGGGGCCGTACCCCCGTACCACCCGTCGGCGAGGATCGAATTCGCGCCAGTTACCGTCCACTCCCGGGCACCGGTGGCGGCTCGTCCCGTGTGACGTTCGCCGCTCCGGTGGTGGGGGGTGGGCAGTCTGGTTACCCGCAAGTAGCATGTGGGTGGCGGCGCGCCGATGCGTGCGCCCCGCAGCAGTGCCATCCCGCACCCTGGAGGAGAGCCACCGTGCCTCGTACCATCCGGGACGTCGTCTTCGTCGACGGCGTCCGCACCCCGTTCGGCAAAGCGGGCCCGAAGGGCATCTACCACGAGACCCGCGCCGACGATCTCGTCGTGAAGGCCATCCGGGAGCTGCTGCGCCGCAACCCGGATCTGGACCCCGCCAAGATCGACGAGGTCGCCATCGCCGCGACCACGCAGATCGGCGACCAGGGCCTGACCCTCGGGCGCACCGCCGGAATCCTGGCCGGGCTGCCGCAGTCGGTACCCGGTTACTCCATCGACCGCATGTGCGCGGGCGCCCTGACGGCCGTCACCTCGACGGCCGGCTCCATCGCCTTCGGCGCGTACGACGTGGTCATCGCCGGTGGTGTCGAGCACATGGGCCGCCACCCGATGGGCGAGAGCGTGGACCCGAACCCGCGTCTCGTGTCGGAGAAGCTGGTCGACGAGTCCGCCCTGTTCATGGGCATGACCGCAGAAAACCTGCACGACAGGTACCCCTCGATCACCAAGCAGCGCGCCGACGAGTACGCGGTCCGCTCGCAGGAGAAGGCCGCGAAGGCGTACGCCAACGGCAAGATCCAGCAGGACCTGGTGCCGGTCTCCGTGCGCCGCACCAACGCCGAGGCGGGCGAGACGGGCTGGGGCCTGGTCACCGCCGACGAGCCGATGCGCCCGGGCACCACGCTGGAGTCGCTGGCCGGCCTGAAGACCCCGTTCCGCGCCCACGGCCGCGTCACGGCCGGTAACGCCGCGGGCCTCAACGACGGCGCCACCGCCTCGCTGCTCGCGTCCGAGGAGACCGCCCGCGAGCTGGGCCTCCCGGTCAAGATGCGCCTGGTGTCGTACGCCTTCGCGGGTGTCGAGCCGGAGGTCATGGGCTACGGCCCGATCCCGGCGACGGAGAAGGCGCTGGCCAAGGCCGGTCTCTCCATCGAGGACATCGGTCTCTTCGAGATCAACGAGGCCTTCGCCGTGCAGGTGCTCGCCTTCCTGGAGCACTACGGCATCGCCGACGACGACGCGCGCGTCAACCAGTACGGCGGCGCGATCGCGTACGGCCACCCGCTCGCCTCCTCCGGCGTCCGCCTGATGACTCAGCTGGCCCGCCAGTTCGAGGAGCAGCCGGAGGTCCGCTACGGCCTGACGACCATGTGCGTCGGCTTCGGCATGGGCGCGACGGTCGTCTGGGAGAACCCGAACTTCAACGGAGGCAGCAAGTGAGCTCCACCACTGAGCTTCTGAAGGGTGCGGCCGAGCTGTTCCCCGGCGAGGTCGTCACGCAGGCGCACGTACGCCACCTCGACCTTCCCGGCGGCGCGGGGCGCTTCGCGCTCATCACGCTGGACAACGGCTTCGACCACACCAAGCCGACCACCATCGGCCCGCAGTCGCTGGCGAACCTGAACGCCGCCATCGACCAGGTCGAGAAGGAGGCGGCCGAAGGTTCGATCACCGGTGTCGGTGTGACCGGCAAGCCGTTCATCTTCGCGGTCGGCGCGGACCTCAAGGGCGTCGAGCTCCTCAAGGAGCACAAGGACGCGCTGGCCATCGGCAAGGGCGGCCACGACGTCTTCCGCCGCCTCTCCGGCCTCGCGGTCCCGACGTTCGCGTACTACAACGGCGCGGCGATGGGCGGTGGCGTCGAGATCGGTCTGCACTGCTCGTACCGCACCGTCTCCTCCGCGCTGCCGGCGTTCTCGCTGCCCGAGGTCTTCCTCGGTCTGGTCCCCGGCTGGGGCGGCTGCGCGCTGCTCCCCAACCTGATCGGCGCTGACCGCGCCGTCTCGGTGATCATCGAGAACTCGCTGAACCAGAACCGCCAGCTCAAGGGCAAGCAGGTCTTCGAGCTCGGGATCGCCGACGCGATCTTCGAGGGCGCGGACTTCCTGGAGCAGTCGCTGATCTGGACCGCCTCCGTCCTCAAGGGCGAGATCGCGGTCGAGCGTCCCGAGGTCGACCGCGGTGACGCCTGGGACCAGGCCGTCGCCCGCGGCAAGGCCGTCGCCGACTCCAAGGTGCACGGCGCCGCCCCGGCCGCCTACCGCGCGCTGGAGATCATCGCCGCGGCGAAGTCCGGCGACCTGTCCGCCGGCTTCGACGCCGAGGACCAGGCCCTCGCCGACCTGATCATGGGTGGCGAGCTGCGCTCGGGCATCTACTCCTTCAACCTGGTCCAGAAGCGCGCCAAGCGCCCGGCCGGTGCCCCGGACAAGTCCCTGGCCCGCCCGGTCACCAAGGTGGGCGTGGTGGGCGCCGGCCTGATGGCCAGCCAGCTCGCCCTGCTCTTCCTGCGCCGCCTCGAGGTCCCGGTCGTCCTCACCGACATCGACCAGGAGCGCGTCGACAAGGGTGTGGGCTACGTCCACGCCGAGATCGAGAAGCTGCTCGGCAAGGGCCGCATCAACCAGGACAAGGCCAACCGCCTCAAGGCCCTGGTCTCCGGTGTGCTGGACAAGGCGGAGGGCTTCTCCGACGCCGACTTCATCATCGAGGCCGTCTTCGAGGAGATCGGCGTCAAGCAGAAGGTGTTCGCGGAGGTCGAGGCGGTCGCCCCGGCGCACGCGATCCTCGCCACGAACACCTCGTCCCTCTCGGTCACCGAGATGGCGTCGAAGCTGAAGCACCCCGAGCGGGTCGTCGGCTTCCACTTCTTCAACCCGGTCGCGATCCTCCCCCTCCTGGAGATCGTCCGCGGCGAGCAGACCGACGACGCCTCGCTGGCCACGGCCTTCGGTGTCGCCCGCAAGCTGAAGAAGACCGCGGTGCTGGTGAAGGACGCCCCGGCATTCGTCGTCAACCGCATCCTCACCCGCTTCATGGGCGAGATCCAGAACATCATCGACGAGGGCACCCCGGTCGAGACGGCGGAGAAGGCCATCGAGCCGCTCGGCCTGCCGATGTCCCCGCTGGTGCTGCTGGAGCTCGTCGGCCCGGCGATCGGTCTGCACGTCTCCGAGACCCTGAACCGCGCCTTCCCCGACCGCTTCACGGTCTCCGAGAACCTCGCGGCGGTCGTCAAGGCCGGCAAGCGCGGCTTCTACGTCTACGACTCCGGTGCGCCGGTCCTCGACCCCGAGGTGGCCGCGCTCCTCAAGCAGGGCGACAGCGTCCTGACCGAGGAGCAGGTCCGTGACCGCGTCCTGGACGCGGTGGCGCAGGAGATCGGCCTGATGCTGGCCGAGGGCGTCGTGGCCGAGCCGCAGGACATCGACCTCTGCCTGATCACCGGCGCGGGCTGGCCCTTCCACCTGGGCGGCATCACGCCGTACCTGGACCGCGAGGGCGTCTCCGAGCGGGTCAACGGCAAGCCGTTCCTGGCGCGGGGCGTGGCGAGCGTTCCGGCGTAACTCGCGTTTCTCCATGGGCGGGCCGTACGGGATCATTTCCGTACGGCCCGTTCGTGTTTTCCGTACCGGCGCAGGAAGGGTACGGAAACAGACGAAGGGCCGGCCGGGGGCGACCCCGGCCGGCCCATCTCCTGTCCCGCCCGTCACCAGGTACCGGTGAACGGCCTGTGGTTGCACGTCTCGCCGCACTCGTCCTCGCGGGAACTCCCCGCCGTGCGGATGCTGCTGTTCTCCGGGATGCCGACGACCTTGAACCGTACGGTCGAGGGCGCGGACTCCTGCGCGCCGAACAGCGCGATGACGTCCACGGCGTGGTGGCCCGCCCGCCAGCGGTGGGCGTGGGTGAAGTGCCACTCGCCCTTCTCGTCGACGGCCGTCGCACCGATCAGCCGTCCGTTCTCCATCAGCACGACCTTGGTGGCGCCCGGCTGGGTACGGCCCGCGAAGCGCACCTTCGGTCCCGCGAACTTGTCCTCCTTCGGCGCGGTGATGACGGCGGGCGCCACTCCGGAGATCACCTGGAAGTGCTGCTCGGCCGTCGGTGAGCACCCGTCGGCCCTGAGACCGACGCACTGGATGACGTGCTCCCCCGGCGTCCACTCGACCGCCCGGCGCCACAGCCACTGGCCCGCCGCGCCCACGCCGGTTCCGCCGATGTACTGCCCCTGTTCGAAGAACAGCAGGTAGTCCGTCCCGGGTGCGGCCGTGCCGGAGAACTTGGTCATGGGGCCCACGGTGGCGCCCGCGACCGGGCGGGCGAAGGTCGGTGCCCCGCCGGTGCGCACGCCGTAGCCGAGGGCCGATTCGGGCGACTGGACCGTGAACTCGTGGGAGACCGGGGGCAGCCCCTCGGGCTCCATGAGCGCCGCGATGTCCACGTCGGCCCGGGTCAGGACGGACCGCTCGACCAGGCCGGCGACGACCAGCCGGGCGACCTCGTAGGCCCCGGGGTGGTTCAGATGGCTGGAGTCGATGTTGCCGTCCGGGTGCAGGGGGTGCTCGCCGGCGTCGACCCAGCAGAAGTACTGGCGCAGCCGGGTCGGGCCGATCCTCGACCACAGGCTCATCGTGATGCCGGTGAGGTCGATCAGGGGGACGCCGATCGCGGCGGCGGTCTCCGCCATGGCGCGCGGGTACTCGCCCCGGGTGTTCTTCACCTCGCCGGTCGCGGAGAAGGCGTAGCGCGCCGTGGGAGTGACCATGACCGGCACTCCGCCCTCGCTCCGGATGTACTCGGTGAAGAGCCCGAGGAGCTCCTGGTACTCCGGCACCGGGACGTAGCGCATCCCGTTGTGGATCATGTGGTCCACACCGCCGAACCCGAGGAGGACGATGTCCCCCGGCTTCATCCGGTTGAGCAGCCCCGCGAACCGCTCGGTGTAGTACTTGCGCGTGGTCATCGCGCTGCGCGCGTAGTTCGCGACCTCGATCGGGCCGACGAGCAGTTCCTGGATCTTCTGCCCCCAGCCGGCCATGGGGGCCTCCTCGTCCGTACGCGGCGCCGGAACGGAATCCCCGAGGACAAATATTGTGCGGTTCATTTTATCCCCATTCAAGGAGTTCTAGCGGTCGACGACGTTCATGGCCATGGCCCCTGACGCGGAGCAGTACGGGCGCACCCGGACGGGCTTGGCGGGGTGCACGCACACGAAGTCCGACGTCTCGTCCCCCACGACCGGTACGGCCGGGTACACGAACGCACCCTTGACGTCGGGGAAGTCCTCCAGGAGGTGACACACCCTGAACTTGCGCCAGTTGTCCGGAGAGGGCTGGAGCCACCAGTCCCAGTCCTCCCAGCGGTCGAGGCGGTGGTCCACCACCTTCCTGACCGGCACCTCGGCGCGGAAGGTGTTGTCCCCGAGCACGCTGACGGGCACGGTGAAGTTGGCCGGGTGGTGCCCCCGTCTGCTGACCACGAGGAGCGCTCCGGGCTCGATCCGGCTCGCACCGCACAGGACACCGGTCAGCGTGATCCCGTGCTCGTCGACGTCGACGGCGGTCGACTCGACGTGGTCCTGCCGCAGGACGGTGCGGAGCATCAGCTTGCCGTTCGGCTGTGCGTAGGGGAGGTTCCACCCGACGGGAGCCGGGCCGGAGTCGGCCAGTACGGCCGCCCGTGCCCCGATCAGCTTCCGCGTGTCGCGGATCCCGGCCTTCATGTGGACGTTGACCGACTTGGCGTTGGACATGGTGACCCGCCACCTGCCGTCGCCGAGGTCGTCCAGTGCCGAGGGGGTCAGCGCGGCCGTGTAGCGCGTGCCTCCGTTACCGAGGGGTTTGCGGGTGGTGCGCAGGGGCATGTCCGGCAGCCGCTTCCCGTCGGACGGGTTGTGCCGGAGGACGAACTGCCAGCGGTGCTTTCCGTCCTGCGGTCCGACGGCGGAGAACCTCAGCCACCCCGCGTCGTCGGCCGCGACGTCCACGGTGGCGGCGGCGATGGAGACGGGCGGCACTGTCGGCGGCGCGGCGACGGTGCGCGTGTCCGTGGCGGGGACCCGGTAGCCGCGGTCCGACGCGGCGCGGCGGCGTGCCGCATCCTCGAACAGCTCGACGTACCGTGCCGCCACCGCCTCGGGGTCGTAGCGCGCGGAGTTGCGCAGGGCGGCCGCACCCATGGCGCGGCGGAGCGCGTCGTCGGCCATCAGCGTACGCAGTCCCTGCGCGACGGCTTCCGCGTCCTCGGTCCTCACCAGCAGGCCGTCCTCGCCGTGGCGCAGGATCTCCCGCGGCCCCACGGGGCAGTCGGTGGAGACGACGGGCAGCCCGCAGCGCATGGCCTCCACCAGCGTCATGCCGAAGGACTCGGCGCTGGAGGTGACGGCCGCGATCGATCCCTTGGCCCACTCGGACTCGATGGGCGAGAAACCGCCCATGAGCAGTGCTCGGCCGGCGAGCCCGAGTTCGGTGGCGAGCGCCCGCAGTTCGGCCGACTCGCCTCCGTCGCCGTAGATCCGCAGCTGCCAGTCGGGGAACTCGTCGGCGAGCATGCCGAAGGCACGGATCAGCAGGTCGTAGCGCTTGACGCGGTGCATACGGCCGGCACTCACGATCACCTTGTGGGAGCCGTCGGCGGGCTCGACCACGGGGCGCGGCACGCTGTTGGGGATGCCGATGACGGGGATGCCCGGGACCGGCGTGTTCTCCACGAACGAGCGGGCGTCGGCCTCGGTGACGGTCGTGACGGCGTCGAGGCGCGGGTAGACACGGGCCATCTCGGCCCGGACGGCCGGCGGGATCGCCAGGTGGGTCATGTGCTCCTGCGCGACGCGCAGGGCCGAGTCGCGGGTGTACCGCGCCACGAACAGGTTCAGGCTGGGCCTGGTGCCCACCACCACGTCCGCGCCGGTCCGGCTGAGGTCCTGGATGATCCTGGTGTCGGTGAACTTGCTGTACTGGGCGTAGAACTCCTCCTGGCGCGGGACGACCTCGCTGGGCTCGTCGCTGCCCGTGGCCTTCACGTCCGCCGACCCGGAGCGGAGGTCCACCAGGGCCCGTACGGTGATGCGCGGGGAGATCTCGAACTTGGTCGCGGTGGTCCGCCGGAAGACGGAGACGATCTCGACCTCGTGCCGGACCGCCAGCGCCTCGGCGAGATTGATCACCGTACGGTTGGTGCCGCCGATGCCGTAGATGTTGTTGATCAGGAACGAGATCTTCACCGGACCTCACGTTCCCTCTGCTCGAACGGGCTCGGCACCGGGAAGTAGGACTCCAGGAAGGTGTTGAGCATGACGGTCTGCCTGTTCACCTCGAAGGTGTCGGAGACCGTGTCGTTGATGCAGAACGCCTGCCGGTCACGCCGGGCCAGCAGGATGCCCAGCCTTCTGGCGATCTCGGGCTTCGCCAGATCGAGGTAGGCGAAGCTGATGTCGGAAGGCACGGCTCGTCCTGTGAAGTACGCGTAGTAGTGGTAGAGCGAGGACGGGATGGAGATGTCGGTCGCGCTGCGGAACCTGCTGTGCGAGGTGCTGTGGTGGGCTTCGGCGAACTCCTTCTCCATCTCGTAGAGCACGCTGCGCCGAAGGGCGTACGGCGCGTGCCGGAGCTTCTGCACGATGGCGGAGCCGAAGTTGTCGAGGATGATCTTCCGGTTGTTCTTCCCGGCGGCGTCGACCGGCCGGTCCCCGACGGTGAGGCCCCACCTGGGGACCTGTGAGGGGGAGAAGAAGGTGCGGGTCATCCCGTTGGACAGGAAGAAGTCCTTGGGCGTGGTCGGGCAGCCCAGGAACATGTCGTCGTTGAAGTACAGGAAGTGCTCGGACAGGCCGTCGATGTGGTGCAGCTGGCTCTCGATGGCGTGCGAGTTGTAGGTCGGCAGGGCGGCCTGGTCCTGGAATATCTCCGTGTGGTCGACCACCGTGAGACGGGAACTGCGCAGGCTGAGCCAGTCGGGCCGCTGCCGGTCGGTGACGAGGTAGACGTGGCGTACCCAAGGCGCGTTCTGCTCCAGCGCCCGGAGGGAGTAGCGGAGTTCGTCACGGCTGATGTAGCGGGCCGCGTTCGCCGACTCGGTGTGGTAGCCGCCGTCGCCGAACTGGGCGCGGCGCCGCTGCCATTCCGGGGCCGATCCGTCCACCCAGGTGTAGACGACGTCGACGGGGAAGCGCACGTCCTCGGGAAGCACGTCGGCGCAGGCCTCGATGGTGCGCACCGAGCGGGTGCGGCGGGTGTGCAGGGCGGCGAACCCGGTCAGCCGGCTGACGGGGACCTCGACCCGCGGCTCGTCCAGGGCGACGTCCTCGGTGACGCGGTTCGGCCGGGGTGCGACGAGCCGGCCGTCCTCGGGGCGCCAGAACTCGATGTCGCAGCCGTAACGGAGGCCGAGCACCAGGGAGTTGCCGGGATCGGCCCACACCATGCCGGTGCGCAGCACACGTGCCCGGCTGCCGGTGCGACGGGCCCGGGCGGAGCCGCAGAGGGCCGTTCTCCCGGCAAGCCGCTCCCCGGCGAGGGCGGAGACGTACACCGGGGCGGTGCGCCGGGTCGTCGCCAGGGCGGCGACGACCCGCTGCCGGTCCGCCTCCGACACGCCGAGCACGGATCTGAAGTCGGAGCTGCCCCGGACGGCGAAGTAGTCGATGCCCTCTTCGTCGAGGAGCGAGACGATCAGCTCCAGGTTGGCCTCCCGCAGACCGAGCGGGGACGCGGTGGACCGCACGAGTGCGATCATCCCTCCCCGCCCGGAGAGCACGGCGAGGCTTTCCGAGGTGCGGAAGAGGTGTGGCCAGCGACGGCGCGCCCGGCGTCCCCGGACGAAGCGCGCGGCCAGGGTGAGGATGTGGAGGCGCCGCAGCAGCCCCTTGAGACCGGTGCGCAGGCGCATGGGAACGCGTCGGGCGACGCGTCGTCTCAGGGAGCGAGGAACGAACGTGCGGTACACCCCGACGACAGCGGAAGCCTCCGGATTACTTGTGCTCACGTGTACGTTTCCGGGTCCTCTGGATGGCCGTGCTCGAACGGACTCGCCACGGGGAAGTAGCGGTGCAGGAAGTCGACGACCGCCTCACTGCCGCCACGGCGGAGAGCTTCGTCGCTCCCGAGCCCGAAGAAGTGAAGTTGCTGCAGGTCGCGGCGCACGAGCAGTCGCTCCAGGCGGCGAGCGATGTCGGGCAGCGCCGCGTGCACGACGGCCGTCGTCCCGCCCGACGGATCGGCGAGCCCGTGGGCGTACGCGAAGTGGTGGACCAGCCCGTCGGCCGGGTGGGCGCCGGGGAGCTTGGGGTGCACCTGCCCGTCGGCCGGGGCCTCCGCCACCGCCCCGCTCTCCGCGAGGCGGCTGAGGACCGAGCAGGTGTACGGCTGGGGTCCTGGGGCGAAGGACTGCGTCACGGCCCGGCCGGTCGCCGAGTACGCCTGCGCCGTCCAGGGTGCGAAGGACTCTTCGGCCGTCCACAGCCCGCGCCGGGGGCGGGTCGTGCCGGTCGGTGTGAAGTAGTCGAACGGACGTGTGGGGCGTCCGAGCAGCGCCCCGGGGCGGAACACCAGGAAGTGCTCCGCGATGTCGGGGAGCAGGTGGAGATGGCCCTCGGCCCCGTGCCGGTCCGGGACCACGGCGAGCCTGCCGTCATCGCCCTTCAGCCACGCGGGAACCGGTTCCCGGGCCACCACGTGGACGACGTCGACCCACGGGGCGTACTGGTGGAGGGACCGCAGCGACGCCCTGAGCAGTTCCTCGCCCCAGGCTCCCGGATGCTGCCACAGCAGCACGGCGTCGACGGGGAAGGAGATCTCTTCGAGGCGGGGGATGTCGAACTGTTCGAGGGTGACCGACGGGTCCATGTCACCGTCGATGTCGCTGTAGCCGGACAGCCGGTCGAAGCCGATCTCGATGCCCACGGCGTCCCTGGAGACGACGCGCTGGACACGGTTGGGCCGGGGCCCCACGAGACGCTCGTGCGGCAGATCGGTGTTGACCGTCCAGAACTCGATCTCGATGCCCTGGTCCTCGCCCACCCACAGGTTCTCGGTGGGTTCGGTGCGCAGCCAGGTGATGCGGATGGCCTTGGCCCTGCCGTAGTTCTTCCACGCCTTGAGGTGGCTGCCCGGGACCGTGCGGGTCTCGTTGTTGACGGGGGACGCCGACACGACGTAGCCGGTGTGCTCCTCGAGCAGTGCGCGCAGGACCCTGCGGACCTGCCCCTTGTCCTGCTGTTCGACGGCGAGGCAGATACGCCGGTCGTCGAGTGCGGGCACCGCGAACCAGGGAATGTCTGCGGCGTCCAGGGCCGAGGTCACCAGATCGTGGTCGAGGCGGCGCGCCAGGTCGACGGTCAGGCCCTGGTGCACATGCCCGACACGACCGTCCGGAGTGCGCGTCCTGCGTTCGGACGCGCTCGCGAAGTCCCCCTTCCTGACCAGCCGGAGGGCGCGTCGGTGCAGGCGCGCCTCACGGCGGTTCAGGGTGCGCACGAGGCCGCCCTTGACCTTGCGCCGGACCTTGGGCGGTACCCGGCTGCCCGCGACGGCACGCACCGGCTGGGGGACGATGCGCTTGTAGACCCTTGCGGCCGAACTCGAATCGGTCATGTCATGAACCCCGATTCATCGCTCGTAGGGACTGGTGACAGGGAAGTAGGCGTTGAGGAATCCGTCGAGCAGTTCCTGCTGCGCCTCGATGTCCTCGGGCGTGGAGAACGCGTCGTTCAGGCAGAAGGAGTCCTGGCTCCGGCCGTCGAGGAGCCGCTGCAGCCGGTCCGCCAGGTCGGGGACCGCCAGCTGGAGGTAGGTGAACGGCATGGTGCCGGGCTGCGCCCGGCCGGTCAGCGCCGCGTAGTACAGCCCGAACGACGACGTGGTGGACAGGTCCGTCATGGCCCGGAAGCGACTGGCCGCCGTACGGGACCACGCCTGGGGGAAGTCGCGTTCGGCCTCCTCCATCGCGCTGCGGCGCAGCGCGTAGGGGATGTGCTCCATGGGCTGGGTGATCACCCTGCCGAAGCGTTCCTTCAGAAGCGCGCGGTTGTTCTTGCAGGCAGCGTCGACGGGGGTGTCGGTCTCGACGACGGGCCCCTGCGGTATCCGGTTGCGCGAGGGGAAGTAACGGGCTGTGCCGCTCGGTGTGAAGAAGGCGTGCGGCGCCACCGGGCGGCCGATGAACATGTCGTCGTTGAAGTACAGGAAGTGCTCGGACAACCCCTCGATGTGATGCAGCTGGCTCTCGATCGAGTGCGAGTTGAACGTCGGCAGGTCGGCGGGGTTCCGGAAGATCTCCCGGTGGCTCACCACCCGGATGCCGGGTACGTCCTCGCGGAGCCATGCCGGGACCTGGTCGTCGGTGACGATGTAGATGGTGCGCACCCAGGGGGCGAACATGTGGAGCGAGCGGACCGAGTAGCGCAGCTCGTCGCGGCTGATGAAGCGGGCGTCGCTCGCGGACTCGGCGTGATAGACCTCACCCTTCGCCGATGCCTTGCGCTGCTGCCAGGCGGGATCGTTCCCGTCCACCCACGTGTAGACGGCATCGACCGGGAAGGCGATGTCCTCGACACAACTGACCAGGAACTCGGGACGCGTGGCGAGCGGGGGCGCGTCGCGGCGCGACGTGTGGTCGGACACGAAACGGCTGAACAGACGCGGGGCTCCGAGGACGTTGCCGCCCTCACCCGACACGGCCCAGGTGACACGGTTGGCCCGGGGAGCGACGAGATGTGTCCCGTGCCACCGCCAGAACTCCACCGTGCAGCCGTACTCGTGGCCCATCAGCAGGTGCCTGCCGGGGTCGGTGCGGTACCAGCTGACCTGCACGGCGGACGCCGTACGGACACCCCGCCAGGCCTTGGGGTCCCGGGACGAACGCGGGGCGACGGGCGCGGCCTGGCCGGCGTCGATGACACTCAGATGGCCGGCGTACTGCCCCATGCCTCTGAAGAGGGCGCCGAGGACGGCCTCCCTGTCCTCCTCGGCGACCGCGACGACGGTCCCGTGGTCGGAGGTTCCGCGCACGGCGAAGAAGGACACCCCTGCGGACTGGAGCAGGTCGGCGACGGCGGAGCGATTGGCCTCCCGGGCGCCGAGGGGAGTGAGTCCCGGCTCGACGTAGACGTCGTCCCTCGCACCGCCGGGCGCGCTCGGCTGCGGAGCGGGCGAGGGCGCGGTCGCGAGAGGGGTCCGCGCGAGGCCGGGGACCGTGCCGGCGACAGGCCGCACAGCGGGTCCGGGAATGATCGTCACCCCCGCCACCCCCCACCGGGGCCGGACCATCGCCGAAGCACGCGCCATCACTCCTTGATCTGCCTGCGGCCGACGACCAGCAGAGCCTTCGCGGATCCCCCGTGGATGCCGCTACTCTGCGGGCTTCGTCTGCCACAAGTAGTCATTGATGGCGACTGAAAGAACTTTCAACTTTCACAGAGCGATCACATCTTCATCAGTTGTAGGCTCCGTGTCAATGTCAGGCTCGAAAGCCACAAAACGCCAAAAGGCTTGATATCGGGTACATATCGACCATGGCGCTGATGACCGACAGGTCTCGTGCGTGGGTTCGAATGTCAGACGCGCACGGCGGGCGCCATGGCCAGGCCCGGCTCGCGGTTCTGACGGGCGACGTACAGAGCCCCGTCGGCTCCGATCACCGCCAGCACCACGCGCCCCGCGCTGTCGACCGCCAGGGCCGGAGGCATGTCCGTCCGTTCACCGGTCGGCGACCACCACAGGCCTCCCCCCTCGTTCTCGGTGCCGCACGCCGCGACCATGACGTGCCCGTCGAGATCACGGTGGGCCAGCACCGTGCAGTCGTAGCCGTCGAGGACTGCCCTCAGGACGGAGACCGGCCCGTCGGCCGGGGTCCCGCCCAGTGGGATGACCCAGCCCCCGACCCGGTACGCCATCACGCCGCCCGTCGCGGGATCGGTCCAGTAGTACGTGCACCGCCCCGGGGCTGTCTCCAGTCCCGTCACACTGGCCGGCGCCATCTGCACGGGAATGTCCTGCTCCCGTGTGAAAGCCCCGCCCGGAGAGGTCTGACTCCAGTGCATCGCGACGCCCGGTCCCTGCACGAGGAGATCCACAGCGCCTGACGCGCCCGGCGTGACGGCGATCCCCTCCTCGGCTCCACGGGCGTTCATGTTGTGCCACGACTCCCACTTGCCGTCCTTGTCGTCGCGCCGGAGCATCACACCGCCGGCACCGGTCCGCACGAAGAAGTTCAGCAGCCCGGACGGACCCACGGTGCCCACGGGTGCGCCCATGCCGGACGCCTGGTCGGTGTTCTTGCGCGGATTGCCGAGGGAGTGCCACGAGCTGAGAGCCCTGCCGCTCTGGTACTGGATGGCATGCATCACATCGACGACGGGCGGGCCGTCCTTCTTCGGGACGGAACGGCGGCCGAGGAAATGCACGTATCCGTCGGCACCCTGCGCGAGGGACAGGTGCGTCAGCCGCGGAATCCTGAAGAGGTCCGGGCCCGACCACTCGGGTCCCCCCGGTCGCGTCTCCGTCCACCGGAGCACCCCGTCCGGGTGGCGCGCGTAAGCGGTGAGCCTTCCGTCCTTGCCTCGCAGCAGCCACTGACCCGCGACGGCGCCCACGGCCGCGTGGCGTTCGCCGCTCTCGTTGTTCCGAACAGCTCGTACCGGGGTGGTCCCTCGGTCGGCGCGCCCAGACTTGACCCGCATGATGTGAGGTCGTCCTTCCCACGATTCCCCGCCCGGACCCCGGCACCGGCTGCCGCACGGCCGCGTCAGGGACGCGCGAAGGGCTTGGCACCCGCCATCATAGAATCTCCGTTCGATCGCCACCGAACTGCCGACCCGCGTTCACCTTTCCGCACGCCGGTGTTCGCCGCCCGTGTGGCCGGAGGTGAATGCGTACGGGGCGCGAAGAGCCCGCGAAGAATTACACACGATTCGAAAATTTGTCTATACTACTCGGCCAGCCCCCCACATGAGTGGACCGGCCCCACCCGAGTCCCCAACTCCGTACCCAGCCCTCACGGGCCACAGACCAAGGGACTCGTGCAGGATGAGCCACGACGACGCCGTACCCACGGGCCCGCGCGCCTCTCGACGGGCGGAAGCGCCGAAGCGCGGCCGGAAGAAGGAACAGAAGCGCCGCCGCGGCCTCAAGATCACGCTCGGGGTGCTGGTCGTCCTCCTGCTCGCCGGTGGCGGCACGGCGTACTGGATGTTCCAGGACCTCGACGGCAACATCAAGGGCGTCGACATCGACAAGGCGCTCGGTGAGGACCGTCCCGAGAAGCTCCCCACCACAGGGCAGAACCTGCTCGTCCTCGGCTCCGACTCGCGCGCCGGGGCGGAGAACAAGGAGCTGGGCGGGGGCGGCGGTGTCAGCGGGGCCCGATCGGACACGGCGCTGGTGGTGCACATACCCGAGGGCCGCACCGAGGCCACCGCGGTCTCCATCCCGCGCGACACCCTCGTGACCAGGCCCGAGTGCGTCAAGAGTGACGGTTCGAAGACGGCGTCCGCCGAGCGGGTCATGTTCAACTCCGTCTACTCCCAGATCGGTCCGGCCTGTGTCGTGAAGACCGTGGAGAAGATGTCCGGGGTCCGGATCGACCACTACCTGGAGATCAACTTCGCCGGGTTCAAGGATCTGGTCGACGCGATCGGCGGGGTCACCGTCAAGGTCGACGAGCCGATCAAGGACTCCGCCTCGGGGCTCGACCTGACGGCCGGCACGCACAAGCTCAACGGCACCGAGTCTCTCGCCTATGTGCGTACCCGCCACGGCGTGGGCGACGGAAGCGACCTGGGCCGGATCGGGCTCCAGCAGCAGTTCCTGATGGCCCTGCTGACGGAGATCAAGTCGCAGGACCTGCTGGGCAGCCCGACGAGCACGTACAAGATCGCCAACTCCGCGACAAAGTCGCTCACGACCGACGAGGGGCTCGCCTCGCTGACCTCGCTCGCGGAGTTCGCCCGCTCGATGAACGGCGTCGACCCCTCAAGCATGGAGACGATCATGCTGCCGGTCGCCTACGACAAGCAGGACCCGAACCGCGTGGTGGCGGCGGAGCCCCAGGCCGGTGACCTCTGGAAGGCGATCCGGACGGACGGGACCATTCCCGAGTCGGCCAAGAAGTCTCCGGCCACCGGCGGCTGACCTGTCATCCTTCAGGGATGACCGGTGAGAAGACCCTCGTGATCGTCGACGCCGCCAATGTCGTCGGCTCGGTCCCCGACGGATGGTGGCGGGACCGGCGCCGGGCGGCTGAGCGGCTGCGCGACTCACTGGTCTCCTACGCCGCGGACGGCCTGCCCGGGCAGCCCGGTCCCGTCGAGGTCGTGCTGGTCGTGGAGGGCGCCGCGCGCGCGGTCGCCTCCGTACCGGGAGTACGGGTGGAGGCGGCGCCGGGCAGCGGCGACGATCTGATCGTCACGCTGGCCGCCGCCGCCCACGGAGTACGCTCCTGCCTCGTGGTCACGGCCGACCGCGAGCTGCGGCAGCGGGCCGAGGCGTACGGGGCCCGGTGCGCGGGCCCTCGCACGGTACGGCCTCTGCCTCCGACGCGGCGTGAGTGACCGGCTCAACGGCCCTTCGCCATACGGCTGTTGCGCCGCCCGTACGCGAAGTAGATGAGCACGCCGATCACCATCCAGATCCCGAACCGGAGCCATGTCTCCGCCGGAAGGTTCAGCATCAGCCAGACCGACGCGGCCACCGAGACGATCGGCAGCAGCGGAACCCACGGGGTGCGGAAGGCGCGGTGCAGCTCGGGGCGGGTGCGGCGCAGCACGATCACGCCGAGTGCGACGACCACGAACGCGAACAGCGTGCCGATGTTCACCAGGGTCGCGAGCTCGTTGATGCTCGTGAAGCCGGCCACGACGGCGATGATCACGCCGAGCAGGATGGTCGGGCGGTACGGGGTGCCGAAGCGCGGGTGCGTCACCGAGAAGAACCTCGGGAGCAGCCCGTCGCGGCTCATCGCGAAGAACACCCGGGTCTGGCCGAGCAGCAGGATCATGCAGACCGTGGTGAGACCGACCGCGGCGCCGAAGCTGATGACACCCGCGTAGAAGGGGTGCCCCACCGCCTTGAAGGCGTCGGCGAGCGGGGCGCTGACCGAGAGTTCGGTGTAGTTCTGCATGCCGGTGACCACGATGGAGACGGCGACGTAGAGCAGGGTGCAGATGACCAGCGAGGCCAGGATGCCGCGCGGCATGTCACGCTGCGGGAGCTTGGTCTCCTCGGCCGCGGTGGCCACGACGTCGAAGCCGATGAACGCGAAGAAGACGATGGACGCGGCGGTGAAGATGCCCATGACGCCGAAGTTCGTCGGTTCGTAGCCGAAGATCAGCTGGACCAGGGGGGCGTCGAGTCCCGATCCGCCCTCCTGCTTCTGGGCTTCGGGGATGAAGGGCGTGTAGTTGGACGCCTTGATGAAGAAGAGCCCGGCGATGATCACGATGAAGACGACGGCCAGCTTGATGGCGACGACGACGGTGGTCACCCGGGCGGAGAGCTTCATCCCGAGCACCAGGATGACCGTCAGGATCAGCACCAGGGCGAACGCCAGGACGTCGAAGCCGAATCCGCTCGCCACGTCCGGGCCGGAGAGCGCCTCGGGCATGGTCCAGCCGATGTTGTCCATCAGCGAGCGGACGTAGCCCGACCAGCCGACCGCGACCACCGCGGTGCCCAGGGCGAACTCCAGCACCAGGTCCCAGCCGATGATCCAGGCGACGAGCTCGCCCAGGGAGGCGTACGAGAAGGTGTACGCCGATCCGGCCACCGGGACGGTGGAGGCGAATTCCGCGTAACAGAGCGCGGCGAGCGCGCAGACGATGCCCGCCGCGACGAAGGCGAGGGCCGTCGCGGGGCCCGCGGTCTCCTTGGCGACCTTGCCCGTGAGGACGAAGATGCCGGTGCCGATGATGACACCCACTCCGAAGACCGTGAGGTCCAGCGCGGAGAGGGATTTCTTGAGCGCGTGCTCCGGTTCCTCTGTGTCACGGATGGACTGTTCGACCGTCTTGGTCCTGAACAGTCCGTCTCCGCTGGGCGGCATGTCCTGCTGCGTGCTCACCGGCGTACCTCCACGCACTCGTCGTGCACGCCATGATTCGTAAACGGCCGCCCCCGGCAGGCTCCGCGCGGCCCGATTTCACGCGAATGGGCCGGTCGGACCACCCGTGCGGGGTGGCGACCGGCCCATCGGGCACGCGTGGTGGATCAGTCGCGGACGGGCTCCACGGCCCGGCTCTCGTACCGTCCGTCGAGCTTGGCGACGAGGCCGGTGACCTGACGGGCGATGTCCGGCGCGGTCAGCCCGATCTCCGCCATGACCTCGCCGCGCGAGGCGTGGTCGAGGAAGACCGGGGGGATGCCGAAGTCACGCAGGGGTACGTCGACGTCCGCGTCCCGCAGTGCCTGGGCGATGGCGGAGCCGACGCCGCCGGCCCTGCTGTTGTCCTCGACGGTGACGACGACCCGGTGCCGCGCCGCGAGCGGGGCGAGCGCCTCGTCGACGGGCTTGACCCAGCGCGGGTCGACGACCGTCGTGGAGATGCCCTGGGCGTCCAGCAGAGCGGCGATCTCCAGGCACATCGGCGCGAGGGCGCCGACGGAGACCAGGAGGACGTCCGGCGTGTCCGAGCCCGCCTCGCGCAGGATGTCCATGCCGCCCGCCGTGCCGACGGCCTTGACCGCCGGGCCGACCGCGCCCTTGGAGAAGCGGACGACGGTGGGGGCGTCGTCGACCTCGACGGCCTCGCGCAGCTGGGCCCTCACCTGGTCCGCGTCGCGCGGGGCGGCGATGCGCAGGGTCGGCACGCACTGCAGGATCGACATGTCCCACATGCCGTTGTGCGAGGCGCCGTCCGTGCCCGTGACACCGGCCCGGTCCAGGACGAAGGTCACCCCGCACCTGTGCAGGGCGACGTCCATCAGGACCTGGTCGAAGGCGCGGTTCAGGAACGTCGCGTAGACCGCGAAGACGGGGTGCAGTCCACCGGTGGCCAGGCCGGCCGCGGAGACCGCGCCGTGCTGCTCGGCGATCCCGACGTCGTAGATCCGGTCCGGGAACGCCTCCTCGAACTTGCCGAGGCCGACGGGCTGGAGCATGGCGGCCGTGATCGCGACGATGTCCTCGCGCTCGTGGCCGAGCTTGACCATCTCCTCGCCGAAGACCGAGGTCCAGTCGAGGCCGGAGGTGGAGATGGGCAGCCCCGTGTCCGGGTGGATCTTGCCGACCGCGTGGAAGCGGTCCGCCTCGTCCTGGAGCGCCGGGGTGTAGCCGCGGCCCTTCTCGGTGAGGCAGTGGACGATGACGGGCCCGCCGAAGCGCTTGGCCCTCTGGAGCGCCGACTCCAGGGCCTCGATGTCGTGGCCGTCGATGGGGCCGACGTACTTCAGGCCGAGGTCCTCGAACATGCCCTGCGGTGCGATGAAGTCCTTGAGACCCTTCTTCGCGCCGTGCAGGGTCTCGTACAGCGGCCTGCCGACTACGGGCGTGCGCTCCAGGAGGTCCTTGCCACGGGCCAGGAACCGCTCGTACCCGTCGGTGGTGCGCAGGGTGGCGAGGTGGTTCGCGAGGCCGCCGATGGTCGGGGCGTACGAGCGCTCGTTGTCGTTGACGACGATGACGAGCGGGCGGTCCTTGGCGGCGGCGATGTTGTTCAGCGCCTCCCAGGCCATACCGCCCGTGAGCGCGCCGTCACCGATGACGGCGACGACGTGGTCGTCCTTGCCCAGGACCTCGTTGGCCTTGGCGAGGCCGTCGGCCCAGCCGAGCACCGTCGAGGCGTGCGAGTTCTCGATGACGTCGTGCTCGGACTCGGCGCGGGAGGGGTAGCCGGAGAGGCCGCCCTTGCTCTTGAGCTTCGAGAAGTCCTGCCGGCCGGTGAGGAGCTTGTGCACATAGCTCTGGTGGCCCGTGTCGAAGAGGACCTTGTCCTGCGGGGACTCGAAGACCCGGTGCAGGGCGATGGTCAGCTCGACCACGCCCAGGTTCGGGCCGAGGTGGCCGCCGGTCTTGGACACCGCCTCGACGAGGAAGGTACGGATCTCGCCGGCGAGCTGGTCCAGCTGCTCGGAGTCGAGCCGGTCCAGGTCGCGCGGTCCCCTGATGCGGGTCAGCAGATCCACCCGTGCCTCCTTGCGTGTGAGCTGGTCGAGCGAGTCGATCCGATGAGTCTAATGTTCCGCCGGCGGGCCCGGTCATCGGGCGGCGCATTCAGCCGCGCCGCGCCGGGGTCGGCCGGACGCGCACATGCCCGGCATCGCGGAGGATGCCGGGCACGTGTGTGCAGGTACGACGGTCAGGCGCGACCGGCCGTCTTCTGCGTCTTGCGGGTGATGGAGTCGATGACGACCGTGACGAGAAGAACAGCACCGGTGATCATGTAGTTGATCGGCGTGGCGATGCCTTCGAGGGCCAGACCGTACTGGATCGAGACGATCACCATGACACCGAGCAGCGCGTTCCAGGTGCGGCCCCGGCCACCGAAGAGGCTGGTGCCGCCGATGACGGCCGCGGCGATGACGTTCATCAGGAGGTCGCCGCCGCCGGAGCCCTGGTTGGCCGCCGCGATCTTGGAGGCCCAGAACAGGCCGCCGATCGCCGCGAAGGTGCCGGCGATGGCGAAGACCGAGACGCGGATCGCGGTGACGTTGATGCCCGCTCGGCGGGAGGCCTCGACGCTGCCGCCGAGCGCGAAGATCTTCCGGCCGTAGGCGGTGCGGCGCAGGACGAAGTCCGTACCGACCAGCACGACGAGGAAGAGGACCAGGGCCAGCGGGAGACCGCGGTACTGGTTGAACATGAACGCAGCGCCGAAGCCGAAGACGGCGAGGACGGCGGTGCGGATCACGATGTCGACCAGCGGCCGCGACGGGACGCCCGCGGCCTCGCGGCGGCGGGTGTCCAGGAACGCGGAGAGGAAGTAACCGATCACCGCGACGGCGGCGAGGCCGTAGGCGGCGGCGACGTCCGCGAAGTAGTACGTGGTCAGCTTGCCGACGACACCGTCGCTGTCCAGGTTGATCGTGCCCGTGTCGCCGAGCAGCTGGAGCATGAAGCCCAGCCAGAACAGCAGGCCGGCGAGGGTGACGGCGAACGCGGGAGCGCCGATCCGCGCGAAGAAGAAGCCGTGGATGGCGCCGATGACGGCGCCGCTGAGGATCGCGACGAGGACGGCGAGCCACTCGTTCATCCCGTGCGTGACGCTGAGGACGGCGACGACGGCGCCGGAGACACCGCTGACCGAGCCGACCGAGAGGTCGATCTCGCCGAGCAGCAGCACGAAGATGATGCCGACGGCCATCATGCCGGTGGCCACCATCGTGACGGCGATGTCGCTGACGTTCTTCGCGGAGAGGAACTCGGAGTTCAGGCTCTGGAAGACGACGCAGATGATGATCAGGCCGATGATCACGGGGATCGAGCCGAGGTCACCGCCGCGCATCTTGCGCTTGAACTCGGTGATGTAGCCGCCGAGGCCCTGCTCGCGCACGAGGAGCCTGGGGTCGACCACGGTGTCGGCGCCCTTGGCCGCCTCCGGGTTGACCACTGCGGTGGACGTCTTGTCGGTTGTCACTTCTGGGCCTCCGCGTTGCGCGCCGCACGACGGGTCACGGCGTTCTCCGTGGCACCCGTGATGGCGGAGATGATCTCTTCCTGCGAGGTGGTCTTCACGTCGAAGACCCCGTTGTTCCGGCCCAGCCGGAGCACGGCGACCTTGTCGGCGACGGCCTTCACATCGGCCATGTTGTGGCTGATGAGGATGACCGCGTGGCCTCGCTCGCGCAGCCGCTCGACGAGGTCGAGGACCTGGGCGGTCTGCTCGACGCCGAGTGCGGCGGTGGGCTCGTCGAGGATGACGAGCTTGGGCTCGCCCAGCATCGAACGCGCGATGGCGACCGTCTGGCGCTGACCGCCGGAGAGCGACGCGATCGGTATGCGGACGCTGGGGATGCGGATCGACAGCGTGCTCAGGAGCTCGCGGGACCGCCGCTCCATCTCGACCTCGTCGAGGATTCCGAACTTGCGGAGCTCCCGGCCGAGGTAGAGGTTGCCGACGACGTCGATGTTGTCGCAGAGCGCGAGGTCCTGGTAGACGGTCGCGATCCCCAGGTTCTGGGCATCGTGCGGTTTGTTGATCTGGACCGCGCGACCGTCCCACTCGATGACTCCGTCATCGATGGGGTGGACCCCGGCGATCGTCTTGACCAGCGTTGATTTACCGGCACCGTTGTCACCCACCAGGGCGACCACCTCACCGGCGTGGACCTCAAGCTCTACGTCGGTGAGCGCCTGGACGGCACCGAATCGCTTGGAGACCCCTCGCAACGCCAACACGGGCGTAGCGGACACGTGAACCATCTCCTTCGCCGCCTGACCCGGCGGGGATACCGCGCCTGGGGGAAGGCGCGGTGGTTTGAGCAGAAGCATGAAAAAGGAGGGGACGAAGCGTTCCGTCCGGCGCCCCGCCCGGCAGCGGGACAGTTGGTGGGCGGGGCACCGGACAGGCTTCGGGTCCGCCCGGCGGGCCGTGGAGGGCCGGCCGGGCGGAAGGGGCCTACTGCAGGCCCGCGGCGGTGCAGGCGGCCTTGTACTTGGCCGTGCAGATCTCGTCGAGCGTGTAGATGCCGTCCTTGATGACGGTGTCCTTGATGTTGTCCTTGGTCAGCGAGACGACCGGGACGAGCACGGTGGCGATGCCCTTCGTGCCGGCGTTGTCGACCTCGGACGTGGCGATGGTGTCGAGCTTCTCGCCCTTGGCGAGCGCGACGGCCATCTCCGCGGCGACGACGCCCTCCTGCGGGTAGGGCTTGTAGACGCTCATGAACTGCTCACCGGTGACGATGCGCTGCACACCGGCGAGTTCGGCGTCCTGGCCGGTGACCGGCGGGAGCTTGGAGATACCGGCGGACTTGAGGGCCTGGATGATGCCACCCGCCATGCCGTCGTTGGCGGAGTAGACGCCGGCGATCTTGTCCTTGCCGAGGGCCGTGATCGCGCCCTCCATGTTGGCGTTGGCGTTCTCCGGCTTCCACTCCTTGGTGTCGTACTCCTTGCCGTACGTCACCTTGCCGTCGAGGACGGACTTGGCGCCCTTCTTGAAGAGCGCGGCGTTCGGGTCGGTGATCGAGCCGTTCATCATCACGATGGTGGGCTTGGCGGCGTCGCCCAGGGCCTCCAGCAGGGCCGTGCCCTGCACGCGGCCGACCTCTTCGTTGTCGAAGGAGGTGTAGGCGTCGATCGGGCCCTCGGCGAGGCGGTCGAAGGCGACGACGGGGATGCCCGCGTCCTTGGCCTTCTTCACGCTGTTCTCGATGGCCTTGGCGTCGACCGCGTCGATGATCAGCGCGTCGACCTTGTTCGTGATCATGGTGTCGACCTGCTGCGACTGCAGCGTGGCGTCCTGCTTGGCGTTGGCGTAGACGACCTCCGCCTTACCGCCGGTGAGCTCGCCGACCTTCTTCTCGATGATCGGCTTGTCGAACTTCTCGTAACGGGCCGTGACGTTCTCGGGGAGGAGCAGACCGATCTTGAGATCGTCGCCCTTCTTGCCCGAGTCGGTGGAGGCCTTGTCGCCCGACTCCTTGGCACTCCCGCAAGCAGCGAGCGAGACGGCCATGGTGGTGGCGGCAACGGCAACGGCGGCACGACGCATACGCGTGTTCATTTCGAACCTCCCTGACGAGGCCGCGACGTTGCGGCCGAGGTGGCTGGAAGTCAACTCGGCCGCGAGGTCAGCGTCAAGGAGTAAATACTTAACGAGATGACAACGGTGCCATTCGTTATCTAAGTGAAGGCAGGCGTCGCGGCGGGGAGGGTGCTCTCCAAAAGGGTTGAATCCCCCATCTCGCTGAGCACGAGGGCCAGTGCACCGAGCACCTCGGCCCTCCCGCCGAGCGCGCCGGGCAGCACGGAGAGCTGCCGCGCGGCGCTGGGAATGGCGTAGCGCGAGACCGAGTCCCGGATGGGCCCGAGGACCAACTCCCCCGCCTCCGCGAGGGATCCGCCGAGCACGACGCGGCTCGGATTGAGCAGGTTGCAGAGGTTGGCCACCCCGCTGCCGATGTGCCGTCCGACGTCCCCGATGACCCTGCGGCAGCCCGGATCGCCCTCGCGGGCCAGCTGCACCACCCGCTCCATCGTGAGATCGGGCCCGTGGCTGGGCCTGAGCAGGGGCAGGACGTACCGGGCCGCCGTGAAGGTCTCCAGGCAGCCGCGGTTGCCGCAGCGGCACACAGGGCCCGCCTCGTCGAGCGTGATGTGGCCGATCTCGCCGGCGGTGCCGCCGGGGCCGCGGTAGATGTGCCCGTCGATCACCAGCCCGGCTCCGACGCCGCTGGCGACCTTGATGTAGGCGAGGTCCTTGACCCCGCGGCCGCTGCCCCACACGAGCTCGCCCAGCGCGCCCAGGTTGGCGTCGTTGTCCACGTACACCGGCACGCCGAGGCGGCCGGCGAGCTCCTGGCTCGGGTTGATGCCCGTCCAGCCCGGCAGGATCGAGGTGGAGCCCAGCGTGCCGGACTCCACGTCGATCGGGCCCGGCACGCCGAGGCCCACGCCGATCACCTTCGCGGCACTGATGCCCGTGGTCTCGATCAGGCGGTTGACCAGTTGTTCCGCCCGGCCGAAGCCCTCCGCCGACGAGGCGTCCACGTCCAGCGGCTCGGATTCCTCGGCCAGGACCTGGTGGGCCAGGTTGCCGATCGCCACCCGGAGGTGGGTATGCCCGAAATCCACCCCGATGACAATGCCCGCGTCCCCGCTCAGGGAGACGCTCCTGGCGCGGCGCCCGCCCGCCGAGGTGGGGGTCACCTCGACCGTGCCGCCGTCCTTGAGTTCACGCACGATGTTGGAGACAGTGGCTGCGGAGAGGCCGGTGCTCCTGGCGATCTCCGCCTGGGTCAGGGACCCCGCCATCCTCACGGCACGTACGACCCGCTCAAGGTTGGCCCGATGCAGAGATGTCTGCGACCCCGGAGTCTCCATCGACTCACTCACTCCTGCCGTTTTCTCTAACATGTGAACTCTAAGCTGAGCGTTTTGGGGTGCTCCCCGTCAAGACCTTGAGCAGTGACAGCCTCCGATGAGCATCGAGCCTCCACATCCGGACAGGGGCGAAAACGGGCTCAACCAGTACGGAACCACCCCCCGGCCGAGGACCGGGGGGTGGTTCCTGGCCCGGAGGGCCTGTTCGTTTCTGGTGACTGTTGTTGCCAGGGTGACGACAAGAGCTGATACGTGAACGCGCGCCGAGGGGTCTCCCTTGCTTCAGCGCCCCCACGTGCCCGGGGGTCTCCCTACTTCAGCGCCCCCGCCGTGAGTCCCGCCACGACCTGGCGCTGGAAGACGATGTAGGCGGCGAGCACCGGCAGCATCGCCATGACCAGACCCGCGAAGAGACCGGACCAGTCCCCCTTGTAGCCCTGACTGGTGGCCAGTTCGACGAGGCCCTGCGAGAGCACCTTGCCGTCCGGGTCCGTGTTCAGCACCGTCGGCAGCATGTACTGGTTCCACTGGCCCAGGAAGTTGAAGATGCCGACGCTGATGAGGCCGGGCTTCGCCATCGGCAGCATCACCTGGAAGAACGTCCGCGTGTGCGAGGCCCCGTCGAGCATCGCCGCCTCGGCGATCGAGGTCGGCAGCGTCCGGAAGAACGAGGTGAGGAAGAAGACGGTGAACGGCAGCGAGTAGGCGATGTAGACCAGGATCAGCCCGTGCACCGAGTTCAGCAGGCCCATGTTGTTCATGACGAAGAACAGCGGGACCAGCGCCAGGATGATCGGGAAGCTCATCCCGCCGATGAAGAGGAAGTAGATGAAACGGTTCCCGGGGAAGTCGAACCGCGCCAGCACGTACGCCGCCATCGAGCCGAGCAGCAGCGTGCCGATGAGCGAACCGCCCACCACCAGGATGGTGTTGAAGAAGTAGTCACTCATATGGGCCTGGTTCCAGGCCCGTGACCAGTTCTCGAAGTGCAGGCCGTCGGGCAGCTTCCACGGCGTCGACAGGATCGCGTCGTCCGTCTTGAAGGACGACATCACCGCCCAGAGCAGCGGCATGACCACGAGCACCGCCCAGATGACCAGCACACCGTGCGAGAAGACGTTGAGGACCTTGCCCTCGCTGCTCTTCGCCGGCCCCTCCTCCGGGGTGTGCGCCTTGGTCACCGGCGAGCGCGGTGCCGGGACGGCGGGCGGAGTCTCAGTGACCTTCATCGGTGCTCACCTCGTGCAACTGTCGGGCCGGCCACCGGGACCGAACTGTTCTGCCTGGAGCCGGCCTTCCGGTCGCCGGACCGCGCGGGGTACGGCATCAGAACTCCAGCCGCTCGCGTCGGCCGAGCCGCATCACGATGCCCGCGAAGAGCATGGTGACGATGAGCAGCCCGACCCCGATCGTGGTCGCGTAGCCGGCCTGGGCGTCCCGGAAGGCCGTCTGGTAGACGTACAGCGGCAGGACGGTGGTGGAGTAGTCGGGGCCACCGGGGCCCACCGTCATGACCTGTACGGCGGTGAACGCCTCGACACCGAGTGCCAGGATGCCCATGTAGACCCAGCCGGACTGCACCGTGTCCCACAGCAGCGGCAGCGTGATCTTGAAGAAGGTCGTGACGCGGTCGGCTCCGTCGAGCAGGGCGGCCTCGTAGAAGTCCTTCGGGATCGACGCCATCCCGGCGGAGAAGAGGACGACGAAGAATCCCACCGTCGACCAGATCAGCACGACCATCACGCAGTAGAGCGCCAGATCGGGATCGCCGAGCCAGTCCGGCTGAAGGCTCTTGAGGCCGACGGACTTCAGCGTCGCGTTCAGCATTCCGGAGGTGGGGTTGAACGCGAACTGGAAGAGCAGGGCCACGATCACGATCGACAGGACCTGCGGGAAGAAATAGGCGATCTTGTAGAAGGAGGAGCCCCGCACCCCGGCGACCGCGGCGTTCTTGCGCCGACGGCCGCCGACATTGAGCATGAAGGCGAAGAAGAGCGCGAGGCCCAGCGTCACCAGCGGCAGCAGCAGCGCCAGCAGCACGCTGTGCTGCAGTGACTTCCAGAAGATGTCGTCGTCGAGCATCCGGCTGTAGTTGTCGAAGCCGACCATCTGGAAGTCCGGGCTCAGTCCGGTCCAGTCCGTGAACGAGTAGTAGATGGACTGGGCGAAGGGCCAGATGACGAAGATGGCGTACAACGCCAGTGGGGCCACGAGAAACCCCACGATGAACCGGTACTTGCCGTGCTGCATCGTTTACCGACCCCGATTTCCGAGCGGGTGCCGCCGCTGGTGACGGTTGCTCACTGGTGCTTGTAGTGCTTGATGGACTGGTCCTTGGCCGCCGCGTCGGCGAAGCCCTGGATCTTCTTGATGGTCTCCGCCGGGGTCGCGCGGCCGGCCATCATCTCGCCGATTCCGGCGATACCGATCTGCTCCTTCTGCAGCTTCGCGTACCAGTCCTGCAGCCGCGGGTTCACCACGTTCTCGCCGGCCTTCGCCAGGACGTCTACGCCGGACTGCAGCGCGGTGGACAGCGTCAGGCCGTCGGTGCCGCCGTTGAGGGCGGTCAGCGACTTGACCTTCTGGGTGAAGTTCTTGGAGGAGGCCTCGCTGAGCATGATGCGCAGCTGCTCCATGCCGCCCTCGGGGTTCTTGGAGTTCGCCGGGACGATGAAGGGCTCGCCGCCGGACGCCCAGACGGTGCCGAAGGGCAGCTTGTCGGAGGCGTCCAGGCTGGAGGGAGCCCCGACCATCATCTTGAAGTCCTCGGGCGTGGTGGGCGCGGCCTCGTTCTCCACCCACGAACCGTTCGGGATGAAGAGCGCCTTGCCCTTGGTCCACTCGGTCTGCGACTGGATGTGGGTCAGGCCGGGCGTGCCCTTGAGGATGTAGCCCTTCTTGTAGAGCTCGTAGTACGCCTCGAACGCGGCCTTGACGGCCGGGTCCTTCCAGGCGTTCGGCTCCAGGTTGTCGATCTTGTCGAGGACCTCACGGCCACCGATCTTGGCGATGAAGGGGTACAGGGAGAACGGCAGGTAGTACGGGTACTTGCCGGGGTACGTCCAGCCGGCGATGCCCTTCTTCTTCGCCTTCTCGCACAGGGCGAGCATGTCGTCCCAGGTCTCCGGGTACGCGGCGTCGAGCTTCTCGAGGTTGGTCTGCGAGTACCAGACGCCGTAGACGGTGTACGCGTAGTACATGACCCAGACCGGGTCGCCGTCGAACTGGCCCATCTCCAGGACCCCGGGGCGCAGCGTGTCGCGGACCTTCTTCGCCGGGTCGTCGTACGACGGGGCGTCCATCAGCGGCGTCAGGTCGGCGAGCTGCTTCTTGCCGACCAGGACACCCATGTCCATCTGCTCGGCACCGGAGTTGTCGATCAGGTCCGGCGGGGTTCCGCCGTTGAAGCGCGGCTGAAGGATCGACTGGATCTTCTCGGTCGCGGAGTGCTTGACCTTCGGTGCCTTGGGAAAGGCCTCGTTGTACTTCTTCTCGGCGTCGATGGCGTACTGCTCGCCGAAGCCACCGTTGAAGATCACGACTTCGAGGGCTGCGGTCTCGTTGACACCGAGCGGGTTCTTCGCGCTCTTGGTGCCCTTCTCGACCTTCTCGTCACTTCCGCTGTCGCTGCTCGCACAGGACGCCAGGAAGCTCATCGTCGGGACGGCGATCAGGCCGAGTGCGGCAGAACGCTTGATCACATCGCGACGGCCAAGGCCCTCATTCGTGCGGCCGGAGGTGGATCCCATGCTCAAGTCCTCGCCTTCTCCAGGACTCAGGCGGTGTACCGGTCACCCGTAAAGAATTCGCCTAGGCGAAGGGCCCCGCCACCGCGGTCAGTTGCGCTTGGGTCGTGCATATTGCCGGATTCCAGGTGCAGTGGGGGATTTACGGAGGACCGTACGGCGGACCCTTTCACGCGCCCGCAGCCGTGCCCCCTCCCCCGTGTCCGCGCGCCGTTGTGAAGCGGCTGTGCAGACGCCGACAGGTATAGTCCACTTGCCGCCAACTGAGCAAGATCGAATGCATGGTTGAGCGGCAGTCTTTCCCGAGTTGAGACCTCACGGTCACCTCGGCACGGAGTGCCTTCTCACGGAAACACCGCTTTCCGCAATACGGTCGAATCACCAGGACCATCCCATGCAACACCCTTGACACATCCGGCCACTTGCCTCCCTACTGGAACCCGTATCCCACGATGACAACGTTGTCCTCAGCACGCCCCCCGGGAGGAATGGCTCGTATGCAGCCCCCACGTGGTCCCCAGCAAGGCTCGCGCCACAGACACAGCCGGTCGGCCGCGGTGCTCGCGGCCTCTCTCGTGCTGACCCTCGCAGCCCCCGCCACGGCAGTCGCCCAGTCGTTCGGCGCCCCGCAGAAGCCGTCCGGCGACACGTCGTTCAGCTCCTCCTTCGAGGCCGACGAGAAGCAGCCGGACTGGCGCAACACGGTCGAGGAAGGTCCTGACGGGAAGAAGCGGGCATCGGGTGTCGACGGCGGATTCTCCGCCGGAATCCCGGGCAATGTCACCGATCAGGTGACAGATGTCCGCGCCAGCGGCGAGAACACCGGCGGCGGCGAGGTCAAGGAGAACCTGGTCGACGTGGAGTCCGGCACCAAGTGGCTGGCCTTCGAGTCCTCCGGCTGGGTCGAGTTCGACCTCGCCGAGCCCGTCAAAGTCGTGACGTACGCCCTCACTTCGGCCAACGACCACGACGAGCGGGACCCCAAGGACTGGACGCTGAAGGGCTCCACCGACGGGAAGTCCTGGACCGATCTGGACACGCGCACCGGACAGACGTTCTCCGAGCGCTTCCAGACGAAGTCGTACGACTTCACGGCGGACACCGCTTACCAGCACTTCCGGCTGGAGATCTCGAAGAACAACGGGGCGTCCGACGCGATCCAGCTCGCCGACGTCCAGTTCTCCGACGGTGACACCTCCACGCCCGCCCCGGACGACATGCGCTCCCAGCCCGACCGCGGCCCCTCGGGCTCCCCGACCGCCAAGCAGGGCGCGGGGTTCACCGGCAAGAAGGCCCTGCGGTACGCGGGCACGCACAAGCCGGACGGCCGGGCCTACTCGTACAACAAGGTCTTCGACGTCGACACCGTCGTCACCAAGGACACCCAGCTGTCCTACCTGGTCTACCCGCAGATGACCGAGACCGACCTGGACTACCCCGCGACGCACGTGGCGGTGGACCTGGCCTTCACCGACGGCACCTACCTGAGCCGGCTGAAGGCGACCGACAGCCACGGCGGACTGCTGACCCCGCAGGGCCAGGCCGACGCCAAGCGGTTGTACGTGAACCAGTGGAACAAGGTCGCCTCTCGCATCGGGGCGGTCGCCGCCGGCAAGACGGTCGACCGGATCCTGGTGGCGTACGACTCCCCCAAGGGCTCCTCGAAGTTCCAGGGCTGGATCGACGACGTCACGATCGCCCCGAAGGCCCCCGAGAAGCGCAAGGCGCACCTCTCGGACTACGCGTCCACGGTGCGCGGCACCAACTCCAGCGGCGGTTTCTCCCGCGGCAACAACTTCCCCGCCACCGCGGTCCCGCACGGCTTCAACTTCTGGACTCCGGTGACCAACGCCGGTTCCACCAGCTGGATATACGACTACGCGCGCGGCAACAACGAGGACAACCTGCCCACGCTGCAGGCGTTCAGCGCCAGTCATGAGCCGAGCCCCTGGATGGGCGACCGCCAGACGTTCCAGATGATGCCGTCGGCGGCCTCCGGCACGCCCGACGCCTCCCGCACGGCGCGTGCGCTGCCCTTCCGCCACGAGAACGAGAAGGCGACCCCGCACTACTACGGGGTGACGTTCGAGAACGGCCTGAAGGCCGAGATGACGCCCACCGACCACGCGGCGCGGATGCGCTTCACCTATCCCGGTGACGACGCGAGCCTGGTCTTCGACAACGTCGACAACAGGGGCGGTCTCACCCTCGACCCGGCGACCGGTTCCTTCACCGGCTTCTCCGACGTGAAGAGCGGCGGCTCGACCGGGGCCACCCGGCTGTTCGTATACGGCGTCTTCGACGCTCCCGTCACCGACAGCGGAAAGCTGAAGGGCGGCGGCGGTGACGACGTGACCGGCTTCTTCCGCTTCGACGCGGGCAAGGACCGCACGGTGAACCTGCGGCTGGCCACCTCGCTCATCAGCGTCGACCAGGCGAAGAAGAACCTGGCCATGGAGCTGCCGGAGAAGGCCTCCTTCGACAAGGTGAGGAAGAACGCGCAGAAGGCCTGGGACAAGATCCTCGGCAAGGTCGAGGTCGAGGGTGCGAACGCCGACCAGCTGACCACGCTCTACTCCAGCCTGTACCGGCTCTACCTCTACCCGAACTCGGGCTTCGAGCAGGTCGACGGGAAGAGCACCTACGCGAGCCCCTTCTCGGCCCAGACCGGGACCGACACCCCGACCCACACGGGTTCGAAGATCGTCCAGGGTGAGGTCTACGTCAACAACGGCTTCTGGGACACCTACCGGACGACCTGGCCGGCGTACTCCTTCCTCAGCCCGAAGCAGGCCGGGAAGATGGTGGACGGCTTCGTCCAGCAGTACAAGGACGGCGGCTGGATCTCCCGCTGGTCCTCCCCGGGCTACTCCGACCTGATGACCGGCACCAGCTCCGACGTGGCCTTCGCCGACGCGTACGTCAAGGGCGTCGACTTCGACGCCGAGGCGGCCTACGACGCGGCGGTGAAGAACGCCACGGTGGCCCCGCCGTCCTCGGGGGTCGGACGCAAGGGCATGGAGACCTCGGTCTTCACCGGATACGCGAACACCTCGACCCACGAGGGTCTCTCCTGGTCGCTGGAGGGTTACCTCAACGACTACGGCATCGCGCAGATGGGCCAGGCCCTCTACGAGAAGACGAAGAAGCAGCGCTACAAGGAGGAGTCCGCGTACTTCCTCAACCGGGCGCAGAACTACGTCAAGCTCTTCGACGAGAAGGCCGGCTTCTTCCAGGGCAAGAAGGCCAACGGCGACTGGCGTCTGCCCTCCGACCAGTACGACCCCCGCGTCTGGGGCTACGACTACACGGAGACCAACGGCTGGGGTTACGCCTTCACCGCCCCGCAGGACAGCCGCGGCCTGGCCAACCTCTACGGCGGGCGTGACGGCCTGGCGAAGAAGCTGGACACGTACTTCTCGACGCCGGAGACCGCCGGGCCCGAGTTCGTCGGCTCCTACGGCGGCGTGATCCACGAGATGACCGAGGCACGCGACGTGCGGATGGGCCAGTACGGCCACAGCAACCAGGTCGCGCACCACGCCACCTACATGTACGACGCCGCCTCGCAGCCCTGGAAGACCCAGGAGAAGGTCCGCGAGGTCCTCGGCCGGCTGTACACCGGCAGCGAGATCGGCCAGGGCTACCACGGCGACGAGGACAACGGCGAGCAGTCGGCCTGGTTCCTCTTCTCCTCCCTCGGCTTCTACCCGCTGGTCATGGGCAGCGGTGAGTACGCGATCGGGTCGCCGCTCTTCACGAAGACCACCGTGCACCTGGAGAACGGCCGCGACCTGGTCGTCAGGGCGCCGAAGAACAGCGCCACGAACATCTACGTCCAGGGCCTGAAGGTCAACGGCAAGAAGTGGGCGTCCACTTCGCTGCCGCACGACCTGCTCGCCAAGGGCGGAGTGCTGGAGTTCGACATGGGCTCCAAGCCCTCCGCCTGGGGTACCGGCAAGAACGCGGCCCCTGTCTCCATCACGCGGGACGACAAGGTGCCCGCGCCGAAGGGCGACGTGCTCAAGGGTGACGGCGCGCTGTACGACAACACCTCCGCCACCTCGGCCACCGTCGAGTCGGTGGACCTGCCGGCCGCCGAGGGCACGAAGGCGGTCCAGTACACGCTGACCTCCGCCACGGCGGCGAAGGCTCCCACGGGCTGGGTGCTCCAGGGATCGGCGGACGGGAAGACCTGGAAGGACCTCGACAAGCGGTCCGGTCAGACGTTCGCCTGGGACAAGCAGACCCGGGTGTTCTCGGTGGCCGCACCGGGGGCGTACGCGCAGTACAGGCTGGTGAGCACGGAGACGGCGACGCTGGCGGAGATCGAGTTGATCTCCTGACCGTCTAGATCGAGTCACGGCGCCGGGGGCGGCCACCCGCATCAGCGGGGGGGCTGCCCCCGGTGGCATAGTGCTCCGCATGCTCCATCGGACCCGGACGCGGATCACCGCTCGCGCGGCGGTAACGGCCGTGGCCCCGGCCGCCCTTCTCGCTCTCGCCACCCTCCTCGCGCCGGCCGGCGCCGTCGCGGCGGACGGACCGGCGCTGAGCCTGAAGGACGTGCTGCGCTCCATGGTCGTCTACAACGCGGACGAGGGAGCCGAGGCCTCCACCTCGGACTTCGAGGTGCCCGTCGCCGTCGTGCCCGGCAACGAGGAGCCGGCCCGCAACATCCGGGTCGTCGTCGACGCTTCGGGCCTGAAGGGCATCGCACGCGTGGTCGAAGGCGGTTACGGCAACTGCACCGGCAGCGGCTGGGTGTACACCTGTGAGTACGGCACTCTGCGGAACGACGGCGAGAGCAACGCGCCGTTCGACATCCTCGGCCTGGACGGCGTGGAGCCGGGCGACAGCGGAACGGTCACCTACACGGCGAGCGCCGACAACACGGCGTCCGTCACCGGCACCACCCGCTTGGTCGTCGGCGGTCCCACCCTGGGTACGCCCGGCAAGGAACTGAGGGTGAGCGGGGTGGAGCCGGGTGAACCTGCGCCACTGACACCGGAGTTCGCCAACCACACCCGGTTCGCGGCGGAGCGGGGCGTGGCCCTGCGCATCACTGCGGAGGGCGGCCTCACCCTGAAGGCCCTCCACAGCAACTGCTCCTACGACGGTGCCTCCCCCACGTCGGCGTGGTGTGTGTTCCCCCCGAAGGCCGCGCCGGGCGCCGCGTACCGCACCGGCGCACCGCTGTCCTGCGTCGCCGCCGGGAGGCAGGTGTCCGGCTCGCTCTCCTACAGTTGGTCGTCCGCCCCGGAGAAGCCCGCCGGCCACGCCGTGCGCGGTACGGGGGCGCCCCTCACCCTGGTCCGCACCGCAGACGGGAGCTTCGACGGGATCAACGGAACCGTCGCGGTGGAGACCACGGTCCAGGCCGACTACCGGCCCGTCACGGAGACGGTCCGGGGACGGGTCGGCGACACGGTGAGCGTACGGCTCGGCGTGCGCGACCTCGGCCCCGGCGAGCTGCTGGGCGACGAGGCCAAGGGCCGGTTCGAGGTGGTGCCCCCGGAGGGCACGACGGTCAGCTCCGTCCCGTACACCTTCGAGGACACGGACAGCGCGTGGGGATGCGCCCGGCCGGAGAAGCCCGGCGCGGCCTTCGTCTGCGAACTCGACTCGACCGCGTTCCTCTCGCCCCAGGGGGACGACGGGACGACGACCATCGATTTCCGCATCCGTATCGACCGGCAGGTCCCGGGCGCGCAGGGAAGCGTGCGGGCGTACAACCCGTACGACCGTACCCCCGGCAACGACACCGCCGTCATCCCGGTCGACGCCTCGCCCGCCCTGCCCGGGCCCACCGTCCTCGAGCTGGTGACCTGGACCGCGGTCGGCGTGGGCACCGCTGCGGCGGTGACCCTGGTGGTCGTGTACCGGCGCCGGCTGCGGCGCCGAGGTCAGGCCGGTTCCTGACCTGCTCCCGGCGGTCGAGGGCCGGCGGATTCGTGACCCGTTCCCAGCGGTCGAGGGCCGGGGCCGACGCGCCGACGCACGCCCGCACTCGCGAGATCGGTCATGCGTACGGCTCCGACCTGGGAGTTCACCGCCCGGAGTGGGCTAGTCAGGGTACTTTTGCGTACTTTCGCGTGTCTCGGCGCACCTTTCCGTGGATCCATGTCATCTCTTAGGCGATCAGGTGATCAGTACGACAATCATCTCGGCTTGAAGGAGCCCAGCATGCGCATTTCCGCTTCCCTCCGCTCCCGCAGCATCCGCACGGGCACCACGGTGGCCGCCGCGGTGGCCGCCGCCGGGGTGGTCGCCCTGGCCGGAGCCCCTGCCGCACAGGCCGTCGGTGAGAGCGGCGACATCGACATCCGCTCCGTCAGCTGGCACTCGCGAGGTGACCGCAACGGCGTCGAGGTGTGCCAGTTCGTCCTCGCGGCGAACAACTTCGGGGAGCTGCCCCTGGTCGTCTGGACGATCACCGAGCGGCCCCCGGGCAACACCCTGACGAACACCCTCCCCCTCGCCAACGGCCAGGGCCGCAGCCAGGAGTACCTGCTGCCCGAGGGCACGTACCAGCTGACCTGGACCGTCGGAACCCTCCCGAAGCAGAAGAGCTTCGAGGTGGACTGCTCCGAGCGCGGCCGGCGCGGCGACAACGCCGACGGTGCGGGCCGGGGCGGGTCGGACACGGGCGCCCAGGCGGACAAGGGCTCCGAGAAGGGTTCCGCGGAGAAGGGTTCCGCGGAGATCTACGACAAGCCCTCCGGTGCGGTGCCCGCGGGTGGCGGCGGCGTTCCCGACATGGAGAGCGTCAGCTCCGAGAGCGACTCGAACGTCGGGACCTCGGCGGCGCTGGTCGCCGGGGCCGCCGGTATCGCCGGCCTGATCATGGTCCGTCGCACCGCGCGCCGCCGTGCCCGCAACGAGGTATGACGCGCGAGGCCGACGGCGCCGACGGGGACCCAGCCGCGCCTGCCGGCTCACGATCACCCTGTGCGTGACCTTCTCGCTGGTGACCGGCATCGTGTGGGCGAGCTCGGACTCGCCCGATGACGCCTCGTCGGTCACCGCCGCCCGCGGCAGCGATGCCGCGGGCGGCGGGGCGCCCCCCTTCCGGAGAGCACCCCACGCGCCGCCGAAGAAGGTGCCGGCCTCGCACGCACCGCTGGTGCACTCCCGTCCGCTTAAGGTCGCCATCCCGGCGATCTTCATCGAAGCCCCGGTCATGGGCCTCGAACTGGACAAGAAGGGCCGGCTCGGCGCCCCGCCGCTGAGCAAGCCGAAGCTGGTGGGCTGGTTCCGCAAGGGCCCGTCCCCGGGGGAGGCAGGTACGTCCCTGCTCGTCGGCCACCGTGACACCGCGACCGGGCCGGCGATCTTCCTCAATCTCAACGTCCTGCGCCGGGGCGACACCGTGAAGGTCACCCGGGCGGACAAGCGGACCGCTGTCTTCACCGTCGACGAGGTGAAGACGTACACGAAGGACAAGTTCCCCGACGACAAGGTGTACGGGGCCACCGGCCGTCCGGAGCTCAGGCTCATGACGTGCGGTGGACGCTTCGACAAGAAGAACGGCTACTCCGCCAACGTCGTCGTATTCGCCCACCTCACGTCACTCAAGAAGAAGGCGGCCTGAACGGCACGACGCCACACGGAGCCACACGGAACCGGCCGGTACCTCGGGGGCGAGGTACCGGCCGTCCGCGTCCTGGGCCTGCGGAGTGGGGGCGGTACCGCGGCCCGGTCACGGTCGGCACCCCGTCCGGGGAGGCCGGCGCCGGCCGCTCGGGACCGCGCGCGCTCAGCCCACCCTGCAGCCGAGTGCCAGAGCGGCGTCCGGAGCCCCGCCCTCGGTGACGTACCCGAAGGTCGTGGATTCACCGGGGTCCAGCGAACCGTTCCAGCCCGCGTTGTGGACCATCACCTCCTGCCCCTGCGTCGTCATCGTCCCGCTCCAGAGGCTGGCGACCTTCTGCCCGGTGGGCAGCGTCCACTCCACCATCCAGCCGAGCATCGGCACGTCACCGGTGTTGGTGACCTTCACCTCCGACTGGTAGCCGTTGCTCCAGCTGCCGGTGGTGCTGCGTGTGGCGGTGCAGGCACCCGGCGGAGGCTCGGTCGGGGTGGTGGTGGAGCCGTCCTTGACCCCGGTGACCTCCCCGTTCCCGCCGTCGAAGACCACGTCGGAGCAGGAGTAGAAGGTCTCCTGGCTGTCGGAACGCTGCCAGACCACGTAGATGACGTGACGGCCGTCCTTGTCGTCCGGCAGCGCGCCGGTCCACTTGTAGTCGGCCTCCACGGTGCCCGGGCTGCCGTTGAGCGGCGGGTGGTCGACGGAGATGAAGGGGCTCTCCTCCATGTCGGCCCAGGTCAGCGGCTGCGTGGGGTCGTAGCCGTCCTTGGTGATGTAGACGTAGAACCAACCCGGGTGCGCGGCCCAGGCGTTGTACGAGAAGTCGATGGTCGACCCCTCGGTCAGGTGCGTCACCGGCCAGTCGGTGCTGGGCTGGTTGAACCCGGTGAAGTTGGTGTTGCCGCCGCTGCACAGCTGACCGTCGGGCACGAAGCCGCGGGTGCGGCCGGCGCCGTCGGAGCGCAGCACGGAGAACCAGTTGTAGAAGGGGGTGGTGCCGCTCTGCTGTGCCGCGGCCTTGCAGGCGGGGTTCACCGGCTTGATCTCGCCGGTGTCGGTCAGCGCGTCCTGCCAGCACAGGAAGGTGCGGCTGGCGGGCTTCATGGGCGTACCGTGCGCCTCGGCCTTCTCGCCGGTGGTGACGACGAGCCCGAGGGCGGGGATGGTCGTGAGGAGGGCGAGCAGGGTGAGCAGGACGGCTCTTCGGCGCGTGCCTGCCAGTAATCGATGTCTCGTCAGTTGGATCACGATGCGTACGTCCCTTCGCTGCGGCGCCGGGTGGGGCCGGGGTGCGGGCGAGCTTGGGAGCGCTCCCACTCGCGGAGGCTAGCGCCGACCCGAAACCATGTAAACGCCTTGCGCAGAAAGGCTTTTGCAGCCCCGTGCGGGTGACTTCGGCGCAATCGCGGTATACGGGGGCGGGGTAACCGATACGTTCGGGCCCATGCCGCTTCCGAAGGACTTGGACCCGTACGCGAACCCCCGCGCCTTCTACGGTGCGGAGCTGCGCCGGCTGCGGGAGGCGGCGGGGCTGTCGCAGAACGAGCTGGGTGAGCGGGCGTTCTGCTCGGGCACGTACATCGGCCTGTTCGAGGCGCCCGATCGGCGGCCTCAGGTGGACCTGTCCCGGAAGTTCGACGAACTGCTGCTCAGCGGAGAGCACTTGCAACGGCTCAGTCTGCTCGCCCGGCAGTCGAAGGTAGCGGACTATTTCGCAGATGCGGCGGAGTTGGAAAGAAGGGCCACGAGCATCTGCGAATACGCGCCCATGCTCGTGCCGGGAGTTCTGCAGACGCGCGACTACGCCAGGGCTGTGACCCGCGGTTCGTGAGTTGTTGAGTGATTCTTGTGTCGCCCTCCACCTCACGCGGACGCGGCGTCACATCTCACCGGTGAGGAACAGGTCCCGCAAGCATCCACTGTCGCGCCTGCCTTTGGGCGGCGTCCACCTGCTTGAGACAGGTCTGGAGAAGCCAGGCAGGTGGCCGATCGAGGTTGCCACCTCACCGGTCAAAGAGTACTTGCCCGGGCGGCGCATGCTTCTTGGGGTCCCCCCACTCGTCTCTGGTCACAGTGTGTTTGTCTTCCTCGTCCTCGTCGTCGTCCCCGAAGATGCCGGCAATGCTTTTGACTATCTGGCCGACCTCCTCGACCGCGTCTATGCCGACACCGGCGATGTCGTTGATCGCCTGCTCCGCGGTCCTTACCGGGTCTCGAGCGAGGTCGTTCACAGCGCCTATGGCGAACGATGTCACCCCAGCCAGCGGATTTGGGCCACTGATGGTAATGAGAGGCAACGTGATAGTGCTTGTCGCCGCCCAGTGCAGACCTAGCTCTGCTTTGAGGCCGATCTCACCGCCGACGCCGAAAGGCTGGCCTCCGATCGTTACACCGAGTTGCCCGCCGATCTCGCCCGCGGACAGGCCGATCTCCCCGCCCACTCCATTCGGGCCGGCTTCCCCGGACATGTGGGCATTGGGCCCCACAGCATGCCCAGTAGCGCTCCCCCCGGCACCTGGAGCACCGAACGAGGCGGATCCGTCAACCCTGACCGTGACTACTTCGGCATAACCGTTTGCGGTGAGTTTCTCTCCGTCGACCGAACCTTCGAGTTTCACGATGCCGATCTGCAGTCGCAAGTCAGCGGTCACCGTTATGTCTCCGGCACGCGCTCTCAGCGCACCGGACTCGTCGACGAAGGTGTGTCTGTAGGAGAAGCTCTCTCGAGGAACGTGCAAGGGGCCGACCGGCACGGGTGTATTGGCTCCAGCCGCTACCCTTCCTTCCTCCACGACCAGGGCGCCAGTCGCGTCGAAGACGCTTCGCTTGTAGATGATCTCCCCGGCCGACACCGCTGCCGGCGGCATACGAATCTTGCCGAGTCGCTTGGCACCTCCGCTGCGGACGAATGCCTTGAGAAGAATGCCCGACGCGGGCTGAGGTGGGGAGGTAGCGGGCTTGGCAGCGGGTGGGGAGGCTGCTGGCACGGCAACGGATTGAGCGGTATCGCTGAATACGGTGCTGTAGATGTTCCACCCATCACTGACGTTGTTCCCGCCTCCTCCGGCCGTCCACCGATTGGTGCCGTCCGTGTAACCGTCGTGGCGATACCACTGC